>CAKTWI010000001.1 GCA_934630815.1 uncultured Senegalimassilia sp.
TTTTCCCCTAACACACCTCCGTCCCCTGTTCACCCCCTGTTCACCAGAACGCAACAGTCGGCGCGCCGCCCTGCAGCAGCGCCCCGACCGCACAATCCGATAAGCCGTCGAGCCGGCGCTAGCGCCCGCCCTCGGCGATCTGGCCGTCCCGATACGCCTCCAGCAGCTGCTCGAGGTCCTCGACGCGGCGGCGGATGTCGGCGCCGTCGTCGGTATCGGCCACCAACGTGCGGTGCTCAACGCGCTCGACCACGCGACGGCTCGAGTGGATATCGAGCTCCTCGACCACCGCCGCCTCCGCGGACTTCAGCGGCTCGTGCGCCGCCAGGATGAACTCGTAGGAGTTGTCGATGAGCGTGTAGCCGGCGATGCCTGTGGTGGGCTGATAGGCCCTCGAGAACCCGCCGTCGATCATGAACACGCGCCCGCCGCACTTCACGGGGTCCTCGCCGTCCTTGACCTTGACCGGCACGTGCCCGCACACGATATGCGACGTCTCCGGGTCCATGCCGAAGTCCTCGAAGATGCCCGCGATCACGCGCTCGTCCTCGATAAGCGTGTAGAAGGGGTTCTTCACTTCCTTGCGCGCGACCTTGTCGGCGATGAGGTACAGCTCGAAAGTGGCCATCTTGCTCTTCGCGAACAGCGGGCTTCCCTCGCCCAGCCACAGGTACCACAGAAGGTCGCGACCGCGGCGGCTCTCCTCGGCGTCATGGCTGAAGAAGGCGGCGCGCACGTAGCGCTCCATCACGTCATAGAGCGCGCGACCCTTGTAGCGATGCCCGAACACGTCCACTTCCTTCAGGCTGCCGTCGGCGTTGAGCGGCACGCAGGCGTGGAACATGAGGTTGCCGTTGCGGATCTTGTACAGGCTGCCCACTTCCAGGAAGAAGCGCATGTGGCGCTGCAGCTTCTCGCATCCGGTGAACGCGGCCTCCAGGCGGCACATCACCTCTTCCTCGGCCGGCGTGAGCGCGAAGGGGTTTTGCGGGTCCACCGTGGGGAACACGCGGTCGGTCAGCGGGTACTCCACGCCGTCGACCACCACGGTGCCCGCCTCGTAATCGATCTTGTCAAGCAGCTTGCGGCTTTCCAGCCCGAACTCGGGATACTCATCGATCAGTGCCGCCTCCACCTTGAACTGGATGATGGCCATGGCCTTTTGGATCTTCACGTTCATCTCAAGCTCGGACGGCGACAGGTCGGGGTTGCCCTTCAGGCCGAAGCCCACGCACGGATCGTCACGGTACGCGTCAAGGGCGAAGCTTGCCAGCGGCAGGATGTTGATGCCGTAGGCGTCCTCCAAAATGGACAGGTTGCCGTAGCGGGCGCAGTTGCGCACCACGTGCGCGATGCAGCCGCGCTGCCCGAGGGCCGCGCCCATCCACACGATGTCGTGGTTGCCCCACTGGATGTCCACCTTGCGCTGCGCCTGCAGCGTCTCCATGATGACGTCGGGATGCGGGCCGCGGTCATAGATGTCGCCGATGATGTGCAGCTGGCTGATGGCCAGGCGCTGGATAAGCTGTGCAAGCGCCTCGATAAGCGCGATGCCGCGGCCGGTACGCACCGCTGCGTCGATGATGCCGGCATAATATGCTTCCTTGTCCACACCGTGGTTATCCTCGCTCATCAGCTCCTCGATGATGTAGGCGAACTCGGCGGGCAGCGCCTTGCGCACGCGGCTGGTCGTGTACTTGCGCGCAGCGCGCTTGCAAACCGCCACCAAACGCGGCACCACGGTGGCGTACCAGGCGCGCTCGTCTTCCACACCCGCCAAGATCAGCTTCGCCTTCTCGCGCGGGTAGTAGATGAGCGTGGCAAGCTCGCGCTTCTCGGCCTCGGTCAGCTGATCGCCGAACGCCTCGTCCACCTTCAGGCGGATGGACCCCGACCCGTTGCGCAGGATGTGGCTGAACGCCTCGGATTCGCCATGGATGTCGGAGCAGAAGAACTCCGTGCCCTTCGGGAGGTTCAGGATGGCGCTCAGGTTGATGATCTCGGCCGCCGCCAGCTCCTGCGTGGGGAATGATCGGGCCAACAATTCCAAGTAGCGCTTCTGATCCGCTTCCATGAAAACCTCCTCAGGTCATCGCACAGTGATGGCACGATGGTACCGCGCGCAGCCCTCCCCCGCGCACCCGCACCGGTAAACGGCGCAACCCGAACGCAGGCGCGCCCCGCGCAGGCGCTTGACCACGCGGAGATTTTCTTGTTCGCACGCCCGACCGGCGAAGCGGGTCGCTCGCGGGCGGTACAATAGGCGCTGCGAACCTACGGCGACCATGTTGCCGTTACCTATATAGCAAGGAGCATCCATGGAACGCATTGCAAGCTTTTCCGTCGATCACCGCGTGCTCGAGCCCGGCGTGTACGTGTCGCGCCGCGACTCCGACGCCGCCACCAGCTGCACGACCACCACGTTCGACCTGCGCATGACCGCCCCCAACCGCGAGCCGGTCATGGACACCGCCGCCGTCCATGCCATCGAGCATCTCGGCGCCACCTTCCTGCGCAACGACGACGAATGGTCCGGCCGCGTGATCTACTTCGGCCCCATGGGCTGCCGCACCGGCTTCTACCTGGTTGCCTTCGGCGAGCTGGAATCCGCCGACGTAGCCGACCTCGTGCGCCGCATGTTCGCCTTCATCCGCGATTTCGAGGGCGAGATCCCCGGCGCCAAGCCCGAGGAGTGCGGCAACTACCACGACAATGACCTTGTACAGGCGAAGTGGTGGGCGCGCCGCTACATGGCCGACACCCTCGAGGTGCTCGACGAGGCGCACACGCACTACCCCGCCCTCCTCGGCTAACGTAGGCGGACAGGGGGTGCGGAGGCGTGTTCGGGGCAAGCCTTCCATTCCGCAGATTCACCCTGAACGCACCTCCGTCCCCTGTTCACCCCCCTCTGTTCCGCACGCGTGCGTTCTCTGCTCCCTTCCGGCGCACGCCCTATCCTTTTCAATCAGAAAGCAGCTTATGACTACAAGCTTCAACACCATGGGCATCATCGGCGCCATGGACGTGGAAATCGCGCTGTTGCGCGAGGAGATGGCGAAGGCCGGCGCGGTGAAGATCACGCGCATCGCCGGCATGGAGTTCAACGTGGGCACCATCGGCAACGCCACCGTCATCGTGGTGCAGTGCGGCGTGGGCATGGTCAATGCCGCCACGTGCGCGCAGGTGCTCGTCGACCGCTTCGGCGTGGGAGCGCTGCTCAACACCGGCATCGCCGGTTCGCTGGACGCATCCATCAACATCGGCGACATCGTGGTGGCCGACGACGCGGTCAACCACATCATGGACGTATGCAACCTGGGCTACGCCGCAGGTCAGACGCCTGGGCTGGACACGATGGCGTTTCCCTGCAGCCCAGCGCTGTCGAAATCGGTCGTCGCCGCGGCATCGGCGATAGGCGCCACCACGCACACCGGCCGCGTGGCCTCGGGCGACCGCTTCGTACGCGACAACTTCGAAAAGCAGCGCATCATCGAAACGTTCGGCGCAAAGTGCTGCGAGATGGAGGGCGCGGCCATCGCGCAGGTCGCATGGGCCAACGGCGTGCCGTGCGCCATCGTGCGCGCCATCTCAGACAAGGCCGACGGCTCTTCGTCTATGGACTACCCCACGTTCGAGGCGCAGGCGGCCCGCAACAGCGCCGCGCTCGTCATCGCCATGCTCGAGCGCCAAGGCTAACAAGCCTTGGAACCGGTGCCGCGCGACGCGCGGCACCGACCCGCACGCGCAGCACGCGCCGCGCGTACCCGGGCCTAAACCGCAGCCGGGCAACCGCACGCGCAGCGCCTCGGAAAACCCGGCTCGCACGAACCCGCGGGCCCGGCGCCAACCCAGACCCGCAGCCTCGAATCCCCCGCTACCCAACGATCGGACGCTTCCCATGACCTTCGATGACAACATGCTTCCCACCATCGACGACCCCGCCGTCAACTTGGTGCGCGACGAGCGCGGCCTGGCGCTGGCGGGCGAAGGCATGGAGTTGCGCTGCGATCTTGCGGGCATGCTGCCGCGCATCAAGCCCGGCAGGCTCTCCCACGAGCTGCTCGTCCGCGCCGCGCGCGTCAAAGGCGTCGATCAGCCGCGCGCCATCGATGCCACCGCCGGGTTCGGGGAGGACGCGCTGCTGCTGGCCGCGGCCGGCTTCCATGTGCAGCTCTTCGAGCACGACCCCGTCATCGCCGCGCTGCTCGCCGACGGCCTGGCGCGCGCCGCCGCCGACCCGCAGCTTTCGCCCATCGTGGCGCGCATGCGCCTGACCAGCGGCGACAGCGTGCAGGCGCTTGCCGCACGCGCATCCATGGACGTGGCCAAACCCGACGTGGTCTACCTCGACCCGATGTTCCCCGCCCGGCAGAAAAGCGCCGCGGTCAAGAAGAAGTTCCAGCTGCTTCACCACCTGGAGGCGCCCTGCACCGACGAGGAAGGGCTGCTGCGCGCCGCCATAGCCTGCGGCCCGCGCAAGGTGGTCATCAAGCGCCCGGCGAAGGGCCCGTACCTGGCCGGCATCAAGCCCAGCTATTCCATCGACGGCAAGGCCGTGCGCTACGACTGCATCGTCCCCGCCAGCATGAAGCTATAGAACGCGAACGCGAACAGGGGACGGAGGTGCGTTCAGAATCGACCTTTCATTCCCCAAAGGCCAACCCTGAACACACCTCCGTCCCCTGTTCGCGCCGCATGACGCCCGACGCTTCGCCCGCAGGTTGCTTAGCCCTCCACCTTCGCGTAGAGCTTCATGGCCGCCACGAACGCCTCGCCTATCGCGTCGAGCGTCAACCCGCGCGGCATCACGTACCCGATATGCATGCGCTCGCCGGAGCGGATAGGCACCGCCATGATGGCGCCGCGCTGCAAGAACTCCGGATACACGCCGCTAGTCACGGTATAGGCGTCGGAGTGCAGCATGAAGCTGGTGGCGAAACCGCGATCGCTGACCTTCACCGTCTTCGCCGAGGGCGCCCACAGCGGCTCCTCGGAAAACGCCGACGACTCGTAAGCCCCCTGCACGAACGACAGCTGCGGATACGGGTACAGGTCGTCAAGCGAAACGCTCTCCCGCCCCGCCAGCGGGTGCCCGATACGCAAAAACACGTGCGGCACTGCTTCGAACAGCTCGTAGAACTCCAGTTTGTTGCGGTCGAGCACGCGCCCCACCGCCCCCTCGTTGGCGCGCGAGAGGTATATCACGCCCAGGTCGCTGTCGCATCTTGCCACGTCATTGATGATCTGCTGCGTCTGCGTCTCGTTGAGCACCAGGTCGAACCTGCCCGAACCCACCTGCTGCGCAACGTCCAAAAACGCCCGCTCCACAAACGTGAAGTGATGAGAGGAAACCGCGAAGCGCATGCCCTCGGGCTGGTTGCCGCCATAGCGGCGCTCAAGGTTGTCCATCTGCAGCACCACCTGCCGCGCCCGGCCTAGGAACTCCATGCCCTCCTTCGTGGGCGTAGCGCCGGTATTCCCGCGGGTGAACAGGGAAAAACCCAGTTCGCGCTCCACGACCGACACTGCCTCGGACAGGCTGGGCTGCGAAACCGACAGCACGCGCGAAGCCGCCACCATCGACCCCGTTTCCGCGATCTTCAACATATAGCGCATCTGCTGCAGCGTGATCTTCATGCCAACCCTTCCGGCGAAAAGAGAAACCTTCGAAAGCCAAGTATACGTCACGGCCCGCACCAACCCCCAAACGCCCACAGGCGGAAAAGCATTCGGAGTAATGGGGCTGAGCCGCCCCGAATCGCCCCAAAACCCCGCAAGCAGGACCGCTGCGATGACGCCGCCCCTCTCAAGGGCAAGTTACGCTCACCCGACAACAACGTCGGCGCAATGAGGCTCGCCGCCACCCAACCTCGATCCATAGCGAGCGCTCCGCAAAACGCGCCCGCGAGCAAATATGCTATGGTTCGGCCCCATCTCGCTTACCCCTCTTTACACACACGCGCGCGCAAGCAAGTATACTGGCGGAAAGGGGAAAGCCGCTGCGCGAAGGGGCTTTCACGCGACGCCGGGGCCGCCGTTGCGTCGCGCAAACGCAAACGGAGGAGGACATCATGACCGCCATAACGCTTCTTGCAGCGCTCGCGCTCATCGCGCTTGCAAGCGCGGGCATTGCCGCATGGGCTCGCAACGCCCGGAAAACCGGCGCGAACGCCCCGGGCGCGCTCGCATGCGCCGCCGTGGCCATCGCAACCGCCGGCACGCTCGCCATCGCCCCGGCGATACCGGCGTTCGCAGCGGACGAATCGCATCACGCAGACGACGACCACACCTGGTCAGCCGACGAGATCGCCGACGATGCGAGCGGCATGCTGGGAGACGACATCATCTGGTTCGGCCAAAGCAAGCTGTTCACGAAAACGGCCGCACCTAACGACATCCTCGCCGCGGGCCAGTCCATCGCCGTAAGCTCATGCACCGTATCGGGCAGCATCCGCGCAGCAGCCGAGGACATCGCCATCAGGGGCGCCGACGTGGCGCACAGCATCACCCTTGCCGCAAAAGATGCCACGGTGAGCGACACCACGGCGCAGGCAGTGGCCATCGCCGCCGGCGATGCAAGCTTCTCCGGCGAATGCGATGCGCTCTACATCTGCGCCGAGCACGCCGTCATCGACGGAACCGTCCACGGCGACGTCGTGGTCAACGCCGACTCCGCACGGCTGGGCCCGAACGCCCACATCGAAGGCGCCGTACGCGGCTCTGCTGGCGATCAGCCCGAGATAGCCTCCTCCGCACAGCACGGCGCACTGGAGCTTTCCATCCACACGCAGGACGATAAGCCTGAGCCCGCGTTCAATGCGGTCAGCACCTTGCTGGCAGCGGTCTATAGCGCCCTCGCGTGCCTGGTGACCGCGGCGGCGGCCGAATGGCTGGCGCGCAAGCACACCGCAAACGCCGCCCAGCTGGCGAAAACCCGCACCGGCTACCTGGTCGCCTCCGGGATCATCGGCGCCATCGCAGCGCCCGTGGCGGTGATCATCCTGTGCTGCCTGGTTATCACGCTGCCCATCGCCGGCGCCGCAACGTTCTCCCTGATTGCGCTCACCATCGTCTCGGGCGGCTTCACCGCCGCCGCGCTGGGCAAGCTGGTCTTCAAGAACCTGGGACGCTTCCCCGCGGCGCTTGCTATGGGCGCCATCCTGGGCGCGGCATGCGCGCTGCCCTACATCGGCAAGCCGCTGGCTGCCGCCTGCTTCATGTTCGCCCTAGGCTACCTCATCCAGAACGCGTTCCTGGGATTGACGAACCGCAACGAAGGAAACCCGCCACAGACACCAACGGCATAACCTGCGCACCATGCAAAAGGGGCTCGACGCGATCCAACGCGTCGAGCCCCTTCGTCATAATCAACCGATTCTTGCAGTCAACCCGAACAAGCGCAACCCTAGGCAAGCCCCAGCCAGATGGCAACCTTCGGCGCGTATCCAAGCACGAAGATCACCACGATCAGCGCCGGGATGCCGTACTTCAGCCACAGGCGCGTCCAGCGCGGGAACTTCACGCCCTCGCCCTGGTCGGCCTCGGCCAGGAAGCTCCCCCATCCCCAACCGCGACGCGTAGTGCAGAACAACACGAACGCCAGGCTGCCCAGCGGCAGCATGTTGTTCGACACGATGAAGTCCTCGATCGACTGGATGTCGCCGATGGCCGGGATGGTGACGCCCGACAGCACGTTGAAGCCCAGCGCGCACGGCAGGGACAGCACCAACACCAGCACGCCGTTGAAGATGACAGCGCGGCTGCGCATCATGCCCCACTTGTCCATGGACCAGCTGATCAGGTTCTCGAACACGGCGATGACGGTGGACAGCGACGCGAACGCCATGAACACGAAAAACAGGCAGCCCCACACGTTGCCCAGCGGCATCTGCCCGAACACCACCGGCAGCGTCACGAACACCAGCGACGGGCCCTGATCAGGGGAAACACCATAGGCGAAACATGCCGGGAAGATGATCAGGCCCGCCAGGATGGCAACCACGGTGTTCAGCGCGGTGACGGAGACGGCCTCGCCGGTAAGGCTGCGCTGCCGTCCGATACGAGAGCCGAAGATCTCCATGGCCGCAATGCCGAGCGACAGGCTGAAGAACGCCTGGCCCATAGCCGCGTACACCGCGTCGCCGAACGTCGACCACCCGTCGGCGAACAGGCGCCCGAAGTCAGGCACCAGGTAAAACGCGATGCCCTCCGCCGCACCGGGCAGCGTGACGGCGCGGATGCACAGCGCGATCATCACCACGAACAGCGTGGCCATCATAACCTTCGTGATGCGCTCGACGCCCTTTTGCAGGCCCAGACTGCACACCAGAAAGCCGATGACCACAGCCACGACCATCCATCCGATCAGCCACGCGGGATTCTCCAGCATACCGCTGAATGCCGCACCCGCAAAAGTCGCGTCGGCGCCGTTGAACATGCCCGATGCCATCTGCGGCACGTACGAGATCATCCATCCGCACACGGTGGTGTAGAACATCATCAAGATCATGCAGCCGATATAGCCCCACCACGAGAACCAATGCCACTTCCCGCTCGGCTGCAGCTTATCGAAGGCCTGCGCGGCCGAACGCTGCGAGGCGCGCCCCACGGCGAACTCCATCACCATGACGGGCATGCCCAAAATCACCAGGAACACCAGGTACAGCAGCACGAACGCCGCTCCGCCATACTCGCCGGTGATGTAGGGGAAGCGCCAAACGTTACCCAAACCGATCGCGCATCCGGCGCTGATCAGGATGAATCCCAGCCGCGACGCGAAGTGCTCGCGCGAAGCCGGCGCCTCCGCGCCCGACGCCGACGCAGGCGTCTGGGGTGTGTTTTCCGCCATATCCATTCCCTTTCCCAACGCAAAAGAACGGCCACCTTGGGCAACCGCCCCATAACAAGCTGAAACATCGCGCCCATGTGCGCAGGCGCAACGTCATATAGTACCACTATCGCCACGCCCCACCGCCCACCCTCTTCTGGACGATTTCGCAGAAGTGCGCCCCATTTTCGTCTCAGCTCTGCGAGCAGCATCGGCGCATGAACGCACCTCCGTCCCCTGTTCACCCGTCCCCTGTTCACCATGGGCGGTTTGCCCAACCCGATTGCCGCGTAAAAGCCCGAAAACCGTCCAGAACCTAACCCCTTCGTACACAATTCGCGCCACTACCGCCTTCCAAACCGCCCAGAACTTTGCGCCGAGCAGGCAGGGGGACGGAAAAGGACAATCAGACGTTCACCCCGCACGAACAGGAAGCGGACTACCTGAACAGGGGACGGAGGTGCGTTCACGCCGGCACCGAACAGGGGCTGAGCGCGTTCCCGCCACTACCGCCTTCCAAACCGCCGAGAACCCCACGCCCGCGAAAACGGAATCCGCTGGCATTCTGCGTCGCAAGCCGCGGGCCCGCCCGCGACTCCCTTATAATGTGCGCGTAAGGAAACATCCCAAGGAAAGACGCCCCCGTGAGCACCACCGAACCCACCGATACCACCTTGCCCAATCACAACAACCAGAAGAAGATCGCGCTCATCAACGACTTCACCGGCTTCGGCCGATGCTCGGTGGCGGTGCAGCTTCCCGTCATCTCCCAGCTTGGCGTGCAATGCTGCGTGCTGCCCACCTCGGTGCTGTCCAACCACACGGGCTTCCCCAGCTACAGCTTCCAGGATTTCACGCCCTACATGCGCGAGCACATCCGCGAGTGGCGCAAGCTCGGCCTGAAGTTCCGCGGCATCTGCACGGGCTTCCTGGGCTCGGCGGAGCAGATCGCGGTGGTCAGCGAGTTCATCGACGAGTTCGGCGGCCCCGACTGTATCGTGATGGTCGACCCCGTCATGGGCGATGAAGGCCACCCTTATGGCACCTACACACCGGAGATGTGCGAGCGCATGGCCGAACTCACGGCGAAGGCCGACATCATCACCCCGAACCTCACCGAAGCGTGCATCCTGGCAGGTATGCCCTTCAGCAAGGACATGACCTGCGAAGATGCCGCCAAGATCGCCCAGCAGCTATCGCAAACCGGCCCCGCACGCGTGGTGGTCACGGGCGTGGAGTTCCAAGACCGCGTGGCAAACGTGTGCTACGAGCGGGACCGCGCGCCCTTCACCATCCAAACCGCGCGCTTAGGCGGGCAACGCTCCGGCACCGGCGACGTGTTCTCCGCCATCCTCATCGCCGACGCGGTCAACGGCGTGCCGCTGGAGAAATCGGTGGAGAAGGCTTCGCACTTCGTGTGCACCTGCGTCGAGCGCGCCATCGATATGGACCTGCCGCGCACCGACGGCCTGCCCATCGAGGAGGAGCTGCGCAACCTGCGCTAGCATCGCGCATCGCGCCCCGCTCGCAAACCCGCACCTTGCAGCAAGCGCACCATAAGGCGTACCCTAAACGGAAGCGGGAAGGCGAACCACGATCTTCGCCCCCACCCCTAGCGAAAGAAGCTCATCATGGCGAAAACGAAAGCCGAGACCATCGTATATCCCGTGCACAACGGGCTCTACGTCAACCTGACGAACCGCTGCAGCTGCGCCTGCACCTTCTGCATCCGCCAAACCGCCGACGGCGTAGGCCAGGACGGCGAAGGCGGCGAGAACAACCTATGGCTCGACCACGAGCCCTCCTTCGAGGAGGTCATGGCCGCGTTCGATAAGCAGGACATGAGCCGCTACGAAGAGGTGGTCTTCTGCGGCTACGGCGAGCCCACCTGCGCCTTCGACATGCTCAAGCGCGTAGCCGCCGAGGTAAAGCGCCGCTACAACCTGCCCGTGCGCGTGAACACCAACGGCCAGGGCAGCCTGATCTGCGGCCGCGATATCGCGCCGGAGTTCGAGGGCATCGTGGACACGGTCTCCATCAGCCTGAACACCCCCAACGCCGACGAGTACGCCGCCATCGTGCGCAGCCGCTTCGGCGACGCGGCGTTCCCGGGCATGCTCGACTTCGCCCGCGAAGTGCACAAATACGTGCCCAACGTCGTGATGACCACCGTGGAAACCACCATCAGCCACGAGGACGAGGCTGCCTGCCAGCGCATCTGCGACGAGCTGGGCGTGCGCTACCGCATCCGCGCCTGGGTGAACTCGTAAGGTCCGACACAGCCCGAACAACAAGCCAAACAGCAGGAAGGCCCGCGGCGCGAACCGCGGGCCTTCTTCGTTTCAGGCGATTTCGCGCCAGCCTATTTCGCCGTCTCCAGATACGGGGAATTGCGGCTCTGCTCGATCTCATACATGGTCTGCACGTTCTTCAGCTCGTAGTCGTTGAGCTGCGACGAAGAGATGGCGTCGAATTCCTCGGGCGTGTACGTTTGCGTGTACCAGCGCTTCGTGGCGAAGTAATCGGTCAGGTCCTGGTTCTTGAAGCCGCGGCCGTGGCGCGCGAATATCTCGTTGCGCGCAAGATAGAGTTCCCACAGCGACATCTTCTCCAGCTCGGAGCGCGAGTAGTACTTCGAAGCGCTGCCGGGCAGCACGTAATCCTGCGAGCTCACGCTGGTGTCATAGGAGGAGATGCTGGTCACGGGCACATACGTATGCGAGATCTGCCCCGCGAACGGACCCGAATCCGAGCAGCTCAGCAGCACGGTGCGCGTGGCGGAGGTGCTGCCGGGGCACGTGGAGGTGAACACCACGCGGCACATGGAGCGCTGATCGTCGTAGATGGACTGGTAGATCTGGCGAAGCGCCTGCGCCAAGTCGTCCGACGCCGCATCGTAGTACGTGCCGTTGCAGCTCGACGCCAACGACTGCAGCGAGCTGCGGTTCACATCGCCGCCCACGCCCACGATGTAAACGGGGATGCCCGTTTGCTGGGACAGCGTGATGACGTCATTCAGGCTGTAGTGGCTGCTGTTCTCCTCGCCATCGGTGAACGCGATGACCACGCGCGATCCCGATTTCAGGTTCGTGCGCTGCAGCGCCCAGTACAGCGCATCGTAAAGCGCCGTCTCGCCGGTGGGCGAAACCGCGTCGATGGCGCTGTTGAGGAGCGCCGCGCTCGAAGTGAACGGCTGGCGATTGTACACGTAATCGTTGAACGAGGTGATCTCGGCCACGTTGCCCTGGGTTTTCACCATCTCGTCGACGAACGAGCTTGCCGCCTTCTTGGCGCTATCCATCTTGCTGCGCGACCTCATGGAACCGCTCTGATCGACCACCAGGTTGATGTTCATGGCGTCGCCCACGGCAAGCGGGACCACCTGCTCCACCGTTGCCGCATACTGCGAACCGGACGAATCGGTTTCAGTGACGGTGAACTGCGACGCATCAAGGCCGCTAGGCGTGGAACCCGCCTGGTCGGCAATCTTCGTATAGAGGGTGACCTGCGGATACGCGGAATTGTCCACCTGCGACACGAACAGCGTCAGCGGGCTTTTCGGCTCCGAGGACGTGGTTGCAGGCTGGCTTGATGCCGCAGGCTGCTGCACCGTCGTCGTTGGCGTCTGAGCGGTGCCCGAATCGGCATCCGAGGCATCGTCGCCGCCAGGCCACAGGAAATACAGCGCCGCGGCTATGGCGACGATGGCCACGACCACCCAAATGGTCGGGATATCGCCAATGGATTTCTTCGAAGAAGCGTTGCCGGTTGCAGCACCGCCCGAAGCGGACGCGTTACCACCGGACGCCAAGCTTAGAGCCTTGCCGCACGATGAGCAGAACGTGTCACCGTCTTCGACCGAGGCTCCGCAATGGGGGCAGAACATGTCAGATCCCTTTCCTTCCAGTTAAGCGCCGCTTGGCGTTGTCGCCGAAAGCTAGCGCGCCGTACCGTCGTGCGTGCGTGCTTCTTGATAGTTCCTCAAATAGCCGGCGAATTCCTCGGACGTATCCGAATTCCCCGTTCGCCAGGCCTTGTGATCGATGATAGCGCTTTCGAACCCGTAATAGGCGTCGATGTAGGCGATCAGGTCATCGAGCGCCTGAAGCTGAGCCTGCGGATAATCGCCGGAACCGCCCACGTGCACCATCTCGATGCCCACCGAGTACGAGTTCATGCCGTAATCCGCCATGGCCGAGCCGATGGGAACGGTGCCCAGCTTGTCGTCGCGCGATTCGTCCTCCACACCGAACTGCGCGTTATGCCCCGTATCACCGTATCCCGCGTGGTGCACGATGGCGTCGAGCGGCGCGCATTGCGCCACGGACCCGTCTTTGTTCACGATGAAGTGAGCCGCCACCAGGTTGCCGTTGCCCGCCCAGTAGCTCACCACCGATGCGGCATCGTTGTCGCCCTCGGTGTCATGAAGCACGATGTACTTCTGACATTCGGCAGGCTTTTGCCCATGCACGAACCGTTCTTGGGACAAATTGACGATGGGTAGCTTCGCACGCAGCTCATCGGCGCTTTGCGTTTGCTTCTGCTGCGCAGCGTCCCCTTCGGAAGGCTGCGCCGGCCCCTGATCGGCAGAACCGTCGCGCGGCACATCGGCCACGTTCTCGAACTGCTCCTGCTCCTGTGCGCCAGGCGCCTGCGCGTTATCGCCGCCCGAAGTGCAGCCGCACACGGCGACGGCAGCCAGCGCGCACGCCAGCGCCGCAGCGGATATCTTGCACGCGATGGTGGTTCCCTTCGCCATGGTTCCCTCCTTGCCGTGCCGCAAACTGCGGCCGATTCCCCCTGCGACCTGAACCCGCGCAATGCGACCGATCCCCCCGCAGCAACCTCGGGCACGCACGGGCGCTATGCCAGAGCCCACGCGCCGCACCCAACCTGCCACGCGCCGCGTTCTCCACCGATACGCAACCCCAATACCCGGACCCAATCGCAAGGTTGCCAAACCGTAACTTTTCATTTGGGTTCAAGATACGCTCGCCGCAGCGCCCAGACAAGGCCCCTATCTGGTCAAATGCGCACATAGGCGGCAAACGCCGCGAAGGTCGAAGGCGCAACCTAGCTGGCCGACGGGAACGCAGGGCCACAGCGCGACCACAGGGCTGCGGTACAATAGAGCAAGCAACGCGGCGCGCACGCGCACGGCGCCGCATCCGCCCCAAGCGCAAAGGAGCCCCCTATGATCGTCACCTCCGCAGACGTGGTACCCGGCCAAAACGTCCAAGTCCTCGGACTGGTACGCGGCAACATCGTCACCTCGCGCCATATCGGCCGCGACATGATGGCAGGCATGAAGGAGCTGGTGGGCGGCGAGATCAAGTCGTACACCGAGATGACCGACCAAGCCCGCACTGTGGCGGAAAGCCGCATGATCGCCGAAGCCGAGCGCATCGGCGCCGACGCCATCGTGGCCATGCGCTTCTCCAGCGGTTCCATCAACCCCGGCACCATCGAGATGCTGGCATACGGCACCGCCGTGAAGTTCGTGTAGCCGCTGTCCGCAGCGCCATATCGGGGTCCGTTCACGGCACTCCGCCAGCCCCGCTTCGTCCCGACTGCCCGCCCAACCGGCGGGCAGCGCGGCATCTGGAAGGAATATCCCCATGTCAACGCCCGAATTCATCACCAACCTGCGCGCGAAGATCGGCAACGACCCGCTATGGCTCACCGGCATCACCGCCTATGTAGAGGACGCCCAGGGCCGCATCCTGCTGGGCAAGCGCGCCGACACCGGGCAGTGGGCGCTCGTCTACGGCATCGTGGAACCCGCTGAGGAACCGGCAGACACCTGCGTGCGGGAAGCTCTCGAGGAAACAGGCGTCGACGTCGAGCCCGTATGCCTGGTCAGCGTGAAGACGTCCCCATATATGGTCACCTACGCCAACGGCGACCAATGCCAATACATGGACCTGCTGTTCCTCTGCCGTCCCCGCGAAGATGGCAACACACAGCCCCGCGTCGCCGACGACGAGAGCCTGGAAGTGGGCTGGTTTGCCCCGGACGCCCTTCCCCAGCCGCTGGCGACATCCACGCAATCGCGTCTTGAGCTGGTGCAACGCTTCAAGCAAAACGCCGCCCAAGGCAACCCCGCCTGCCTGTTCACCAGCAACCTCGTCTAGCCGAGCGCGCCGCCCAGAGCTTCGCCCCGCCCGTTTCGCTTTCTGCAGAATTCCTCGAAATCGAGCGGCCGAACCCATGCCGGATGCATTCGGCTTTACCATCTCCTTACCTTCTCTTTACATTCGAAGGCCAGATGGGAGTTTTCATGCATAACCGCACTACCGCGCACGCCTCCGCCATAGCCGCAGGCGTGTTTCTTGCGCTGTTCGCCGCGCTCACGGTTTCGCTGGTATTCGTAGACCGTCAGCCTATCGCAGGCGACGGCAGCTTGGTGGGCCTTGCCACCTTCAACCTTGAGGCACGCGCCATCCTCGGGCAAAGCGACCTCATGGAGAAGCTGTCCAACCTCCTGCTCATCGTGCCGGCCGTCGGCGCACTCATGCTCGCCATAATCGGCTGCAGGCAGCTGATCCGTTCCCGCAGCCGCAGCGGGGTCGACCGCGACCTTTGGCTGTTGTTGGGGATCTACGGCGCCATGCTGGTGCTGTACGTCCTGTTCAACTACATCTCGCCCAACAACCGCCCCATCCTGGAGGACGGCGTTTGCGAGCCGTCGTTCCCCTCGTCGCACACGCTGCTGGCCGTCACCATGTGCGGCACGGCCATGATTCAGGCCGTGCAACGCATCCGCCAAGGGGGTTTGCGCACCGCGGCCCTGGTCATCTGCACCGTTGGCATGGTTGGCATCGTTGCCGCGCGCGCCATGGCGGGCGTTCACTGGACCACCGACATCCTTGGCGGCATCCTGCTCGGCGCAGCCCTGGTGGCCATATACCACGCGATAGCGTTCGCCGACTACGGCAAGGCCTCACGCGGAAAGCACGCACGACGCTAACCGCAAACCAGAACAAACCCATGCACATAGCGAAGGGGCTTGGTTGCCGACGATGGCGACCAAGCCCCTTTTGCATACCAACGATCGATGAATCCCCGGCTCCAGCATGCACGGGCGTCGAGAACCTACTCCCAACCCTTCCACACGTCAGGCTGATAGCCGACCGTGGCCTTCTTGCCGTTGCGGACCACCGGCTCGCACAGCACCTGCTGGTTGTCGAGCACCTTCTCGAACTTCTGATCCGCCGCCAGGTATTGCAGCAGCGCCATCGTATCGGCATCCTTGGCATCGGGGTTGATCAGCTTGTCAAGCCCGCCGACGGCGTTGGCCACCGACTGCAGCTCGCCTTTGCTCATGCCCTTTTCCTTCAGGTCGATGAACTGGAAGCTGATGCGGCGCTCCTTGAAATAGCGCTGGGCCTTCTTCGTATCGAAGCTTTTCTTCGTGCCGAAAATCTGGATGTTCACGCAAACGTCCCTTCAAATCCTACAGCTGACCGTGCCCATGATACGCCCGCGCAAGGGCGCGGCCCATCTCGTCGGCATCGGCCGCATCAAAACGATACGACACCGTCTGCGGCTGCCCCGGCGCAACGGAGCGGTCCTGCTCGACGCGCACGAACACGCACTCCACCTGCGCATATCCTTCCAACAGCACCGCATACGCATAGCATGTGGCCTGTAGCAGATGCTTCTCGTGCAGCTGCTCGGCGGTTTCGGCAGGCGAACCGCCGGTCTTGTAGTCCACCACCAACGCGCTGCCGGCCGGCTGCTCGCGCGTGCCGGCGGGGGCAACGCACCCCAAAAGGTCGATCTCGCCCTCAAGGTAGGCCGCATCGCAAGGGCCGCCCACACGGACAAGGAACGGCGCCTCGGGGATCACGCTTTCGCATGCGCCCATGCGCGACGCTATGTCGCTGGCGAACCACCGCTCAAGCGCAGCATCCAAACGATCACGCTGCTCGGCGGAAAGCCCGCACGAACGCTCCAGCGCCCGCTGACGCGCAGCATCCGGGCGCTCAAGGGCACAACCCGGTTGCCAAGCCAAGGCCGCCAGCTGCGCCAAGCGATGAAACGCCGTTCCCAAGCTCGTAGCAGCATCGGCGTCGCGCGCACCCAAGGAAGCGCTGGCGGCATCATCGACCGCATCCTCCACGGAGAAGTCGGCCAACCCGTCGCCATCCTCGGCGATGGAGGAATAGCTGAACATCCCCGCCCGCGCACCCTCATAGGGCTTGCCCCGCTCGGGCTCGTACGGCCTCACCACGGGAAGGGCGATCATGCCCGGCTTGCCGCCGGCAGGGCAACCGCCAACCGCAGCCTCGTCGACGTCCGGTCCGCCATCAACCTGCAAAACCTCGCCACCCGCAGCGCCGGACGCCCCCAGCAACTCCTCGACATCAGCCGGCGTCAGGTGCACGCACTCCACGCGCGCCGGGCGCTGCCCGCCGAAGTCGAACATGCTCACGCCCGGCTCGAACACGCAGCACTCGCCCGCCAGCGCCGATTGCACGTCGCCCCAGCAGCTCTTCGACAAGCCGGTGACGTCGACCTTCGACGACTTGCCGCGCATAGACACCACAAGCGCCTCCTTCGCGCGCGTAAGCGCAACGTAGAGCAAGCGCCGCGACTCCGCAGCCTCGCCGCGCTCCTCATGCAGCTTGATGGCGGCGCGCCTATCGGCCGGAAGCTGGCTGCGCGAGATCATAGCGGCGAGCTCTTCATCGTCGAACTCGCAAAACGGCTGATACGACCCGCTCTTCGCAACCAGCGACGAAGTCTTCTCCTTCAAGCGCTCGAGCACATGGCCGCCGTCGAGCGACACGTAGGTGCACCCTTCGATCGAGCAGCACTCCAACGCCTGCGACCGCGCCGCATCGTCGCGCAGCTCGGCCACCGCCACGATGGGGAACTCAAGGCCCTTGCTGGCGTGGACGGTCATGATGCGCACGAAATCGCCGCCTTCGGCGGACAGCGCGCCCGGCGCCTCCTTGGCAAGCTCCACGCGCAGCGCCAGCTCCTCGGCCACGCCCGCAGGCCCCATGCCGCCTGCCGCCTCGATATCGCGCGCCATGCGGATGGCCTTGTACACGTTCCCCGCGCGCGCCAGCCCCTCGGGCCCGGCCGCCTCAAGGCGCGCAAGCCACCCGGAATCGGCCACGATGCCCTGCATGATGTCGGCGAGCGCCGCGTTTCCCACCTGCTCGGACGCTCGGCGCATCAGGCTTGCGCACGCCGCAAGCGCCGGCGAGACCGCGCACCCCGACGCCACCTTGCGCTCGATATGGCGAAAGCCCTGGTCGAAAGCCCGCCTGCGAGGAATACCGCGCTCCTCGTCCATCCCCGTGGACAGCTCCAGCAAATCATCGGCGGACAGGGCGAACAGCTCGCTCGAGAGCACCTCGAACAGCGCAGTGGTCCACTTCGGGTTCGCGATGGCCTGCGCCAAGCGAACCATGAGCGCGACCTCGGGGGCGCGGTTGAAGATGGATCCGCCGGCCACCACGCACGGCAGCCCCTCGGCCCGCAGCGCCTCGGCGTACACGTTCGCACGGCCCATGCCGCCGAGCAGCACCACCATGTCGCCCGGCCTGTGCCCGGCCGCCGCGAACTCGGAGAACGACTTCGCCACACGCCGCGCCGCCACGGCCGCCGCATCCGCAGACGCCACGCCGCGCGACGGGGTCACGGTCACCTGCACCTGCACGCGGGGCCCATCAGGCAGGAACGGACGCTTGACCTTGGATTCCGCGCGCCCCGGCGCCAACGACATGAACTCGGCGCCGAACACCTGCGGCTGCTCGAAGATGCGGTCGCACAGCGCCAACACGTCCCCGTGGCTACGGAAGTTGTCGGGCAGCTCGATGATGCCCTCGGGGTTGCGGCGGCGCACATCCTCCAGATGGCGGCGATACACCGACACGTCCGCGCCGCGGAACCGGTAGATGCTCTGCTGCGCGTCGCCGACGGTGCACATGCGCGAGAAGCCTTCCCCGGCCATGCGCTTGATCATGTCCACCTGCAGCTGGTCGGTGTCCTGGAACTCGTCTACCATCACCAGCTTGAAGCGGTCGGCGTACGCCGCCTGGATGGCGGGATGGTCGCGAAACGCGCGGGACGCGAAGGCCAGCAAGTCGTTGTTGTCCAGCAACCCCGCCTCGCGCTTGCGGCGCGCGAACGCGTCCGCAACCGACTTCGCCACATCGATCAGCGTCGCCAGCTGCTCCTGCACCAGCCCGCAGCGCGCCTGCGCGGCGATGGCGCAATACTGTTCCGCCAGCTCAACGGCCTGTTCGCCATACGGCGTGTTCTTGCCGAAGTTGCGACCGGGGACGGGAAAGCCGTTCATGGCCGAAAGCGCGCGCCGATACGTCAGCCCGTCGGAGCCGCGCCCGATCAGCTCGCGTGCGCCCTCCAGCGCATCCTGCGTTGCCGCCAGGAACTTGTCGCGCGTGGAACCGGGCTTGACGCCGTCGGCCAGGGCATATGCGGTTTCGGCGACGTCCACCAGCTGTGCCAGCAGCTTGATCGGGCTCGGCGCCTCGGGAGGCGCCACCACCGACGCCATGCCGTCGGGATGCGCCGAGGCGGCCTCGACCAGCTGCCGCACCATCCCCTCGACCGACGCCGTGCGAGGGCCCGCCGAATGCACGTCGAACGACGCGAACAGCGCGTCAAGACGCTCCGGGGAAACGCCTTCGGCGACCGTGACCAGGTCGTCCCTGCCGCCGAGCACCTCCTCAAGCGATGCGTCCAGAAGCGTTCTCGCCGTGGCTTCGTCGGCAACCTTGAATGCGGGGTCGAGCCCCAGCTCAAGCGCATGTGCGCGAAGGATGCGCGAGCACATGCCATGGATGGTGGATATCCACGCCTCATCGGTTTTCAGCGTCTGCTCGATCATGCCGCCGGCGCGCAGCGCGCCCTTCACGCGCGATTTGATCTCGCCCGCCGCCTTCGACGTGAAGGTGATGGCCAAAACCTGGTCGATATCGGTCAAATACCCGCTTTCCAGCGCATGCACGATGCGGCGGGTGAGCGTGAACGTCTTGCCGCTGCCGGCGCCGGCGCTCACCGCCAACGGCTTGTCCAGCGTGTTGACGCACTTTTCCTGGCCGATGGTCAACGCCATGGCTATCCCCTCCTTTCCGAACACGATGAAACCGGGCACCATTTGCACGCCTCGGGCGTTTCGGGGCGCGGACGGATGTCGCCCGCCAGCATGCGCTCGAGCGCCGCTGCCACCGCCTCCTCCGTCTCATCCAGCACATCGGAAAACGGCCTGTCGGCGCACATGCAATCCTTATGGCGCATGTTCGGCAGGTGCGCGTTCTCTATCACGCGCCCGTCGTAGGCGCCCGAAATCATCTTGCGACGCCCGTAGCACACGTACAGCGCGCCCACCGGCTCCAAGCCCAGCGTACGGCGAACCACCTGCGCGTAGATGAGCGCCTGCACCTTGCCCAGGCGCCCCTCCTCGCGCACGCCGAGCGCGTACGACCCGGAGATCGAGCCCTTGTAGTCGATGATCGCGCACCGCCCTTCGCCGTCCACATCGATGCGGTCGGCCGTGCCCAGCAGCTTGTGGCCCGCGTAATCCACCGCGCCGCCGCAAGCCACGTCGTATTCCAAATACTTCGGGGCAAAGGTGGGCAGAAGCTCAGCCTCGAAGTCCAAGTAGTCCATCAACTTGCGCTCGAGCTCGGCAAGCTCCCGATGCTCCACCTGCGACGTGGGGATCAAGCGGTTCTCCGACTGGCGAAGATGCGGCTGCAGCGCCTTATGACGCGCAAGCACGTCGGCCATGAGCTCCCGCGCCTGCGGGAGCAGCTGCGGCGTCACCTTCGCCTCTCCCAAATCCTCGGACATATGCTTATAGAAGCTGTGCAGCGCGTTATGCGCGAAGTCGCCCATCTCAAGCGGCCCGAACCCCTCGTCCAGGTCGTCCAGGCGCAAACGCCTTTGAGCGAACCACTTGTACGGGCACTCCAGATAGCTTTCGATCTGGGAAGGCGAAAGGCACGGCTCGTCGAGCACCTGCCCGCCCTGCAGCACACGCGGAAGCACCACGAGCGAACGCGCCTCAGACGACACCGCACCCGTCAGCGGCCGCTCGATGCGCGCCGCCACGGACGCCGGCGCATCGGAGAGCGCATCGTTGGAGCACAAGGCATCTTCGCCGCGCAGCAACATCCCGTCCTGCAGACGTTCGGGAAGCGAATACGGGTTGTCGATATCCTCGGTGGCCGTGGGGTCGTCCCGATAACAGTCGACGAACTCCTCCAGCACCACGCAAGGGTATGTAGGGTCGGCGGACGAATCGTTGAGGCAGCGCTCGAGGATCAGCTGATCGGTCGCAGCGTGCTCGAGCGCGAAGAACGCACGGCGCATGCGCGCAAGCGCCGAATCGGCGCGCTGCACGCCAAGGTGCTCGAGCAGCACCCGGGAGGCGTCCTCGGGGTCGGCCGCCGGATAGGCGGCGCTTGTCAAGTCGGCCGCCACGAGCACCTTGCACGAGCCGCTGCCCAACGACGCCGCCGTGCCCTGATCGGTCACCAGCACATCGGGCGCACCAAGGCCGGCGCCCTCGCTACCGCGGGGCACCACAATACGCGAAACGTTAACTTTCAAACGTTGCACCTGGTCAAACGCCGCATCAGCCCCCAGCCCCGCCAGTTTGGCGGCGCCGGCGGCGCGCTGCAGAGCGCGCAACGCGGCAAGCTGCTCGGCGCGCCACGCTTCCGAACGGTTCGTCATGCGCCGCACGGCGGCCTCAAGCTCGGCTGCAGCCTGGTCGTCCAGCTGCAAGGCAAGCCTCTCCATTGCTGCAAACGTCGGGTTGTCGCCGCGCAAGCGGGCACACAGGTCCGACCGTCGCGCCGTGCGATCGGCGCGCATATCGGCATCAAGCTTGAACGCCGCCTTCTTCGTCATCCCGGAAAACGGCGACAACGCCCAATCGGCCAGGTCAGCACGATCCCAACGCTCCACATCGGTCGCGGCGATGTCCCCATACCCTTCGATATGCGAGGCGCCGCCCGCCTGTCCATCATCAAGGAAACGGCGAAACGAGCAGATGGCCCGACCGAACGCGGTATCCACGAAGCGACGCCGCCCGCGCAGGGCAACCACATGGCCCTGGCGAACAAGCGCCGGCGCCACGCGCCCGAACAGCGCCGCGGGGTCTTTCGCCGCAACCATCACGACAGCGGCGTGCGTACCGGTCGAACGCCCAACCCGGCAACCGTCGGCGCCACCGAAAGCGTCCTCACCGCCGGAAACAACGTAATCGCCGGCAGCTGGGACTGCCGCCGCAATCGGCACCGCAGCCGAAGCAGAAGCCCCAACCGAAGCAGAGGCCCTCCCTCGATCCGTACCCGCGCCAAGGGTGTCGCGCACGATATCGGCCAATAGCGCCGGCCACGCATATTGCCCCGAAGGGAACGCGAAGCGAACCCTCACGCCCTCGGGCGCGCGAACGGGGCCTTGGCTTCCCGAAGCGGCGCGAACCTCCACGTCCATCCATGGACAAGCGGAGAAAAATGCCTCCTGACCAGGGGTAAGCGGAGCAGCATCCTCCAACAGCACGCGCAACGGGCGCTGCGGAAGAAGCTCGGGAAGCAGGGCAAGGGCCTGCCCTGGCTCCACCAACCCCAGTTGCTCGAGCTGCTCGAGATATCCCCCGATCATCCGCAGCGCCGGCACTTCCGCGCAAGTCACCCCCTCAAGCGCGCCAGCACCCGCCGGCACGCCCTGCTGCGCATCCTGCACCGCCGCATTGAAGGCGGGCAGGCCGACGCCGGCCGCCACGCAAGCCGCTGCCACGCGATCAAGTCCGAGTGCCCCCGTTTCGCCGGCACCAGCCGATGCGACCCCGTCGTCGGCAATGCGGCCTTCCGCCGACTCGCATCGTCCGCTACCATCACGAACGTCACCCGCCTCCGCCAACTCGCATCGTCCGCTAGCACCATGAAGCTGCGCGCGCTTGCCGCTTTTCGGATCAACGCAGCCACCTTCAGCAGGCCCCTCGCAAGCCGCGCGCAGCAACGCCTCGCGCTCAAGGCGCGAGACGAACGCCCTGCCGTCGCCGTACAGCTCCCAAAGATCGCGCACCCAAGCACCAAACGCGGCAACCGTCACGCCCATAAGCGAGTAGCCGCTATCTGCGGCCCGTTTCCTATACGCCACCGCCCGATCGGTATCCGGCAGCAGCACCACATCATATGCAATAGAAGTATCCATGCCCGACATTCTAGCGCACCCCCTTAGCGCGTCCGGTCCCATACATGGGACTTACCCGAAGTTTCGCCGTCCCCATCCCCCATCACCGCAACCCAACCCGCAGCGTCCCCGCAACGCAAGAAGGCCGGCCGCCCTTTCGGACGACCGGCCTTCCGAAACCGATCTATCGCGCAATCGAAAGCCTCAGCACACTCCCGACATCCCGCGGCAAAACTCTTACCGACGGAAACGCGGCGCCGCGTGCAACGGACGAACTATTCGCCGTCGTACATGGCCTTCAGGCGCACCAGGTGATCGTAACGCTCGATGGCGGCCTTCTCGTTGCGCTCGAACAGCTCGCCGGCGCGCTCCGGGAACTCGCGGGTCAGGCGGCTGTAGCGGGCCTCGTTCATGAGGAACTCCTGATAACCGCCCGCAGGCTCCTTGCAGTCCAGCGTGAACTTCTTGCCGGCATCGGCTGCCGGGTTGAAGCGGAACAGGTTCCAGTAACCGCAGTCCACGGCCTTCTTCATCTCGGTCTGGCAGTTGCTCATGCCGCCCTTGATGGAGTGCATCTCGCACGGGGAGTAGGCGATGATGATGGACGGGCCGTGATACGCCTCGGCCTCGGTGATGGCCTTGAGCGTCTGGGCCGGCTTGGCGCCCATGGCCACCTGTGCCACGTACACGTAGCCGTACGCCATGGCGATCTCGGCGAGCGACTTCTTCTTGACGTCCTTGCCGGCGGCGGCGAACTGCGCCACCTGGCCGATGTTGGAAGCCTTGGAAGCCTGGCCGCCGGTGTTGGAGTAGACCTCGGTGTCGAACACGAAGATGTTCACGTCCTCGCCGGATGCCAGCACGTGGTCGAGTCCGCCGTAGCCGATGTCATAGGCCCAGCCGTCGCCGCCGAAGATCCAGACGGACTTCTTGGCCAGGTACTCCTTGTGGTCCAGGATGCGCTGCGCGGCCTCGGCTGCGGCGCCTTCGCCGGCGGCAACCTCGGGCAGGGCGGCGATCAGGGCGTCGGCGGTCTGACGGCTGGCGGCCTTGTCGCCGCGAGCGTCGAGCCAAGCCTGGGCGGCGTCGGCGGCGGCGCCGGCCTCCACCAGGATGGCGGCGTCGGCGGCGAGCATGCCGTTGACGGCCTCATAACCCAGCTTCATGCCCATGCCGTGCTCGGCGTTGTCCTCGAACAGGCTGTTAGACCATGCGGGGCCGTGACCCTGCTTGTTGACCGTGTACGGGCTGGTGGCAGCCGGACCGCCCCAGATGGAAGAGCAGCCGGTGGCGTTGGAGATGTACATGTGGTCGCCGTAGAGCTGGGTGATCAGGCGGGCGTAAGCCGTCTGGGCGCAGCCGGCGCAGGCGCCGGAGAACTCGAGCAGAGGCTGCTTGAACTGGCTGTCGCGCAGCGTGGTGCCCTCGATCTCGGGCTTGTCGGCGATCTTGTTCACGCAGTACTCGAACACGTCCTGCTGAGCCATCTCGTCCTCGACGCCGACCATGGTCAGCGCGTCGGCCGGGCAGGCCTTGACGCACACGCCGCAGCCCATGCAGTCCAGCGGGCTGATGGCCAGCGTGTACTTCAGCTCCTTGTGCTTGCCCTTCATGGGCAGCACGGCCATGGCCTCGGGGCCGGCGGCGGCCTCCTCGTCGGTCAGGCCGAACGGGCGGATGCAGGCATGCGGGCACACGAACGAGCAGCTATTGCACTCGGTGCACTTCTCGGCATCCCACTTGGCAACGGACACGGACACGCCGCGCTTCTCGTAAGCGGCAGCGCCCTGCTCGAACTGGCCGTCGGCATGGTCGACGAACACGGAGACCGGCAGGGAGTCGCCGGCCATGCGGCCGACCGGCTCCATGATCTCGCGGACCTGCTTGACCAGCTCGGGACGGCCCTCGAGGTGCTCGACCTCGGCGTTGTCCTCGGCATCGGCCCAGGCGGCGGGAACGTCGATCTTCACGAACGCCGTGGCGCCCGCATCGATGGCGCGATGGTTCATGTCCACGACTTCCTGGCCCTTCTTCAGGTAGGAGCGCGTGGCGGCGTCCTTCATGTAGCGCACGGCGTCCTCGGCCGGCAGGATGTTCGCCAACGTGAAGAAGGCGGACTGCAGGATGGTGTTGGTGCGCTTGCCCATGCCGATCTGGCGGGCCAGGTCGATGGCGTTGATGGTGTAGAGCTGCACGTCGTTGGCCGCGATGTAACGCTTGGCCTCGGCAGACAGGTGCTCCTCAAGCTCCTCGGGCGTCCACTGGCAGTTGATCATGAACGTGCCGCCGGGCTTGACGTCCTTGACGATCGGGAAGTTCTTCGTGATGTAGCTGGGATTGTGGCACGCCACGAAGTCGGCCTTGTTGATGTAGTAGCTGCTGCGGATGGGCGAATCGCCGAAGCGCAGGTGGCTGATCGTCACGCCGCCGGTCTTCTTCGAGTCATACTGGAAGTAGGCCTGCACGTACTTGTCGGTGTGGTCGCCGATGATCTTGACGGAGTTCTTGTTCGCGCCGACGGTGCCGTCGCCGCCCAGACCCCAGAACTTGCACTCGATGGTGCCGGCAGCTGCGGTGTTGGGAGCGGACGCATCCTCGGGCAGGGACAGCCCGGTGACGTCGTCGACGATGCCGATGGTGAACTCGCCGCGCGGCTCGTCCTTGGCCAGCTCGGTGAAGACGGCGAACACGGACGCGGGCGGCGTGTCCTTGCTGCCCAGGCCGTAACGGCCGCCGGAGACCTTGATGCCCTCGCGGCCCTCGACCATGAGCGCGTTGACGACGTCCAGGTACAGCGGGTCGCGGGCGCCGGGTTCCTTGGTGCGGTCGAGCACGGCCAGCTTCTTGCAGGTTGCCGGCAGCGCCTCGGAGAACTTGGCGGTGACGAACGGACGGTACAGGCGCACCTTGACCAGGCCCACCTTCTCGCCCTGGGCGGTCAGGTAGTCGATGACCTCCTCGGCCACGTCGCAGATGCTGCCCATGGCGACGATCACGCGCTCGGCGTCGGGGGCGCCGTAGTAGTTGAACAGCTTGTAGTCAGTGCCGAGCTTGGCGTTGACCTTATCCATATACTCTTCCACCACGGCCGGCAGCGCGTCGTAGATGCCGTTGCAGGCTTCGCGGTTCTGGAAGAAGATGTCGCCGTTCTCGTGGCTGCCGCGCATGCGCGGACGCTCGGGGTTGAGCGCATGGTCGCGGAAATCCTTCACGGCGTCGAAGTCGCACATGTCGGCCAGGTCGGCGTAATCCCACACGGCCACCTTCTGCACCTCATGGGAGGTACGGAAGCCGTCGAAGAAGTTCAGGAACGGCACGCGGCCCTTGATGGCGGCCAGGTGCGCGACGGCGGACAGGTCCATGACCTCCTGGACGTTGCCCTCGGCGAGCATGGCGAAGCCGGTCTGGCGGCAGGCCATGACGTCGGAGTGGTCGCCGAAGATGTTCAGCGCGTGCGTGGAAACGGTACGGGCCGAGACGTGGAACACGCTCGGCAGCTGCTCGGCTGCGATCTTGTACATGTTGGGGATCATGAGCAGCAGGCCTTGGGAAGCCGTGTAGGTGGTGGTCAGGGCACCGGCGGCCAGCGAGCCGTGCACGGCACCGGCGGCGCCGCCCTCGGACTGCATCTCGCACACCTTCACCTTCGTGCCGAAGATGTTCTCCCTACCGGCTGCCGACCACTGGTCGACCAGGTCGGCCATGGGGCTGGAAGGGGTGATGGGATAGATACCGGCAACCTCCGTGAACGCATACGAGACATGCGCTGCGGCGGTGTTGCCGTCCATGGACTTGAATTCTCTCGTCATTTCTTCTCCTAAGGCTATCCCCGATCGGCGCGATCGGAAACATCGTCTGGCCGTACAATGCGCCTATATTAGCAGCCTCGGCACGCCGAAACCCCACGGATTAACTCTGAGCAGGCGTGGGGCGGATGCTCTCGGCAAGCGGTCTCGAGCAGACGGGGCCCTCCCGCTCGCCGGGACCGGCGCGCTTGCCGCTCACCCCGCCACGGCAACCGCCCACCGCCGGCAAGCCCTCCCGAGGACCTTCCCGAAACGCCCAGCGCACGAGGGGGTTCCCCCGTAACGCCCGGGTAAAACCTTTACCCCTTCTTTATTTTCGAAGCCCGTTCAGGGATAATGCATCGTGTTTGCTGTAGTGCGTGCGCGGAAGGCGCATGCGCAGGCTCGGGGCGAAAAGCCGCCTCGACAGATGAACGGAGGGAATCCCATGGAACAGCAGTATTCTCTGTCTCGCCGCACTTTCCTGGCGGGCAGCGCCGTTGCCGCCGCAACGGCCGGCCTGGCCCTGAGCGGCTGCGGCAGCAGCTCCTCTTCCGAGGGCGGCAAGCCCAGCGGCTCCGCCAGCACCGGCGGCGTGATCACCGCCGCTTGCAGCTACAAGAACGCTAACTACAACCCCATCGGCGCAAGCTCCGCTCTGATGCTGCCCGCTATCCAGCACTGCCTGGAGGGCCTCTATGAGCTGGATTACTTCACCGGCGAGTCCAACGCCGCTCTGGCCGCCGGCGAGCCCGTCAAGGTCTCCGAGACCGAGTACGAGGTCGCTCTGCGCGAAGGCGCCACGTTCTCCAACGGCGAGGCCGTGACCGCCGCCGACGTCGTGGCCGTCATCGAGGCCAACAAGGCCAACGCCACCTATAAGGACATGCTGTCCTTCATCGACTCCGTCGCCGCCAAGGACGACGCCACCGTGTCCTTCACGCTGGCCTACCCGTTCGTCGACAGCGACAAGCAGCTCAAAGAGCGCCTTTCCCTGTGCCGCGTGTTCCCGGCTGCCGAGATCACCAAGGAGACCATGACCACCCCGCCGACCGGCTCCGGTGCATGGGCCTTCGGCGAGTGCAACGGCGAGGACGGCGGCGAGCTGAACTTCGTCCCCAACCCCAAGTACAATGGCCCGAAGCCGGCTTCCGCCGACGCCATGCAGTGGCTCGTGCGCGTTGACAACACCGCTCGCGTGACCGCCCTGCAGGAGGGTACCGCCATCGCCGGCGAGAACATCCCGTTCTCCAACATCGACCAGCTGGTCGGCGCAGGCGTCACCGTCGACAGCGTCGACAGCTACGGCATCGGCTTCCTGATGTTCAACTGCCAGAAGGAGCCCTTCAACGACAAGCGCGTCCGTCAGGCCTTCCACTACGCCATCGACTACGACAAGCTGATCAAGAACCAGCTGGGCGGCAACGCTGAGACGCTGACCTCCTACCTGCCGAAGGACAACCCGGCCTACCACGAGGCCTCCACGGTCTACAAGTACGATCCCGAGAAGGCCAAGTCCCTGCTCAAGGAGGCCGGCCAGGAGAACCTCGAGGTCAAGCTGCTCGTCATCGACAACTGGATCAAGGACCTGTCCGCTCAGATCCAGCAGGACCTGCAGGCCGTCGGCATGAACGTCACGCTCGACGTGCAGGCTGCCCCCTACCCCACGATGGCCGCTTCCAAGACCGACGAGATCCTGCCCTTCGACGTGTTCCTGGCCCCCGGCGACGTCTCCTGCTTCGGCACGAACGCCGACGTGCATCTGGCTTGGTTCTACGGCGAGAACACCGACTGGTGCCAGGGCCGTTCCTGCTGGGCTAAGGCCGGCGACGGCAAGTGCCAGGAGTTCAACGAGTACCTCGACCAGGCTCGCAAGGCCACCGATGCGAACACGCGCCAGGAGGCGTACAACAAGTGCTTCGACATCATCTCCGAGGAAGTGCCGCTGTACCCGCTGTTCCACAAGAAGGTCGTCACCGGCTACTGGGCCGGCCTCATCGAAGGCTTCGAGCCCAGCCCGACCACCGGCCTGTACTTCCAGAACGCGAAGCTGAAGTAATAACCGCCAGGTTATAGGCTGCATCCGGAAAGCCCGCCTCATTGCGAGGTGGGCTTTCTTTGCGTCTTGACCCCATATGCGCGTGAAGCGTATACCATGTTCACGTCGATTCTATTTAGGGGGTTATCACCGCATGACACGTTTGTTTTCCGTATACGGAGACTCCATCAGCTCGTTCGAGGGCATCCTACCGCAAGGCTGGCGCGTGTTCTTCGAAGGCGAGCAGCTTGAGCTCACCGGCGTGAAGACGCCGCACGACACCTGGTGGGGCCAGGTCATCGATCACTTCGGCGGGCACTTCCTGGCCAATGCATCCTGGTCGGGCTGCGTGGTGGAAGGCCGCGACTTCCCCGTCGGCGCCTCGCCTGAGCGCATCGAGCACCTGCAGGCCGGCGGGCGCACCCCCGACGACATCCTCGTGCATATCGGCATCAACGACTACGGCTGGGGGTCGGGGTACGCGCAGATCTGCGCGGCAACGCCTTCCGCACCGCCGAAGCTTGCCGCCGAGTGTCCCGATCGCGGCAAGGTAGCGGGCATGGCCCCCGAAGGCACCCTTGCCAACTTCGAGGAATCCTTCCGCCGCATGCTGGCTACCATGCACGCTCAATACCCGAACGCTCGCATCTGGGTCTCCACGCTCCTTCCCGGCCGCGTGAAGGGCGCGCATCGTCCCACATCCCCGCGCTGGTTCCGCGGCATCTGCGTCGACGAGTACAACAAGATCATCCGCGCCGCCGCGGGCGACGCCGACAACTGCTATCTCGTGGACATGCAGGCGTTCGGCTACGACTACGACGCCATCGACGGTACCCACCCCACCGCGCTTGGCATGAAGCAGATGGCCTCCATGTTCATCCGCGGCATGGAGCAGGCCGACCCCGAGCTGCCGCGCACCCCTTACGAGGGGCACGATCTGTTCCCCGACGAGATGAGAAGCGCCGAGTTCTGCACGAAGCCCTGCGTCGGCTGCGAATACGCACGAGGAACCGGCAACAACTGGTGGCACGTCTGCGAGAAGCAGCTGGCTGATTAGTTATCCTATTTCGCCGTTTATCTGCGAAGACCTGTTGCAAATCGGTATAATGTGGAAGGTTTGCCAGCCTACATAGGCTGAACGATGGCAAACCATGTAACGTAAGCATGCTCTCACGAGCCTACAGAAAGGAGGGGATCGAGTGAACAACCTGCTTCGATTGATCGGCAATCGCCTGCTTTGGCTGCCCATCATGGTGTTCGGTGTCACCGTTCTCGTCTTCTTCCTGATGTCGCTTTCGCCTATCGACCCCGCCTTCTCGGCGCTTGGCGAAAACGCGTCACCCGACCAGTTGGAGGCCTACCGCGTCGAGCACGGCCTCAACGATCCGCTGATCGTTCGCTACGGCGACTACATGGCCGGCTTCTTCCATGGCGACCTGGGCACGTTCGGTCCCTCGAACCAGTCCGTGTCCGCTCGCATCGCCACCGCGCTGCCCATCACGCTGCAGCTCGGCTTCTTCGGCTTCATCATCGCCATCGTCGCCAGCGCCATCCTCGGCGTCGTCTCCGCCCTGTATCGCGACCGCTGGCCCGACCAGGTCATCCGCATCTTCTCCATCGCCTGCATCGCCACGCCGTCGTTCTGGCTGTCGGTGCTGTTCATCCTGCTGTTCTCCTCCACGCTGCACCTGCTGCCGGCCTCCGGCCCCCTGCCTGCGCTCACGGCAGATCCCGGCGGATGGCTTGCGCGCATGGCAATGCCCGGCATCGCCCTTGCGGTTCCGCTGACCGGCCAGATGACGCGCATCATCCGCACGTCCATGGTCGAGGAGCTTGACAAGGACTACGTGCGCACCGCCCGCGGCTTCGGCATCCCCTACGGCACCGTCGTCGCCCGTAACGTGCTGCGCAACGCCCTGATCACGCCCGTCACCGTGCTAGGCCTGAAGTTCGGCTACATGATCGGCGGTGCCGTGGTCCTCGAGGTCATCTTCGCCCTTCCGGGCATGGGCATGGCCATCGTCTCCGGCGTTACCTCGAATTACGTCATGTTGGTTCAGGGTGTCGTTCTCGTCGTCGCCATCACGTTCATCATCGTGAACGTCATCGTCGACATGCTCTACATCCTTATCGATCCGCGAATTAGGACGGTGTAGAGTATGGTTCAACTTCGTGGCGGCCTCACCAAGAAGATGGAGGACGGCGCCGGCAAGGTCCGCTTCCGTCGCTGGAAGAACATGACCATCGGCGCGCGTATCTCGCTGGTCATCCTCATCGCTATCATCGTAGTGGCCGCGCTGGCCGACTTCATCGCGCCCTACAGCCCCTACGAGATCTTCACCTCGTTCTGCGCGCCTGATTCCGCGCACCTGTTCGGCACCGACGACAAGGGCCGCGACGTTATGTCCCGCCTGATGTGCGGCGCTAAGTACTCCCTGGTCATCGGCCTGGGCGCTACCGGCTTCGCGCTGGTCGTGGGCTCCATCATCGGCGCTATCGCCGCCGTCGTGCGCCCGCGCATCGCCAACGTCATCATGCGTATCCTGGACATCATCATGTCCTTCCCCGGCATCGCGCTTGCCGCCACCTTCATCGTGGTGTTCGGCAACTCCGTGCCCTCGCTCATCTTCGCCATCGGCTTTCTGTACATCCCGCAGATCGCCCGTATCGTGCGCGCCAACGTCATGAGCGAGTACAACCAGGACTACGTCCGCGCAGTCGTCGTCTCCGGCGCCCGCGCCCCGTGGATCCTGTGGAAGCACGTCGTGCGCAACTGCGTGGCTCCCGTCCTCGTGTTCACCATCGTGCTCGTGGCCGACGCCATCGTGTTCGAGGCCTCCCTGGCCTTCATCAGCGCCGGTATCCCCGAGCCCACCCCCACCTGGGGCAACATCCTAGCCGACGCCCGTAACGGCGTGCTGGCCGGCCGCTGGTGGCAGGCGCTGTTCCCCGGCATCATGATCATGCTGACCGTTCTGTGCCTCAACATCGTCTCCGAGGGCATCACCGACGCCATCGCCGCGCCGAAGAGCGCCGTCAAGGTCGACGAGAACGACCTCAATAAGGACCGCGAGGCCGACCGCATGGTCGCCGACCCGACGCTGGCCTATGCCGCTCAGGCCGACATGCTCAACAAGCGCCTTGCCGCCCTTAAGGAAGCCGAGCTTTCGCGCACCGACCGCTTCGAGGCCCGCACCGACGTGCCGCCCATCCTGGAAGTCAAGGACCTGTGCATCAAGTTCCCCCGCCATGGCGACGTGAACGTGGTCGACCATGTCAGCTTCGTGGTGCGTCCGCGCCAGACCATGGGCCTTGTTGGCGAGTCCGGCTGCGGCAAGTCCATCACCAGCCTTGCCATCATGGGCCTGCTCGACAAGAAGGCCGAGATCTCCGGCGAGATCATGTACGACGGCAAGAACCTGCTCAACCTCTCCGACAAGGAGATGAACGAGCTGCGCGGCCGCGAGATCGCCATGGTCTACCAGGACGCCCTGTCCTCGCTCAACCCCTCCATGCTCATCCGCTCTCAGATGAAGCAGCTGACCAAACGTGGCGGCACCCGTTCCGCCGAGGAGCTGCTCGAGCTGGTCGGCCTGGACCCGAAGCGCACGCTGGATTCCTATCCCCACGAGCTCTCCGGCGGCCAGCGCCAGCGCGTGCTCATCGCCATGGCCCTGACGCGCGACCCCAAGCTGGTCATCGCCGACGAGCCCACCACCGCCCTTGACGTGACGGTCCAGAAGCAGGTCATCGACCTGCTGAACAAGCTGCAGCACGAGCTTGGCTTCGCCATGGTGTTCGTGAGCCACGACCTGGCGCTCGTTGCCGAGGTCGCCAACTCCATCACCGTCATGTACGCTGGCCAGGTTGTGGAGCAGGGCCCGGTGAAGGAGATCCTCACCAACCCCATCCACGAGTACACGCGCGGCCTGCTCGGCTCCGTTCTGTCCATCGAGGCCGGCGGTGCGCGCCTGCATCAGGTTCCCGGCTCGGTACCTTCGCCGAAGGACTTCCCCGAAGGCGACCGCTTCCGTCCGCGCTCCAGCCATCCGGACAAGACGTCGAACGTGCGACCCATGCTCAAGCGCGTGGCGAATTCCGACCACTATTACGCCGAGCTGCCTGACAGCGAGCTGAAGCGCATCGGCGTCAAGCCTTATCTCACGGGAGGTGCGAACTAATGGCCGAAGCAACCAACAGTGCAGCCGTCGCCAACAACGACGAGCAGACGCCTATCATCTTCCTTGATGATATCCACGTGGTGTTCAAGACGCGTACCGGCTCCCTGCTGCACCCCAACAAGGTCCACGCCGTCAACGGCTTGTCTCTGAAGCTCATGCCGGGCCAGACCATCGGCATCGTTGGCGAGTCGGGCTGCGGCAAGTCCACCACGGCCAACGTCATGTGCGGTCTGCAGACCCCCACGTCCGGCCACGTGTACTTCAAGGGCACCGACGTCACGAAGCGCTCCGCAGCGCAGCGTAAGATCATCGGCCGCGTCATCTCCGTCGTGTTCCAGGACCCGGCAACGGCCCTGAACGCGCGCATGACCGTGCGCGAGCAGCTCATGGACCCCATGATCGTGCACAAGGTGGGCGACGCGAAGTCCCGTGAAGCCCGCGTGCGCGAGCTCATCGAGATGGTCGGCCTTCCCAACAGCGTCCTTGAGGCGCTGCCCGGCCAGATGTCCGGCGGCCAGCGTCAGCGCGTGGCAATCGCCCGCGCGCTGTCCCTGAAGCCCGACGCCATCATCGCCGACGAGCCCACCTCGGCCCTCGACGTGTCCGTGCGCGCCCAGATCCTCAACCTGCTGATGGATCTGAAGAAGGAGCTCAACCTTGCCATGGTGTTCATCAGCCATGACATCCAGACGGTGCGCTACATCTCCGACCAGATCATCGTCATGAACCATGGTCAGGCCGTTGAGCGCGGCACCGCCGAGCAGATCTTCAACAACCCCAAGGACGACTACACGCGCCTGCTGCTGGGCGCCGCCCCGTCCCTGCTCCATCCCGACCTAGGCAAGTAGCCTTACGGCCAGCTAACCTCACGGGAAACGCAATCGCCCCCGCCGCTCGCAAGAGCAGCGGGGGCGATTTTCATTTGGTTAGATTTCAGAAGCAATACTGTATAACCTAGGAAGCCCTTGTTATCGGCGAGCCAACAATCCGATTAGCACAGATGAGCCCTTGCTCGGTACCTCATAAAGCGAGTTCCGCAGCGACTGGAACAGTCCAGTGGACTGTTCCACCAAGCGAGGACTGTCTGAGCGACTGGGATACCGAGCAAGGGCTCATCGAACGGGACAAAAAAGAAGCCCCGACCAATAAAGGCCGGGGCTTCCGATGGGGCTGCTAAAACCTACTTGCCAGCAGCCTCCACGAACCAGCTGGTGATGCTGGTGGGGTGCGTGATGGCGGTGCCTACCACGACTGCCCACGCACCGGCGTCCATAGCCGCCTTCGCATCGGCAGGCGTGTGCACGCGACCCTCGCAGATAACGGGCTTGCCAGGGAACTCCTCTACGGCCTGGCGAACGAGCGCAACATCCGGACCGTCGGCCATGCCGCAGTCGATGGCGGCACCGGGGTGCGAGAGCGTGGTGGAGGCGATATCGCAGCCGATGGCGAACGCATGGCGGATATCCTCGATGGTGGAGCAGTCCGCCATCACGAGCACGCCCTCCTCCTTCAGCGGGCGCACCGTGTCCTCGAGCGTCTTACCGTCGGGACGCGGGCGATCAGTTGCGTCGATGGCAACGATGTCGGCGCCGGCCATCACGCAGGCACGCGCATGGCGCAGCGTAGGCGTGATGTAGACGCCCTCATGGCCTTCCTTCCAGAGGCCGATGACGGGCACCTCGGTGCGGCCCTTGATAGCGGCGATGTCGGACAGGCCCTGGCAGCGGATGCCGCCGGCACCGCCCAGCTCGCATGCACGGGCCATCTGAGCCATGGTCTCAGGGTGGCGCAACGGCTCGCCCATATATGCCTGGCAGCTGGCGATGACCTTGCCGCGCAATTGCTCGATAATGGGATTCATTTCCCTATCCTTTCATAATCGAAAACAAGCGGCGCCCGTAGCCGCGAATCCACGGCGCCGGGCGCTGCGATATACCGATGGAGGCTACTCCTGGGGCTCTTCCCTATCCAATTGCGCCTGAGGATCCTGCAGCTCATCGAGCGCTTCGAAACCCTCGGCGTCGTCAAGTTCGTCCAGCTCCTGCCGGACCTCGACATCCTCCAGGTAATCAAGCAGGTCCTCGGCAGCGCCGATAAGCGGAGCATGCCCGCCCAGCTCGGCTGCAAGGATGGGCAGGCTGCGCTGCGCCAGCGGGATTTGACGCTCAAAGCCCTCCTGTACCGCCGCGCGCCACTTCGTGCCCGCCTTGGGCACCGAGCCGCCGATGACCACCATATCGGGGTCGAGCAGGTTCGTGATGCCCGCAATGGCCTCGCCCAGGGCGATGCCGGCGGTCATGATGACCTTGTGCGCCGCAGGCTCGCCTTCAGCTGCACGGCGAGAGATCTCGGCACCGTCGATATGGTCGCCCGTCACCTCGGCATAGCGAGCCTCGATGCCGCTTCCCGACGCCACCAGCTCCAAATGGCCGGCACCGCCGCACACACACGGGATGCCCACGGCCTGCGAGCAGGCGATATGTCCGATCTCGCCGGCGAAACCGTGGTTGCCGCGCACCAAGCGCCCATGGGCGATCACGGCGCCGCCGATACCCGTGCCGGCAGCGATCATCATGCACGTGTCAGCCCCGCTTGCAGCGCCCCAGCGTGCCTCGCCGAGCGCATGGGCCTGCACGTCGTTGAGCACCGACACCGGCAGCTCGCAGGATTCCTCCAAACGCTCCTTGATGGGCTGGCCGGTCCACCCGGGCATGATCTCGTTGGCGTACGCGATGCCGCCCGTGACCGCATCCACGCGGCCTGCGGTGGACACGCCGATACCGAGCACCTGCTCGCGACGCGAACGTGCCTCGGCAAGCACCGTGTTCGCCACATCGCACACGGTGACGAGCACCGGGCCGCCCCCGCGCTGCGCCTGCGTGGGCACCTGGGTTTCGAACACGACTTCAGGGGCAGCGTCGACCTGCTCGTATCGCAGCAGCGCGCCGGCGATCTTCGTGCCGCCGATGTCAAGCGCCGCAACGTATGCGGGATATTCCATGCACCCCACCCTTCCCTTTTCGAAAAGCACCTTATCACCTGGTGCTAACCATGGTACCGCAAACAAAAAAGCCGGCGCGGGTGGAACCTACGCCGGCTTGCAAAAGCGAAGAAAAGCTACTTGCGGATGGGAGCGTCCGCGTCCATGAGGCCGGCCTTCTTGATGACCTCGACGATGGCTGCAACGTCCTCGCCCTCGAGCGCCTGGACGGGCTCGCGCATCTGGTTCGTGTTGAACACGCCCATCTGCCACAGAGCAGTCTTGAACGCGCCCACGCCGGCACCGAAGCCGACGGTGGCCTTGACCACGCGGGTCAGGAACATCAGGCGGGCAAGATGGTCCTGGATCTCCTTGACGCGGTTCCAGTCGCCGGCCTGTGCGGCCTTCCACTGCTCCACGTAGCTGTGCGGGTCAAGGTTGGCCAGGCCCGGCACGCTACCGTCGGCGCCGGCCAGGTAAGCGCCGTCGACGCACACCTCATGGCCGGTGAGCAGCTGCAGCGGATGACCGGCGTCCTCGTTCTCGAGCACCAGCCAGCGGAAGCTGACGTCGTCGCCGGAGGAGTCCTTCACGCCCTGCAGCACGCCGTCCTTGCCCAGACGCACCAGCATGGTGGGGTCGAGCTTGGTGTGCACGCACACGGGCAGGTCGTAAGCGAACAGCGGCAGGTCGGTATGCTCGCGGATGGCGCGGAAGTGACGTTCGGTCTCCTTCGGGCCGCCCAGAGCGTAAAACGGGGCGGTGGCGACCAGCGCGTCGACGCCGAAGCCCTTGGCGCGCTTGGCCTGATCGACCACGCGCAGGGTTTCCATATCGATGACGCCGGCAAGCACGGGCACGCGATGGTTCACGATGGCCACGGCCTCCTGCAGCACGTGATAACGCTGGGCGTCGGTGAGGAACGCGACCTCGCCCGAGGAGCCCAGGAAGAACAAGCCGTCGACGCCGGCGTCGATCATACGGTTGATGGAGCGCTCGAAGGCCTCCAGGTCAAGCTGCTTCTTCTCGGTCAGCGGGATGACCACCGGGGGAATTACGCCGTGGAACGGGGAATCGGTCATGATGAGTACCTTGCCTCTTTCTTTCTGTTGAGCAAACTTCAATGAGGATAGTATCGAGGTTCGCAGTTCGTCAACGAGCTGGCCAACGTTTCACAAACAAAGGATGGAATCCGCCTTACGGTGCGAACGGGCTCCCGAACGGCGCAAACCTCATGGCAGCGGCACAGCCAATCGCCCCAACGCTACGCAATGGCCTTCCCTCGAAGCACCACGTGCTTGATGTTCAGGTCGCGGTCGAGCACCACGGCATCGGCCTGATAGCCCGGGGCGATGGCGCCCAGCTTGCCGTCAAGTCCCAAGGCGCGGGCCGGGTTGACCGTTGCGGCCTTCACGGCGCTTGTCAACGGGATGCCCATGGTGCGCACCGCCGTGCGCATGCACGCCATCACGTCGGAAACGCTGCCGGCAAGGCTGCCGTTCGCGATGGTGGCCCGATTGCCCTCGACGAAGAACTGCTGGCCTCCCAGCTCGTATTCGCCATCCCCCAACCCGCAGGCGCGCAGACTGTCGCTGATCAAGATCATGCGGTCGTCGCCGAACAGGGCAAACGCCAGGCGCACCATAGCGGGATGGATATGCACGCCGTCGGCGATGATCTCGGCCGTTACGTCGTTACGCTCCGCGCCCGCGGCGATGGGGCCGGGCTCTCGGTGATGCAGCGAGGGCATAGCGTTGAACAGGTGCGTCATGTGACGCGCACCGGCATCGAAGGCAGCGCACGCGTCATCGTAGCCCGTGCACGTATGGGCGACGGAAACACGCACGTCATGGGACATCTGGCGAATGAACTCCAAGTTGCCCGGTTGCTCGGGTGCCACGTCCACCAGCTTGATGAGCCCCTTCGCCTGCTGCTGCAGACGGCCGAACTCCTCGACGGAGGCGCTGCGCACGTATGCGGGGTTCTGAGCACCTACCTTGTCAGGGGCGATATAGGGGCCTTCCATATTGATGCCCACGATGCCGGCCTCCCCCGCAGCGGTTTCGTGAGCGGCAACGCTGGACACGATGGGCGCCAGGCGCTCTTCGGGAAGGGTCATGGTGGTCGGGCAGATGGAGGTCACGCCCCGGCTTGCCTCGTAAGCCGCAATGACGGAGATGCCCTCATCGGATGCATCGCAGAAATCGTGGCCCATGGCGCCGTGGAAGTGCACGTCGATCAGGCCGGGAATTACATAGCACCCCGATGCATCCAACGTATCAGCAGCGCCACCCACGCCGCACGCTTCGTCTCCCGATGCCTCGATGCTGGAGAAGGTCTGCCCCTCCACCACCACATCGCGCTCGCGGAAGCACTGACCGTCGAACACCTTGCCGTTTGCAATGCGCATATCTGCATGCTCCTTTCAAATATGGAAGGGCCTTCCGCATGCGCGGAAAGCCCTTCGAATGTGTTATCGATTATGGCACCGGTGCGCCTTACAGCAGCGAGCCGGCCTCGGCGTCCACCACGACGGTGACGTTGGGGTGCAGCTGCAGCACGGATGCGGGAACCTGCGGGGTGACCGGGCCGAAGAACGCGTCGCGCACGATCTGCGCCTTGTCGACGCCGCTGGCCACCACCAGGATGGCGCGTGCCTTCATGATGGTGCCGATGCCCATGGTGTAGGCCTCGCGGGGGACCTGGTCGATGGACTCGAACAGGCGGCTGTTGGCGTTGATGGTGCTCTCCGTCAGCTCGACCACGTGGGTGCGCACGGGGAACTCGTCGCAGGGCTCGTTGAAGCCGATATGGCCGTTGTGGCCCAGGCCCAGCAGCTGCAGGTCGATGCCGCCAGCTTCGCTGATGGCCAGCTCGTAAGACTCGCAGGCGGCCTGCGCATCCGGGTTGGCGCCGTCGGGGACGCTCGTGGCCTCGGGGTCGATGTCGACATGATCGAAGAGGTTCTTCTGCATGAAGTAGCGATAGCTCTGGTCATGCTCGGGGGACAGGCCGCGGTACTCATCCAGGTTGAACGTGGTGACCTGCTCGAAGCTGATACGGTCGGCCTGGAAGTCCTCCACCAGGTCGGCGTACAGCCCGATGGGCGTGGAGCCGGTGGCCAGGCCGAGCGTGGAAGCCGGGTCCACGATCAGCTGGGCAGCGATCAGATCCGCCGCGCGACGGCTCATATCCTCGTAGGTCTCCTCGATGAACAGTTGCATGTGATGCCCTTTCTTTCGCCGTTGAAAATCAGTTGGAGTTGACAATGGGAATTAGCACGCGCAGCGATCGCCCGCCGCGCGCAACCGCCTAGGTCCAGAACAGCACCGTCTCGATGATGTCCTGATACGACCAGGGGTAGATATCGGAGAACCATCCGGTCTCCGGAACGAAACAGAGAAGCGCGACGTACAGCACCGAGATGCAGACGAGCGTCAGCAGCCCCTTCATCAGCAGCACCTGGGCCGTCGATCCGGGCCTGAGGTTCTCATTGACGATGAACGCCAGGAGCACCGATGCCGCCAGGAACATGAAGCTGAAGTCCGCATAGTAGCGCTGCAGGATGCCTGCCATCTGCGCATCCATGAGCGCAACAACCACGCCACCGAACAGCAACGCGATGATGACGCCCGCAATGGTTCGCGTTGAACGCGTTTTAAAGCGCAAAGCGAGGATACGGCGCGAGAACGGCAGAATCCACAGGATGGGAAGGCACGCCAGCACGCCGCCGAACGTGACCTCCTTGATGGTCTGTCCCAGGTACGTGGTCTCAAACGGAGCAGGCTGCACAAACGGGAACACGCCGGTCATGGAAGGCGGCTGCAGGAAGTACGCGAACAACGCCGGAGCCAAACGCCCGATGTTCCAGCCGCGCTTGGTCATATCGTTGACCGTCAGGTTGTAGTTCGCGCCGAAATCGGTGAAGCTGCCGAAACGAGCATGGTTGTACAGCATGAGCCCCGCCGCCACCACGATATACGGCGCCATCAAGCACGCAAACTCGATCGCGCCCTTACGCGTGAGAATGGTCCGCTTCGTGATGTACTTGCGCCAGAACAGAGGAAACGCCACCAATGACAGCACGATCAGCTGCGGACGGCACCCGACAACCAGGGCCATGCACAGACTTCCGCCCAGATACCAACCACAAGGGTTCGTCGCCGCACGGCCGCGCATCCACAGATACAAGCCCCACACCGAGAACGCCAAGCCCATCGAAATGGGAAGCGAGTAGAACGTGGGGAACTTCAGCAGATAGAGGATGCCGCAGCACATGACCAGCGGAATCTGCAGCAACAGGTACAAGCCTAGGCTGACGCGCTTGAAGTGATAGCGTGCGAACCTGTCGAGCAACGCCGAACAACCCAGCACGAACATGATAACGGCTATGAGCACGCCGATGGCTGTGGGGAAATTCGACCCAGTCAACAAATAGAACGGCAAGTAGAACACGAGCACAGGAACCACACCGAAGTACACGTAGTAATGCCCATCATGGTAGGCAACGTCGAACAGGTACTCCTCGCCCGTTTCCTTTTGCAACTCATCGCGAGCGCCCTTGTCATAAGGGTCATCCATTTCCTGGAGCCACTGGGGAGGGGTTTCCTCCAAGTACAACCGTCCATAAGCCATAGACTTGGCCAGCTCGGCATATTGCTGTGCGTTTTCACCGCCGACCTTGAACGTGTTGGCGATACCGGCGCCATCCCACGAGCCGGAATTGTACGTGCTGGTGGCGACGCCAACCAAGTTCGAGCCCATGAACAGATAGGAGCTGAGCAACACGATCTCGATTGCCACGGCGGCGATCAGAGCAGCCTTGGATTTACGCGGATTGCGAACGATGCCGATGCGGTAGATGGCCGACTTCGGACGGAAGATGAAGGCAAGCGCCAAAATACCCAACGTGAACAGGAAACGCGTTTGGTTGAACAAGAACGGTTCCCGTGCGTTGATAGACACATCGGAAAGTTTCACCGGGTAGCTGATATCCTCGCCGGTGATGGTGATCTTAAGGTTGGTCACCAGCCCCGTGGTGTTCAGATTGATGTACTCGCTTTGATCGCACAGCGTGTTGACGTCCACCTCGGGAACGCCCACCGTGTACTCTGTGGAATCGAAGTAGGTGCTGTGAGCCTCGTCGGTGAACTGGATCTTCACCTTCAGCTGCTGTGCGGGTTGCCGGTAATCGAAGTTCAACCACACGTTATGAACCTCTGAGTTGAGGTTCTTGAATTCGATGACGTGATTGACTTCGGTGACGCGGTACTGGTTATCGAGGGTCTTCGTCAGCGCCAAGCGATTATCCAGATTGGTGGTGTGGTAGCCAGCCGTGCGGAAGTAGTTGAAGTTGAACACGAACGTTTCCAGCACCAAAGCCGCAAGAATCAGCAGCACGGCGCTCTTCAAGACGTGCTTTACCGTAGCGCCATGCTTAAGCATAAGCTGCTGGTGCCAGTAGGATATGTTCTGCTTCATGGTAGGCATACGGCGAAACATTATACGGGATAAGCAAAGGGAGGGGTAGTTTCACCCCTCCCTCTCAAGCAATATGCACGTTTTATTGCAGATGCTACAGACCCAAAGCCTGCTTCACATCAGCGTAGACAACGTCGACGTCGCGGTCGCCGTCGATGGACACGAGCAAATCGCAGCCGCGATAGTAGTCGATCAGCGGAGCCGTGGACTTCTCGTAAACGTCAAGACGGTTGCGCACCGTGGCCTCGTTGTCGTCGTCGCGCTGGTACATCTCGCCACCGCATGCGGGGCAAGAAGCGTCGGCGACGGAGCCGATGTGGCCGCATTCCTTGCACATACGACGGGAGGTCAGGCGCTTGACGATGACCTCGAAGTCGACATCGATGAGCAGAGCGGCGTTCAGCGGGCGCTTCAGCTCGGCTAGCATGGTGTCAAGAGCCACAGCCTGCGTGGTGGTACGCGGGAAACCGTCCAGGATGACGCCCTTCTCGGTGTCAGGCTGCTCGATGCGCTCCTTCATCAGGTCGATGATCAGCTCGTCGGGAACCAGTTCGCCGGCGTCCATGAAGCCCTTGGCCTTAACGCCCAGGGGGGTCTGATTCTTAACGGCAGCGCGAAGGATGTCGCCCGTGGAGATATGGCACAGGCCGCAATCCTCGACCAGCTTGGCAGCCTGCGTGCCCTTACCGGCGCCCGGGGCGCCCAGCAACACGATGTTCATGGTGAAGCAATCCTTTCGAGATATGCAGATAATGCAATTCCCATGATAACAAAAAGGGAGGGCCCGAAGGCCCTCCCTATCGGTAACTGCAAGGTTTCCTTACTTGAAGAAACCCTCGTAGTTATGCATCTTCAACTGACTTTCAACCTTGCTCATGGTATCGAGCGCAACGCCGATCATGATCAGGATGGAAGTACCGCCGAACGCCTGGATAAGCGTGTTGCCGGTGAAGTAGAAGATAATAGTCGGCACGACCGCGATGACCGCGATGAAGATGCCACCCGGAAGCGTAACGCGATGCAGCACGTTCTTGATGTAGGTCACGGTAGCGGAACCGGGACGCACACCGGGAATGAAGCCGCCCTGCTTGCGCAGGTTGTCCGCCGTCTCCTCGGGATTGAACACCATGGAGGTGTAGAAATACGCGAAGAAGACGATCAGCGCGATGGTGAGGATCCAGTTCACCCAACCCGTGGAAATAGCATCGGCGAAAGCCGTCAACCAACCCACGTTGAACAGAGCCGCAAGCTGAGCCGGGAAGTAAATCAGGCAGCTTGCGAAGATGATCGGGATGACGCCCGCCGCATTCACCTTCAAGGGAATGTAGGTGGACTGACCGCCCATCATCTTACGACCCTGCACGCGCTTGGCGTAGTTCACCGGGATACGGCGCTGTGCGCGCTCCACGAAGATGATCGCGGGGATGCACACGAGCACCACTGCCAGGATGAGCGCCGTGATGGCGATACCCATTCCGGTATCGGTGGTCAGGTTCACCGAAGAGAAGATGGCCGAAGGCACACGGCTGACGATGCTCACGAAGATGATGAGCGACATGCCGTTGCCGACGCCGCGCTGCGTGATGAGCTCGCCCATCCACATGATGAACGCGGTACCGGCCACCAACGTGAACACCACCAGAATGTCGGTGACGATCTCGGGAACCTCGGAAGAGAACACCACGCCGTACTGCGGGGACTTGAACAACAGCAGGTAACCGATGGCGTTAATCAGACCAAGGGCCAGCGTCAGATAACGCGTGACCTGAGTGATGCGACGCCTACCGGTCTCGCCTTCCTTCGCCCAACGGCCCACCGCCGGGATAACGCCCTGCATCAGCTGCATAATAATGGATGCGGTGATGTAGGGCATGATGCCCAGCGAGAATACCGAGAAGTTCGAAAGCGCGCCGCCGGTGAACAGGTCCAGCATGGTCATGGACACGCCCGAATCCTGGAACGAGTCAGCGAACTCGCGGAACGGGATGCCCGGAACCGGCACGTAGGAACCGAATCGATAGAGCGCAAGGATACCCAGCGTGAACAAGATCTTCTTGCGCAGCTCGGGAACCTTGAACGCGTCGATGATAGAGCTTAGCAAGGCTCTTCGACCTTTCCGCCAGCTGCCTCGATCTTCGCCTTGGCGGAGGCAGAAACCTTGTCGACCTTGATGGTCAGAGCCTTAGTGATGTCGCCATCGCCGAGAACCTTCACCAGGGCGTCCTCATGCTTGATGATGCCCTTGGCCTTCAGGGAAGCACCGTCGACGACGTCGCCGGCCTCGAACTTCTCCTCGAGACGGGAGACGTTGACGGGCAGGTACTCGACGCGGTTGATGTTGCGGAAGCCAGGCAGCTTCGGCAGACGACGGGCCAGCGGGGTCTGGCCGCCCTCGAAGCCGGCGCCCTTGCCGCCACCGGAGCGGGACTTCTGGCCGTTCATACCGCGGCCAGCGGTCTTGCCCTGACCAGCAGCGTGGCCGCGGCCGACGCGCTTGCGGTTCTTACGAGAGCCCTCTGCGGGCTTGAGGTCCTTGAGTTCCATTCTTTTCTCCTTGCAGATAGCTTACCGGGCTCTCGCCCGGTGCTGGCAGCTCGCCGCCAGCAAACTTCCAATACAGCCGATTGGCGCGCCGGAATCCGACACGCCAATCGAGAATTTTACCCGATACGGGTAAGTATGCCAAGGTGGCGATTGGGAACTTTACAGCTCCTCCACCTTGATGAGATGCTTCACCTTGAAGATCATGCCGCGGATGTTGGCATTGTCGACCTGGTCGATGGAGCGGCCGATCTTGCCGAGGCCCAGGGCCTTCAGCGTTGCAGCCTGATCCTTCTTGTAACCGATGGAGCTCTTCACCTGCGTAAGGCGCAGCGTCTTCTTAGCGTCGGACATGGGTTACTCCTTCCAGCCGTAGATCTTGGCAACGGAAATGCCACGACGCTCGGCGACGGACTCGGGGGACTGCATTTCCTTCAGACCCTCGGCCGTGGCCTTGACGACGTTCATGACGTTGTCGGTGCCCAGAGACTTGCACAGGACGTTCTCCACACCGGACAGCTCCAGGACGGCACGAGCAGCGCCGCCGGCGATAACGCCGGTACCGGGAACAGCGGGCTTGATCAGAACGCGACCGGCACCGAACTCGCCGATGATCTCATGCGGCAGCGTCTTCTCGTCGGTCAGCGGCACGGAGAACATGTTCTTCTTTGCGTCCTCCACGCCCTTCTTGATGGCCGTAGGCACTTCCTGGGACTTGCCCATGCCGATGCCGACGTGGCCGTTGCGGTCGCCCACGACCACCAGCGCGGTCAGACCGAAGCGGCGACCACCCTTGACGACCTTGGACACGCGGTTGATGTAAACGACGCGCTCTTCGAGCTCGGGAGCTGCGGCGTTCTCTTGCTTGTTGCGAGCCATAGACTAAACCCCTTCTAGAATTTCAGACCGGCTTCACGAGCAGCGTCGGCCAGAGCCTTGACGCGCCCATGGTACAGGTTGCCACCACGATCGAAAACGACTTCCGTGATGCCGCATTCCTGAGCCTTCTTGCCTGCGATCTCACCGAGAGCGGTAGCGCCCTCGACGTTAGCGCCGTTCTTGCCCGTAGCCTTGAAATCAGGGCCCAGGGTGGAAACGCCGCACAGGGTCTTGCCCGCAACGTCGTCGACGAACTGCACGTAGATGTTGTTGTTGCTGCGCGTCACGCAAAGACGGGGACGCTCCGGCGTGCCGGAGATCTTACCGCGCACGCGACGATGGCGACGGGCCAGCGCAGCTTGCTTTTTCTGAAGCTTATTCATGGTAATCCCTTCGTTCAGTTACGCTTGCGCGCTTAGTCCTTGCCAGCCTTGCCGACCTTGCGGCGGACATGCTCGCCCTCATAGCGGATGCCCTTGCCCTTGTAAGGCTCAGGCTTGCGCCATGCGCGGACGTTCGCGGCCACCTGGCCGACCTGCTCCTTGCTGATGCCGGAGACGACGATCTCGGTCTGACTGGGAACCTCGAACGTGATGTTCTCGGGGCACTCCATGAGCACGGGGTGCGAGAAGCCCAGCTGCATCTCCAGGTCCTTGCCCTTCAGCGCGGCACGATAGCCGACGCCGACCAGCTGCAGCTTCTTCTGGTAGCCGGCGGAAACGCCCTCGACCATGTTGTGGATGAGGGTGCGGGTAAGGCCGTGCAGGCTCCTGGCCTCACGGGAGTCGTCAGGACGGGAGACGATGATCTCCTCGCCTTCCTGGCTGATGGTCATCATGGGGTTGAACTCGCGGGTGAGCTCGCCCTTGGGGCCCTTGACCGTCACGATGTGGCCGTCGATCTTCACGTCGACGCCGGCAGGAACGGTAACGGGCTGCTTGCCGATACGAGACATAAACCTATCCCTTCCTTTCCTACCAGATGTACGCGACAACCTCGCCGCCGATGCCCTTCTTGCGGGCGTCGCGGTCGGTCATCACGCCGTTGGACGTGGAGACGATTGCAGTGCCGAGGCCGCCCAGAACGCGGGGCAGCTCGTCCTTGCCGGCGTAGATGCGCAGACCCGGCTTGGAGATGCGGCGGATGCCGCGAATGGTCTTGGCCTTCTTCTCGCCGTACTTCAGCATGATTTCGAGCGTGGCACGAGGCTCGCCTTCGACAACCTCGTAGCCGGCCACATAGCCCTCTTCCTGCATGATGCGGGCGATCTCGACCAGCTTCTTGCTGGAGGGCATGGAGACCGTAGCCTTGCCGGCAGAGTTAGCGTTACGCACGCGCGTAAGCATATCTGCGATAGGGTCAGTCATGGTCATAGTAAGTTTCTCCTTTGGTTCGTGATGAGCCGATCGGTTCGGTTCGGATAGGCGCCCTTAGCACCCCCGCCTGAACCGTGGCACACCCGTACGTACCTTGTGTTTGGGCCTACCAGGAAGCCTTGGTCACGCCGGGCAGCTCGCCTTTGTTGGCCAGCTCGCGCAGGCACACGCGGCACAGGCCGAACTTACGGTAGTAAGCGCGCGGACGCCCGCAACGCGTGCAGCGATTGTGCTGGCGCGTGGAGAACTTCGGCTCGCGCTCGCTCTTGGCGATCATCGATTTCTTTGCCATGCAAATCCTTCTTTCTTGTTTCCAAGCCCGCCGGGAAGGCGGGCTTTAAACTGCCTGCAGGATAACCTGGCCGGCCATCCTTACGGTCAAACAAAAGGGTTAGTCGCGGTCCTTGAACGGGAAGCCCAGCGCGGAAAGCAGCGCAAAGGCGTTCTCGTTGTTGCCGGCGGTGGTGACGAACGTGATGTCCATACCACGGGTGCGGTCGACCTTATCGTACTCGATCTCGGGGAAGATCAGCTGCTCGGTGATGCCGAGCGTGTAGTTGCCGCGACCGTCGAAGCTGGTCGGGGAGATGCCGCGGAAGTCGCGGACGCGCGGCAGAGCAGCGGCCAGCAGACGATCCAGGAACTCCCACATGCGGTCGCCACGCAGGGTGACCTTGCAGCCGATAGCCTGGCCCTCGCGCACATGGAAGCCTGCGATGGACTTCTTGGCGCGGGTGATGCAGGGCTGCTGACCGGTGATGATGCGCATGTCGTTCATGGCGGCATCAAGCAGCTTGTGGTCGGAGGCGGCGGCGCCGACACCCATGTTCACGACGATCTTCTCGAGACGCGGAACATTGTTGATGTTGTCGATGCCCAGCTCGCTTTCCAGCTTAGCGACGATCTCGTTCTTGTACTTCTCTTTGAGACGAGGAGCAGTCATGCGATTTCCTTTCGATGAATTAAACGCAGGATTTCCGACCCTGCGTCCCTGGTCTTATATGGCCAGGGTCATATTCTAAACGCGGCCCGCGCAAAGGCGGGCCGCCTTCAACAAAACTATTTATCGATGTCCTTGCCGCACTTCTTGCAAACGCGGACCTTCTTACCGGCCTCGTTCACGCGGTGGGACACGCGGGTGGGCTGCTTGCACTCGGGGCAGACGACCATGACGTTGGAGACATGGATGGGAGCCTCGACGGACATGATGCCGCCCTGCGGGTTCTGCTGAGTGGGGCGCATGGCCTTCTTGACCATGTTCACCTTCTCGACGACCACACGCTGCTTGCTGGGGAGAGAACGAACGACCTGGCCCTCCTTGCCCTTGTCCTTGCCGGACAGAACGCGGACGGTGTCGCCCTTCTTGATGTTCATGCTGTTCATTGCGAATAACCCCCTTTACAGCGTCTCAGGTGCCAAGGACACGATCTTCATGTACTTCTTCTCGCGCAGCTCGCGGGCGACGGGCCCGAAGATACGCGTGCCGCGCGGCGCACCGTTGGCGTCGATCAGGACGGCGGCGTTCTGGTCGAACTTGATGTAGCTGCCGTCAGCGCGACGAACTTCCTTCTTCACGCGCACAACGACGCAGCGCACGACGTCACCCTTTTTGACAGCACCGTTGGGCATAGCCTCTTTGACGCTGCAGATGATCACGTCGCCCAGGCCCGCGTAACGGCGCTTGGAGCCGCCCAGGACCTTGATGCACTGCACCTTGCGAGCGCCGGAGTTGTCGGCGACCGCGAGCATGGTTTGCATCTGAATCATTGCTTCAACCTATCTTTCAATCGGTAATCTGATGGGATAAGAGGAAAGGGCTATTTCGCCTTTTCGTTGATCTCCACCAGACGCCAGCGCTTCATCTTGGACAGCGGACGGGTCTCCATGATGGTGACGGTATCGCCGACGCCAGCCTCGTTGTTCTCGTCATGCGCGTGGAACTTCTTGGTGGTCGTCATCATCTTCTTGTACACCGGATGCGGCTTGCGCTCGGCGACGGAGACGACGATGGTCTTGTCGTTGACGGCGCTGACCACGATGCCCTGGCGGACCTTACGCGTATTACGCTCTTCGCTCATGTTATCAAACCTTCCTTTATGCGCTCAGCTCACGGGCGCGCATCTCGGTCTGGATGCGAGCGATGTCCTTCTTGACCTGCTTCACGCGTGCGGTGTTGTCAAGCTGGCTCGTTGCCATCTGGAAGCGCAGGTTGAAAAGCTCAGCGCGTGCTTCCTTGAGTTTGGCCTGCAGATCGTCGGCAGACAGCTCACGAATCTCTGCTGCTTTCATTTACTCCTGCCCTTCCGTTTCCTTGGTCACAATCTTGCACTTGATGGGCAACTTGTTGATTGCAAGGCGGAGCGCCTCTTTGGCCGTGGCCTCGTCGACGCCGTCGATCTCGAACATGATGCGACCGGGCTTGACGACCGCGACCCAGGCCTCGGGGTTGCCCTTACCGGAACCCATGCGGGTCTCAGCCGGCTTCTTGGTGATCGGCTTGTCCGGGAAGATGGTGATCCAGACCTTACCGCCACGCTTCATGCAACGGGTCATGGCGATACGAGCGGCCTCAATCTGACGGTTGGTGATCCAGTGTGCTTCCAGGGCCTGGATGCCCCAGGTGCCGTGGTTCAGACGGGTACCACCCTTTGCACGGCCCTTCATGGAACCGCGCTGCACCTTGCGGTGCTTAACACGCTTAGGTACGAGCATTACTTGCGCCCCCTATCATTACGGTCGTTGCGGCGGGAACGGTTCGGGCGAGAGCCGCCCTCGAGCTGAGGCTGCGGAGCCTTCTGGCCCGGCAGGACCTCGCCGTGGTACACCCACACCTGAACGCCGATGGCGCCCATCTGCGTGCGGGCGGTGCAGAAACCGTAGTCAACCTTGGCACGCAGCGTGTGCAGCGGCACGCGACCCTCGCGGTACCACTCGCGGCGGCTCATCTCGGCACCGCCGAGGCGGCCGGCGCACTGGATGCGGATGCCCTTGGCACCGGACTTGCGAGCGGACTGCACGGCCTTGCGCATGGCGCGACGGAAAGCGACGCGGCCCTCGAGCTGCTCGGCAACGGACTGGGCGATGAGGTTTGCGTCCAGCTCGGGGCGCTTGACCTCGACGACCTCGATATTGACCGGGCCGTTAGCGACCTTCTCGAGCTTCTTGCGCAGAGCGTCGATCTCGGCGCCCTTCTTGCCGATCACGACACCCGGGCGAGCCGTGGTGACGATGACCTTGATTTTGTCGCCTGCGCGCTCGATCTCGACCTTGGAGACGGCGGCACGGGCCAGCTGCTTGTCCAGGAACTTCCTAATGGCCAAGTCGTTTGCCAGGTTCTGGGCGTAATCCTTGTCGGCGTACCAACGGCTGCGCCACTCTTCGGTGATACCGAGGCGGAACCCGGTAGGGCTTACCTTCTGACCCATAGACTTTATGCCTCCTCTCGCGGAGCGACGATGATGGTGATGTGGCAGGTGCGCTTGCGGATGCGCGAAGCGGAACCCTTAGCGCGGGGACGGATGCGCTTGAGCGTGGGGCCCTCATCAACGAAGGCGGTCTTCACGACCAGCGTCTCCGGACGCACATGATGCTGGTACTCAGCGTTTGCCACAGCGGAGTTCAGCGTCTTCTCGACAACCTCGGCGGCTGCGCGATTGGTGAACATCAAGATCTCACGGGCAGCCGGGACGGACTTGCCGCGGATCAGGTCGACGACGATGCGTGCCTTGCGGGGCGACATGCGCACGGTACGTGCGATTGCTTTAGCTTCCATGATTCACCCCTTCTTATCGCTTCTTCTTGTCGGCTGCGTGACCCTTGAAGGTACGCGTGGGGGCGAACTCGCCCAGCTTGTGGCCGACCATGGACTCGGTAACGTAAACCGGCACGTGCTTGCGACCGTCGTGCACCGCGATGGTGTGGCCCACCATTTCGGGGAAGATGGTGCTGGCACGGGACCAGGTCTTGATGACGTTCTTTTCGCCGGCCGCGTTCATCTTCTCGATGCGCTCAAGAAGGCGAGGCTCAACGAAAGGACCCTTCTTCAAACTTCTGCTCACTATTACTCCTTAACGCTTAGCGCTACTTCTTGCGACGGCGAATGATCAGGCGGCTAGAGGCCTTCTTCGGGTTGCGCGTACGATGACCCTTGGTCGGAACGCCCCAGGGGCTGACAGGGTGACGGCCAGAAGTCTTGTTCTTGCCTTCGCCACCGCCGTGGGGATGGTCCACAGGGTTCATGACGGTACCGCGAACCGTCGGGCGGATGCCACGCCAACGATTACGGCCGGCCTTGCCGATCGTGATGTTGGAGTGCTCGGCGTTACCGACCTCGCCGATGGTGGCGCGGCAGGTGAGCAGCACGCGGCGCATTTCGGAGGAGGGCATGCGCAGGATGGCGTACTTGCCTTCCTTGCCCATCAGCTGGATGCTCGTGCCGGCGGAGCGGGCAAGCGCGGCGCCACGGCCGGGCTGCAGCTCGACAGCGTGGATGAGCGTACCGACGGGGATGCAGGACAGCGGCATTGCGTTGCCGGGCTTGATGTCCACATCGGTGCCGCTGACGATCATGTCGCCGACCTTCAGGCCCTTCGGGTGAAGGATGTAGCGCTTCTCGCCGTCAACGTAGTGCAGCAGAGCGATACGAGCGGAGCGGTTCGGGTCGTACTCGATGGTAGCGACCTTTGCAGGCACGCCGTCCTTGTTGCGCTTGAAGTCGATGATGCGGTAACGACGCTTCACGCCGCCGCCCTGATGACGGACGGTGATGTGACCGTGGTTGTTGCGACCCGCCTTCTTGTTCAGCGGCGCAAGCAGGGACTTTTCCGGCTTGTCGCAGGTGATTTCGGCCTTGTCCGAAACCGTCTGGAAGCGACGACCGGGGCTAGTCGGCCTGTACTGTTTGACTCCCATTTCAAACCTTTCCATCTGGATTTCCGCTCGCATGCCTCACCATGCACCGGAGATCCTTCCTACAGATGTGGATGTGGCGATTGCCCAAGCACGCTCGTTTGAGGCCGAACGCACCGACTCCGTCAATCCACGCGCCCGGGTGTATCCATAAGTCACCAGACGCAACTGGACATTATACGAGCCTGCGCGAGTTGTTTCAAGGAAAACCTGCCTGAACGAAGCGCGCCCACAACCTGCACACAAGCCAGGTTGCGGGCGCTTGCCTATTGATATGGAGAGAGGCTTGCGGGCTTCCCTCTATCACGATTTCCGCTATGCAGCCGAACCGCCTGCTAATCCAGGTGGAACGCGCACGGCAGATCGACGCTTACCGGCGAGTTGTCGGCGTTGGTCTCCATGACGCTGGCCATGAAGTCCCACCACTTCCGGCAGATCTCGGTCTCGGCCGATTCCGCGTAACGCTCGGGATCGTCGAGTTCGATGTAGCCGAAAAGGATGTTGGTCTCCTCATCGATGAAGATGCTGTAGTTGTGCCCGCCGTACTCGTGGAGCATATCGGCCATCTCGGGCCACAGCTCGTTGTGACGGCGCTCGTACTCCTCGGCGAACCCCGGATACAGCTTCATCTTGAAGCCGCTGATGGTGCGGCCTTCGGCGGTTTTACGTACGGTCATCGACTTTTCCTTTCATTACCGTTGCGGATATGGGCACGCGGTCGCAAACGGACTCGGGGATTTCCCGCCCCTTGTGCGCACCGCGCGTACGCGCTGCGAAAACGCAGCATGCCGGAGCTTGCGGCAGCGCCCGGATGGGCGGGAGGCCGCAGACCCCCTGCCCTACGGGCGCATATGCGCCCTAAACGATGGCGCCTCCGGCACGATCGCGCAGGACACGTCCTTCCCTACCGACGTATATGCGCCGCGAAACGCGCATGCCCGGGCGGCGCGCGCCCGGGCATGCAAGGGAAACGTTACTGAAGCTTGCCGTAGCGCTCCTCGGTGATTTGATCGAGCGTCTTGCCCTGCGTGTCAGGGCACCACACCACGCCGACCACAAGCGAGACCACCAGCACCGCGCACATGATGAGCGCAGCCGGGAAGAAGCCCGCCGGGTTGGTGGAGATATCGCCCATGATGGCGCCGACGCCGACGAGCGACCAGATGCCAAGGGCCGCACGCACTAGGAAGAACATGATGCCCTGCGCGCCGCCGCGGTAGCGCGTCGGGAACAGCTCGGTTCCCCACAGCGCATAGAAGCACTGCGCCGAGAAGCCGGCCGAAACGCCCCACAGGATGACGTAGGCCCACAGGCACCAGCCCATGGAATCGGTGGTGCCGTTGTTGAGCGCCGCGCCGAAGATGGCGATGCACACCCATGAGGCAAGCGCCAACAGCGCCGACGCCCCAAACAGCACACGATGAGGCACCTTATCGCCCAGCTTGGAGAACACCGCCAGCGAGCAGACGGCCACGAGCACCCATTGCACCACGCCGAGCAGGCTCTGCCCCACCGAGTCGATGTTGCCGGCTGCGGCGTACAGATACGGCATGAACTGGCCGTTGGTGCCCGCCGCCAGGTTCCACGTCAGGTACACGGCCACCAAAAACACGATGGTCTTGACGTTGACGGGGTTCTTCAGCGCATTGGCCATCATGCGGCCGAACGACTCGTGCTCGGCCGTCTCGGCCTGCTTCTCCGCCCAGTCCTTGGACTCCTGCAGCTGACGCTGAAGATTCCATGCGACGAGCGCCACCACGAGCAGCACCAGGAAAAGGATGCGCGTGGACAGCAAGCCGTCGAAGGGACCGTAAGTTCCGGCGGGCAGCAGCGTCTTGCCATCGGCCGCGAAACCGGGAAGCACGAACGACAGAGCCAAAGACAGCAGGAATATGATGGCCGGCCCGCAGCTCCATGCGAACTGGCTGATGCCGATGTTCGCGGCGCGCTTGGTGGACGTGGACGTTTCGGAGATGTAGCTCCACGATGCGGGGACGCCCGCTCCCACCGACAGGCCGGAGAGCACCACGCCCACAACCACCATGGGCAGGTTCATGGCGCACATGGCGATGGCCACGCCGATCGCATACACCAGCAGGTTGTAACGGTAGATGATGGTACGCCCGTACTTGTCGGTCAGAAAACCGCCGATAAGCGCGCCGACGGCGGCGCCGAACGCGTTCGCGCCGATGGCGCCCAAGATGGAGGTCCACATCGAGCCGAAGCCGAATGCCGCGGCCCATGCCGTCAGCGCCACCGACGACGCCACGATGCATCCGGAATCCAGGAAGTTCGTCAACGACACCGCGATGGTGCCCTTGCGCTCCTGAGACATTGCCATGATCGATCCGCCTTTCACTTGTTCCTATGGCTGGCGATCAGGCTAGTCCAGGAAGCTTTCATTGATGTCGAGTTTGAAATCGCGGGCGATGGCGCGCAGGCCGTCGTCGGTGATGGTGTTGCGGAAGTCGTCGCTGCCGCCGTTGAGCATACGGGCCTCGGCGTAGATGGCCGCGGCTTTCTCGATGGTATGCATAAGGCCGAACGCCGTGTCGAAATCGGGGCCGGACACGAACAGGCCGTGCTGCGCCCAGATGGCGGCATCGTAGGTTTTCATGAGCTCGCAGGTGGCCTGCGCGATCTCGGAGCCGCCCGGGACCATCCACGGGACGACGCCCACGCCCTTCGGGAACACCACGATGCACTCGGTCATGGCCTTCCACAGCGCGCGCGTGATGGTGCGCGCGTCCAGCGGCATAACGAACGACAGCGCGATGACGTTCTGCGGATGCGCATGATAGATTACGCGGCACGCGCCGTCGGTGGCCGCCACGCGGACGCTGTGGTTCATGAAATGCGTGGGGAACTCGCTGGTGGGGACGCCGCCGTCCTTGAGGCCCCACACGATGCGCCACGCGTCGCCGGCGTCGTTGATCTCCACGATGCCCACGTTGGCAGCAGGATCGAGCTGCACGTTGCGCATGTAGCGGCCCGAGCCCGTGGTGGCGAAGAACGCTCCGCGCAGGTTATCGGCCTGCACGCCCATGGACACCCAGCTGGAGGGGTTGTCGTAGAAGAACGGGCGGCACGCGCCAACCTGCTCGTCGGTCAGGCGATACGTCAGGTTGCCGCCGTTGCGCTCGTGCCAACCCTGGTCCCAGCCATCGGTGCACAGGCGCACGAACGCCTTCATGAACGGCTGCTGCTCCACGGCCACGCCCGAAACGGCGCCCTTGGCAACGGTGACGCCCTTGTCGAGCACGCCCTGCGCGGCCTGTGCGCCGCGGCCCAGCACGTCCTGGGCGCTATCTAAAATACCCATGTTCCTGCCTTTCGATGATGCGCCGGGAACTACGGCGCGGATCGGGCGGGCTCGGATGCGGATCCTCGCCCGCCGCTTGCTTTCATTGAATGTAGGGAAGTCGCTCGCCTACGCGCGGCCGGAGAGCACCTCGTCCTCATAGGCCTTGATGGGAGCCCACAGCCCGCCATCGGTCGGCACGCCCTCGCGACGGCAGTATTCGTCCCACACGGCGCCGAACGGCATGGTCTTGAACTGCTCGGCGACGATCATCTTCTCGGAGAAGCGGTACGTATCCTGCAGCTCCTTGAGGCGCTCGACGGGCTGCAGCAGCTCGAACAGCAGGCTCTTCTCCATGGCGCGGGTGCCGGTCGCCCAAGCGCCGATGCGGTTGATGGACGCGTCGAAGAAGTCGAGGCCGATGATGACCTTGTCCCAGCCGCCCGGGCAGCGCACGATCTCGCCGGCGATCTCCTTGATGTTGTCGTCGAACAGCACCACGTGGTCGGAGTCCCAGTGCATGGAGCGGGTGACGTGCAGCGGCACGTACGGGAAGAACAGCAGCAGGCTGGAGAGCTTGTCGGCGATGTTCTCCATGGGGTTGAAGTGGCCGGCGTCGATGAGCACCACGTGGTTGCCGCCCTTCTTCGCGGCGTAGGACACGTAGAACTCCTGGTTGCCGGTGGTGAAGCCCTCCACGCCGATGCCGAAGACCTTCTGCTCCATGGCGTCGATGACGTGCGGCGTGTCGAAGGAGTAGATCTCGTCGAGCGAGTCGCGCAGACGCTCGCGCATGCCGAAGCGATCTGCCGGGTGGTCCTTCAAGCCGTCGGGGATCCAGAAGTTGTTGAGCACCATGTCGTCAAGCTCCTCGCCGATGCGCTCGGCGATCTTGCGGCAGGCGATGCAATGACGGATCCAGAAGTCGCGCACATCCTTGTCCGGAGAGGAGACGGTCAGGCCCTCCTTGACCATGGGATGGCTGAACAGCGTGGGGTTGAAGTCGATGCCGAAGCCGTGCTCCTTAGCCCAAGCCACCCACGGCTCGAAGTGCTTGTACTCGATCTGGTCGCGGTCGACCCAGGGGTTCTCGTCGGTGAAGATGGCATAGCTGGCATGCAGGTTGATGCGCTTCTTGCCGGGGATGAGGCTGCACGCCTTCTCGAAGTCGGCCGTCAGCTCCTCGAAGGTGCGGGCGCGGCCCGGGTAGTTGCCCGTGGTCATGATGCCGCCGGAAGCCGCATTGTCCTTCTGGTCGAAGCCCATGACGTCGTCGCCTTGCCAGCAGTTGACGGAGATCGCCTTGCCGGCCAGCTTCGCCAGGACCGCCTCGGTGTCGATGCCCTCGGCGGCGTATGCCTCGCGTGCCAGTTCGTAAGCTGTGCTCATGTGCGCTCCTATCTTGGATGAATTGCTATGTTCAAGCCGCGATGCGGCGGTGAACCGATTCGGGTGCGCAGAGCCGACGCGCGGCGGCGGCCCTGCGCGTTCGGGTTATTCGGGCTGATATTCCACCACGTCGAACGATCGGCGGATGGCCTCTCGCGCCTCGTCGAGGTCGGCGAAGACGCCGTCGCCGATCATCTGCACCATGAGGTTTCCCAGGCTGGTGCCCTCGATGGGGCCGGCGAACACAGGGATGCCGCATGCACGGGCCGTCAGCTCATTGAGGTAGGTGTCCTGGCATCCCCCGCCGACGATGTTGATAGAGGTGTACGTGCGACCGGTCAGCGCCGACAGTTCGTTGATGGAATCGGCGTAACAGCCCGTCAGGCTCTCGTACACGCAGCGCATAAGCTCGCTGACGGTGCTGGGAACGGGCTGGCCCGTCTCGCGGCAGGCAGCCTTGATCTCCTCGATCATGGACGAGGGAGCCAGAAAGCGGTCGTCGTTGACATTGACGTGCGAGACGGGGGCATCGGGATGCAGCTGCTGCTCGGCGCGCGCGGCATTCGCCAGCTCGCCAAAGCCGATCTCCTTGGCTGCGCGCTTGAGCTGGGCGCCCTTGCCGGCGACATAGCTGACGCCGTTGAGCTCGCGGCGGATGGACTGGATCATCCACAGGCCCATGATGTTCTTCAAGAAGCGGAAGCGCTTCAGATAGCCGCCCTCGTTCGTGAAGTTCTGATACCTGCTGGCATCGGAGGTGATGGGACCCTCGTGCTCCACGCCGAGCAGGCTCCACGTGCCGCTTGAGAGGTAAACCGCCTGCGCGTCGCGAGCGGGCACCGCCAAAAACGCCGAACCCGTGTCGTGCGTGGCAGGCAGCATGACCTGGGCATCGAAGCCCACGCGCTGCTGCACCTCGGGCGTAAGCCCGCCCACTACCGTACCGGGCATGGCGATGTCGCCGAACAGGCGCGCGGGAGCCTCCGCCGCCTCAAGCGCGAACGGGTCCCACGTGCAGGTGCGCGCGTTGACGAGGTTCGTGGTGGTGGCGTTGGTATATTCGTTCACCATGCAGCCCGTGAGCAGGTAGTTCAAGTATTCGGGCACCATGAGGAAGCGGTCGGCCGCCTCAAGCTCCTCGGGATGCTCGCGCGAGAGCGCCGCGAGCTGGTAAACCGTGTTGAACGCTTGGCGCTGGATGCCCGTGACGCGATAGAGCCTCTCCAGGCCGATGCCCGCATCGACGTCGGCGGCGACATCGCTGGTGCGCGCGTCACGATACGCCACCGCGTCGCCGACGAGCCGGCCCTGCGCATCGACCAAGACGAAGTCGACGCCCCAGGTGTCGATGCCGATCGTCTCGGGGATCTTACCGGCTTCGCGGCATTTCTCCAGGCCGATCAGGATGTTTTCCCAGATCATATCGATATCCCAGCAATCGTGCCCGCGGCGGCGCACCTGCACGTTGTCGAAGCGGTGCACCTCCTCGAGCTCGATGACGCCGTTTCCGTTCACGCTACCGAGCACGTGGCGCCCGCTTGACGCCCCGATGTCGATGGCGAGGTAGTAACGCTGCTGCGGCATTACTTCCCTCCCTTTTGTTTGGTTGTATCGTTTTCCCGGATCTGCACCACGTACATGACGTTGGTGGCTGCGACGGACTCCGTGCCGTCAGGGCCCTTGGACACCACAGGGCTGGTAGAGCGATCGCCTGCGGTGAACACGGCGACATCGCCCGAACGCAAAAGGCCCTTGGACACCACGGCATCACGCGCATTGTCCACGACGCTGCGCATATCGCCCTGCACATCGCCGAGCATGGGCACGACGCCCCAATGGATCTGCTGCTGGCGCATCACGCGCTCCGACGGCGTGACCGCATAAATGGGGACGCGCGGGCGCAGGTTGGACACCAGGCGCACCGTACGGCCCGACATGGTGGGTGCCACGATGCAGGCGGCGTTGACGGTTTCGGCGGTTTGCACGGCGGCAAGGCCCACGGCCAGAGCCACGCGCGCGGCGACGCGCGTGCGATCGGGGAAGCGCTCGTCGAACAGGTACGGCTCGCTTGCCTCAGCGACGCGGGCCATCATCTGCACGGCGGGAACCGGGTACTGGCCGCACGCCGTTTCGCCCGACAGCATGACCGCGTCGGTGCCGTCGTAGATGGCGTTGGCCACATCCCCCACCTCGGCACGCGTGGGACGAGGGTTGCGGATCATGGAATCGAGCATCTGCGTTGCCGTGATAACGGGCTTCGACGCGCGATTGCAGGCGCGGATGATCTCCTTCTGGATGTGCGGCACCTTATATGCCGGAACCTCCACGCCCAAATCGCCGCGGGCGATCATGATGCCGTCGGACGCCTCTATGATCTCGTTGATGTTCTCAACGGCCTCGTGGCATTCGATTTTCGAGAGGAACATGATGTCGGAACCGCCGTGCTCGTTCAAAAACGCGCGCATCTCGCGCACGCCCGCGGCATCGCGGATAAATGACGCGGCGATGAAATCGACGCCTTGCTCGATGCCGAACAACAGGTCGGCGCGATCCTGGTCGGTCATGACCGGCAGGGGCAGCGATGTTCCGGGAAGGTTCATGGATTTGCGCTCGCCGAGCATGCCGGAATTTTGCACGGTGCAATGGATGTCGCCGCCCTCGACGCCGTCGACGGCAAGCTCGATGAGCCCGTCATCGACCAGGATGACCGTACCGGGCGAAACGACATCGGCCAGGCCCTTGCAGGTTTGGCTGACCACGCGATCGCTGCCTTCGACCGCCGCCTCGGTGAACGTGAACGAGTTGCCCGCCATAAGCTGCACCGGCTTATGACCCGCCAGCTCGCCCGTGCGGATTTCCGGGCCCTTCGTGTCGAGCAAGATGGCGCAGGGGCTGTCCATTTCGCGACGGACCTTGCGCAAACGGTCCATGCGCGCACGCTGCTCATCATGCGAGCCATGCGAGAAATTGAAGCGGGCGATATCCATACCCGCGTTGATCAGCCCTTTGAGCGTCGACTCGCTGTCGACGGACGGGCCAAGGGTGCACACGATCTTCGTTCGCTTTGCCATGCAGCCACCTTACCGTTGCGGTTTGCTTCTCACATATTCGAAAACTATACCGCTAAACGGCTGCAATTCCTCGGCAATCGGAAAACCCCACTTTTGCGCTAGAGTCACCGCAAAGTCTCCGTGAAATAGCAGCGAGCATCAGACGAATGCGCGCGCTGAGACGAAAACGGGCCCGCAGCATCACCGCTGCGGGCCCGTCCTGTTCGCACGTTGCTCTCGGGTCTTAGATTTCCTTGACCCACAGACCGTGGAGGTTGCAGTACTCGTACGCCTTCACCGGCGCATCGCCCGCGGCCAAGGCGAAGGTTGCCTCAGGGGCATCCTGCGCAGTGAGCGGGGCGATCTGGTAACCCTTCTCGGTGACGAGCACGATGAACGCGATCAGATGCTCGGGCGTCATGGGATGAGCAACCTCGCCAACCTTCACGTGAACCGTGGAGCCGTCGACGACGACGACCTGCGGCACGTGCTTCTCCATTGCGGCGTCGGTGTCGTTGGCGCGGAGCTCGACCATTTGCTCGCCGCAGCAGGACATGGGCACGCCCTGGTCGAACGGCTTGATGGCCACGTTGCCGCAATGCATGCACTTGAAGAATTTGACGTCCATGGTAAACCCCTCTCAGGTTTCAACGGCAACCCCCGTGGTGCCGTTGCTCTCAGTATAGAAACGCCTTGCGTGCGCGGAGGGCGCGCGGGCAGATGTTCGCCAACCCGTTACGCTTCCGCAGCCCGTCTGTTGCGTATCTATATGATACTAACTTTGTACCATTTACGGAAGCCCTTTTTGCGGTTTCTTGACGCGAACGGCATAAACAAGGGCGCACACCCCCGCCATCATAAGCGGCACGCTGAGAACCTGGCCCATGGTCAACCACCCTCCCCACAGGTAGCCGATCTGCGCATCGGGCTGGCGAACGAACTCGATGAGGAAGCGGAACAGGCCGTAACCAACCAGGAATACGCCCAAAAACGTCCCCTGCGGACGCGGCGGCTGCTTGCGCGACAAGGCGTACAGCACGCAGAACAGCACGACGCCCTCGAGCAGCGCCTCGTAAAGCTGCGAGGGATGACGAGGCATCGCACCCGCCGTGCCGCCGAACACCACGCCCCACGGCAAGCTGGTGGGCGCACCCCACAGCTCGCCGTTCACGAAGTTGGCGCAGCGGCCGAAGAATAGGCCGATAGGCGCCGCGATGCATCCCATATCCGCAAGCGTGAGATATGGGATGCCGGTGAAGCGCGCCGCGACGAAACCCGAGAGCAGCGCGCCGATAAGACCTCCGTGGAAGCTCATGCCGCCGTGGTTGAACGCCAAGATTTCGGCGGGATGGGAGAAATAGTAGCCGTCACCGTAAACGAGAACGTAGCCTAAACGTCCTCCCAAAATCACACCCACGATGGCGCACAGCACCACGGTGAGCAGGCTGTCCGCATCCACCCGCACCTTCCAACGCTTCGCCACCTGCCACAGCACAAGCGCCGCGCACACGAAGCCGGCGACATAGGCGATACCGTACCAGCGCACGACAAAAGGCCCGATAGCGAACGCCACCGGGTCGAGCATGCGATATATCTCGTTTAACATGGGAAAAGCTCCGTTCCATAGCAGTCGAACGGAGAAAAGGATACCTTAGTTCAAGCCCCCTGCGCCAACCTGTTGAGCGCTTGCCCTAACCTCTTCACGAAGCGAGCCGGGGATGGTGCGCAACAGCTGAACCTGCGCGCCGCATTTGGGGCAATCTAGAGTGAACAAGGCCGTTTCAGGGCCCAATACCATGATGGCGCGGTATCGCGCCATATCGAACGTGCCGCACCCGCAGCTAGGGCACGCAGCATGTATGTTCACGGCCCCCACCGAAACAGCCCCTAGAGCAAGAACCTATTCGGGTTACCCTGACGGGTGGGGCCTTCGCCAGCGCGATCGGCCGTGCTCGGCCCGTGCTCCAAGAAGAACTCGCAGAAGCGGCAAATCTCCTTTGCCGCCGCATCGAAATCGCGGCTGGGGTTGAGCAGCTTGCCGAAATCGATGCACACCACGTGGGTGGGACGGAAGCAGGCGGCGAAGTGGCAATCTGCGGGGCACGGTTCGCCGGGAATGTTATGCGGGCATCGACCGTTCATCTCGGCATCCTCGTAGCAACCGCGCAACTCCCAACACTTCATGCCTTCCGCTTCCCTTCTCCGCCTGCTTACCTGATGTTTACCTGCTTACATGACCGCCGGCACCACGCGGGTGACGCCGGGCACGCGCTCCTTGAGGATGCGCTCGACGCCGTTGGCCAGCGTCATCTGGGACATGGGGCAGCCCTTGCAAGCGCCCTGCAGCTCGACGGTGACCACGCCGTCCTCGTCGACGTCGACGAGCTTCACGTCGCCGCCATCAGCCTGCAGGCTGGGTCGGATGAGCTCGAGCACTGCTGCAACATCGGTCTTTTCAACCATGGGGTTCTCCTTTACCTTTCGGTCTTTTGTTCATCATGAGCGATTCTACCACAGCGCCCGATAGGGCCATCGGGCGTTTGGATGGGGTTACGATGATGGTTTCCAGTCCTTGCCGAGGATAACCAGCACATCGGTGCCGAACGAATAGGCGCCGGTGTTCTGCACCAAGCGACCCACCCCCATGGCATCGAGCACGGTCTGCGCGGCCGGCTGCGCGTCGCTGGTGTTGTAGATGACCAGCGTTTCGCTGTACACGGAGGTATCGGTGTTGCCCGTCTCCGAAACCTTGAAGCCCTTCGAGGTGAGCGTCGACTCCATGGAAGCCGCCGCTCCCGTGATGCCGCCGCCGTTTTTAAGCGTGATGGTGAAGCTTCCGGGATCGGTGGTGGCAGCCTGCGTCTGCTCGGCGGGCTCCTGCCCTGAATCGACGCGGTCCATCATCTCGGACCACGAGGAGTTCGACACCGCATACACATCCTGGCCATCGCTTTGCGTGACGTAGCCGGGAACCAGGGCGCCCGTGACGGAGTCTGCGCTCATGCCTTTGAGGCCCTCGGCCAAGGACAGCGCGTCGCTTGAGCCCATGTCGGTGCCGAAGGCCCCCTGCAGCTGGTCGAGCAAGCCGACCAGGCTGGACTTGCCTCCCGACACCATGCGCAGCGACACGGCCTCAAGCAGCTTGCGCTGGTTTTCGGCCTGGGTCTGCCGCGGCGACTCGAAGTTGGTGGCGCGCGCCAGCGTAAGGGCGCCCTCACCGGTGAGGGTTTGGCTGCCTGCGGGCAGGTACACGCTGCCGGCGTTGGGATCGTCGACCTCTTCGGATAGGTCCACATCCACGCCGCCCAGCGTGTCCACCAGCTGCACCAGGCCGGCTGCGTCGATCTTCACCACATGCGAGATGTTCACATCGGCGAAGTTGGCAACGGCGCTGACCAGGCTGGCATCGCTCTCGCGCACGCTCGCCTGCCTGATGGGGTAATACTTACCGTCCTTCAGCGACACCTGCACATCGGCGGGAATGCTGATGATACAGGCGTTCTTGCCCGAGGGATCGGTTCGCACCAGGGCAAGCGCATCGGGGCCCTCGGCGGAATTCGGCATGCCGGGCGTATCGAGCTCGGCCACGACGAGCGTGTAGAACGGATCGCCGGACTTCACCGCGGTAAGCGCCTTGGCAGCATCGGAATCCTTGAGCGCCAGCTTGCCGTTAAGGTTTCCCATGAGGGTGAACGAGCCCACGCCGTAGGCCACCGCCGCCAACACGGCCACCACCGCAACGGCGATGCCCACACGTTTCGCGAGCGTGCGGCGCTTGACCCCCGGCGAGAATTCGAGGCCCCTTGCATAACCGGCACGGCTTCGCGGGCCCTGAGCGCCGGGCATGACGTTGCTCACGTAGCCGCGCTGCGCGCGCTTCTGCCTGCGCGGGCTGGAGAAGCCCACCTGGTCGGCGTTCATATGCGCCGGGCGCACCTTGGGGACGTGCGTTCCCAAGGTTGCGCTGCGCATGCGACGCGAGGTGAGCTTGGAGTTGATCTGCGTGATGTCCTTGCGTTTCCTGACCATGACGCTCCCGTCCGGCTATTCGGCCGCGCCAACCTGGCGGCGCGACACGTTGGCGCCGAGCTGGGAGAGCTTGCCGCAGTAGTCCTCGTAACCGCGGTCGATGTGCTTGATGTTGTGCACGCGGGTTTCGCCTTCTGCCACGATGCCCGCCAGCACCAATGCCGCGCCGGCGCGCAGGTCGGTGGAGGACACGTCGGTGCCCTGCAGGTCGTTGACGCCGCGCACGAGCGCATGATGGTCCTCGATGGTGATGTCGGCACCCATGCGCGCCAGCTCGCTGGCGAACATGAAGCGGTTCTCGAAGACGTTCTCGGTGACCATGGAAGTGCCGTGGGCCAAGCTGCACAGCAGCATGAACTGGGCCTGCAGGTCGGTGGGGAAGCCCGGATGCGGAAGCGTCTGGATATCGGTGGGCTGCAGCGGCTGGTTGCGGCTGCAGGTGATCCAATCCTCCCCTGCCTCGACGCAGCAGCCCATGGCGCGCAGCTTCATGATGGCCATGTGCAGGTACGACGGGTCGATGCCGCGCACTGTGACCGGGCCGCCCGTGAGCGCGCCGCCCGCCAAGAAGGTGCCGGCCTCGATGCGGTCGCCCACCGTGGTGTGCTCGCAGGGGTGCAGGCTTTCCAGCGGCACGCCTTCCACCTGGATAATGGATGAGCCAGCACCGCTGACCTTACCGCCCATGGCGTTGAGCATGTTCGCCAAATCCACGATCTCGGGCTCGCGCGCGGCGTTCTCGATGCAGGTGGTGCCGTGAGCGGTGACGGCGGCCATAAGGCAGTTCTCCGTAGCGCCCACGCTGGGGAACTCCAGCGTGACATCGGCGCCGTGCAGGCCGTTGGGCGTGTGGGCGTTCAGGTACCCATGGTCCACGGTGAACTCCACGCCCAGGGCCTCAAGGCCCACCAGGTGCATATCGATCTTGCGAGCGCCGATCTGGCAGCCGCCGGGCATGGCCACGCGCGCCTGGCCGAAACGCGCCACCAGCGGGCCGAGCACGCTGATGGACGCGCGCATCTTCGACACCAGCTCGTAAGGCGTTTCATGGGACGTCACCTGGGCGGTGTCGATGACCATGGTGTGGCCGTCGCGCTGAACGGTGGCGCCGAGGCACTCGAGCACCTCCGACATGACGACGATATCGCTGATAAGGGGCACGTTGTGCAGCGTTGAGGCGCCCTGGCCCAAAAGCGACGCGGCGATGAGCTTCAAAGCCGAGTTCTTCGCGCCGGAAACCCTCACCTCGCCGGAAAGGACGTTGTTGCCCTCGACGACGATGATCTCTTTCTCAGACATGCAAACCCCCTTGTATGAACTAGATTGCGAAAGCCCATTATAAAGCGAAGGCCCGCGCAAGGCGGGCCTTCACGATGAAAGCAAACGTACTATGCATTCGCGAGCGCGTAGAAGCGATGATGGCCCGACAATGGAAAACGGGCCGCCCCGTGCCTTGCGTCCGCTTCCGCTGCGGCATCGACGGCCGATGTCGCAGCATGACGGCGGATGCAGGGCGAAGGAACGGCCCGCAGCGTTTGCGATTCGCTGGCTATGTGGCGAAAAGCGTTGGTTACGCGGTCTCGCCCAGAGCCCAGCGCACGAAACCGGTCACCTTGATGGTGCCGCCCAGGTTCTTGGCGCACTCGTCGGTGTACTGCTTGATGGACTGGTCAGGGTTCTTGACGAAGGCCTGCTCGGTCAGGCAGTTCTCCTTGTAGAACTTCTCCATACGGCCGGTAGCCATCTTCTCCTGGATGGCCTCGGGCTTGCCGGACTCGGCAGCCTGAGCCTTGTAAATGCCCATCTCATGCTCGACAACCTCGGCCGGCACGGACTCGCGGTTGGCGGACACCGGGGAAGCGGCGGCAACCTGCATGGCAACGTCGCGGCCGTAAGCCTGGAAGCCCTCGGAAGCGGGGTCGATGCCCTCGACGTCGAAGGTCACCAGAACGCCGATCTTGCCGCCACCATGGATGTAGGAGGCGATGCCACCGGCGTTGACGGTGGTGGCGCGGGGGAGCTGGATGTTCTCGCCCAGCACGTGGATGGCGTCGGTGAGGATGTCCTCGACGGGCTCGCCCTCGAAGGTGGAGGCGCGCAGAGCCTCGACGTCGGCGGCGTTGGCGGCCAGAGCAGCGCGGCCCAGCTTCTCGGCGTAGGCCTTGAACTTCTCGTTCATGCCCACGAAGTCGGTCTCGCAGTTCAGCTCGACGACGGCGGCGGACTTGGCATCATCGGCCAGGACGGTCATGACGGTGCCCTCGTTGGTGGCGCGGCCGGCCTTCTTGGCGGCAGCGGCCAGACCGCGGGTGCGCAGCACGTCGACGGCCTTCTCCATATCGCCATCGGCCTCGACGAGCGCCTTCTTGCACTCCATCATGCCGGCGTCGGTCATCTCGCGCAGTTCCTTGACCATGGAAGCGGTGATAGCAGCCACGTTGGATCCTTTCTATCCTTGTTGCGGCGGCGCTGGGAGCGTCGCCGTTAATAACCTCGAACGCCGTCGGCCGCCCTACGGGGACCGACGGCGTGCAACACCAGTGGGTTAGGCCCCGTGCTTATTCGGCAGCAGGAGCGGCAGCCTCGGCAGCCGGAGCAGCCTCGGCCTCGGCCGGAGCGGCCATTTCCTCAGCGGAAACGGGGGCGCCGGTGCCGGCGACGACGGCGTCGGCGATGAAGTCGGCCAGCAGCTTGACGGAGCGGATAGCGTCGTCGTTGGCCGGGATGCCGTACTCGACGTCATCGGGATCGCAGTTGGTGTCCAGCGTGCCCACCACGGGGATGTTCAGACGATGAGCCTCGCGGATGGCGATCTCCTCGCGGTTGGTGTCGATCACGAAGATGGCGTCGGGGACGCGCTTCATGTTGCGGATGCCGTTGAGGTTGAGCTGCAGCTTGGACAGCTCCTTGCGCAGCAGGATCTGCTCCTTCTTCGGCAGCAGCGCCATGCGACCGTCGGCCTCCATGGCCTCCAGCTCCTCCATGCGGGTGACGCGGGAACGGATGGTCACGAAGTTGGTGAGCATGCCGCCGAGCCAACGGGCGTTGACGTAGGGCATGCCGCAACGGTTGGCGGCGTCGGCGACGGCCTCCTGGGCCTGCTTCTTCGTGCCGACGAACAGGACGGAGCCGCCGTTCTTGGCGATGTTGGAGACGAAGGTGTAAGCCTGGTCCATGCCCATGAGGGACTGCTTCAGGTCCAGGATGTAGATGTCACCGCGGGCGCCGAAGATGAACGGCTTCATCTTGGGGTTCCAGCGACGCTTCTGGTGACCGAAGTGCGCGCCTGCGTCGAGCAGGGTCTGAATGCTGATCTTAGCCATGACACTCTCCATTCGTTAGTCCTCTGCGTGCGGTCATCCCCTTTCATCCGCAACCGATTTCGGCCACTAGCGGGAAGGGTCGCACACGCATGTGTGATAAAACAGCCCTCGAATTATAACAACGCCCCCGGGCGTTTGCAACGGGGGCGTTGAAGATTTGGTGCGGTCTTCACGAACCCGCTACCTAAGGTTGATTTTCAAGTTCATCCGAACACTTCGCATTTGCTCTCGAACTCAGCCGTACACGTCCGGCTGAGTTCGAGAATTCCTTTCTGGAGGTAAGGCCGCGGGCCCTGGGCGCGCGACCGCCCATCGGCCGTCGAACGCCATCGGGCTCCGGCACTAGATGCATGACCGCCAATCGGCCGATGCCCGCGGGCTCCCGACGGGCCTATGCGTCGTAGCGCTTCCCGTTGCGCATGGACAGCGCGACGGTGGAGGCGTTGTGCAGAAGCGAGGACATCTGCGGGGAGATGATGCCGCCGATGCCGGCCGCCAGCAACGTCGAGTTGATGGCCACGACCTCCTTGAAGCTGCCGTTCAAGCGGCCCATGAGGCCCTCGCTCATGCGGCGCAGCGCCACGATGGAGCCGAGCTGGCCGCCCGTGAGCGTGATGTCGGCCACCTCCTTGGCCACCGCGGTTCCCTGCCCCATGGCGATGCCCACATCGGCGAGCGCCAACGCCGGAGCATCGTTGACGCCGTCGCCGACCATGACCACGTGCGCGCCTTGCGCCTTGAGACCCTCGACGAAAGCATATTTGTCCTCGGGAAGCAGGTTCGCGTGGAACTCGGAGACGCCGGCACGCGCGGCGATGCGCGCGGCGGTGCGCTCGTTGTCGCCCGTGAGCATGATGACGCGCGAAAACCCCAGGCGGCGAAGCTCGGCGATGGCCTCGGGAACGCCGGCCTTGAGCGGATCCTGCACGCCGATGACGCCCATGAGCTTGCCATCCACGGCAAGGTAGAGCGGCGAGAGCCCCTCGGTTTCCCGCGCGATGAGCTCCTTCTGCGCTTCGGAGATCTCAACCTGCTCGTCCTCCACGACGAAATGTTCCGAACCGATGACCACGCGCTTGCCGTCAAGCGAGCTGGCTATGCCGTGCGCCACGATGTACTCCACCTCGGCGTGGCGCTCGCGGTGCTCGAGGCCCTTGTCGGCAGCGGCGCGCACCACCGCGCGGGCCACCGGGTGCGGGAAGTGCTCCTCCAAGCACGCGGCGAACCGAAGCACCTCGTCATTGTCCCAGCCGTCAAGGGAAAGCACGCGCGCCACCTGCGGGGCTGCCTCGGTGAGCGTGCCCGTCTTGTCGAACACGATGACGTCGGCCTGCGCCATGGACTCGAAGTGCTGCGAACCTTTCACGGTGAATCCCGCTTGGGCGGACTGGCTCATGGCCGACAGCACGGCTATGGAACCGGTGAGCTTGAGCGCGCAGGAGTAGTCGACCATAAGGGCAGCCGAGGTCTTCACCAGGCTGCGCGTGGTGAGCGCCACGATGCCGGCGAGCAGGAAGTTCCACGGCACGATGCGATCGGCAAGGCGTTCCATGCGCGACTGCGTCTGCGACTTGTAGGACTCGGTCTGCTCGACCAGGTTCACGATGGTGCGCAGCTTCGTCTGGCCCTCGTTGGCCTTCACCTCGACGATGATCTCGCCGTCCTCCACCGCCGTGCCGGCGAACACGTCGTCGCCGACGGTGCGTTCCACGGCCAGCGGCTCGCCGGTAAGCGCCGCCTGGTTGACCATGGCGCACCCGCGCACCACCGTGCCGTCCACGCACACAGGCATACCGGTGCGCACGGCGATGAGCTGGCCTTGTCGCAGGGTACTGGAGGGAACCTGCACCTCGGTGTCGCCTTCCACCAGCTGAGCGGTCTCGGGCAGATCGAGCAGCGCGTTGATGAGCGCTCCCTCCGAGCGGCTGCGCGTATACTCCTCAAGCGTCTCGCCCGCGTTGAGCAGAAGCATGGTGAGCCCCGCCGTGCGCGGGTCGCGCTTCGCGAACGATATGCCGATGGCCGCCGCGTCGAGCACGGGGACGTCCAGCCGGCCCGCCGCCAGCGACTTCAGGCCGGCGAACAGGAACTTGCGGTAGCTGAGCACCGTCCAGGCTGCCGCCAAGGGCGCGGGCAGGAACCAACGGCGCATGAAATGGAAGCCTACCAGCGATGCCAGGTCCATGAGCAGGGAATGCGAGCGCGGGGCAAGCTCGAGGCCGCAGCCCTGCTTCGCCTTGGCGATGGCCGCCGCGTCGATGCCTGTAAGATGCTCGAGCACGCGGGCGCGGGAGCCGGGAGCGGCGTTGTATACCAGGGCCACGCTGCCGATGCGCGGATAGACGGTTGACTTCGCGATGTCGGGGCATGCGCCCAGCACACGATACAGCGCATCTAAGTCCGCTGGCGGGACAGGGCCCGCCAGCTTCACGCGCAAACGGCCCGGAAGCTCATTTGCGATCTGATATTTCATAGCGACATCTTCGCGTTATTCGCCATCGGCCGCAGGCTGCTCGGCCTTTGCTGATTCGTTGATGTAGCTGGCCTCGGCCACGATGTCGTCGACCTGGGCTTTGGCCTGCTCGACCACATCCTGATAAGCGGCCTTGGCCTGCAGGCCCTTGGCAACGCCCTGCACGTAGCATTTCTTCGCCGTGGAGCTGCTCAGCGCCTTCAAGCCCAGCGTGCCCAGGGCGAAACCGCCGGCGATCATCCAACCATCGCGCTTTTTGAGTTTCATCTTCTCCGTCCTTTCTTGTGCTGACCATCGCTATGCATTCAGCGATGTTCGACCCCAATAACTTTTACTCCGTTCGAAAGAGTATGACGCAGCTGACATATTGTCAATCTATGGCAACTTTTTTCTCGAAATCCCCGCTTGCCGTCATACGGGGTTATTGCGGATGGCGGATGACGTGGGCGTTTCCGCAGGGCGAAGCACGCTATCATGATGCAAGCACTGATTTCGAACCATTTGGAGCATCGTATGAACTTCAACAACGTAACCTTCGAGCGCTCGTTCGGCATCTCGTCGCAGCTGCCTCCCTCGACGCTTCCGGAAGTGGCGTTCGCCGGCCGTTCGAACGTGGGCAAGTCGTCCATGCTCAACGCCCTGTTCGGCCGAAAAAGCCTGGCGAAGGTCTCGCAGAAGCCCGGCAAGACGTCCACCATCAACTTCTTCGCAACCGAAGGCGCCCGTTTCGTCGACCTGCCCGGCTACGGCTACGCGCGCGTGGCGAAATCCGAGAAGGGCCGCTGGGCGGAGCTGATCGAGGGCTATTTCAACCAAGACCGCAATTTCGCGCTGGTGGTCAGCCTGGTCGACATCCGCCACGAAGCGCAGCAGCTCGATCTGAACATGATCAACTTCCTCATGGAGGCGGGGCTTCCGTTCGCCGTGGTGCTCACGAAGGCCGATAAGCTCTCCCGCAACCAGCAGAACAAGCAGGTATCGGTGCTGCGCCGCCAGCTGGCCCTACCCGACGGCGTTCCCATGCTGGTGACATCCAGCGAGAAACGCGAGGGCTTCGACGCCTTGCGCAAGCTCATCACGCAGGCCTGCGAAGGCTAGCGCGGTATCGCGGAAGCGCGGGCGCGCGCCGATTAGGGTTACATGCCCCGCTGGCATGATTTTGCCGACACCCGCCCTTCGCGAAATTAGACGCCCTCCCCCACTGGCAATGAGGCCGAATGTTCCATAGGCATGATTGGCTCGGCGCCCCTTTCGCCAGCCCCGGCTTCAAGCAGCCTTTCCTGCCGAGCTAACACCCCTGCAAACGCGAACGAGCCCCAAGCTGATGAACAGCTTGGGGCTCGTTGTTTGCTGCAGGTATTTCGGCGCTGCCGGCTTGAATGCTTGCCGACGGGCCGCCGAAGCGGGAAACGCTACCAGGGGCGAACGATGATCATGTCGGACTGCACGGAGCTGACGCATACCGTCTGGCCGAAGGTTGGGGCATGGATCATCTGGCCGCCGCCGATATAGATGCCGCAGTGCGACCAACTGGTGCAGATGTCGCCGGGCTGCGGGTCGGATACCTGGGACATACCCATGAACGTGTACGTGGTGCCGTAGCGCGAATTGCTGCCGGTGAGCGCATAGCTGACCAAACCGGAGCAGTCGAAGCCGTCAGGGCCTACGCCACCCCACACGTACGGTGCGCCGATGCAGCTGTACGCGCGGTCGACGATGGCATTGCCCGTGGAGGCGTTGTAAGACGGCGTCCAGCTGCTGGAACCGCCCGAGTTGCCGGAATTGCCGGTGTTGCCCGAGTTGCCGTTATCGGTCCAACCGGTGTTGCCGGAGTCGCCGGAGTTGTCGGTCCACGTGTCGCCACCGCCGTTATCGGCAGCGCCGCCGTTACCGCCATTGCCGCCGGCATTGGCGTTGTTGTTCGTGGCGCCGGCGATGCCCATACGCTGGGTAGCCTGAGCAGCGGACTGGTCGACGGTCTGCTGGGCGGTTGCGGCAGCAGCGGCCGCCTGTGCGGCACGCTCTTCCTCCACCAGCGTTGCCACCTCGGCCGAAAGGCCGTCATAGGTCTGCTGCATGGAGTTAACGGTGGCCTGAGCATCGTCCTGGATCTGCTTAGCCTCGGATGCCTTGGCAGCGGCGGTGCGGCTCTGCTCTTCGAACGTGGCCTTCTGCTCCTGAGCCTCGGTGCGCAGGTCCTTGTTGCGCTGCACGAGCTCGGCATCGTTATCGTTGACCTTGTTCAGCAGGTCCCAGTTCGTGGCGAACTCGCTGAACGAGGTGGAGCCGAGCAGCAAGTCCAAAAACGAGCTGGCGCCCGTGCGGTACATGCTCTGCGCGCGATCGCCCAAACGGGATTGCACGTCGGCGATCTCGACGTTGATCTGGTCGATACGCTCCTGCGCCTGATCGGCGGACTGCTGGGCCTGAGCCTGCTCCTCGAGCGCCTGGCCATAGTCGGCCGACGCCTGATCGAGCTGATACTGCATGGAGTTGAGCGAGGCCAGGACCGCCTGGGCCTCTGCCTGCTTGGAAGATGAATCAGGGGTGGCGAATGCCAGCTGCGGAACCATAAGGCCGCAGGACAGGACGCAAGCCATCGCTCCACCGGCGATGCGGCGGCGCAGCTTCATTTCCTGTTGCATGCACGAACCTCCTTCTCGGTTGCAAAATCGCTTACGCCACTGTATCACCCTGGCAACAAGCGCGGTACCTTTTGCACTGAACGGGCATACGCCCAGGTGAGGCAACCTGCATATATGGAGAACGGGCAGGTGGGGCGAAACCGGGGATTCAACCCCGGCCCGCTCCGCCTGCCCGTTCCTGACAGTGACTTGCGCCATCGCCTAGCCGCGGAAGCCAGCGTCCTCCTTATGGCGCGATGGGTCGTCGGCCGCGGAGGTTGCCAGCGCATCGCAGCGCTCGTTCTCGGCATGGCCGGCATGGCCCTTGACCCAGACGAACTCCACGTCGTGGGGTTCCTTCGCCTTGAGCATGCGTTTCCACAGATCGGAGTTCTTCACCGGCTGCTTCTGCGAGTTCTTCCACCCGCGCTTGAGCCAGCCGTCCACCCAGTGCTGGTTGAACGCGTTCACCAGATATTGGGAATCGGAGTACAGCGTCACGTGGCAGGGGCGCTTGAGCGCCTCAAGGGCCACGATGGCGCCGAGCAGCTCCATACGGTTGTTCGTGGTGCAGCGATACCCTTGCGAGAACTCCCGTTCGTGCACCCCGCCCTTGCTGTCGACGAAGCGCAGGATGCTGCCGTACCCGCCCGGCCCGGGGTTGCCCCGCGAGGCGCCGTCGGAATACAAATCAACGTGCATATGCAAACCAATCTTTCCGCACCCATGAAAAGGCCGGCCAGCCGCGTTGCCGCAGCTGGCCAGCCTGATCGGATGCCGTGCTTTGAGACCCTACTTGAACTGCGAGGGGTGCTTCGAGAAGAAGTCGAAGCGCGGGGGAAGCTCGCGGATGCGATGGCGCCCATCCTCGAGCTCGGCGCCGTGGCACAGCTCGTCCATGCCCTCGAAATCGAAGTTCCAGCTGAAGAAGTCGTCGAACTCGAAGCTGAGGTAATCGGCGATCTTCTCGCAGCCCTTCGGCACCACGGGGTGCATGAGCAGCGTGGACACGCGAAGCAGGTAGAAGCAGTCCACGAGCACCTGACGGCGCAGCTGCTCGTCGCCTTCCTTCTCGGCGGTGCGGATGTTGTCCGTCCAGTACTTGTTCGCCCAGCGGATGAACGTGTCCATGATGGACATGACCGTGTGCAGCTCGGCCTTGTGCATGGTCTTGTCGTACTCGTTCATGCAGGCGTGCGCGCGCTCGCGCACCTCAGGCGACACCTCGCCGAGCGGCATCCAGCCCTCGAAGTTCTTCTGCGCCTCGTAGAAGCAGCTGCGTGCCAGACGGTTGAACACGTTGGTGAGCAGCGTGCCCTCCTTGAGAACCGGGTCGGCTACGCGCGGGTCGTTGCGCTTCGCCTCGTCGGGGTCGAAGGGCTTGGGCTTGAAGCCCACGGACTTCTGATCCAGGCCAAGCGCCAGGAAGTGTGCGCGAAGCTGCTCGACGGTGTAATGCTCCAGCAGCTCGTCGGCCGTAGGCGGCTTGACCGAGCCCGACGACGAGGCCTTCTTGTTGCCGAGCAGGATGTGATGGTTGGCGATGAGGCTGGTCTGGCGCAGGGGCGTGTCCGTCTCGCCGGGCGCGAGGATATCGCCCGGGCGCAGCGCCTCGATGAGCGCCGGCTGGGCCACGCCGTAAAAGTACAGGTTGTCCTGGCCGATGAACTGGTAGACCTGCGCGTCTTCCGAGCACCAGAAGTCGCGCCAGCTGCCGCGCGGCAGGCCCATCTTGTCGTTGACGGCCATGGTGAAGCTCATGGGAGCCCACAGGCTTTCGGGCCAGCACCACACCGTCAGGCCCTCGAGCCCGTCGATGACCGGCGCCTTCACGCCCCACTCGATGTTACCGGTGATGCGGAAGGGAACGAGCGCCTTGCCCGTGCGGAAGCGGATGCCCGCCGCGGCAAGCACGTCGCGTGCCGCATCGCGGTCGTCGATGGTGTCGAACTCGATCTCGAAGGACTGCTTGCCCTTCTCGGCCTCATGGTACTGATGATGCGCGAGCTTGTCGGCGATTTCCAGATACTGGTCGTACAGCTCGTTTTTGATATAGACCACCGGCGGGGCCAAGAACTCCTTGATGGTCTGCGGCACGATGGGGCGCACCTCGGGGTCGGCCTCAAGGGCCTCCACGTGCTTTTTCAGGAAGCCGTTGAACGCCGGCAGGTCGAAATACCAGTTCTCCACCGGGCGCATCTCGGGCGTGACGCCGGTGAGCGAGGACTTCGGCGCGATAAGATCCTCAGGCGCATAGCTGTGGCCTAGGTCGCACTCATCGGCATAGGCGTGCTCGGACTTGCAGCCCTGCACGGGGCAATGGCCCTGCACCTGGCGGCCGTTCAGGAACGTGCCGGCCTCGGGGTCGTAGAACTGCAGCGTCGCGCGCTTCTGCAGCCAGCCGTTCTCATGCAGCTTCTTGATGAACGCCTCGCTGATGAGCTGGTGGACCTCGCCGGAATGCCCGATGTTGGAGCCTTCGTAGATATCAAGGCTGATGTCATAGGAATCCAGCGTGGCCTTCTGGCGGTTGTGGTTGCGCAGCACGTAATCCTCGATGGTGCCGTCGAACTGCCCGGCCTCCACCAGCTTGCGGTAGCCCTCGTTGATGGGCGAGCCGAAGCAGTCCGTGCCGCTGATGAAGCGGACGTTTTCCGCGCCGATGCGGTCGCGCAGGAAGCGCGCGAAGCAGTCGGCGGGCACGAACACGCCGGCGATATGCCCGAAATGCAGCGGCTTGTTGCCGTAGGGCATGCCGGCCGTGACCACCGCGCGCTTGGGCCAGGCAACCGTTTCGTTGTTGTCATGCATTGTCGCCATCTAAATATGTCTCCCCTAGAACTCCAGGTTTGCATTTGCGTTCCCGTTGTTGTGCTGGGCCTTTTTCGCCGTGCGCATAAGGAACTCGTCGTTGTCGTCGGTGCGCTTCAAGGACTTGATGAGCATGTCCATGGCGCGCTCGGTGTTGTTCGTGTTCGCAAGGATGCGGCGAACCGCCCAGATGAGCGGGGCCTTCTGCGGATCGAGCAGCAGGTCTTCCTTGCGCGTTCCCGATGCCACCGGGTCGATGGCCGGGAAGATGCGGCGGTCTGCCAGGTTACGGTCGAGCTTGAGCTCCATGTTGCCCGTGCCCTTGAACTCCTCGAAGATGACCTCGTCCATCTTCGAGCCCGTTTCCACCAGGGCCGACGCGAGGATGGTCAGGCTGCCGCCGCCCTCGATGTTTCGGGCCGCGCCCAGGAACTTCTTCGGCGGGTACAGGGCCGTGGAGTCCACGCCGCCGGACAGGATACGGCCGGACGCGGGCTGCGCCAGGTTGTAGGCGCGCGCCAGGCGCGTGAGGCTGTCGAGCAGCACCACGACGTCCTTGCCATCCTCCACCAGGCGCTTTGCGCGCTCGATGACCAGCTCGGAAACCTGGATGTGGTTTTCGGTGGGCATATCGAAGGTGGAGGAGATGACCTCGCCCTTGATGGAGCGCTGCATGTCCGTGACTTCCTCGGGGCGCTCGTCGACCAAAAGGCACATGAGATGCACCTCGGGGTTGTTGGCGCTGATGGCCGCGGCGATATCCTTCAGGATGGTGGTCTTGCCGGCCTTCGGCGGGCTGACGATCAGGCCGCGCTGGCCCTTGCCGATGGGGCTGACCAGGTCGATGACGCGCGCCGTGATGGTGGTCTGGCCATGCTCCATGGTCAGGCACTCGTCGGGATAGACCGGCGTGAGGTCGCCGAAGCGCACGCGACGGCCCAGCTCCTCGACGGGCTTGCCGTTGACGGTGGCCACCTTCTGCACGGCGGCGTACTTCTCGTTGGGGCGCGCCGGGCGCGTGGTGCCGGTGAGCTTGTCGCCCTTGCGCAGGCCGTTGCGGCGGATGGTGGAAAGTCCCACGTAGCAGTCCTGCTCGCTGGGCAGATAGCCGTTGGTGCGCAGGAAGCCGTAGCCGTCCTGCATGATGTCGAGGATGCCCTCGACCTCCACGAAGCCCTCCGCCTTCAGGGACGCGTCGTACACAGCGTCGATAAGCTCGGCCTTCTTCAGGCCCGCCACGTCGACGTCGAGCTCGGCGGCCTTCGCGCGCAGCTCGGCCACCTTGAGCTTGGCAAGGTCGTCCTTGTTGACGCTGGGGACCACTTCGCGGTTGTTATTGCGCTGATGGCGCTGGTGACGGTCGTTGCGATCGTTGCCGTTCTTGCGGCCATTGCGGTCGTTGCGCTGGTGGCGGTCGGCGCCGGCGTTGCCGGAGCTGCGGCCCTCGGCGCGCTCGACGCCTTCGCGGGCGTCGGCCTTGCCGCGGCCCTCATGCTGCTCGGAGCGGCCATCGCGGTTGACGCCCTGGGCGCGCACCGACTTGCGCGGCGTGCGCGCGGCGCGTGCCGCGCGGCCCGGGGCCATGTCCTTGGCGGGTGCCTGCTGGTCGGAGCCGGCTGCTTCGGCGGGAGCTTGCGCGGTTTCGACGGTTTCTGCGGCCTCGGGAGCCTGCTGTTTGCCGGATGCGTCCTGCGTGGGGGCCGCCTGAGCGGCGACGGGCGCGGTGGCGATCTTCTTGTGCGAACGGCCCGGACGGCGCCTTGCCGGCGTGCCCGTTACCGTCTCGGCGGGCTGGGCGGCCTCGGCGGTCTGCGCCTTGGATGCGGCGGCCTCGGACTCGGCAGGAGCCTCCTTCGCCTTTTTCGCCTTCACCGCGGAAGCAGGCTTCGCGGCGGCATCGGCCTTCGCAGCAGGGGCGGATTCGGCCTTCTGGGCGGGCGCGGCCTTCTTACGAGGACGGCCCGGGCGGCGCTTGGCCGGCGTTTTCGGGGCACTATCGGCCCCATCGGCCGGGGCGTCGGATGCGACGTCGGAAGAAGCCTCGGAAGAGGCCTTGCCAGACGAGGCGGCGCTTTTGCGCGGACGGCCCGGGCGGCGCTTGGGAGCAGCCGGCGCCGCATCGGCCGCGGGGGCGCCCTGCTGCGGCGCCTCCGCTACATTCTGCTCGTCGCTCATGCGTTAGCTACCTTCTCCCAGTCCTTCATGAAGGAGTCCAGGCCGCGGTCGGTGAGCGGATGCTGCACCATCTTCTTCAGCACGCCGAACGGGACGGTGGCGATGTCGGCGCCCATGAGCGCGCACTGCGTGACATGGTTGGCGCTGCGCACGGAGGCGGCGATGATCTCGATCTGCTCGCCGTTGGCGGTGTTGGCCGTGAAGTCGTAGTTGTTGATGGCGGTCACGATGTTGCCGACCTGCTCAAGGCCGTCCTCGGAAATGTCATCGAAACGACCGATGAACGGGCTGATGTAGCGGGCGCCGGCGCGTGCGGCCAGCAGCGCCTGCGGCACGCTGAAGCACAGCGTCATGTTCACCGGGATGCCCTCGGCGGCCAGCGTGTGGGTGGCGGCGAGGCCCTCGACCATGGTGGGGATCTTCACCACGATGTTCGGGGCGATCTCGGCCAGCTTGCGGCCATCGGCGACGATCTCGTCGCGCGTCATGGCGACGGTCTCGGCGGAAACCGGGCAGTCCGGGCCCACGATGTCGCAGATGCGCTTCATGTGGTTATGGAAGTCGTCCAACTTGCCGCCGATCTTGGCGTACAGCGACGGGTTGGTGGTGACGCCTGCCAGCGCGCCCCAGCTAGCAGCCTCTTCGATTTCGGCTAGATCTGCCGTGTCCAGAAAGAACTTCACCCTTATTCCTCCTTATATATATGGGTTGTTACCCGCTTTGCGCATAGAAAGAGCGTTGATGGGAAGCGGGAACTTGATGATGGGAAGGGTTTCCTTCGAGAAAATAAAGCTAGGGGCAGAATAGCGCAGGCGCCGGGTGCGCGCAAGCAAGTCATCGCCGATAACCACCCGAAGCGCATGACCGGGCACAACAAGCGCGCAAAACGCACGAAAGCCGGGATGACCCGGCCTTCAAGCTTTCGCGTATTCGGTTCTCAGCGGGGCACGATGACGGCGAAGCGTCTACGGGCAACTGCGCGTGAGCGAGTTTGCCGCCGTTCCCCCCGCAAGCGCGATGACGGCCAAGCGCCTACTCGAACTTGGCCAGCGTGCGGAAGAAGCAGCTGGTGGCGCCGGTGTGGCAAGCGGGGCCCGCCGGATGCACGAGCGCCAGAAGCGTGTCGGCATCGCAATCGTAGCGAAGCTCGACGATCCTCTGCGTGTTGCCGCTGGTGGCGCCCTTGTGCCACAGCTCCTGACGGCTGCGGCTCCAGAACACCGTCTCGCCGCGCTCAAGCGTAAGCGCCAGGCTCTCGGCGTTCATCCACGCCATCATGAGCACCTCGCGCGTTTCCGCATCCTGCACGATGCACGGGATCAGCCCGTCGGCGTTGTATTTCAGCTCGGGGAGCTCGGTTTGCATGGGTGGTCCTTTCTAGAGGCGCACGGGGATGCCCTGGCTGCGCATGTACTCCTTGACTTGGGACACCGTGAACTCGCCGAAGTGGAAGACGCTGGCGGCCAGCACGGCATCGGCTTCGCCGTCGATGATGCCCTCGGCGAAGTGCTCGAGCTTGCCCACGCCGCCGCTAGCGATGACGGGAATATCCACCGCGCGAGCCACCGCGCGGGTGAGCGCGCAGTCGAAGCCGTCCTTGCTACCGTCGCGATCCATGCTGGTCAGCAAGATCTCGCCAGCGCCGCGGCGAGCCGCCTCGACGGCCCATTCCACGGCGTCGATGCCCGTTGCAGTGCGGCCGCCGTGCACGTAGACCTCCCACTTGTTGGGGTTGCCGGCCACCTGCTTCGCGTCGATGGCGCACAGGATGGCCTGCGTGCCGAACGCGGCGGCGGCGTCCGAGATGAGCTGCGGGTTGTCCACCGCCGCGCTGTTGACCGACACCTTGTCGGCGCCAGCGGCTATCATGCGGCGGATGTCGGCGACGCTGCGGAAGCCGCCGCCCACGCAGTACGGCAGGTGCAGCTGCGCGCTGGCGCGGCTTGCAAGGTCGACAGTGGTCTCGCGCTTGTCGCTGGTGGCGGTGATATCAAGGAAGATCACCTCGTCGGCGCGCTGCTCGTCATAGCGCTGCGCCAGCTCGATGGGGTCGCCCGCATCGCGCAGGTTCACGAAGTTGACCCCCTTCACCACACGGCCGTCCTTCACGTCCATGCAGGGGATCACGCGTTTTGCCAACATATATCTGCTCCTCAACGGCTCGGGGAAAGGGGGGAATCGACGGGAAGGTGCCGGCTGCCGCGTTGCGGAACCGGGGAACGTTGCGCAGGCAAGCGCAGCGCCCGGCTTCGCCGCGAAACGGCCGGCGCTCGGCGCCTTTAGGGCATTAGGATCGCGCGGCCGTTAGGCTGGCGCAAAGGGAGACGCCCTCGGCAACGTCGAGCGTGCCCTCGTAGACGGCCCTGCCGGTGATGACGCCCTCGATGCTTTCCGCCACCGGCGCCAGGCGCTCGATGTCGGCGAGGCTTGCCACGCCGCCGCTGGCGATGACGGGGTTGCCGAACGCGTTCGCCATGTCGACGTAAGCCTGCACGTCGATGCCGGTCTGCATGCCGTCGCGCGCGATGTCGGTGTAGACGATGTGCTTGAACCCGGCGGCGCCCATCGCGCGCGCCAGGTCGGCGGCGGCCACGCCCGAGCCCTCGATCCAGCCGGAGACGGCCACTTCCCCGCCCTTCGCATCGATGCCGGCGGTCAGGCGGTCGCCGCCCACCGCGGCCACCGCCGCGCGCGCAAGCTCGAGGTCGTTGACGAGCGCGGTGCCGAGCACCATGCGCGCCGCGCCGACATCCGCCAGGCGCTTGAGCGTCTCCAGACTGCGGATGCCGCCGCCGATCTCGACGGACAGCGACGTCTCGCGCACGATGCGCTCCACGATGGCGATGTTTTCCGGGACGCCGCTGCGCGCGCCGTCCAGATCGACCACGTGCACCCACTGGGCGCCGGCCTGCTCGAAGGCGCGCGCCTGCGCCACGGGGTCGTCGTTGTACACGGTCACCTGGTTGTAATCGCCCTTCGCCAGACGAACGGCCTTGCCGCCCAGGATATCGATTGCGGGGAGCAGGTACATGGCGGCCTCCTAACCTTGCAAGGCGGGCGATGCCGCCTTGGCGATCTCGACGAAATTGCGCAACACGGCCGCGCCGGCGTCCGAGCTTTTCTCGGGGTGGAACTGCACGCCGAACGCGTTGCCCTTCTGCACGGCGCACGGGAACGTCACGCTGTGCGTGGTGTGCGCGATGGCGAACGGCCCATCAGGCGCGATATAGCTGTGGGTGAAGTAGAAGTACGTACCCGAAGGAATGCCCGCGAACAGCGGGTTCTCCGGCGCGCCGGCAGGAAAATCAACGGTGTTCCAGCCCACGTGCGGGACCTTGTACGCACGGCCCTCGGCGTCCTGGCGCGGCATGCGATCCACGCATCCGGGCAGCACGCCCAGACCGCGCGGGTTTCCGTCGGCGTCGGCACCTTCCGCGCCCTCCTCGAACAGCAGGTGCTCGCCCAGGCAGATGCCCAAAAACGGCACCCCTTCCGCGATGCGGCGGCGGATGACCTCGGTCTGGCCGAGCTCGTCCATGGTGGCCGCGGCGTCGGCGAACGCGCCCACGCCCGGCAAGACGATGGCGTCGGCGGCGGCTATCTCGGCGGCATCGTCGGTGATGCGGGCGTCGGCTCCGGCAGCGCGCAAACCGCGCTCAACGGATAGCAGGTTACCCTTCTTGTAGTCAACAACAGCGATCATAGGCGTCTCTTACATCTCGCAGGTCCAATAAAAGTCAGTGAGGGCGGTGTGCCCCGAACGAAGCGCGAACGGGGGACGGAGGTGCGTTCACGGTCGTCGACCGAGACACGGAGGGGCGCTCATGAACGCACCTCCGTCCCCCGTTCAGCCCCGTTCAAACGGCGCGCCGCGGGCGCCCGCGATGTCGGGCGTCCCGGCTGCCGCCAAGCAGGCATGCGCGGCTACAGCATCCCCTTCGTGGACGGCAGCGCGTCGCCCATGCGGGGGTCGGGCTCGCAGGCCTGGCGCATGGCGCGCGCCACCGCTTTGAACATGCCCTCGATGACGTGGTGCGTGTTCTCGCCGGCAAGCTGGCGGATGTGCAGCGTGACGCCGGCGTTGGCGGCGAAGGCGATGAAGAACTCCTTCGCCAACGTGGCATCGAAGGCGCCCACCATCACCGCGGGGACATCGGCATCCCAATACAGCTGGCCGCGTCCCGAGATGTCCACGGCCGCCATGATAAGCGCCTCGTCCATGGGCATGGCGATGTCGCCGAAGCGGCGGATGCCGCGCTTGTCGCCGAGCGCCTGCGCGAACGCCTGCCCCATGACGATGCCCGTGTCCTCCACCGAGTGGTGGCCATCCACCTCAAGGTCGCCCTTACAGCGAACCTGCAGGTCGAACAGGCCGTGGCGCCCGAACGCGGTGAGCATGTGGTCGAAAAACCCGATGCCCGTCTCCACATCCGTAGAGCCCGTGCCATCAAGCCCGACGGACAGGTCGATATCGGTCTCCTTCGTGGTGCGCGCGATATGCGCAACGCGTTCGCTCATTGCTGTTCGCCTTTCTTTCGTCGTATGTGCAGCGACTCCGGACAGTTAGCGCTACGTCCCCCGAGCCTTTACTTCGACAGGATCTCCCGCAGCGCGGCCAGGAACTCGTCGTTCTCCTCGGGGCTGCCGATAGAGACGCGCAGGCAATCCTGCAGCATGGGCGCGCGGCTGAAGTCGCGCACGAGGATGCCGCGGTCGTAGAGCTGCTGCCAAACCTCCCCCGCGCCCTCTGTGCGGAACAGGATGTAGTTGGCGTTCGAGGGGTACGCCGTGACGCCCGGCAGCTGCGAGAGCTCGCGGAACACGCGCCCGCGCTCCGAGACGATCTGCATGATACCGCGCTCGAACTTCGCTCGGTTGCGGAAGACCACGCGCGCGATGGCCTGCGACACCGCGTCCACCGAGTACGGCTGGCGCACCTTCAAGAACTCGCGGATGACCTCGGGGTTTCCCAGCAGGTAACCCACGCGCACGCCGGCAAGCGAGAACGCCTTGGAGAACGTGCGCAGGATGACCAGGTTCTTATGCTGCGCCAGGTAGGGGCGCACCGTGCCGCGCGAGAACTCGAAGTACGCCTCGTCGACCATGACGAGCGCGTCGGTTGCGTCGAGCAGGCGCAGGATGAAGCGCTCGTCGGCCAGGTCGCCCGTGGGGTTGTTCGGGCTGGTGACGATAACGTAATCGATGTCGCCGCGCGCCACGCGGGACAGCACCGCCTCCTCGTCGATGGTGTAATCGTCGCGGCGCGGGATGTCGACCACCTCGGTGTTGGTGAGCTCGGCATTGTTCTGGTACACCGAGAACGTGGGCGGCATGTTGAGGAACTTGCGCCCCGGCCCGCCCCAGGCCAGCGCCGTGTCGAACAGCAGCTCGTCGCCGCCGTTGCCCACGAGCACGCAATCGCGGTCAAGGCCGTTGGCCTCGGCGATCATGTCGCGCAGCTCGTTGGCCAAGGGGTCGGGATAGCGGTTGAAGGCCACCTTGTCGATCTCGCGCTTGATCTCGTTGCGAACCTCGGTCTCCACGTCGCAAGGGTTCTCGTTTGCCGACAGGTACGCGCGCGCCGGAAGGTACTTCGGGTCGTAGGGCGTGATGTCGGCCAGCTGCGGGGCGGATGCGCGGACGCTATTCATCGGAGCCGTCCAAGCCGTAGATATCGCCGGTCTCCACGAGCGCCTTGCGCAGCTCGACGCTGCGAGCGTGCGCCCACAGGCCCTCGTGACGGGCGATGGCGATGACGGCGTCGGCGTCGTTTGCCAGCGACTTCGCGGAATACTGGATGACGCTGGAGTGCTTGACGAACTCGTCGGTGGAAAGCGGCGAAGCGTAGCGCGCGGTGCCGCCGGTGGGAAGCGTGTGGTTGGGGCCGGCCACGTAGTCGCCCACGGCCTCGGGGGTCCACTCGCCCACGAAGATGGCGCCGGCGTTGCGGATGGCGCCGAGCTGCTCGAACGCGCCGTCGAAGTGCAGCTCGAGGTGCTCGGGGGCGATGACGTTGACGGACTGGATTGCCTGCTCCATGGAGTCGCAGATGACCACGAGGCCCTGATCGGCCAGCGAGGCGGTAGTGATCTCGGCGCGCGTGGAAGCCTTCATGTGGCCCTCGATGGCGGCTTCGACCTTGTCGGCGTAGCCCTCGTCGAACGTGACCAGGTAGCAGCTTGCCAGCGGATCGTGCTCGGCCTGGGCCATGAGGTCGATGGCCACCATGGCGGGATCGGCGGTCTCGTCGGCCACGACGCACACCTCGGAGGGGCCGGCGATCATATCGATTCCCACATCGCCGGAGACGATCTTCTTCGCAGCGGCCACGAACGCGTTGCCCGGGCCCGTGATCTTGCAGACCGGCTCGATGGTCTCGGTGCCGTAGGCCAGCGCCGCCACTGCCTGCGCGCCGCCAACCGTGTAGATCTCGGTGACGCCTGCCAGGCGGCACGCCTCGAGCACCACCGGGTCGATGCTGCCGTCCTTGGTGGGCGGCGTGACGCACACGATGCGCTCGACGCCGGCGACCGCAGCGGGCAGGGCGTTCATGAGCACCGTGGACGGGTAGAGCGCGCGGCCGCCGGGCACGTAGATGCCCACGCTTTCAAGCGGGGTGACCTTCGCACCGACCAGGGCGCCGTCCTCGCGCACGGAGAACCAGCTCTGCTTGACCTGACGCTCGTGGAACTCGCGGATCTGCTTGGCGGCCTTCTTGAGCGCCTCCTCGGTCTTGGGATCGACCTTCGCCGCAGCGGCCTCGATGGCCTCGGCCGGCACGCGGAAGTTCTCGATGGCCACGCCGTCGAAGCGCTCGGTCAGCTCGCGCAGGGCCGCATCGCCCTGTTCGCGAACCTGCTCGATGATGTTCGTTGCCGCCTCCATGGCGCGGGCGTTGAACGCGCCCGTGCGCTTGAGGTGCTTGTTGGAGAATTGCTCGCCTTTGTTCAGGATGACGCGACGCATGTTGTCCTTCTTTCCATGTACACGCCGGATGACCCCTCCGGCCTCTTTCACGATGATACCTTGTCGCGGCCGCGCCTGCGAGCAGGCGTCTTCCCAGCCTTGACATTGCGGTGCCGACCCCTGGGCGCCTGCGGGCGCGAAGCCCTGACCAGCTGTTATTCGGTCGCCGGCTCGGGCGACTGCACGCCGCCGGCGATAACCGTGGCCTCCCACTTGCCCGCCGCGGCGCCGGCGCGCATGGCGTCGGCCAGCTCCACGATGCGCGCATCGGTGCGCAGCGAGGTGCCGTTGGCGAAGAAGCGGGCCGTCGACGACAGCACGTCCTCCACGATGACCAGGTTGTTCTCGCGCAACGTGGTGCCCGTGGCCGTGATGTCGACGATGCGCTCGGCCAATCCAGTCAATGGTGCCAGCTCAATGTTTCCGTGCAGTTTCACGATCTCGACTTGGGTGCCGGTTTTGGCGTAATGGGCGCGCGTGATGTTGGGATACTTCGTGGCGATGCGGATGGAGCCCAGGCGACGATAGTGCTCGGCGGTCTGCTCGGCGGCGCCGGCGGGCTCGGCCACCACGAAGCGGCAGGAGCCGAACTTCAGGTCGGCCAGCTCCACCACCTCGGGCTGCGCCTCGAGCAGCGAGTCCTCACCGCAGATGCCGCAATCGGCCGCGCCGAGCTCCACGAACGCCGGGGCGTCGGAGGGGCGCACGATGATGTACTCCACGCCCGGGTTGCGGATGATGAGCTGGCGGCCGGGGTTGTCGAGCCCCGTGACGTCCAGGCCGCACGCCGCCAGGCACGCGATGGAGTCGGCGTTGAGCGAGCCCTTCGGCACGGCGATGCGCAGCGGGCGCTGGCCGGTACCGGATGCGGCGCGCTCGTCGGCGGCCGCCGCGGCCGCCATGGCGCGCTCGAGGAAGAACGCGAAGCCGGCGGCAGGGCGGCTTTCGCCGTATGCCCCGATGGTGTTGTCGTAGCGTCCGCCGCTGCCCAGCGGGCTTCCCAGCCCCGGCGCGTAGGCCTCGAACACGATACCGGTGTAGTAATCGAAGCTGCTCATAACGGAGAAGTCGACCTGGATGCAGTCGGCCAGGCCCGCGGCCTCCAGCAGGTCGAACGCCTGCTCCAGACCGTCAAGACCCGTCTCACAGCCCAGCGGGGCCACCAGCTCGCGCACCTCGGCGATGGCGGCGCGCCCGCCGCGGATGCGGGCGAGCTTGCCGATGGCCTGGGCGAACACCGGAGGGACGCCCTGCGCGCCGTCGCCTGCGGTCAGCTCGTCGAGCGTGACGAAGTTCGACGTATGGTACGCGTCGAGCACGGCCTGACGCCACTGCGGCGCGGCGCCGCAGCTTGCCAACAGCGCGCGCAGCACCGACACCGATGCGAGCGCGATCTTGAAGTCGGCCACACCGGCGAGCTTGAGCGACTCAGCAAGCAGGCCGACCACCTCGGCGTCGGCCGCCGCGCCCGCCTGGCCGATGAGCTCGACGCCCATCTGCGTGGTCTCGCGCGGCTCGGCGCGCGTCTGGCCCTCGGCCTCGCGGAACACTCGCTGCATGTAGCGGAAGCGGAACGGCCCGGGCTGGCCGGCCAGGCGCGTGGCGCACATGCGGGCGATCTGCAGCGTAACATCGGGGCGCATGGCCAGAAGGTCGCCGCGCGCGTCGAAGAGTTTGAACGGGGTGCCCGGCAGCCTGCCGCCGGCCTGCAGCACGTCCATTACCTCGAGCGTGGGCGTTTCCACCGGAAGATAGCCCTTGGCCGCCATGTTGGCCTGCACCGCTTGGGCCGCCTGCTCGCGCAGCACCGCCTCGTCGGTGAGCACGTCGCGGAAACCCGAAGGCGTCACGAAGTTCATCTGATTCATCCTGCCTTTCATCGTGCGGTTGCGGGCATCGGCCCGTTTTCGGTTGCAGATGCGGGAATGGCTGCCGATTGCGGGCGCTTCCGCAGCGCCATCCCCAAGTGCTGTCCGATACTTTAGCACAGTAGAGTGATAAAGCAAGAAACTTGACCGATTTTTTGCAGAAGCGGGCGAAAGGCCCGGAAAACTCCCCTTTTCGGGCATGAAACGTCATAATCGTTCCTATTCGCAGCGCGGGATGAACACATCGCGGGCGAAGCAAGCAGATAACGCCGTCACAGAAAGCACCGCTATGCCGAACCTGTTCGCAGACCATACCGTCGTCCTTGCCGGCTACTGCTTCAGCGTCGATGGGCTCTACCTCACGATCAACGACCTGGACGAGGGCACGGTCGGCTACGTGCCCGTGCTCGGGCGCACGTTCTCGCTGCGCCGACTGCCGCGCCGGCGCTGCATCGGCCGCATCGACCTTCGGACGCACGAGCGGAGCACGTGCCCGCTGAACGCGGAGCTGCTGCCCGACGGCAAGGAGAACATGTGCCCGGCGTGCATCGAGGCGACCGGCTTCAACCCGTCGTTTTACTTCAGCAACTACATCTCGCCGCAACAGCGCGAGTACAACCAAACGCCGCACTACGTGTACCTGGCGTATTTCGCGCCGGGCTACGTGAAGGCGGGCATCTCGAGCGAGACGCGCGGTATCGAGCGCCTGCTCGAGCAAGGCGCCCGCGCGGCACGCGTAGTCGGACGTTTTACCTGCGCCGACGACGCCCGCGCACTTGAAGCGGCGTTGTGCGCGCAAGACGGCGTGGCCGAGACCATGCGCGCGTCGCTCAAGGCGAAACTGCTGGCCGATGCGCCTTACAGCTTCGAGGAAGCTTGCCGCGAGCTGCGTGCGGCGGCCGATAGGCTCGAAGACGTCGATGCGGTGGCGCAGGCGGGTTTCTCGCCCGAGGACGCGCTCGACCTTTCGCCGTACTACTTCGGCGGGCCATCCCCCGATGCGCACACCATGCAGCTGCCCGAAGGCGAAGGCTTCGCCGACGTGTGCGGCGGCGTGTGCGCGGGCATGGTCGGAGCGAACCTGGTGTTTTGGCAGGACGGGACGAACTTCATCGCGCCCATCAAAGACTGGGAGTCCCACGAGATCGAGTTCCTGGACGACGAGATCGCCTGCGAATACGCCAGCGAGCCCCAGCAGATCTCGCTGTTCTAGCGCACCTCGTCTCCCCGGCGGCACCGCTTGCCTTGAAGCATGTCGCACGCGCCGGGGGCGTCGGACCATAGCGGACGAAGCTTCCGCTCAGCTCCTTTAGCGGCCCCATGAAACGCCCGCACTTGGTATGAGCGGTGAAGGGCATCAACTAACTAGCGAAATTCGTTTTACCCCATAGCGAGCAACGTCCCACCTGTGCCCGAAAACGCAAGAAGCGCCGCCCGGTTTCCCGGGCGGCGCTTCGTTTGCAAGCTTATATCACGCAACACGGCCTTCGTCAGCGCTGCTTACGCCTCGTTGACGTCGGCGTCCACGGCCTCCTCGAAGTACTCCTTCACGGGGCCGTCGCCGAAGTCCTTCACCTCGTCGAGGTGCCAGCAGTCGGTATGGGGCATGCCCGGGACGCTGTCGGCCACGAACACCGGGTCCTTGCCGGCGGCGCGCTGCTCGGAGTAGTCCTTCAGCGCCGCAAGCGCCCACTTGCCCAGAAGCAGGATGGCGATGAGGTTCATCATGGCCATGAGGCCCATGAAGATGTCGGCCAGGTTCCAAGCCAGGTCGAAGCTGTTCACCGCACCATAGAAGATGACCGCCAGGCACGCCAGACGGAAGATGATCAACGCCGCCTTGGAGTCGTTCTTGATGAAGCGGAAGTTGCTCTCGGCGTAGAAGTAGTTGCCGATGAGGCTGGAGTAAGCGAACATGAAGATGGCGAACGTGATGAAGTGGATACCCACGGGGCCCACGGAGTTGTTCACGGCCATCTGCACGAGCGGCATGCCGTTGAGGCCCTCGGCCGCGGCGGGATCCTGCACGTAGAACACCAGGACCATCATGGCCGAGCAGGTGCAGATGATGAGCGTGTCGATGTAGACCGACAGGCTTTGCACGAGGCCCTGCTTGACCGGGTGGGAAACGCTGGCGGTGGCGGCGGCGTTAGGAGCCGAGCCCATACCTGCCTCATTGGAGTACAGGCCGCGCTTGATGCCGAGCATGACCACCGAGCCGGCGAAGCCGCCGAAGATGGACTGGAAGTCGAAGGCGCTCTGGAACATCAGGCCGAACACGGCGGGCAGCCAAGTGATGTTGGCGATGGTGGTCCACAGCGCGATGGCGATGTAGGCGATGGCCATGACCGGCACGATGATGGACGTGATCACGCTGATACGCTTGGAGCCGCCGAAGATGACGCCGGCGGTGAACACCACCAGGCCCAGACCGGCCGCCACGGCAACGCCGTTGGTAGCGTAGTCGGGGATGTAGTACTCAAGCGCGCTGCAAGCGTTGAACGCCTGCAGGCCGTTGAAGCCGAACGCGAAGCACAGGATGAGCAGCACGCTGAACAGCACGCCGAGTTTGCGGCTACCGAGCGCCTGATGGATATAGTACGCCGGGCCGCCGCGGAACTCGCCGTCGGTGCCGCGCACCTTCCAGATCTGTGCGAGCGTGGACTCGACGAAGGCCGATGCCGCGCCCACCAGGGCCATGAGCCACATCCAGAACACAGCGCCCGGGCCGCCCGTGGCGATGGCCGTCGCCACACCGGCGATGTTGCCCGTGCCCACGCGGCTGGCCGTGGAGACCATGAGCGCCTGGAACGACGAGATGGAGCGCTCGCCCTGCACGTGCTTCTTCTCGGTCAGCTGCTTGAACATGTCCTTGATGAAGCGGATCTGCACGCCCTTGGTGCGGATGGTGAAGTACACGCCCACTGCAACCAGCAGGATGAGCAGGATGTACGTGTACATGAAGCCGTCGATCTCACCCGTGATATCGACAAGCCATGCGTTGAAATCCATGATGGCTTTCCCCTTTCCCCTATATGAAACCGATTCCCTGGATTTGTGCGTACGCACAATAATTCACGGAAACGCCACTATACCTTATTTTGAAACAAATTGGTAACAATCGCGGTTCCCGGAAGCCCCTCAAGCAGGCCAAGGCGAACGAAGCGCGCCTTTTCTGCGGACGACGAGAGGTCGGGCGGTCGGGCAGTTAGCGCTACGTCCCCGAAGCGTCCGAAGTGTCGGGGTTCCATTCCCTAGCGTTTGTGTTCCTCGTTGTGCTTTTTCACCTTGTCCGGCGTTCAACCGCTCAAAGGGCTATCATGGTCACTTACCGAATACTGAGCAATTATGCGTAAGGGGCGCACATGCTTTCAGAACGTTTTCTCACGAATCTTGTCAAGGGGATGACCAAACGCCATCTCGACCTTCAACCTACCGACGAGCACTTCTTTCCCGACCCAAAGCCCGACACCAAGTACATGCTGTACCTGCACGTGCCGTTTTGCCAGGTCCTGTGCCCGTATTGCAGCTTCAACCGCTACGTGTTCCACGAGGACGTCGCCCGCACGTACTTCAAGAACCTGCGCCGCGAGATGATGATGCTCAAGGAGCACGGTTGGGACTTCGAGACGCTGTACTTCGGCGGCGGCACCCCCACCATCCTGCTCGACGAGCTGTGCGAGACCATCGACCTTGCCCGCGACAACTTCCATATCAAGGAAGTGGGCGTGGAGACTAACCCGAACCACCTTACCGAGCCGTGGCTTTCCGAGATGAAGGGCCGTGTGCAGCGCCTTTCCGTGGGCGTGCAGAGCTTCAACAACGACCTGCTCAAGCAGATGGACCGCTACAAAAAGTACGGCAGCGGCGAGGAGATCTTCGAGCGCATCGGGCAGGCCGCGCCCTACTTCGATAGCGTGAACGTGGACATGATCTTCAACTTCCCCAGCCAAACGGAGGACATCCTGCTCGACGACCTGGAGAAGATCGTGGCCTGCGGGGCGCGTCAGACCACGTTCAGCCCGCTGTACGTCTCAAGCGCCACCACCCGCAAGATGGAGAAGTCGCTGGGCAAGATGGACTACAACCGCGAGTTCCGCTACTACCAGATCCTCGACGAGGTGCTGTGCGGCGGCGAGCATCCCTTCTTCAGCCGCGACACCATCTGGACGTTCAACCGCTTGAACCAGCAGGGCGCCCACGACCATAACCTGTACGCCGAGGAGCTGCAGGTGGCCTACAACGAATATCCCGGCATCGGCAGCGGATCGATCACGCACCTCAACGGCGCGCTGTACGTGAACACGTTCAGCCTGAAGGAGTACAACGAGGCCATCGAGGCCGGGCACATGTCCATCATGGGCAAGTGCGTCATGAGCAAGCGCGACCTGGCACGTTACTATTTCCTGCTGCACCTCTATCAGCTGCGCTTGGACAAGAACGACTTCAAGAAGCAGTTCGGCTGCGGCATCGAGCGCCTGCTGCCGGCGGAGATGGCGTTCTACCGTGCGCACGGCGCGTTCGCCACCGACACCCGCGACGAGCTGACGCTGACCACCATGGGACGCTACCTGACGCTCATCTTGTACCGTCAGTTCCTCTCGGGCATGAACAACCTGCGCGACCAGGCACGCGACGCGCTTGACGGCGAGGAGCACAACCTGCTGTTCGGCGACGAGACGAACTGCAGCGCCTGCCTGGAATAGCCCGGGCTCCACAGCGGTTTCAATGGGCGGCATCGCGCAAGATGCCGCCTTTTTTCGCGCCGAAACACTCGTTTTCCCGCGAAAACCTCGTGCGTTCACCTGGGAAATGCGCCAAATCGCGAAAAGTGTCCCCTTGCGGTGTGCAAGAGGCGCTTCTATACTGCCCAACCAAGATATCTGTTCAGGGCGAGGTGAAATCCCTCACTGGCGGTGACGCCCACGCTGCGCGAAGCGGCAAGGCGAAGTCCGCGACCCTGGCAGGTTGCGAGCAGGCGGCCCCGAGGCCCCAGCGTCGCAGCCCGTCAGGCTGATCTGGTGAGAATCCAGGACCAACGGTTACAGTCCGGATGGAAGAACAGGAGCACGAGAGCACACGGCCCCGGCCGGTGCCTGCTGCGGCATTCCGCAGCACCAAGGATGCATGACAGCGCCTCGGCGTTCGCCGTGTATCCCTATTCGTCGCTTATCAACGCCCGCAGATTCCCTGCGGGCGTTTTTTCATGCCTGGACCCCGCAGGGTGGCCGCAAGAGAAAGGGCACCCTATGGCAGGCATACCCGAACAACGATGCGAGGCGAGCGCGGCGGCCGAAGCGCAGGGCGGCGCTGCAGGGAACCCGTGCTGCGCCGATGACGCGCGCTTCATGCGCCGCGCCATCGAGCTGGCCTGGCGCGGTTGGGGTTGGACGAACCCGAACCCGCTGGTTGGCTGCGTGCTCGTGCGCGACGGCCGCATCATCGGCGAGGGCTGGCACGAGAAGTGCGGACAGGCGCACGCCGAGCGCAACGCGCTTGCCGATTGCGCGCGTCGCGCCGCCGATGACGTGGCGGATGCGGAGAGCTCCGACGCCGCGCCGGCCGCCGACCCGGCTCGCGGCCATGCGCGCGGCGCAACGGCTTACGTCACGCTGGAGCCGTGCTGCCACACCGGCAAGCAGCCCCCGTGCACCGAGGCGCTCATCGCCGCCGGCGTCGCCCGCGTGATGGTGGGCAGTCGCGACCCGAACCCGCTGGTGGCGGGCAAGGGGTCGGCCCGGTTGCGCGAAGCCGGCATCCACGTGGACGAGGACACGCTGCGCGGCGAATGCGACGAGCTCAACCCCGTCTTCTTCCGCTTCATCAGGCGCAAAACCCCGTACGTGGTGGCGAAATGGGCCATGAGCGCCGACGGCAAGATCGCTTGCGCTTCCGGCGACGCCCGCTGGGTGAGCGGCCCCGAGTCCCGCCGCGACACCCACGAGCTGCGCCATCGCCTGGCCGCCATCGTCGTGGGCATCAACACGGTGATGGCCGACGACCCGCTGCTCACCTGCCGTCGCGAGGGCGAGCCCGGCAACCAGCCGCTGCGCGTGGTGCTCGATTCGCGCCTGCGCATCCCCGAGGACTGCGCGCTTGTGCGCTCATGCGCGCAAGGCGAGGCCCCGCTTGCGGTTGCCACCTGCGCCGACGCAGACAATCCCGCAACCGACGCCGGCGCGAAGGCGCAACGCCTGCGGAGCCAAGGCGTGGAGGTGCTGCGCGTCCCGCAAGACGACGCGGGCCGCGTGGCCATCCGACCGCTTTTGCGCGCGCTGGGCGAGAAGGGCATCGACTCGCTGCTCGTCGAGGGCGGGTCGGGCGTCCACGGCGCCTTCTTCGACGAGGGCGCGGTGGACGAGGCCGTGGTCTACCTTGCCCCGAAGGTGGTCGGCGGCGCCGATGCGCCGGGCCCCGTCGCAGGCGCAGGCGCCGCGCGGATGGCCGAGGCCGCGGTGCTGGGCCGCCCGAGGGCGCACGCGCTCGGCAACGACCTGAAGGTCACGTTCGCGCCGGCGGGTGCGGCCCGCGTTGCCGATCACACCCCCGCTTCGCACGACGCGCTCGACACAACGACCCCCGCAATGCAAGGAGGCGAAGCATGTTCACCGGCATCGTAGAGGAGACGGGGCGCGTGACGAGCGTTCCCGCACCCGGCCGCGCCGGCCGGCTGGCCATCAAGGCGTCCCGCGTGCTCGAGGGCACGCGCATCGGCGACAGCATCGCCGTCAACGGCGTGTGCCTCACCGCCACCGAGCTGCTGCCCGACGGCTTCGCTGCCGACGTGATGCCGCAGACGCTTTCGCACTCCAACCTGGGAGCGCTGCGCGCGGGCAGCCCCGTGAACCTGGAGCGGGCCATGGCGGCCGACGGCCGCTTCGGCGGACACATCGTCTCCGGCCACATCGACGGCACCGGCACCGTGCGCCGCGTACGCCGCGACCAGAACGCCGTCCGTTTCACCATCGGCGCCCCCGCCGGCATCATGGCGCTCATCGTGGCGCAAGGCTCCATCACCGTCGACGGCATCAGCCTAACGGTAGCCGACCTGTACGACGACGCGTTCGAGGTGTCGGTCATCCCGCACACGGCCGCCGAGACCACGCTGGGCTCGCACCGCCCAGGCAGCACGGTGAACCTGGAGAACGACGTGGTAGGCAAGTACGTGCAACGGCTGCTGTACAACAAGGACTGGAACACCGAAACGCCGGGCGCCGAGAATGCAAGCAAGCCCGCTTCTGCGCCCCTGACCTTGGAATACCTTGCCGCGAACGGCTTCTAGCACAGCGGCGCAAACCCCTTCCCTATCCCGCAACCCCAACCGAAAGGACCCTCCAATGAGCATGAACACCATCCCCGAAGCGCTCGACGAGCTGCGCGCCGGCCACGTCATCATCGTGGTGGACGACCCCGACCGCGAAAACGAAGGCGACATGATCTGCGCCGCCGAGTTCGCCACCCAGGCAAACGTCAACCTTATGGCCAGCGTGGCCAAGGGCCTCATCTGCATGCCGATGAGCCGCGACCTGGCGCACAAGCTCAACCTTGAGCAGATGGTCTCAGAGAACACCGACAACCACGAGACCGCCTTCACCGTCAGCATCGACCACGTGAGCACCACCACGGGCATCTCGGCCGCGGAGCGCTCCATCACCGCGCTCAAGTGCGTGGACGACGACGCCAAGCCCGGCGACTTCCGCCGCCCCGGCCATATGTTCCCGCTGGTAGCCAAGCCCGGCGGCGTGCTCGAGCGCAACGGTCACACCGAGGCAACCGTCGACCTCATGCGCCATGCCGGCATGAAGCAGTGCGGCCTGTGCTGCGAGATCATGCGCGAGGACGGCACCATGATGCGCACGAGCGAGCTGCTCGAGCTGGCGCGCGAACACAACCTGGTCATCGTGTCCATCAAGCAGCTGCAGGACTGGTGCCGCACGCATGACAACCACATGCACGAGCAGGCTTGCGTGCAGCTGCCCTGCGAGTATGGCACGTTCCAAGCGCACGGCTTCGTGAACGACATCACGGGCGAGGAGCACGTGGCCCTGGTGAAGGGCGATCTGGGCGACGGGCGCGACGTGCTGTGCCGCGTGCACTCCGAGTGCCTGACCGGCGACGTGTTCGGCTCGAAGCGCTGCGACTGCGGCGAGCAGCTGCATGCCGCCCTTGCCGCCATCGAGGCCGAGGGACGCGGCGTGCTGCTGTACATGCGCCAGGAAGGCCGCGGCATCGGGTTGATGAACAAGCTGCGCGCCTATGAGCTGCAGGAGCAGGGCATGGATACCGTGGAGGCCAATGAGGCCCTCGGGTTCGCCCCCGACCTACGCGAATACTGGAGCGGCGCGCAAATCCTGCGCAACCTGGGCTGCAAGTCGCTGCGCCTGCTCACCAACAATCCCGATAAGGTGTATGGCCTTTCCGGCTTCAACCTGGAGATCTCCGAGCGCGTCGCCATCGAGATGGAGCCCCAGGAGCACGACCGCCGCTACCTGCAGACCAAGGCGCACCGCATGGGGCACCTGCTCGAGCACGTGGAAGACTAACCGATCCGTACCGTTAAGCGTTGCACTTAGTTCGTACAACAGAAAGGAGCCATCATGGCCGTCAACATCATCGAAGGCAAGGTAATCAACGAAGGCATGAAGGTGGGCATCGTGTGCGCCCGCTTCAACGAGTTCATCACGTCGAAGCTGCTCGGCGGCGCGCTTGATGCGCTGCGCCGTCACGACGTGCCGGAGGAGGCCGTCACCGTGGCCTGGGTTCCCGGCGCGTTCGAGATCCCCGTGGTGGCCCAGCGCATGGCGCAAAGCGGCAAGTTCGACGCCGTCATCTGCCTGGGCGCGGTCATCCGCGGCGCCACCTCGCACTACGATGTGGTGTGCAACGAGGTGTCGAAGGGCATCGCACAGGTGCAGCTGGCAACGGGCACGCCGGTGATGATGGGCGTACTGACCGTCGACACCATCGAGCAGGCCATCGAGCGCGCAGGCACCAAGGCCGGCAACAAGGGCTTCGAGTGCGGCGTCGGCGCCATCGAGATGGTCAACGTCCTGCGTCAGCTGTAGCCGAGAGGCAGGGCTGCGCCGGCGCGCCTGGCATCAGCGCCGCCTTCCGCTCTTATCAGAGGGGCGCTGCATATCCGTTGCCTCTTTTATGTGTGAGTATGATTCAATTGCATTTGAATCATACTCACGAAACGGCTGCCTAGCAGAACCTGCCGAAAGCAGCGTCTTAACCCCCGCACCTTTCGTGAACGTCCCCGCACGCCCCCGGCGCGCGGGGACGTTTTTGCTAGACTGGGATGCATTATGACTAACGAAAACGCTTCCCAAACCGCAGCAAACAACGCTTCGACTTCTGAAAAAACGCAGGTCACTTCCAGAATCCAGCGCAAAACCGCGTGCATCATCTCCTGGATCGTCGTTGCCGCCATGCTGGCGCTCATCTTCTTCATGTCCAGCCGCAGCGGGATCGACATCGACAACAACACCGGCATCTTCTCCGCGGTCAAACAGTGGCTGTCCGCGCAAGCCGCCGCCCTATTCGGGCACGAAGTGGACGTAAGCCCCGTCGGGCACTTCTGCGAATACCTAGTGCTCGGCGCAGCGCTATGCAACGCGCTGCGCTTCCACTTGAAGCCGCAAGGACCCGCCGGTGCGTTGCTGGTGGCGAAGCCCGTTGACGAGCTATCGAAATGGGCGCCTATCGTTGCTGCGGCGCTGTCGAGCCTGTACGGCGTCACCGACGAGTTCCACCAGATATTCACCCCCGGCCGCAGCTGCGACCCCATGGATTGGCTGGTGGACACCATAGCCGCCGCCCTTGGCGCGCTCATCTGCTACCTGGTGCTCAAGGCGCTGCGGGCAAGAAAGTAACGCGAAACGAAACGGCCCGGGATCGAACGATCCCGGGCCGTCGTACATTCAAGGTTGAAATCGATGCGCAGGCGTAAACCGTATGATTCCGTGCGGTCCGTCCCAAGGCGAACACGGCATCGCGCTAACGCGCAGGCGCAAACCGCATGCCCCCGCTTCGCGTCCGAAAGCGAACGTCACCGCGACGCGCTAGCGCAGCACCTGCAAAGCCGCGGGCAGCACCTCGGCGTCGAACGTTCGCGCATCGATGCGCTCGCCGTCGACCTGTGCCGCGGGCGGCTCATCGAACTCCACGTGCACCTTGCGCGCCTGATGCAGCTCCATGCAGGAAAGACTCGTATGATTGCCGCCCTTGGCCATCAGGAAGATGGCCGCCGCGCCGGCGGGCGTGATGGGCGGATGGCTGATGCACACATCGAGCAGCCCATCGTCAAGGCGAGCGTCGGGGCAGATGCGGAATCCGCCGCCATAGTAGGGCCCCATCTGCACCGCGAACGTGATGGACTTGCCCTCCATCACGGGGCCGTCGTCAAGCTGCAGACGATATTCGCGCTGGTCAAGATGATGGAACAGCTGGTCGAAACCGCTTGCCATGTACAGCGCCGCACCGTGCCTGCCCGTGCGCTTGCGACGCTCCATGGTGTCGAGCGCGATGGCAGCATCTAAGCCAAACGACAGCGTTTCGGCGAAGAAGCCCCCGTTCACGCACCCCACATCAGCAGGCTGCGAGCTTGCCGACAACAGCAGGTCGCATGCGCGATCGACCTTCGCCGGCACCCCCAGCGTACGCGCATAATCGTTGCCGGACCCCACGGGGATGACGCCGAGCTGCGGACGATCATCTGCCGGGCGCGCCATCAGACCGTTCACCACCTCATGGATAAGGCCGTCGCCGCCGAGGGCCACCACCGTCTGCGCGCCCTGCGCACCCTCGGCGATGGCGCACGCATGGCGCGGACCCGCGGTTCGAGCAACGGTAACCGCATCTTCGCCAAGCGCCGTGCGCAGGTTCGCCGCCGCCTTATCGGCAGCGGCGGCCCCCGCCCCGCTTTGCGCAGCCGGGTTCGCAATCAAAAGGATATGTCCTAGAGAATTCGACACGGAATCACAGGTCCATTCAGGTCAATGAGGGCGCTTGTGATGCGTCGCATTCGTGGAAGCCCAAGGGCGAAGCGCACTGTAATACGTGAGTCCTTGGAGTCGCGCGAAGGCGGCATGCCGCAAGCGCCCGCAACGTCGAGCGATTCGACTGCCGTCAGGCAGACGGAACCTATTCGCGGGTCCACAGGCCGGTCTTGCCGCCGTCCTTCAACAGCAGGCGCACATCCATGATCTCCATGCCGCGGTCGACCGCCTTGCACATGTCGTAGATGGTCAGGCATGCCACGCTTGCGGCGGTGAGCGCCTCCATCTCAATGCCGGTCTTGCCCGTGACGCCCGTGGTAGTGGTCACATGGATACCCACACGGCCATCCTCACGCTCGCCTGCGTGCACCGGCTCGCACTCCACCTTCGCCTTCGTGATGTTGAGCGGATGGCACATGGGGATGAGCGTGCTGGTCTGCTTGGCGGCCATGACGCCCGCCACGCGCGCGCATGCCAGCACGTCGCCCTTCGCCGCCTTGCCCTCCACGATAAGCGCCAGCGTGTCAGGATGCATGCTGATGAAGCCCTCGGCCACGGCCACGCGCTTGGTGATGTCCTTCTCGGACACATCGACCATGCGCACGTCGCCCTTCTCATCGATATGCGTCAAATGCTGCTGCTCAGTCATATTCGCTCTCCTTAAGATTCAAACCCGCTGAAGATAATGATAAAGCCTCAAGGACTTCATTGTAGACAGTGAGTACGGCTTAAAAACCTCAGGGACCGCACCAAAGTCAGTGAGGGCGCTTGCGGTGCGTCGTATTGCGCCTAAGCATGCGGGCATTGGCCTTCGGGCCATGCCCGCGCAGCTGAGGTGCAAGACGGCGTGCCGCAAGCGCCCGCAACGTCGAGTCAATTCGTTTGCCGGCAGGCAAACGAAACCAATTAGCCACCGATTTGGCTCATGCGGCGTTCGGTGCCGGTGATGTCGTCGTGATCGTCGGGTTTTGCGCCAAGTGCCGTGCGGAACACGTCGGCCAGATCCCGATCGATCTGCTCCTCGGGCTTTCCGCTGCGCAGGATGCCGCGGATATCGTATTCGCGGTCGCTGAACAAACACGGGCGCAGCTTCCCGTCGGCCGTAAGGCGCATGCGGTTGCATTCGCCGCAGAAATGCCTGCTCATGGGGCTGATGAAGCCGACGGTGCCCTTCGCACCGGGGAACTCGAAGTAGCGCGCCGGGCCCCAGCCGAGCGGCTGGTGCTTACCGGCGGGCACCAGCTCGGGCAGGCCCTCGGCACGCGCCTGGCGGTTGATGCTCTCGAACAGCTCCTCGCAGCTGATCACATCGTCGGGGCCCCAGCCGCAGCCGTTGGACCCCGAGCTTTCGCCCACGGGCATGTACTCGATGAAGCGGACGTGCAGCGGGCGGTCGATGGAGAGCTTCGCGAACGCCAGGTAGTCTTGGTGCAGCTGGCGCACCGCGACCGCGTTGATCTTCACGGGGTTGAACCCGGCCGCCAGCGCGGCATCGATGCCGTCGAGGGCCTCCTGCAGATACCCGCGGCGCGTGATGGCGTGGAACTGATCGGCGTCGAGCGTGTCGAGCGAGATGTTCACGCGCGAAAGCCCCGCCTGGCGCAGCTGGTCGGCCATGCGCGGCAGCAGCACGCCGTTGGTGGTGAGCGAGATGTTCTTGATGCCGGGCGTGTCGTTGATATCGCGCACCAGGTCGACCACGCCCTTGCGCACCAGCGGCTCGCCGCCGGTCAAGCGCACGCTTTTGATGCCCAGGTTCGAGAACACGCGAACCACGTGCGCAATCTCCTCGATGCGCAGGATGTCGGTATGGCACATGGACTGCACGCCCTCTTCCGGCATGCAGTAGATGCAACGGTAGTTGCAACGGTCCGTCAACGATATACGCAGGTAATCGATGGTGCGGCCGTGTCCGTCCTTCATGAGGTCCCCTCTCGTTTCAGAATCCCCAGTGTACCACGGGCGAAGCGAATGTATCCGGCTCGGTAGCAATTGCCCCACCGAACCAGCAAACCCGTTCGCCGAAAACTTCTTGCGCCGCGGCGACTGCCAACGTCGGGCTTAGCGACGTCTTCAAGCCGAAGCGCCCACGGCGCTGCCCCGAACCGAAACGCCCGAGGCGCCATCCCTGAAGCGATGCTCCCGACCGCGGCCGGGAGCCCTTCGGAATCACCTTTCCACCAGGTACAGCTTGTTGTCGGGGATGCGGATCCACAGCTCCTCGCCCTCATGCGGCAGCAGCGCGGCATCCGTCTTCAGCTTGTCGACGCGCCAGAACAGGTGCTGATGCAGGTACTTCATCTCGTCCTCGGTGCGCTCCACTGCCGGCGCCGCCTCAGGGCTGCGATCGAGAAAGCCCAGCAGCGCCGTGCGCTCGAAGCGCGAGTCGCTCACACGGTCCACGCGCATGCGGAAGCAGTTGCGCCCCGGGCCGTCGGCTCGTTGCAGGTAAAACGCGCGCACGCCCAGGCATTTGACGCCCTCGGGCACCTCGGCGGCCGTTTCCACCTGCATACCCCACTTCGGCAGCCACACCGTATACGACCCGCGGCGCTGCGCCGGCGTGGCGTTCTTGCAGCCCGACAGCTTGATGCCAGCCTGGCTTTGCGGGCGGTTCACCAGGTCATCCCCCGTGCCCATCTCCATGATGTGCCCGGATTCCACCACGGCGATGCGGTCGCAGAAGCGCAGCGCCTCGTCGATGTCGTGCGACACGTACAGGATGGTGCCGCGGAACGCGTCGAACAGGCTGACCAGGTTCTGCTCCAGAACGCTTTTCAGGTGCGCATCGAGCGCGGAGAACGGCTCGTCGAGCATGAGGATGCCCGGGCGCGCCGCGAGCATGCGCGCAAGCGCCACGCGCTGTTGCTGGCCGCCGGAGAGCTGCACGGGATAGCGCTTCTCGAAGCCCGACAGGCCGAAGCGCTTGAGCTCTGCCTGCACCATGGCGTCGCGGTCGGCCGGCGAAACGTCCTTGGCGATGCCCGCCGCCACGTTCTGCGCCACGGTCAGGTTGGGGAACAGCATGTAGTTCTGGAACAGCAAGGCGGTTTTGCGCTGCTGCGGTGAAAGGTCCACGCGCGCCTTCTTGCCGGGGGCGCGGTCGAAGAACACCGTGCCGTTGACCACGATCTTGCCCGAATCAGGCCGCTCGATGCCGGCGATGGAGCGCATGGTCAGGCTTTTGCCGCACCCCGACGCGCCCAACAGCCCCAGCGTCTCATCCCCTGCCGAGAACCGCGCCTGCAGGTTGAACCCTTTGAACTTCTTCTCGATGTCTACTTCAAGGCTCATGGTTTACTCCGAACGCTTGCGATATTTGGTGGTGTGCCCGCTCCACAGGTTGATGAACACGATGACCACCAGGGAGAACACGATGATGACGCCCGTCCAGAACCAGGCGACGTCGCTGTTGCCGTTCATCCACTCGAAGTAGATGGCGATGGGGATGGTGCGCGTGATGCCCACGTAGTTGCCCGCCATGAACAGCGTGGCGCCGAACTCGCCCAAGGCGCGTGCGAACGCGAGCACCATACCTGCCGCGATGCTCGACCACGACAGCGGCAGCATTAGTCGCACGAAGATCTTCGCGTTGCTCCACCCCAGCGTGCGGGCGGCGTCGAGCATGTTGCGGTCAAGGCTCTCGAACGCGCCGAGCGCGTTGCGGTACATAAGCGGGAAGGCCACCACCACCGCGGCGATGACGCACGCCGTGGGGCTGAAGATGAGCGGGAAGCCCGTCTCTATCCAGAATCGGCCGAACGCCGTGTTCGAGCCGCAGACGAACAGCAGGATGAAGCCGCACACGGTAGGCGGCAGCACCATGGGGATGGTGAAGATGGCGTCGAAGATGCTCTTCGCGCGCGAGCTGAGGTTCAGGCAGAAATACGCCGCCAACAGGCCCAGGATGACGATGAACACGATGGCGATGCCCGTGGTGCGCAGGCTCACCCACAGCGGGCTCCAATCCAGGTTCTGCAGAAACTCGCCCGCCGCGGCCAGGCCCGTGGCCTTCGCGACGATGCTCACCTGATTAGCCGGCGCGATGGTGCCGAAGTCGGCAAAGGAGGGCTTGGCGTAGTTCGCGTTCTCGCTGTCGGTGATGTCGCTGCCGTCCACCCCGATGGCAAGCACGTATGCCTTGCCCGAGATCTCCTGGTCGAACATAAGCCGCACGGCGCCCAGGTCATACGTTGGCTGCGTGGTGAAATGCCACGTGGAGATGCCGCTCAAGGGCACCGAGCCCGACGACTGGCCCGCATCGAGCGCGCAGAACAGCTGTTTGAGCTGCGTTTGCGTCTGCGCATCCTCAAGATCAAGGGAGAGTTGCTCTGCCATAGCGGGCGGGATGTAGGCCACCACCTGGTCGTTCACCGCTATCAGCTGCGCCGCCTGCCCGACCTTTTGGCCGATAAGGTACGCGTAGCCGCGATACTCGCCGTCGATGGTGCGGTTGGAGCCCTTCTGCGCGCGTGAGAAATCGCTTATCGCAAAACTGCTGCCCTCGAGCGCCGCGGCGTCGCCATCCTTGGACACCTGCACCGCCGAGGTGTCCACATCGCCTGAGGATTGCGCATCAGCATCCGAAGAGGCAGCGGCCGGCTTCGCGCTGACCGCGGGCGTATCCACATCGCCCAGCGCGTCGTCAGCAAGCGCCACGGCCGGCGCGCACAGCGCCAGCGCCGCCGTAACAGCAAGGCTTGCGATAAGCCTTTTCGCACGTTTTCCCTGTTTCGTCATATATCCCGTCCTTGGACGCGGTAAGGGGATGAGGTCGAATCGTCCCCATCCCCTTGCTTCGTTCGCTTATCTGCTATGCGGTTTCAAGCGCGGCCCTTACGCCAGCTCGAAGCCCCACTTCTGCCAGATCTCCTGGGCCTTGTCGCTGCTCAGGCACCAATCCAGGAACTCCTGGGTAGCGGCAGCGTTCTTGCTCTCGGAGGTGACGGCGGCAGGATACACGATGTTCTTGTGCGTGTTGGCCGGCACGGTGCCGACGATTTGCACGCCGCCGAAACGGTACACATCGGAGGTGTACACGAAGGCGACGTCGACGTCGCCGGACTGGGCGTGCTTGCACACGTTGCCCACGGAGGTATCGGTGACCACCTTATGGCCGGCATCGACGAAGGCCTGGTAGCTGCCGCCCTTGCCGGAGATGTCCTTGCCGGTCTTGCCCTCGTCGGCAGCGGCGGGGGTGTACACGCCGACCGTGGACAGGGACTGCGCGGCATAGTTGCCGGCGGGCACGGAGTCGTCGCCCACGCAGATGGAGTACTTGCCGGCGGCGATGTCGTCAAGGGTGACGTCCTTGATGTCGGCGCCTTCCTTGGAGACCATGACCAGGTCGTTCTTGAACATGTCGACGCGGGTGGAGGAATCGACGTAGCCCTTCTCCACGGCGGTGTCCATGGAACCCTTCGAGGCGCTGATCAGCAGGTCGGCATAGGAGCCGGCACCCAGCATCTCGTTGAGCTCGCCGGAGGCCTTGTACTGCGTGTCGGCGAAGGAGACGTTGTCATGACCATCGGCGATATAGGCGGCCTGGACCTCTTCCATGGCCTTGGACAGGGAGTTGGCCGCGAACACCTGCAGCTCGACCTGCTCCTTGTTGTTGTCAGCGGACTGCTCGGTGGCGGAATCGCTCTTCTGCTCGGTGGAGCCGCTGTTGGACGAGCAGCCGGTCAGAGCGAAGGCGCCCACCATCGCGAACGCGCATACGGCGGCGACCACGACGCGAAGTTGCTTCTTCATGTCTTCCCTTTCCTTCCTGATGAGATACCCTTCTTTGTACACAACAGCGAACAATTCGTTGTTGGTAGGTATATTATTCTCACCCTCGTATGTTAGTCAATCGACAATAATCCATTTTCGTGAATTATTTCGCTACTTGAATACTCGGAAATGGGAACAAGGCGCACATGATGGCAAATAGGCCGGGAACGCGAAACGGTACCCGGCCTTGGTCCCTTGCTTGAGCCACGTCGGCGTGCGAAAAAGACAGCTCGCCTATTGGGAAGCGGCGGGCAACGTCACCACCACGTTGTTGAGCCCCACCGTGTTCTGGTACTCCACCTCTCGCACACCTTGGCGCAACATGCGAATGCCAACGGCAGAACAAGAATCGGCAGCGGAAAGGTCTAGGTCCATCGGATTGAACGCCGTGCCGTTGTCGCGCATGCGCAGCACCAGCGTGCCGTCGCGCTTCAAGATGAGCTTCACGTCGATGGCCGGGTGCTTCGTTTTGGCGAAACCGTGCTCGACCGCGTTGGCGGCCATTTCTTCCACCGCCAGCGGCACCAGGTAGGAACGGCGCCCGTCGATGCCCTGCGCCTCGCACCACGCCGCCACCTGCTGCGAGCACGCCGCGACCGACGCGATATCGGGTTCGCAAGAAAAGGTCCGCCAAGCCCGCCAATCCTGCTGGAAGGTCTCGGGCAGGTACATCATCTTGTCGAGCAAGCCGGCCCGCTCGCGCGCATCCGCCGCAGCTTCGGAAGCCGCGGCGGCAACCCCCTTCGCCACCCTGCGCTTCCACAGCACGCTGGCCACGACCAGCTGCAACGCCAGCGTGACGGCCTCGCCCACCAGAAACGACGTCCATACCGCCGTCGCGCCCCAGAACCATACCGTCCCCAACGCGAACAGCACGGCGAACAGGCCCGACTGCCCCACGGCGATGGCGCTTGCGGCGCGCACGTTGCCCGTGCCCTGGTAGTAGTTCACGAACAGCTGGTTGATCAGGTCGATGGGCACGCACAGGATGAACGCCCGCACGGCGACCACGCCGAACGCCTCGGCGTCGCCCTCAAGGCCGAACAACCCCACGACCTGGGGCGCGAACGCGAACACCACCGCGCACAAAGCGCACGACAGCACCAGCCCCATGCGCATGCCCGTTCGCAGCGTCGCCTTCAGCGCGCCGCGGTCCTCTTCGCCGAAGAAGATGCCGCACAAAAGGGTGGCCGTCTGCCCCACGCCGATGGTCACCGATGACGCGAACGAGTTCACCGACGACAGCATGGACAAGGCCGCGACCGCGCCGGCGCTCGCCACCGTCAGCAGCAGCCAGTTGAACGTGAACGTGCGCACCATGACGGTGGCGCGGGTAAGAGAATCGGGCAGGCCCGTCTTCAGCACGCCGGCAAGCTGCCCCGCATGCGGCACGGGGTTCACCAGATGCAGCGTGTTGCCCTTACTGAGAAAATGCGTGCAGCAGATGCCCACGGCCACGCAATACGCCAGCGCCGTGGCCAGGCCCATACCGCGAAGCCCCAGGTCAAGCACGCAAACTGCCACCAGATTGAATACCACGTCGCACACGCTCATGCCGACGATGGCCACGATACCCAGCTGAGGCGCGTTGTCCAGGCGCGTGAACCCCATGAGCAGCTGCAGCAGCACGATGGCGAACGCGCCGGAGCAGATGCCGCTCAAATACGCCGCAGTGTCGGCGTGCAGCTCGCCCGATGCGGCGCCGAGCATGGTCGCCAACGCATCGGCGCCGGCCACGCCGCCCACCGACAGCGCCGCACCCACCGCAAGCGCCGCGGCAAGCGAGACGCTGAACAGCACGTTCACCCTATCGGCGTCGCGGTTGCCCAGCGCCCGGGCGCACAGGGCCACCGCGCCCGTTTCAAGGATGCCGGCACACCCCGAGAACAGCATGAACACGGAAAGCGACATGCCGATGGCCGCCACCGCGCCCGACCCCAGCAAGTTGCCGGCGATCACGTTGTCGATCATCATGCCGAGCGTTGCCGACAGGGTGATGAGGATGGACATGGCCAGATACTTGCCGAACGTCCGCTTGATCAGCTCGCTGTTCTCGGTTTGCGCCCCCATGACTCCCTACCCTTCGATTTCCCCGTCGATGAGCGCGAAGAAGAAGCGCCGCTTCTGCTCGGTGTCCACGATGTGCACCGGCTTGATCTGGTTCGGGGCCTTGCCGTGCATGACGCGCATATCGCGCCACAGCTGGTTGGTCTCGTCCTGCAGCACGCGCGCGGTGGCCGGGGCGAACGTGCCGTCCTCGGTCATGTAGTCCACGTCGTAGTTGCCCGCGCGCAGCTCCTCGTCGGTGATGCGCGACAATTCGGCCAGGTCGATGGCCGCATGGTCGGCATGGTAGAACTCGAACAGGTACTCGTAGCGCGCCGGATGATGGTCGACGTCGGGGTACACGCTGAAATCCACGAGGTCGAGCCCCGCGCGTGCAGCCACCTTGTCGGCCACCTTGCGCAGCACAAGCTCCGTGGTCTTCTCGCCATGCATGTTCACCGTCTGGTCAAGGCGGAACAGGAACTCCATCGTGGGCATGGTTCCCTTGTGGCCGACACAGCGGATGGCGTCGCGCATCTTGTAGCGGTAGAAGCCCGAACGGCTCGTGATGATGACCTCGTAGTCGTGGCCTTCTTGCAGGTCCTCAACGCCGAGTGTGTGGTCGTAATCGGGGTCGTCGACGGGCACGAACTCGAAGTACACGCTGCGCGGCAACAGCACGCTGGAAGGGTTATCCAGCTCAAACGGCACGGAGAACGCGCCTTCCGAAGCGCTGTAGCCGGTGTAGAGGATATGCACGTCGTTGCCGATGAAGCGGCGCAGACGCTGCGTGTAGGGCGCGAAGCCGCCGCCGGCAACGCTGCGAACGACCAGCAGGTTCGGCCACATAGCCGGCGTGATGGGCTCGTCGAAGCCGCGCTCGAAGATGGCGCGCAGCTCGGCGGCGCGCTCGGGGTTGGGCTCGATGCGCGCTTCCAAACCGGCACGCACGTCGGCCGGCATCTGGATGGACGCATCGATGGTTCCCTGCTCGATGTCGCGCACGAGCAGCTCCCAGTTGTCCTCGACGTAGCGCATGAGGTCGAGCACGCCGGTGATGAACACCGATGATATGTCGCGGATGTCGCGCTCTTCGATGGCGAAGCGCGCATGCAGATAGCGCGTGTCGGTGCCGGGTTTGGTGAACACGGCCTCGTCGGGGCTGGTAGTGGTCGCCGCAAGATACGGGCGGGCGTCGGCGATGGCCTTGCACGACAGCGACCCGAACGAGATGCCGCTTTTCAGCGTGGCATAGTGGCTTTCGATAAGCGTGAGCATACGACCACCGGCCAGGTCCTCGCCCGCGCCCACGTAGCTGCGGTAATACGTGTACGCACCCGAATAGCCCATGAGGATCTCCGCCATGCGCTTGGTGTAGGGGATGCCCTTGGGATTGCCCATGGTGCCCGAGGTTTCATTGAAGTGCACGATTTCCTCGGTGGTCACCACGCCGCGCGTGCCGTGTTCCATCACCTCGTAGATATAGCCGGCGTAATCGTCGTAGTTGGTGAAGGGAACGGTGCGCTTGAAGTCCTCGACCGTCTTGATGTCGGCAAAGCCGTGATCGCGGCCGAACGGCGTGTCCTTGTTCGCCTCTATCATCTCGAAGAGCAGCTCTTCCTGCACCTCACGCGCATGCAGCACGTCTGCCTCAAGCTGCTGCTCGAGCGCCTTTCCCGCCGCGTATTGACGTTCGTGCACCATGGCGCGCAGGGTTGCCACATCGGGCACCTGCACGGGCGCGCTCGCCGATGCGGGCGGCTCGCGATGCACATCGTTGCCGGTCAGTTCCGAGATCTTTTCGTCATGCGCCATAGCAGCCCCCTACTGTTCGACGGTCAGGATTTCCGTGAAACCCGTGGCGTCGAGCACGTCGGCGATGTACTCGTTGGGATGGCGCAGCACCAGCCCGCTTCCCACCTTCGACAGCTCCTTGTGCGCGAACAAGAACACGCGCAGACCGGCGCTCGAAACGTACTGAGTGTCGGCCAGGTCGATGGCCAGGCTGGCGACGCCTTCCAGGTTCTCGCGCAGATAGCTCTCCAAATCCGGGGACGTGTTCGTGTCCAAGCGCCCAGACAGGGCCACCTCGAGCGCGTCGCCGTTTTTCGTTGCCTTGATCTCCATATGCGGTCCTTTCTCGAACGCTTCCCGTATTTAAACGAATCGCTTCGTCATGCGCAAGATGTTGCGCCCGTCGGCGCGAGTGTAGCGCAAGTCGTCCATGTACTTGCGCATGAGCAGGATGCCCAGCCCGCCTTTGCGCTGCTCATCGGTGGGGTCGACCTTCTTCGCGTTGTGCGAAAGCGGGTCGTAGGCAATGCCCTGGTCGCTGAACACGAGGTGCAAGCAGCCCGCGCGCTCGTCGACGGCGGCCTCGATGTCCACCGGCAGGCGCGGCTGGCCGTCGGGGAACCCGTAGTGGCAGATATTGACAAAGACCTCCTCGCAGACGAGCATCATCTGCGCCATCATCTTCGGCGTGCGGCCCTCGCCCTCGCAAATAGGCTCCAGGAAGGCGAACAGGCTATCAAGCTCGGCATCGTCGGCCGGCAGCGTCAGGCGGGCCACGGGAAGGTTCCAGCGGAAGGCGAGCATGGTGATGTCGTCAGCCTGCGGCGCTTCGCCTGCGAAGGCGTCCACGCTTGTCACCAGGGAGTTTACAGCGGTTTGGGCCGAAGATGCGGCCGCCGCGCTCGCAGCCGCCGCAACGTCCGACGCTTGCACGTCCGAGACCACGGGAACGCCTTCCCCACCCGACGCATCGATTCGCGCCAGCGTTTCCAGCAGGCGCTCCTCGCCGTACAGCTCTTCAGCCGCGTTTGCCGCTTCCGACACGCCGTCGGTGTACAAAAGCAAGCCGTCGCTCGGGCTGCACGCAAAGCGGCCTTCGCGATACTTCACCACGTCCATGGCGCCGAGCACCAATCCTGGGCGGCATTTCAGATAGCTCAGCTTGCCGTTTTGCTTGAGCACCGGCGGGTTGTGGCCGGCGTTGGCGAAGCGCACCTCGCCGGTTGCCGTGTCCACCACGCACGCGAACGCGGTGACGAACAGCATGGCGTCGTTGCGCTCGCACAGCTGACGGTTGGCCAGGGTGAACGCCGTGCCGAGATCGTCGGTTTCCAGCAGGTACTGGCGCAGCAGACTTTGCGCGCGCATCATGAACAGCGCCGCGGGAACGCCCTTGCCCGACACGTCACCGATGACGAAGGCCACGCCGCGCTCGCCCACCTCGAACACGTCGTAGAAGTCGCCGCCCACCTCACGTGCCGGGCGCATGAAGCCGGCGATATCGAGCGCGAAGCGTTCCGTGAGCGAATCGAAGTCGTGCGGCACGGCGCTCATCTGGATCTGCCTGGCCACGTCGAGCTCGGTGGCCGCGCGCTGGCGCTCGGCCGTGACGTTGTACAAGCGCTCGATGAAACCGACCATGTCGCGGCGCATCTTGTTAGTGGACTCGTACAGCTCGGCGATCTCGTAGCGGGGCTTCGTGCCGCGCTCATCGACCGCGATGCGCATGTCGCGCCTGCCCTGCTCGACATCGGATTCCATGCGCTCGATGAAGGTCTGCTGGTCGAGGGCGAGCACTTCGATGGGACGCGTGAAGCGGCGCTCCAGGATGTGCAGGAACGCGAACATGGGCAGGAAGATGGGCACGATGAGGATGGCGGCCTCGTGGAACATGGTGTGCACAACGGTCTGGAAGTCCTCCTCGTCGCCGGAGGCGAAGGCGATGACCAAGACCGAAACGAGAAGCATCAGCAACGCCGACGCGATAACGAACCAGATGACGAAGCGCTGCGTGAGGTTCGCCTTCTTGATGTTGCGGTACGGGACGTGGATCCAACGCGGCGGGTTGGGCATAAGCGGGCTGCGCTCGAGCGCGTAAAGCAAGGGCAGGCCGATGTAGAGCAGCATCCACACGTTATTCAAGCCGCGCGCGGCGAACGACGGGCCCGACTCGGGCGGCGCGCCGACGAACAGATAGACGGCCAGGTTCACGCACGCGCTGTCCACCAGGACAAGCCCCATGTACAGCGCCGTCTTCGACGCCGAGTCGAATCGCGGGTACGGGCGCGGGCTTTTCGCGTTCACAAGGTACCACACCCAGCGCGGCAGGCCGTTGTACATGATCTGTATCATGAAGTAGCCCGCCAGCATAAACGGTGTGGCGCCTTCGTGCAGGATATCCGAAACCAGGTTGGCCGTCGCGCAACCGAAAACGCCCGGCAAGCCGAAGAACAGCCCGAGCACCGGCCCCAACGCCGACGCCGGACGGATCTGCACGACGTCGTTGAACTGCGGAACCGCCAGAAAGCCTTCAAGGACCGCCAGGTACACGACGAAGCAGGCGGCGAACATGCCAAGGCAGCGTTTCCAGCCAGGCCGCAATGGCGCCTGCGGGGCTTCTGACGCAACGGAAGCTACCGGCGACTCCCTGACATCGCGAACAGCGGTTGCGGGCATTTCATTATGTTCCGGTCGATCCGATTCCATGGTGTCGCACCTCCCGCATCCGTTCGCTAAAACGCCATCCAGATTCGTTCGCCCTTACTATAACGAATGTCGCTGGCGCAGAAGAAGACAAACCGAGACGCAGCATAAAAGCCATCGCCCGCGAAACGAACGCCAAATGCCCGAGAAGCCGCCGCGAGCGAAAAGGCAAGCCGCCTACGCCCGCCGATGCGGTGGACGCGAGAGCCGCAGCCCCCGGCAGCTGGCAGGATGTCCAGCCCTTCGCAGGCGCGCTGCAGATACGCGATGCACATTCGCCCGATCTTCGCCGGATCGCAATAGCATCCGCAAGCCCGCCCACCTGTCGCGGCAGGGCGCTACGACAACGAAGCGATCGCCTCGGGAATGGCGGCCACCACGTCTTCAGCGGTTACGCAAATGCTGGTCAGGCGCTTTGCCGCCGCCCGCGCCGCCCGCGCATGCAGCGCCGAAGCAAGCACGCACGCGTCTACCGGGGCCAAACCCTGCGCAAGCAGCGCCGCGGCCATGCCGGCAAGCACATCGCCCGTTCCCGCCTTCGCCAAGGCAGAGGTTCCATCTGACATGCGCACGATGGTTTCACCGTCAGATATATAGGTAACGGGGCCTTTTACCATGGCAGTCACGCCGTAAGCTTGCGAAAGTAACAACGCCAACTGCGCCGGGTCATCGGTAGGCAGGGCCAGCGGAGCGGCAAGGCGCGCAGCTTCTCCCGCGTGCGGCGTGACAACCGTGGGCAAGCCGTCGATGAAGCGGCGGCGCAGCAGCAGGCGGCCTTCGGGAGAGGTCAGCGCGTCAAGGCCGCCGCCGTCGACAAGGACCGCAGCGGCCGCGCCCTCGAGAACGGTGCAGGTCAGCTGGGCGGAAAGAGGATCGGCGGCATCGAGGCCGCTACCGACGAGGAACGCCAGCGGATGACGGGGCGCCACGGGGCCAAGCGCTTTCGGGCGCGGCGCCGCATGCACCGGACGGCCCGATCGGCATGCGCGATACGCGCCCGCCCGCCCGTCCGAGCTTGCGGGCGCAGCCTGAACCGCGGCAGGGCTGCCAGCGACGCTCCCCCGCTCATCGGGATCGAGCTGCGCGTACGCCGCCAACTCATCCCACGCGCGCACCACAAGCGACGGGCTTGCCGCGCGCACCGGCGCGACGGATTCGGGCGAGCAGGCAACTTCGGTATATCCCGCGCCCATGCGCTGCGAGGCAACCGCCGCAAGACATGCGGCGCCTGGATAGTCGGCGCAACCGGCGATCAGCGTCAACTTGCCGCGCGAATACTTGTTCGCCAGGTCGTCGGGCCACGGAAGCAATGCCGCCACCTGCTCCAACGTATACTTCTTCGCTCGCTGCATCCGTCCTCCATTCGCCAAGCGCTACGCACATATGCTCGCACCCAGTGTACTCCAACCACGTAAGAGCCAAGTAAAACATGGCGTTCGCCACCGCAAGCAGCCCCGCAAACAGGAAGCCCGGCGCCAACGCGCAAACCGCAGCACCGCCCCAAGCGCAAGCGCGACCGCGACAATCGCCAGGGAAAGCCGAACCCCCTACGCGCACCAGAGCCCCCAGCATGCGCCAGAGCCCCCCCCAGTGCGCGCCGGGACGAAAACCGGACTCCGGAGCGTTAGCCTGGCCAAGCATCGGACTTCGGGGTGCTAATCGGGCCAAGCAGCGAGCTCCCGCTGCGAAGAATCGTCAATCTTGTCCAGCCGTGGTCAAAATCGACAATTTTTCGCAGCCTCAAGGCCAAAACGCTCGATTATTTGCGCTATCAGAAAGCCCATACGCGCACAACCGGCAAAAACGTCCGTTTCTCACTTCCGAAACCGTGAAAAACCGTCTGTTTTGACCGACAACGACCAAAACAGACGGTTTTTCGCATCGCGCGCCCCACACGACAGCCTAATCCCATGCCCAACAAGCAACACTTCCATCATCGATCTCAGCGTGCATTCCGTAAATGCAGTCGCAAACTCGCAGCCGTTAGCCACGACGCCTGCGCAAGCCCTCCATATAACAACTATCTTGCGCAAACCTTGCCGATTCCTTACGCAAACCTTGCTGACCCCTTCCCTGATCCTTACCAAAGCCTTCCCCATTCCTTGCACCGCAAAATTCTCGTTCTACCTGGGGAAATACTCTGATACCTTAGATTGCATGACCATTGTGATCTCACATATTTCAGCAATCGAGTACTGGCTTGCGCACGAATCGCTCAAGCCCAAGGCCACGTCTGCCCATGCAGCAACCGAACTCCCGTCCGCGGGTCCCACCATCGATGACCGCCGCCGCGCCGAGCAGCTTCTAAAACAGTGCGCCAGCATCCCGTTGCATATCGCTACCACGAAGCCGCTCCATAGCAGCACGCGCTTCCGCTGCCACGTTTGGTCCCCGCCCGTAGCACGGGCGCTCTACAGAATCGCGGATGACGTTTACGTTTGCTCTCCCGAACTCGCCTTCGTCCAATCGGCGGCTGCGCTCGACAAAATCGATACCGTGCGTTTAGGGTGCGAATTGTGCGCAACGTATTCCATCGACCGCCACGCACGCGGAGGGTTCTTTCAGCGCAATGCCATCACCACGCGCGAAAAGCTCAGCGCGGTCGTTTGCGAAAACCAGGGGGCAAACGGGATCAAAACCGCACGATGGGCGCTCGATCACGTGCTCGACCGATCAGCGTCGCCTGCCGAGACGAAAGTTGCGCTCGCTCTTACGCTCCCCTGCAAAATCGGCGGAATGGGACTCCCCCAGCCTTCGCTGAACCGCTTCATCCCGCTCAACGCAGCAGAGCAAAAGGCGCTCAATAGAAGCTATTTCCTTTGCGACCTCTATTGGGAGCAAGCAAAGCTCGCTATTGAGTACGACAGCGATGCCGAGCACTCCGGATCCGAGCGCATCGCCTCGGATGCCGCACGAAGAAATGCGCTGCTCCGCCTGGGAATCACGGTCATCACCGTGGGAAACCAGACGTTTCGCGACAGGTCGGAATTCAAAAGAGTCGGCGCAACCGTCGCACGGCTTCTCGGAACGCGCATCAGGCCGAGGAGCGAACACTATGACCGTCGACAAATCGAGCTTCGCAAGCGTCTGAGCAGCCAACCGATCTGGGAAAGCGCCCGTCATAGCGAGTAGCGCCATTGCGGGCAAGATCGCCGAACCAGTGCCGATCCGGAGAACGCACGCGAACGAGGTTCCGCGCAAGTCCAGGTAAGCAAACTATAAGAGATTATCCGCTTTCCGCCGAAATACATGCGCCGCTTCCGCATTCGACGCACGCGGGGACAGCGTAGGTCGCCTACAGCGAGCTCTTCGACAAACCAGTTTGTTGATGCAGCGGATCCGGCAGGCAAGGGCGCTGCCGCGCCCAACGGGCGTCCATCTGCTGCGACCATCAAGCGCGCGTGCTTTCCCCAGGTACACGAGCGCCTAGATTGTGCGCCATCTAAGCTCGCCAGACAGTAACGTCACAAGCACGAAAACGAAACTGCCGCAGCAAGCGATCCTTGATCAACAAGCGAACCATGCTCAGCAAGCGAACGAACACGCTGGGGCGACGGATTCGCAAATTCGCCCAGACAAGAACCGGTCATTTTGTCCCTCGGCGGCCAAAATCAACGGTTCTTCGCCACTGAGTAGGCCAAAAGAAACGATTATTCGCGCCGCGCTCCCCATTCGCGCGAAATACCGTCCAAATTGCCCATCCCGTGCCCCAGAAAATGCGAAGAATCGCTCGTTATGTCCAGCTGGGGCCAAAACGAGCGATTCTCCGCAATTCACACCCCGCGACCAACGTACGCCTCGCTTCGCGCCGGCGTCCAACTTGCGAGAAGTGGTCATCGAGCCTGACGCGGCCGCTAATCAGCCTCCCCCTGCGCATCTCGCACCATGCCCATGGCCGAATGCGCATCGGGCACCTGGGGCTGCGCAGGCGCGGGCGCTGCCGCATCCAGGTCATCGAGCATGGTGCGCGCCTCCTTGAACTGGCGCGCCAGCTCCTCCATGGGGTCGCGACGCTCCTGCTGCGCCCGCACCGACCCCTCGGTGATGGCCATGGCACACGCCACCGCATCGGTGTGCGTGTACGACAGCGAAAGCGGCAGCTCACGAACGCCGAGCGCCTGCGCCACCTGCTTGGCGCGCCCGGTGAGCACGGCGTACGGTCTGCCCTTCGACGTACGGCGAACCTCCACATCGCGCACGCCGATACCCTGGGAGAAGCCGGTACCCAACGCTTTGAGCACCGCTTCCTTCGCCGCGAAGCGCGTGGCGTAATGGACGGCTGGCTGCGCGGTGGCGTCGCAATAGCGGCATTCCTCGTCGCTGAACACCTTGCGCGCGAACGCGGGCGACCGCTTGAGGATCTTGCGCATGCGCTCGATCTCCACGATGTCCACGCCCAGGCCCACGGCTCCTTCGACAGCGCCGAACGCAGCTTCCACCTGCGACGATGCGTCGTCGTTTCGGCCCTCGCCCGCTACTTTCGCGTCCTCGACCACAAGCGACCTCCCTGTAAAGCAAGCGGGCGCCCGAACGGCGCCCGCACCAACGTTGCCCTTATTGTACGCGAACCTACTCCACCGTCACGCTTTTCGCCAGATTGCGCGGCTGATCGACATCGCAGCCGCGGGCCACGGCGATGGCGCGCGCGAGCAGCTGCAGCGGCACGCTGGCCGTGATAGCCGAGAACGCGTCGCGCACCTTCGGAATGTAGATGACATGATCGGCGTGCTTGCGGATCTCCTCATCGCCCTCGGTGGCGATGGCCACCACCATGGCGCCGCGCGCCTTGCTCTCCTGCAGATTGGACACCAGCTTGTCGTAGACGGGGCTTTTCGTCGCCACGGCGATGACGGGGAACCCTTCGTCGATCAGCGCAATGGGGCCGTGCTTCATCTCGCCGGCCGGATAGGACTCGGCGTGCAGGTAGCTGATCTCCTTGAGCTTGAGGGCGCCTTCGCGGCTGACCGCCGCGCCCATGCCGCGGCCCACGAACAGCGCGCTGCGGGCATCCTTGCACGCCTGCGCCGCCTCCTCGACCGCCGGGCCGCACTCGGCCAGGATGCGTTCGACCTGCTCGGCGGTGTCGGCGAGCTCGCGGAACAGCAGGCGGATCTGATTCATCTTCAACTTGCCCTTGACCTGCGCCAACAGCATGGCAAGCAACGTGAGCGAGACCACTTGGCCCAGGAACGACTTCGTGGAGGCCACGGCGATCTCCTTGTTGGCCTTCGTGTAGATGACGCCGTCGGACTCGCGCGCCACGGGGCTGCCCACCACGTTGGTGATGCCGAACACGCGCGCGCCCTTCACGCGGGCGTCGCGGATGGCCGCCAGCGTGTCGGCCGTTTCGCCGGACTGGGACACCGCCACCACGAGCGTGGTGGGCGTGATGATGGGGTTGCGATAGCGGAACTCGCTGGCGACCTCGCATTCGCAGGGGATGCGTGCCCAACCCTCGATGAGGTTCTTCGCGATAAGACCGGCATGGTAGCTCGTGCCGCACGCGATGATGTAGACGCGGTCGATGAGGTTGAGCTCCTCCACGGAAAGGTCCAGCTCATCGATGGAAAGGGCGCCGCCCACCAAACGGCCCGCCAGCGTATCGCGGATGACGCGCGGCTGCTCGTGGATCTCCTTGAGCATGAAGTCGGGGTATCCGCCCTTCTCAGCCACGTCGAGGTTCCAGTCAACATGCGTGACCTTGGGATTCTCGATAACCTCGCCGGCGGCGGTGTAGTACGTCACGCCTTCGGGCGTGAGCTTGGCCAGCTCGCCGTCGTTCATGACCACCACGTCGCGCGTGGCGTCGATCATGGCGATGATGTCGCTGGCGACGTAGGCGCCTTCCGCGCCCTGGCCCACCACCAGCGGGGAGTCCTTGCGCGTTGCCACGATGGTGCCCGGCTCGTCGGCGGAAACGACGGCCAGCGCATAGGCGCCCACCAAACGCTCGCATGCGGCGCGAACGGCGGACAGCAGGTCGGGCGCGCCGTCGCGCAACGCCTGCTCGATCAGATGCGGCACCACCTCGGTGTCGGTGTCGCTGGTGAAGGAATGCCCCGCGGCTTGCAGCTCCTCGCGCAGATCGGCGAAGTTCTCGATGATGCCGTTGTGCACCACGGCGATGCGGCCGTCGCAGCTGGTGTGCGGATGGGCATTTGCCTCACTCGGGCGGCCGTGGGTTGCCCAGCGCGTGTGGCCGATGCCGCAGGTGCCTTCGAAGTCGAAATGTCCCAGCGTGTGCGCCAAGCTGGAAACCTTGCCCTTGCGGTGCACCACCTCAAGCTTGCCGTCCTGGTAGATGGCCACTCCGGCGCTGTCGTAGCCGCGATACTCAAGGCGCGACAGGCCCTCGATTAGGATGCCCTGCGCCGGGCGCGTGCCCGTGAAACCAACGATTCCGCACATGCGATTGCTCCTCACAGGTAGGTTGCGGCCCGAAAGCATCGCACGGCAGGAGCGAACGCTCAAAGCCGAGCTGCCTGGTCGGGCTTTTCATCGCGTACATGGTAGGGCAGCGCCCGGCGCACGCGCCAAGGCTGCAGACAATCTCTAACGCGCCAGCCGCTCGCCCCGCGCACGCCGCCGTTCGCAGCAGGATAGGTCCCCCTACACTTCTGCGATTACCTCGACTTCCACCAGGGCGCCCTTGGGAAGCTTTGCCACGCCAACGGCGGAGCGGGCCGGGCGGGCGTCGCCGAAGGACTTGGCGTACTCGGCGTTGAATGCGGCGAAGTCGTCGATATCGTCCAGGAAGCACGTGGCCTTCAGCACGTGGTCGAAGTCGGTGCCGGCCTCGGCCAGGATGGCGGCCACGTTCTTCATGACCTGTGCCGTCTGCTCCTCGATGGTGGTGCCCACAAGCTCGCCGGTTTCCGGGGAGAGCGCGATCTGGCCGCTGGCGAACAGCAGGTTGCCGCACACGCGGCCCTGCACGTAGGGGCCGATGGCCGCGGGGGCGTTCGGGGTGGCGATGACCTTCATGATGGTCGTCCTTTCCAGGGCTTTGCGCCCTAACATGCGCGCTTATGCGCGCGAAACGGCAGCGCTTTGCACGCTTCGCCCCGAGCTGCCACATGGGCCGCACGGGGACGTAGCGCCAACCGTCCGGAAACCGGACAGCATTTTCGCACCCTTCCCAAGCCTTAAACCTAGGCAATGCGTCGAATTTTGTCGCGCTGATATGGAACCTCACCATTGTAGCGCCTGCAAAGCTATGATGTTCACCGACATTAAACCGCCGCGAACCGAAAACAAAAGGGGTGAAACTATGCTGACGCTGGACGCATTCGAAGAAGCCGCAGCCAAAGTCAAGGAAGTTACACAGGAGACGAAGCTTATTGAAAGCCCCTACTTCAGCGAGATTTCCCGCAACCGCGTGTTCTTCAAGCCGGAGAACATGCAGCGTACCGGCGCCTACAAGGTGCGCGGCGCCTACTATAAAATCAGCACGCTGACCGACGAGGAGCGCGCGCACGGCCTGATCACCGCATCCGCCGGCAACCATGCGCAGGGCGTCGCCTACGCCGCGCAGCATTACGGCGTCAAGGCCACCATCGTCATGCCCACCACCACCCCGCTCATCAAGGTCGAGCGCACCAAGGCCCTGGGCGCCGATGTGGTGCTGGCCGGCAACGTCTACGACGAAGCCTACGAGCATGCGCTCAAGCTTGCCGAGGAGAACAGCTACACGTTCATCCACCCCTTCAACGACCTGGGCGTCGCCACGGGCCAGGGTACCATCGCCATGGAGATCGTGCAGGAGCTGCCGCTGGTCGATTACATCCTGGTGCCCATCGGCGGCGGCGGGCTTGCCACGGGCGTCTCCACGCTGGCCAAGCTGCTCAACCCCCACATCAAGGTTATCGGCGTGGAGCCCTCCGGCGCCGCATGCATGAAGGCCTCCCTTGAGGCGGGCCACGTGGTGAAGCTGCCGCGCGCCAACACCATCGCCGACGGCACCGCGGTGCTCGAGCCCGGCGACAAGATCTTCCCCTACATCCAAGAGAACCTCGACGGCATCATCACCGTCGACGACGACGAGCTGATCGCGTCGTTCCTGGATATGGTCGAGAACCACAAGATGGTCGTGGAGAACTCCGGCCTGCTCACCGTGGCCGCCCTTCGCCACCTGGACTTCCAGGGCAAGAAGGTCGTCTCCATCCTCTCCGGCGGCAACATGGACGTCATCACCATGTCCTCGGTGGTGCAGCACGGCCTGATCCAGCGCGACCGTATCTTCACCGTGTCGGTGCTTCTGCCCGACCGTCCCGGCGAGCTGGTGCGCGTGGCGCAGGTCATCGCCGACAACAAGGGCAACGTCATCCGCCTGGACCACAACCAGTTCGTCACCACGAACCGCCAGGCCGCCGTGGAGCTGCGCGTCACCATCGAGGCGTTCGGCACCGACCACAAGCAGCAGATCGTCAAGGCGCTCGAAGGCGAAGGCTTCCGCCCGAAGCTCATCAACGCGCATCTGTAAGGCAAACCCGGCGAGGGGATGAAGCTGCCGCATAAAACCCCTCGCCCTACAACCGCATACGCAAGTCGCACAACGCGCAGGCCCCTGACCGGTTTCTTTCGGGATTCGATTGGTTGGGGGTTTGCGCGTTTTCCCGTTTTGCACAGGGAAAACGCCGACGGGCTTCTCGAAGGGGCCTAGGAAGAAAGAACAGCATGGAAACCGCACTCATCAAAGTATTCGCCTTCGTCTGCATCATCATCGCAGGCTACTGGATGGGCCACACCGGCAAGCTCGGCAACATGCCCGGTGAGTTCGTGTCGAAGATCGTGTTCACGTTCACGCTGCCTTGCGCGGTGCTGCACGCGTTCGGCGCTGCCGACTTCTCGCCGGAGATGCTGCTGCTCGTGCCCCTCGGCTTCGCCTTCGCCTTCGGCGCATACCTGGTCACCTTCGCCATCACCCCGCGCGCCAAGCGCAGCGACCGCGCATTTTACCTGCTCAACGCCTGTGGATTCAACCTGGGATGCTTCGCGCTGCCGTTCGTGCAGGCCATCTTCTCGCCCACCATGGCCGTGGCAACCTGCCTCTACGACGCTGGCAACGCGTTCATGATGGCCGGCGGTTCCTATGCGCTCACCGGCCTGATCGCCGGGGGCAAGCGCATCGAGCACCCGGTGCGATTCGTCGCCAAGCGCCTGTTCTCCAGCCTGCCCTTCGATACGTATCTGCTGATCATCGTGCTGTCGGTAGCGGGAGTGCACCTGCCCGCCGAGCTGGTAGCCTTCACCGAGCCCATCGCCAACGCCAACTCGTTTCTGGCCATGTTCATGCTGGGGCTCATGATGAGCTTCTCCGTCTCACGCGAGCGCATGGCGAAGGTGGCCCGCCTGGTAGGTTTGCGCGCAGCGTTCAGCGTGGTGCTGACCTGCATCGTTTGGCTGGCGCTTCCGGTCGACGACGTTATGCGCGCCCTGCTCACGTTGCTGGTGTGGAGCCCGGCAAGTGCGCTTGCGCCTATGTATACCCAAATGTCGGGCGGCGACGGCGGCCTAGCCGGCTTCGCGAACGCCCTCACCATCATCCTTGGCGTGATCGCCGCCACCCTCATCGCGCTGACGCTGGTGTAGCGCTTCAGCGAAAATCTTTTGCGAAGATTCCCCAAACATGTTGACTGCGGCTTACTTATGCTTACTATGTTAGCCACGGATTACATGAATGGGAAGGAGCCGCCGTGATCATAGGCGCATCGGGTGCGAGGTCGAGCCGCACCGCCGATCTTGAGCGCAAGCTGGTGCACCACTGCTCCCCTGCGCTTGCCGGGCTGAAGCCGGCGAACATGTTCGTATACCGCGAAGGCGCCGACGCCGGCGAAAACCCCGACGGAAGCGCCGCGCTCGGCGCCCTCGACTCAACCAAGTTCGCCCATGAGCTGGGCATCTGCCGCAAAAAACTCGAGCCGTGCGGAGTGCGTATCGAGATATTGGCACGGCGAAAGACCGGCCTATTGTTGTACGTGTACCGTCCAACCATGCTGAGGGAATACCTTGCGCAGCCCGAGGTATTCCGCTATCTGCAAGACGAGGGCTACGACCCCTCCGACCTTTCCGCCTGCATCGCCAAGCTGCACCGCCGCATCTGCGGAACCGACCTGGCCGCCACGCTTTCCGGCAGCTGTGCGTTCCCGCACGAGATCGGGTTCTTCTTGGGCTACCCCTACGACGACGTGGTGGGCTTCATCGAGAACAAGGGCGAGAACAGCCTGTGCAGCGGCTGCTGGAAGGTGTACAGCCGCGCCCGCGATGCGCAGGCGTGCTTCTGCTGTTACAAAACCTGCACCGCGGCCTACGAGGACCTGTTCGACGAGGGCGTGCCCATCGACTGCCTTGCCTCCATCGACGAGAACTTCCCCGCTCAGGAGGCGTTCGCGGCAGCGGTGTAACCTGCGTCCGTAGGCGCGAAAAGCTCGCAAGCACGCAAACGCCGCAAGCATGGAACGCCGGCGACGGAACTCGCCCTTGCCGCATTCGCGCCGAACGGTCGATGCGCTCGCCCGAAGCGCATCGACCGTTCGGCACAAGACCGACGCTTCCCTTGCAAACGAAAGGATATGCAGATGAGCAAAGTAGCAGTGGTGTATTGGAGCGGCACGGGCAACACCGAGGCCATGGCAGATCTGGTGGCGCAGGGCGTGCGCGCGGCGGGCGGTACCGCCGACCTGGTGCAATGCAACGATTTCAGCGCTGACCGCATCGGTGACTTCGACGCGTTCGCCTTCGGCTGCCCGGCCATGGGCGACGAGGAGCTTGAGGACACCGAGTTCTTGCCCATGTACGACGAGGTTGAACCCGCGCTGTCCGGCCAGAAGGTGGCCCTGTTCGGCTCCTACGATTGGAACGACGGCGAATGGATGGAGCTGTGGGAGCAGCGCGCCGACGAGGCCGGCCTGAACGTGGTGGACAGCGTCATCGCCAAGGATTACCCCGACGATGACGCCGCCGCCGAGTGCATGCGTCTAGGCGCGCTGCTGGCATAACGCGGCTCGCAAAACCACCGATCCGCTACTCAGAAGGCTTCCCTTGGGAAGCCTTCTTCGTGTTTCCGCCCCCGCAACATGAGCAAGAGGCCTTCTTCATGCGCTTCCTCCCACAGCACGAGCCATCGCCGGAGAACGTGCGAACGGCCCTTCTAGCCGCGAACACGGCGGCAACGGCGATGACGATGCAGATGATCACGGTCGCGACCATGGTCCCACCTTTCTTAGCTTTGGTTAACAGTACAAGGCGATTGTAGCACTTGTATACCCCCATGGGGCATATTCGGAGCGGTATTTCCCATTTATTCGCTAGGCTTATCGACAGCATGAAAAACCAGGTATCTGATTTTCGAAATACCTCGCGAGCTGAATCTCCTATATTCCTATTGACCCGCTTCCTTTGCTTCGGTATAACTTACAACCGTCATCACGTTATATGAGAACAAGAAAGCCATAGTAATCGATTTGGGAGATAGCCAGATGTCTGAGAAGCAGAAGTACGCATTCGAAACCCTGCAAGTGCACGCCGGACAGGAGCAGCCTGATCCGGCAACCGACGCCCGCGCCGTGCCGATTTATCTGACCTCGTCCTTCGTGTTCAAGGACGCCGCCACCGCCGCCGGCCGCTTCGGCCTGACCGAGCCCGGCAACATCTACAGCCGCCTGACCAACCCCACGGTCAGCACCTTCGAGGAGCGCGTGGCCGCGCTCGAGGGCGGCGTCGGATCCCTTGGCGTGGCAACCGGTTCCGCCGCCATCACCATCGCCGTGCAGAACATCGCCACTGCCGGCGACCACATCGTGTCCTCCACCAACCTGTACGGCGGCACGCTGAACCTGTTCGAGCACACGCTGGCCGAACAGGGTCTCTCCACCACGTTCGTCAACCCGGCCGACCTGGACGCCGTCGAGGCCGCCATCCAGGACAACACCAAGCTGCTCTATGCCGAGACGCTGGGCAACCCCAACTCCGACGTGCTCGATCTTGAGGCCTGGGCCGACATCGCGCACCGCCACAACGTGCCGCTGATCGTGGACGCCACCTTCTCCACCCCCTACCTGCTGCGCCCCATCGAGCACGGCGCCGATGTGGTCGTGCACTCCGCCACCAAGTTCATCGGCGGCCACGGCACGGCCATGGGCGGCGTGATCACCGATGCCGGCACGTTCGACTGGGCCGCCAACGCCGATAAGTTCCCCGGCGTGGCCAAGCCCAACCCCAGCTACCACGGCGTGGTGTTCACCGAGGCCGCAGGCCCCGCAGCCTATATCACGAAGGCCCGCGCCACGCTGCTGCGCGACCAAGGCGCCACGCTCTCCCCGTTCAACGCATGGTTGCTGCTGCTGGGCCTGGAGACGCTGTCCCTGCGCGTCGACCGCCACGTTGAGAACGCGCTGAAGGTGGTGGAGTTCCTGAACAACCATCCGCAGGTGGCCTCTGTGAACCATCCGGCGCTGGCAACCGGCCGCGCCAAGGAGCTCTATGACGAGTACTACCCCAACGGCGCCGGCTCCATCTTCACATTCGACGTGAAGGGCACCGCCGACGACGCGCGCAAGTTCACCGAATCCTTGAGCCTGTTCAGCCTGTTGGCCAACGTTGCCGACGTGAAGTCGCTGGTCATCCACCCGGCTTCCACCACGCACTCCCAGCTGACCGAAGACGAGCTGCTAGCCGCAGATATCAAGCCCACCACCGTGCGCTTGTCCATCGGCACCGAGAACATCGACGACATCATCGCCGACCTGGCAGCCGGCTTCGAAGCCATCAAGTAGCCCGCCAGCGGCAATCGCCCATGGCGACGCGCGCTACCGGCTCCTATTTCCCCGGCCGGAAGCGGAGCACCCGGAGACGCCAGGCAAAACTGAAGGAACTGACCCCGGAAGAGCTCCGGAGTCAGTTCCTTGTTGCGTAACCTTTTATTTAAGCCACCTGAGTTTTGCAGTTTTAGGGCGCAGTTCAACGAGGACCGCGCCCCGCTTGGAGTACGCGTACCCGCGGCCGGCGAACAAGTTAGCTGAAAAGAATGTCACGGTAGATTCTCTCGTCCGATTCCAAGAAGACGTCGAACACCACATGGATGCCCGGCCCGTTCCCGTCCAGCCATCCGCGCACCGTGCGGACCGCGATTTGCGCGGCCTCTTCCTGGGGGAACCCGAACACGCCGGTCCCGATGCAGCAGAACGCGATGCTCTTCGCGCCCGCCTCCCGGGCTGCATCCAGGCAGCTTCCGTAGCAGCTTGCCAGGAGAGCCCGGTCTTCGTCGTCGGGGTTCCCGTCCGCGATGGGGCCCACGGTGTGCGCGATTCATTTCGCCGGCAGGTTGTAGGCTCCCGTCATCTTCGCCAGGCCCGTCGGCTCTGGGCGCCCCTGCGCCTGCATGATGCGCGCGCATTCCGCGCGAAGCTGGATGCCGGCGTAGGTGTGGATGGCGTTGTCGATGCAGTGGTGGCCGGGCACCCAGCAACCCAGCATCCGGGAGTTCGCCGCATTCACGATGACGTCGGCCGCGAGCGTGGTGATGTCGCCGCGCCAAAGGCTCAGACGCTCGTCAAGCGGCGTGCGGGGAAGCGCCCTTGCGTCGACGATTCCCATCTTGGCGATGCGGGCCTGGAGCATGCGGTCCTGCGCGGCGAGGAACTCGTCGGCCGCCGGCATCGGCTCGCGCACGTTGACGAGGGCGCGGTAGGCTTCGAAGAGGGCGCTCTCATCGCCTTCCAGCGATGCCACCGTTTCGCGGGCCTTCTCCGTCCCGAACCGCTCGGCGGCCAAATAGCTGACGCAGTAGGCAAGGCCTTTCATCCGTTTCATCCTCCTATCCTCCGTAACGCGCCGTGCGGGCATGTTTCTTGCCTCCCCGCAATCAGCCGTGGCGCCTCTTGCGGAAGGCGCCACGGCGTTCCCTGTTCCGGCGAGTCGCTAAAACTTGCCGTTTTCGTTCTGCCAGTCAGCCCGGTCGGCGATGGTTTCCATGACGTCCCAGTGCTCAGCGATCTTACCGTCCTCCACGCGCCAGAGGTCGTAGTACGACGTGGGCTTGCCACCGAAAGTGCCCTCGCTCACGCCCAGGACGAAGTTGCCCTGCGCGAGAACCTGATGGGTCCTGTCGTAGATCATCTGGATGCCGTTCGCGGCGAGCGCCTCGAGCGCGGCACCCAAGCCGGAGAGCCCGTCGGCAATCCCGGTGTTGTGCTGGAGGTAGACGTCGCCCTCGAAGTACTCCGGGGTCTTCTCGGGGTGCTTCCCCTGCATGACATCTACGAGGAATGCCTCGACGAGGACTCGGTTCTCCTCCGTCTTGCCGAGATCGGAGGCCTCGATGGAGCCGTCGATCTGTGTGCGACCGGAGGGATTCGGTCCGGCGACGTCGGCAAGATTATCCCAGTGCTCGGCAATGAGCCCCTGGCCGTTGAAGCGGAAGATGTCGAAGGCAACCTGCTCACCAGCCCCTGCGAAGTTGTAGACGGTCTGCAGGAACACCTTGTCGCCGTCCTCAAACGCGCGGACGTTTCTCACCGTCGTCTTGACGGGCGCGGAGGCCAGGTACTTTACGGACCCGACGAACGCATCACGGCCCGTACCGTAAGCGAGGTTGTGCTGAATGTAGCCCTCGTCGAGGAGACTCGCCGCCAGCTCAGCGTCTCCGGTGGCGAACGTGCCGATGAGTTCGAGCGCTTTCTGGGTGTTGCTCATGTTCGTTCCTTTCCCTGCGGCCTTGCGGCGCTTGAACGCGCCGATGAAGTCGAGTGCTTTCTTGATGTTGCTCATGTCCGTTCCTTTCCCTGAGGGTCTGCGGCCCTTCTCGCCGTTTGCTTGGCTTCATGGTAAAATCTGTGGTGCAAATCGAAAAGTAGGCACAATTAAGTGCTGTAGGTACCTCTAGGTAACCAAGGATGAACAGGTGGTTCGCAATGAGCGACGATGAAATCGGCTACACTGAATACCGCAATGACGAGCTTCCCGAGAGAAGCAGCCTCCCCGCCTGTCCGGTGGAGACCTGCGTGTCCCTGATCGGCAGCAAGTGGAAACTGCTCATAATGCGAGACCTGCTCCTGAACGGCTCGATGAGATTCAAGGCCCTCCAGCGCAGCATCGGGGGCGTCTCCCAGAAGGTCCTCACCACGAATCTGCGAAACATGGAGGACGCAGGGCTCATCGTCAGGAGGGTCTACGCAGAGGTCCCACCCCGCGTCGAGTACTCCCTCACGGAGCTGGGCCAAAGTCTGAGGCCCATCATGGATTCCATGTGGGTATGGGGGGAGTCGTACCAGGCTTTAGCGAAGTGATGCCTTCTTTTTTGGGTGTGCCCAGATGCTTGCCGATAACGCCGGCGCGGCTACATAGCTCCCGCCATCGCATTGCACCGTATTCAAGATGCCTAAATCTGATTCAGGAATAAAGAATGGATCGGCAGCACCTATCCGGATGAGTCTGGGAGGGAAAGCCCCGCCAGGCGGCAACCCTCCAAAGGTCATGGCGCTTCCGCTTCCCCGGCGGCGCGCGCCATGACCGCGATCGGGAAAGCTCCGAAAACCGCTTCCCTGATTCGAACAACCCCTTGTCAGAACTTCCTTTCGCCAGGATCTCCCCGATAACAAAGCGAAGGCCCGCTCAACTGAGCGGGCCTTCGTGATGAATCGAGATTATAGAGCGAGAAGCGGCTATCCGCGCGAAGCCGCACCGGGAACCAGCGGGCACGGGGCGGGACGATTGCCGCGACGCGCGAAACGGATAAGGAAGCTTGCGCCGGAAAGCGCCAGAGCAACGCCCAGACCCGTGTAGAAGAACGCGATGAACCATGCGGGAACCAGGCCGAAAGCGCGAAGGGAAATGCCGCCGGTCATCATGATGGCCATCATGGCATAGCCCGGCACGTCGAAGAAATGCCAAACGCCGATGCGCTCGGCCTCGTAACCGGCGATGCGGACGGCATGCTTGCTCACCATCTTCGAGAAAACCTTGATGTGGAACAGCGTGAACACCACAGCAGCGCCGATAGCGAGCAGCCACCACATTCCCTGATCCATCTGAGCGAACGACTGGATACCCAGCCAGGCGATGTTCCCGCCGGCGATAAGCCAAACAATGCCGGCGACTAAAAGCAACGTACGCTTCGAAACTTTCAGCATATCTGCCCCCTCTGAAACGAAACGGACGGTATCGGCTAACCGATATCGATACTTGATATCGATAACTGTATCAGGCCACCCCTACAGAATCCAGAGACCCACAAAACCTGCAAGCATACCCAACAAAGCCCCCACCACGACATCGCGAGGAAAATGCACACCCGACACCACGCGAATGACCCCCAGCAACACTCCAGCAGCCAGCATGACCGGCCCCACCCATGCAAGCGGGCAGCAGGCGCAAAACGTCATGGCTATGACGAAGATGCTGAACGCGTGCCGGCTGGGGAACGAATTGCCGCGCGTGTCCTTCGGGATGACGGGCGACGCATCGAACACCTCGTACGGACGCGGCGCGTTGATGGCCTTGCGCATCACAGTGACCAGCGCGAACGAGATGCCCGGTACTAGCACGGCGCGGAGCAGCTCGCTCGCCGCACCGGCTACACCGATTGCCGCGGCATATGCCAGCCACGCAAGCAGGCACGGATACGCCACATACACCGCGTTAGTGATGATCTTGTTCGCCAGGGAAACGCCGCGCGCCAGCGCAGGGCGGGCCCGCAAGGAATTGGTCGTAGATATGTAAGTTGATTTCCGCATGCAAGCATTGTATCCGATAGCCGAATCACACGCGCTCGCGTGCATTTATAATCGGCTAATAACCTGGTATGATACAACGTTTGCCCAGGTCAACACACGCGTACGGTTCCCGCCAAAAAAGTGCAAATGTATGTGACACCGCATGAAAAACGCCCGCAAACATCGCTGTTTGCGGGCGTTGAACACTTGCTAACGGTTGTTCACGGCCTCGGGATGCAGGTCGTGGTTCGCCAGGCGATCCCAGGCAACCTGCTCCCAGCGCGTGCCGGGCTTGCCGTAGTTGCAGTACGGGTCGATGGAGATGCCGCCGCGCGGCAGGAACTTGCCCCATACCTCGATGTACTTCGGGTCCATCAGCGCGATCAGGTCCTTCATGATCACGTTGACGCAATCCTCGTGAAAGTCGCCGTGGTTGCGGAAGCTGAACAGGTACAGCTTCAAGCTTTTGCTCTCCACCATGCGCACGTCGGGCACGTAGGAGATGTAGATGGTGGCGAAGTCGGGCTGGCCGGTGATCGGGCACAACGCCGTGAACTCCGGGCAGTTGAACTTCACGAAGTAATCGTTGCCGGGATGCTTGTTGTCGAACGTCTCAAGCACGCTAGGGTCGTAGGTTTGCGGGTACTGCACGCCCTGGTTGCCCAGAAGCGACAGGTCGTCGGTACCGGCGCGCATAGGTTTCTCGTTGGTCATAAGGTCTCCTTGGGAAGCGCGGCCGGAAAGGCCGCACGGGTTGTAAGGGCTCGGGATCGCTTGGCGGGCGGCCGCTGCGCGCGGCCGGGTTCGCGTCCTACCCCCGGGCGTCCAGCTTATCGAGCAGCGGATCGCGCATGCCGTTAGCCTCGAAGGCGCGGTTGCGGTCGATGCACGTGCCGCATTTGCCGCACGGACGCTCGCCGCCCTCGTAGCAGCTCCAGGTAAGCTCGTACGGAACGTCCAGCTCAAGGCCGCATTTCACGATATCAGCCTTCGACCAGGACACGAACGGCGCTTCCATGTGCAGCTGGCCCGCCGTGCCCTGCGTGATGGCAAGGTTCATGGCGTTCACGAACTCGATGGAGCAATCGGGATAGGCGTCGCCCGCCCAATCGTCATGATGCGCGCCGTAGAACAGCGCGCTCGCACCCAGCGACAGCGCCATGGACGCGGCGCTGGACAGGAACAGCCCGTTGCGGAACGGCACGTACGTGCTGACCGGAGAGCCGTGGGCCTCATCGATCTGCTCGGCGTAGCTTTCCTCGGGAACGTCTTGCGTGGAGTGCTCGAGCAGGCTGCAGTCGCTGTCGGCGAAGATGGCGGAAAGGTCGAGGAAGCGCTGCTCAACGCCGTAATGCGCGGCGACTGCCTTCGCGCTTTCGATCTCCTTCTCGTGACGCTGACCGTAGGAGATGCTCAGCGCAAACACGTTCTCCGCGCCGAAGCGCTTGACCGCCAAGGCCAGAAGCGTGCTGGAATCCACGCCGCCGCTGCTGAGCACGAGCGCCTTTTGCGGGTTCTCTCCGCATACCTTGCCGTTCTCGTCGCGAGGCGCCGGGTCCTCACCCAGCATCCCATGCACGCGCAGGTTCTCGCGCGCGTTTGCGGCCGCAGCCGCGAACGAGGAGAACGCCTGTCCCTCGAAAATGCCCATCCTTACACGCCCCTCTCAACATCGGGCCAAATGACCTTGTGCAGCTGCACTTGGGCAGTTGCCCAGGTCATCCGGTTCTCTTGCATGAATTCAACGATGCGCGCCGGCTCGATGTCCCCAAAGCACGGGCTCAGGTACACCGGCACGCGCCCCGGCAGATCGAGCTGCCGGGCAACTTCCAAAACGCGCGGCATATCGCCCTGCCCGCACACGAACTTCACCGTGTCGCGCGCGTCGAGCAGGCGGAAGTTCGCGGGCAGCATCCGCTGTTCCATGCCGCTTGACGGCAGCTTCCAGTCTACGGTGAAGGAGAGCGCACCAGGCGCGGCGTTGCCGATACGCGTGCGCAACCCGGCAAGCTCGTTCAAGTCGGCGGCGCCGTTCGTCTCGATCTCCACGCGTAGGCCGCGCCCGCTCGGACCGGGTTCGCCCAGCAGCAGCTCCACCAGCTGCGGCAGCAACGGCTGCAGCACCGGCTCGCCGCCGGTGAGCGTCACGCATTCCACGCCGGCCTGCCGCACCCACGCCGCCAACTGCTCGGGAGTTTCGTCCTTCGCCGCGGCACCCGGGACGTTCGCCCACATGGTGTCGCAATAACCGCAACGCAGATTGCAGCCGGTAAATCGGATGAACGCCGCCAGCTTGCCCGCGCACGCCCCTTCGCCGTTGATGCTGACGAACCGCTCCGCAACCGGCATGGTCGCCTGGGAGCTGGACTGGTCGGCGCTTCGGCATTGCGATGCCCTGACGGCGGCAGCAAGCGAAGAGGCCGGCGCCGCGCCAACAGCAGCGGACGCAGGACGCTGCGCGCCGCTAGCAGCGATGGCCGCCGACAACGAGCTATGCACGGTGGCAGGCGCCGATGCCGATACCTTCCCGGCACCGGACGCAGACGTTTGCGCACCATCGGCGCGCTTGAAGGCCGAGAACGCGTCGCGCAGGCTGCCATAGATTGCTTTCGTGTTTTCGTTTTCGCAGGTCATGGCTTCGTTACGCGCGGTAGATCGCGCAGTTGTTCGGCGTTTCGTACACGTCCACCTGCGACACGGGGAAGCCCTGCTCTGCCAGCTTGTCGAAGAAGTAACGCGCCAGATTCTCCGCGGTGGTGCGGAACGGCATCATCGACAGCGTGAACCCTTCCTCCCGCAGGCAATCCAGGGTTTTGGGCATGAGCGAGCCCTCCTCAACCACGAACGAGTGGTCGAGCTCCTCGGTTAGGTCGCGCAGCGCGTGCTTGAAGTCCGCGAAGTCGATGACCATGTCCTTGTGCGTGCCCTCGGTTTGCAGCTCGGCCTGCTCGAGGTATGCCACCACGCGCCAGCGATGACCGTGCAGGTTCTCGCACTTGCCGTGGTAATCGGTCAGGAAATGCGCAGCATCGAAGCTGCTCTCCGTTTTCAGCCCATACATAGCAAAAGCCCTTCCATCAAGCGAAAACCGCCGTCGGAAAGGCCCTTTTCGAAATGCGCGACAACCCGCATGCGATGCAGCAGAAGCTGTTCGCCCCCGCCGATAGAGTCGCGTCGTCACGCAAAACGCCCGCCACGATCAGCGGGCAAGGTACCTAGTTTTGTTTACCGACAGGAGGTTTTCGAACTGTCCATCAATCACGCGGCAAGTATACCGCCCCAAAGCCGCAAACAACGCCGCGCCCGAGCTTCCGCACGATAACCGCAAGCGCCTTGAGCAACGCCAGCAGACGTTTCGGAAACGTACCGCCATCCTTCCGGATGACATCATCAAATCGGACGCTTCGGAGCCACGACCCCAAAGCGTCCGATGTCCCGCAGATGCCGAAAGCTAGAGCAACGCCAGCGTGCTTGCGATCAGCTCGTCCCAGGTGTGCGAAACGAACGAGGGGCGCTCGGCCGTCAGAGCGGGCTCGTTGAACATGCCCCAGGTCACCGCCGCGGTGCTTGCGCCTGCCGCGTTGCCGGATTGCAGGTCGAACGGGGCGTCGCCGACGTACAGGCACTCGCTGGGATCGAACCCCAGCAGCTCGCAACCGCGGACCACCGGCTGGGGATCGGGCTTCGGGCGCTCGATATCGTCCCAGCCCACGCAGCAATCCAGGTACGACGCAGCGCCCACCACCTCAAGCCCGCGCCAGGCAACCGCATGACGCTTCGATGTGACCACGCCCAGCTTCAGACCCGCGCCCGCCAGCTTCGCCAACGCCTCCACCGTGCCTGGAAACGCCTTGATCATCTTATCGTGCACCGTTTTGTTGTGCGCTCGATACGCTTCGCAGAACCGCTCCTGCAGCACCGGATCGTCCGTGTAGTCCTTGACCTGCACGGCAAGCGGCTGCCCCACCTTCTGCAGGTATTCCTCGTCGCTGAGCTGGCGGCCCAGCACCGCAGGACCTGCATAGTGGAAGCTCGCCAAAAGCAGCTCGCGAGAATCCACCAGCGTGCCATCGTTGTCGAACAAAACCGCTTTCAAACCAGCCATGATGCTCCTTATTTACCTATATAAGCCCGCTCCGCAAACCAACGGACGGCAACAGCGACCGCTTTCGAGTTGCGCCAACGCCACCGAAACCGCTCTCCCGCCGATTCCGGCCGGGTCGGATACTTAGCCCTACGTCCCCGAAGTATCTGGGAAAAGAAAAAGGGCTGCCGGATTACCAGCAGCCCTTGCATTTCCATGGTGGAGATGATGGGATTCGAACCCACGACCCCTACGTTGCGAACGTAATGCTCTCCCAGCTGAGCTACATCCCCATGGGTGTTGCGCTTTGCGCGAGAAGATATTTTCCTCGTTCAAACGCTGTTTGTCAAACACTTCTTCGCGGGCATCCGCAAAAAGTTCACGGTTGGAACCGCTTACGACAGAACGCGCTCCTCCATGAGAGGAGACTCCACGCCCGGCTCGTCACCCTCGGGAACGAAGGGCTCGAACAGCGGCTCGCCGTTCTGCGACAGCTCAACCATGCCGGTGAGTACGTCGACGTACTGATAAGACTGGCGGGCGGTGCGGCCGCGCTTGCGATCGACCTCCATGATGAACAGCTGCGGGTGCACCTGCATGAGCGTGCCCTCGCTCTCGACGATCTTGGAGCGGCCCATGTTGGCGCGCACTTTCAGACGTTGACCGACGAAATCGTGTAACGTATCATGAATGGAGTCGACGATTTGCGCTTGTTTCGCTAAGTCCATAGTTGCTCTTTCCTACATAACACACAGATAACAGCTCAAAATTATATCATGCGGGTCAATGCACGCTTACTTCTTCATGTTTTGCACCTAATTCCATAGCAGTTCCCACACAATAGCCATATACCAGGCATATTTTAGCTTGAAGACGGCGCTTGACGGAGCGCATGACAACGCTAACCTTCCTGCAACTGCTGGCTTTGCAGTCGGGAAAACGCTGCTACGACAAACCAACCCGCACCTACTAGACTGCTGCAGACTCGCTTTCCTAACCCCGCTTTACGCAAAAAGGGCCGCGATGAACGCGGCCCAAGTAGCATATCGGCTTCCAAGCGCTAACCCTGCTGCAGCGCCAGCAGCGCCTTGCCCATGTTCACGAACTCCGCCAGCGAGAGCGTCTCGCCGCGGCGCTTGGGATCGATGCCCGCTTGCTCGAACAGCTCAGGCAGATGCGGAGTCACCGCGGCACCGCCGGCCCCGCGACCGGCGAAGTAGGTTTTGCACGAGTTCGACAGCGTTTTGCGACGGCTGGCGAATGCGGCGTCCGCCATGATGCAAGCGGCGCGCACCACTTCCCCATCGAGTGGTTTCCCCTGCTCATCGAGCACAGGCGTGCGATTCAGGCGGATGACCGCGCTGTCGACGCGCGGCGGCGGGAAGAAGTTGTTCGGGCTGACCGGGAAGCGCCCTGCCGGCTGCGCGTACAGCCGCAGCTTCACCGTGTAGGCGCCGTAGTTCTTCGTGCCCGGCTCGGCGGCCATGCGGTCGGCCACCTCCTTCTGCACCATCACCGTTGCCGACTCAAGCGATTCGATGCGCTGGAAATAGTCGAGCACCACCGTTGCCGCAACGGCATACGGCAGGTTCGCCACCAGCTTGTTGGGGGCCTCTTGCCCGTCCAAATCAGAAAGCTGCAGGTCAAGCGCGTCCTTCTGAATGAGCGTGAACGAATCCCACCAAGGCTCCAGCGTTTCGGCCAGCACGGCGGGCAAGTCGGTGTCGCGCTCGATGGACGTGACGTGCTTCGCGTTCTGCAGCAAGGCCATTGTTAGCGTGCCGATGCCGGGGCCGATCTCGAGCACGTTATCCGCGCCCTCGAGCTCCGCCAGCGCTACGATCTTCGCCACAATGGCCTCGTTGACCAGGAAGTTCTGGCCGAGCGAGTACTTAGCCGAAAGCCCGTGGTCTGCCAGGACCTGCCGGGTGACCGAAAGGTTGGCCAAAGACGATACGCTACCCACGGCGCTTCCCCTGCTTGCCGCGGCCGTCGCCTTGCTTCGAGCCGCCCTTGCCGGACTTGCCCTGCCCGCCTTTGCCCTTGGGGGCATGCGGGTTCTCATGCTTGGCCTGCACCGTGCCGTTCGTGCCGCGCTTAGCGTTGGCGTGTTTCTTCTGAGCCGAACGCTTACGGCCGTGCTGCGCCGCATCGATGCGGCGACCGTCCTCGTCAAGCTGGATGACCTGGCGCTCGGCGCCGTTCTCACCCAAGCTCAGACGCGCTCGGTTCTGGCGACGCTGCGCCTGGGAAGCCAGCTGAGCGGCGAAATCGTCCTCGGCGAACGCCTCGGGCTCATCAGGCTGCTCCGCCAGCTCATCCTCTTCCGGCAGCTCCTGCGCACCGGCCGGCTGGTCCGCCATCTTGCCCCCGGCGAAGGCGCGCACCACGGGCCCCTCGACGGGGTACTCGTCGGCCTCATCCACGATCTCGCCGGATTCGTCGATCTTGCCGACCCAATCCAGCACGCGCTCCAAACGGAAACCCGCCACAGCGGCGGCAGAGCGAACGCATCCCACGAGCGGATCGAAGCCGTGCGGATCGCCGCCCTCACCCACCACGTGCAGCGTGCACGGGCGCTTGCGCGCACGGGTACGCGTCCAGAAGTACGGCTGGAAGCGATCGAGCATGCACTTGAGCTGCGAAGACGGCCCGGCGAAATACACCGGCGCCACGACGATCAGCTCGTCGGCATCCTCGAGCAGCGGGTACACGTCGTCCATGTCGTCGCGGATGGCGCAACGGCGCGGCGCCTCGTCCTCGGCGCGCTGCTCCTCGAAGGCCTGGTCCTCGGCGGCCTCCTGCTCGGTCATCGCGCCCTGCGCCTTGCGCTTGCAGAAATCGCAGGCGTTGCAGCCGGCCACGTCGAGCGTGGACACGGGCGCCAAATACACCTCGTCTTCCGGGCACTCCTCGATGCAGCTTTCGAACAAAAGGTCCGCAAGCGCGCCGCTTCGCCCCTCGACACGAGGCGACCCGACGATGATCAGGCGTTTCATTCGCAATTCCTTTCAGTTGCGGCGGTTTGCGCATATTCGATCTGCCAGGGTGTGGGCGGGCGGTCCAACAATGCGCGCGCGTTTTGCGCGATCTGAGCCAGCATCTCGCTTCTGGCCTTCTCGGTTTCGCACCCGAGCACCTCGGCCATGCACGCCGCGGTGAACACGGTGTGCGCCGGGCCGCACGGCATGCCGCGCATGGGCTCGGGCGTCATGTACGGCGAATCGGTTTCGGTGAGCAGCAAGTTGCGCGGCATGCGCGCGACCGCGTCGCGCGTGTCCTGGCAGCGCTTGAACGTGAGCGCGCCGCCCAGGGCCACGAAACAACCACGGTCGACCCAAGGCTCGAGCGTTTCCCAATCCAGGTCGAAGCAGTGCAGCAACGTACCCGCCTCGGGGAAGCCCTCCTCGCGCAGAATGGCGAACGCCTCGTCATGCGCCTCGCGCACATGCAGCGCGGCGGGAAGACCCGTGGTGTGCGCCAGGCGGATTTGACGGCGGAACGCCCGCCGCTGATCCTCGCGCGGCGACAGGTCGTAATGGTAGTCCAGGCCTATCTCGCCCACGGCGCATATACGCGGGTCCGCCAAGCGTTTGACCAGGAGCGATTCCATGGCTTCATCGTAGAAGCGCGCATTATGCGGATGCACGCCGGCCGCCAGGCGCAAGCGCGGCAGCGGACGCGACGCCGCATCCTCGGGCAGTGCGAAGCACGCCGCATCGGCACCGTCGGGCAGATGCGTCAGCTCATCGCCGCCGGCCGCCAGCACCTCACGCGTGCGCTCCACCGCTTCGGGCAAGCGAGACTGCGCTTCGGCAAACCAGCCATCGAAGCGCTCGAACACGTCCGGGGCGTCCTCCTGCACATCGATGATGTCGCAGACGAAGTCCACGCCCCACGCCGCGCAGCGCGCGAACTCCAGGGCCGGATCCGCCAGCAGGTGCACATGCGCGTGCGTGTCCACCACCGGGCCGGCAAGCCGCGGCGGCTCCACCAGGCGAAACTTTCCATGCTTGCGCTTCTGTCGAAACAGCGCGTCAGCGAAAACCGGCTGTTGCTCTTCCTCGGCCATGCATCCCTTCCCTATACATATATATACAGCAGGGCGAAGGGTCCTCCCCTTCGCCCGGACACTTAGTGCTACGTCCCCCGAAGCGTCCGACGTCGGAGCTCGGGACGTCGCGATGTGCGGCGCGGCGAAGGAACTCCCTCGCCGCGATTTGCCGCAACATCAAGCATTCCGCCCGCCGCAAAGCAAGCGAAACCCTTTTATTCCTCGATCTTGATCTCGTCCATGTTCAGGCGCGGGAACAGCGGGTCGCCCACGGTGACCGTGTTGCCGACGGACAGCTGGCCCCACTTCGTGGCGCCCTCGACGTCCACCACGTCGGTGACCTTGCCCAGGCTCAGGCGATCGAAGACCTCGTTGGAGGTGTTCGGCATGAACGGGGCCATGTACAGCGCGATGATGCGAATTGCCTCGAGCGCGTTGTAGATGACGGCCGCCAGATCGCCCTGGGTCTCTTCCTTCTTCGCCAGGTTCCACGGGGCGCTTTCCTCGACGTAGAGGTTCACGCGACCGGCAAGCTCCTGCACCGCGGCGGCGGCGCCGGTGAAGTCGACCTGGGACATGCAGGCGTCGTACTTCGCGTACAGCTGCTCGACGATGGGCAGCATGGGGTTGGCGACGCGCTCGGCGGCGTCAGCCGGCACGGCGGGCACCTTGCCGTCGAAGTACTTGTTCGTCATGTTGAACACGCGGCTGCACAGGTTGCCCCAAGTGTTGGCCAGGTCGGCGTTGTACACCTGCACCATGCGCTCCATGGAGATGTTGCCGTCATGGCCGAACTGCACGTCGGACATGAAGTAGTAGCGGTAGGCATCCACGCCGAAGATCTTCACCAGGTCGGCGGGTTTCATGCCGTTACCCTTGGACTTCGACATCTTCTCGCCCTTGGTGAGCAAGAAGCCGTGGCCGAACACCGTGTGCGTGATGGGCAGGCCGGCGGCCATGAGCATGGCCGGCCAGATGACGCAGTGGAAGCGCGTGATGTCTTTGCCCACGAAGTGGTACTGCATGGGCCAGCGTTGCTCGAACTCGCCGGCGCGCTGCTCGTCGCCATAGCCGATGCCCGTGAGGTAGGCCAGCAGGGCGTCGGCCCACACGTAGGCCACATGGCCCTCGTCGAATGGCAGCGGCACGCCCCAGTCGAAGGTGGAACGGCTGATGGACAGGTCCTTCAGGCCGCTCTTCACGAAGGTGACCACCTCGTTCTTGCGCGTTTCGGGACGAATGAAGTCGGGGTTCTCCTCGTAGAACTTCAGCAGCGGCTCCTGGAACTCGGAGAGCTTGAAGAACCAGTTCTCCTCGCCGCCGGCCTTCTGCACCGGGCGATGGCAATCGGGGCACACCAGCTCGCCGTCCTCGTTCTTCTCAAGGTCGGACTCGGCATAATAGGTTTCCTCGTGCACACAGTACCAACCCTCGTAGCTGCCCTTGTAGCACCAGCCCTTGTCGAACAAGTCCTGCCAGAACTTCTGCACGGTGCGGGCATGGCGCGGCTGGGTGGTGCGCACGAAATCGGTGTAGGTGATGTCGAGCAGGTCCCACACGTTGCGGAACGCCGGCTCCATGGAATCGCACCAGGCCTGCGGGGTCATGCCCTTCGACTCGGCGGTATCGGCCACTTTCTGGCCATGCTCGTCCATGCCCGTGACGAACGCCACGTCGTAGCCGTTCATGCGCTGATAGCGCGCGACGGTGTCGGCGGCGACGGTGGTGTAGGCCGTGCCCAAGTGGGGCTCGGCGTTCACATAATAGATGGGCGTGGTGAACGAGTAGGTTCCCTTTGACATGGTGCTTCCTTTTGCTCGCGGCCGCAGTCGGGCGAATGATGCCCCGCCAACCTGGGTTTTCGCAGTGCCCCCGATTGTACCACGCTGAAAACCGCCATCGCACGCCCCGAGGCCCGGCAACATGCAATCATCGGGCGATCCGACGGGCTCGAGCGCTTGTGCACGTTTAATGAGCGGCACGGTTTGAACATATCTGGCCGGTATAATTAATGCCAATTGTTATAAATCGAAGGATGGCGGATGTTTTCTAACAAACTTCAAATGAACCCGAGCAGCCGCCCTCGCCACCGCTTGCCGCTGACCGTCGCCTTGAGCGCGACGTTGGCCTTCGCAAGCGTGCCGGTCGCGGGCATCGCTCAGCGAACCGCATGGGCAGAGGACATCGACACGAACGTGCAGGCAGACGCCGCACAGCAGGAGGTCGAGCGCACTGCCGCCGAGTACGACCAGGCCATAAGCCGCATCGACGATCTGAACCAGCAGATCGCGGACAACGAGGCGCGCATCGCCGAGATTGAGGAGACCCTTCCCACTCAGCAAGAGCGCAGCTCCGCTGCCGCGGTGAAGCTGTACAAGACCCAGGCTTCCACGCCCGGCTTGCTGGAAATGGTCCTCAGCTCCGAGAACATCGTGGATTTCTTCACGTCGCTTGAGTACGTGTCCCATATCTACAGCAGCAACCAGGCTGAGATCAAGCGCCTTAGCGAGTTGAAAGACGAGCTCGACCAAACGAAGCGCGGCCTTTCGCAGGCGAAGAAGGACGCCGACGCCGAGGCAGCCAACGCCGAGCAGGCGCTTTCCGCAGCCCAGCAGGCGCGCCAGGAGGCCCAGCGCAAAGCGCAGGAGGAAGCGGCCCGCCAGGCCGAGGAGGCTGCAAAGGCCGCTGAAGCCGAGGCTGCAAAGGCTGAAGCCGCCAAGGAGGCGGACAAGCAGGAGCAGGCCGATTCCGCCAGCGCTCCGGCTGCCGCCGAGGCAGCGGGCGACTCTTCCGCGGGCACTGTGGAGGCGCCCAGCGACGACGGCGCCGACTGGGCAAGCGAGCGCGACGTGTTCGTGGCGCAGTGGGCCGGCCGTATCGACGCGTATCTGGCCGGTTCGCCCATGGCGGGCACGGGCAAGGTGTTCGCCGAGGCCGCTTGGGATTATGGCGTGGACCCGCGCTGGTCGCCCGCCATCTCCAACACCGAAAGCTCCAAGGGCCTGTACTGCTCCGGCAGCTGCAACGCCTGGGGCTGGGGCGGCTGCAGCTGGGGAAGCTGGGAAGAGGCCATCCGCGACCACGTGGCCGGCCTTGCCCGCGGCTACGGCTACACCATCTCGGTGGATGCCGCCAAGAGGTACTGCCCGCCGAACTGGGAGCACTGGTACAACGCACCGCTTGCGCAGATGAATATGATCTAGCAAGAAACCCGGCCACGAGCCGGGTTTCTTGCTAGTGGGTCGCCTAGCGCTTCCCTTTCGCCGGCAGAACGAACATACCCAAGATGAACGCCAGTACGGGGACGGCGCATTGCAACCAGAAGCTGAAGTCGAAACCGCCGAGGTCAACGCCCAGCGCGTTTTGCGAGGTCAACGCCATAGCAGCGATGAACACCGATGCCGAAAGGCTGCCGATGAGCTGTCGCGCGGAGGTGATGATGGCCGATGCCTGCGCCAGTTCGTCGGGATCGAGCGTGGTGCACGCCCACGCTGTCAGCGGCATCATCAGGCACGCGATGCCCGTCGCGCGGACACCGTAGAGCACCGTGACCACCCATTCGGGAACGCTTGCGGGGATGAGCGCAAACGCCACCGTGCCCGCAAGTACCGTGACGCAGCCCACCGCGATGAGCGGACGCGGGCCGCGGCGATCGAGCAAGCGCCCGGTGACGGGGTTCATCACGCCCATCATGATGGCGCCGGGCAGAAGCGTCAGACCCGACACCGTGGCGGAAAGCCCCTGGATATCCTGCACAAACAGCGGCACCATGATCGACGGCGCCATGAACATCATGTGCGCGCATATGACGATAAACGTGGAGATGGCGAACGTCTTGTCGCGGAAGCATTGCAGCCTCAGGAACGGTTCGGAAACGCGCAGCTGACGACGCGCGAACACGACAAGCCCTGCTGCACCCGCCAGCAACGGGGCGACGAAGCCCGCGCCCACGGACCCGCCCGACTCCAACATGGTGGCCGCAATCATCACCAGCACGAAGCCCCCGGAATACAGAAGCGCCGACACCAGGTCGAAATGCCCTGGATGATCGGGGCACTGCACCACGTCGTCGAGCAGCAGCACCGTCAGAACCATCACCGCAAGCGCGATGGCGCCGAGCATCCAGAACATGGAACGCCAGCCCCACGCGTCGATGAGGAAGCCGCTGATGGTAGGGCCGATGGCAGGCGCGAACCCGATGATCATGCCTACGATGGCCGTTGCTTGGCCGTACTGGCTTTTCGGATAGATGTTCAGCGCCACCAGCTGCACGAGCGGCAGGCAGATGCCGGCGCCACCGGCCTGCAGCAGACGCGCCGCCAGCAGGCACGGATAGTTCGGCGCGAAGATGGCCGCAGCGCACCCGACGGCGAACGACGCCATGGACGCGAAGAACAGCTTCTTGGAATCGAACCGATTCATCAGATAGCCCGTCATGGCGCTGATCAGGCCCAACACGAAGATGTACGCCGTGGTGAGCAGCTGGCCGGAACTTGCGCTGATGCCGTACTCGTGCATGACCGCCGGCAACGCGGCGATCATCATGCTTTGAGAGATGCACGCCGCCGTAGTACCCGACACCATGATGCCCAGCACCACACGGCGCTGCCGCAGGGGCAAGCCGTCGCGCTCGGGTTCGGAGCTGACAGCGGATTCGGATGTTTTCGCGCGAGACGCGCTCGCCACGTCTTCGGAATAGGTTTCGTTCGTATTCATACCGCGATGGTAGCAGCTGCAGCGTACCCGCACCCGCCCGCGCACGAAACGCGCACGGAAGAAGGTTCTCCAGAGCGAACAAATGACGGAGAGGCGCTCAGGACGGATGCTCGGGGAACGGGAGACTCCCCCCCAAACGTCTCCCCACCCCTCGTTCACCTCACACATCGTAACGGGCCGAGTCGCCGAAACGGCACACCTACCGCAGTTTGTCGCGGCGTTGTTTCCAGTCGGGCATGAAGCGGTCCATGAGCTGGTGAAACCTTGGCCCGTGGCCGCGTTCCAGCAGGTGGCACAGCTCGTGCACCACCACGTACTCCAGGCATTCCGGCGGGTAGAGCGCCAAGCGCACGTTGATGCAGATGCGGCCCGTGGAAGGCTGGCAGCTGCCCCAGCGGCTGGTCATGTTGCGATATGCCAGCTGGCCCGCCTTCACCCCCATGATAGGCTCCCATGCTGCCACCAGCGCTGGCACGCATGCCTGCACCACCGCGCGCCACTGCGCCACCTCGGCTTTCGACGCCTGCGAGGCCTGCGCCATGGGCGTGGCGGATACGCGCTCCATCTGGGCTTGAATCCAATCATGCTTACGATGCACGAAATCTGCCACGTCCGCAGGCGACATCCAGGCGGGCGCGGAAGCATCCACGTGGGAGCCGTCGCGGGCGATGCGCAGGTTGAGGTTCTTCACCTTTTTGCGTTGCAGACGCACCTCGATACCGTCGACGTAAAGCACCTCGGGCGCTGACGCGCGCGCAGGCTTGCGGCGCGTTGCTTGCGCACCGGCCTTCCCTGCCCTGGCCGCCGTGCGCCCGACACCGGACGAACGTTGCCGCGGCGCAACCTTCCCCGCCTCGTCGCTCCCGCGACCGGAAGCGGCCGAACGCCGCTGCGGCGCGGCGCCCGCCCCACGCGAGCCGCTCGCTGCCCGGCGCTTGAGCTCGCCCGGATCAACGCGGCGCGTGCGTACCGGGCCGGATCGGTTTTCGCTGGCCACGCCCTACGCCTCCAGCGCGATCTCGTACGCGGCGTTGCGCGGCAGGCCGAACTCGGCCGTCAGCGTTTTCGCGATGTCCTTGTTGCGCGCGCCCTCGGCCTTGAGCTGGGCAGCGCGGACGCGAGCGGAGTCCTCGGCGCTTTCCTGAGCCGCCTGTCCCTCGGCTTCGCTGGGCCCGTCGATCACGATGACGATCTCGCCCTTGATGCCGCCGGCCGCCTCGCGGGCGGCGAACTCGTCGCGCAGCGCGGGCAGCGCGTCGCGCACCACTTCCTCATGCAGCTTCGTGAGCTCGCGGCACACCGCCGCCTCGCGCAGCGGAAACGCCTCGGCCAGCGCGGCAAGCGCCCCGGCGATGCGGTTCGGGCTTTCATAGTAGATAAGCGCGGCGTCGAGCGTGCGCACCGCATCGAGCGCGGCCTTTTGCTCGCCTGCCTTGCGCGGGAAGAAACCGCCGAAGTAGAAGCGCGGGTTCGTGCAACCGCTGGCCACATACGCCGTGGCGGTAGCGGTGGGCCCGGGCAGCACCTCCACCGGCGCGCCCGCCTCCCAGCATGCGCGAACCAGGCGCAAACCCGGGTCGGATACACCCGGCATACCGGCGTCGCTGCAGTACGCGATGACCTCGCCCGCCGCAACGCGCGCCACGATGCCATCGGCGCGCGAGCCGATGAGCGCCTCGTCCAAGCGCTCCAAGCGCTTGCCGATGCCGAACGCCGCCAGCAGCTTGCCGGTGACGCGTGTATCTTCCGCGCACACCACATCGGCGCTGGTCAGCGCATCAAGCGCACGCTGCGGCATGTCGCCCAGGTTGCCGATGGGCGTCGGGCAGATGATCAGCTTGCCAGCCATCACGCCCTCGTTTCCTGCACGTCGAGCGTGCCGGCTTCCTCGACCGCCGGCGTGGCCGCCGCCGTGCGAGCCGCGCGGGCCTCGGCCTCCTTGTCGGCCAGGTTGCTCTTCGCCACCGCGATCATGAGCTTGATGCGGTTGAGCTGGTTGACCTCGGACGCGCCGGGGTCATAGTCGACGGCCACGATGTTGCTCTCCGGGTAGCGGCGGCGCAGCTCCTTGATGACCGCCTTGCCCACCACGTGGTTCGGCAGGCAGGCGAACGGCTGCGTGCACACCACGTTCGGCGCGCCCGTGCGGATGAGCTCCACCATCTCGGCCGTGAGCAGCCAGCCCTCGCCCATGGAGTTGCACAGGCTCAAGATCTCGCTCGCGTACTCGGCCAGCTCGTAGATGCTCGCCGGCGGGTTGAAGCGCGTGGACTCCTCAAGCGCCTTGGTCACCGGCGCGCGCAGGGCCTTCACCACCTGCAGGGCGATCTTGCTGCCGAACGCGCCCTTGGCAGAACGACCCAGCGGGTCTTTCTGGAAGATGCCGCCCGCCGCGCCGAACAGGAAGAACTCAATGAGCCCCGGCACCACGGCCTCGCAGCCCTCGCGCTCGATAACGTCGACGATCTGGTTGTTCGCCGTGGGGTGGAACTTCACCAAGATCTCGCCGACCACGCCGACGCGCGGCTTGGTTCCCTCGCCCTGCAAGGGCAGCGTGTCGAAGTCCTCGACGATCTGCTTGACCGTGCGTTTGAACTCGCCGCGCTTCACGCCGCGTTTCAGCTGGCGCTTGCACTCGGCCATCCAGTGGTCGAACAGGGCGTTCGCGCTGCCAGGCTCCACCTCGTAGGGACGCGTGCGGTACAGGCACATCATGAGCAGGTCGCCGTACTGCAGCGCCGAAACCGCCTGGTAAAGCATGGCCGGCGTGATGGAGAAGCCGGGGTTCACCTCGCCTAGGTCCTTGAAGCTGATGGCGATGACCGGGATATGCGACAGGCCCACCGACTTGAGCGCCTTGCGGATGAGCGAGATGTAGTTCGTGGCACGGCAGCCGCCGCCGGTCTGCGTGATGAGCACGGCCAGCTTGTCGGTGTCGTACTTGCCGGACATGACCGCTTCCATGATCTGGCCCGTGACCAGGATGGACGGGTAGCAGATGTCGTTGTTCACGTACTTCAGGCCCGCGTCCACCGCCCCGTGGTCCACGGAGGGCAGCAGCTCCACGTTGTAGCCGAAGCGCTCGAAGATGGGCACGAGCAGCTCGAAGTGGTACGGCGCCATCTGCGGAGCCAGGATGGTGTAGCCCGCGTCGCGCATCTCCTTGGTGAACTGGGCGCGCGGGAACTCCGTCGAAGCGCCGCTGTCGCGCTGCTTGAACTCCGCCTGCACCTCGGGCGCGGCCTTATCCGTGAAGCTTGCGGGCGGCTTGATGGCTGCCGCCGCGGCCTGCACGGCCTCGGCGTCGGCGCCGCCGGCCTGCTTGCCCGCCGCGCGCTCCTCGGCCTCGGCCAGCAGCTGCTCCACGTCCAGGCTGCACGCGCCGCAGCCCGCGGCGTTCTGCGCCTGCTCGGCCGCGCGGGCCTCTGCCTCTTCGTCGGCCTGGTCCTTCAGGGCCGCAAGCAAGCTGCGCACGCGGATGCGCGCGGCGCCCAAGTTCGACACCTCGTCGATCTTCAGCACGGTGTACACCTTGCCCGCCTGTTCCAAGATCTCCTGCACCTGATCGGTGGTCAGCGCGTCAAGGCCGCAGCCGAAGCTGTTCAGCTGAATGAGGTCGAGATCCTTGCGCTCCGACGCCACCTTCGCCGCGGCGTACAAGCGCGTGTGGTACATCCACTGGTCCACCAGGCGGATGGGGCGCTCGAGCGTGCCCAAGTGCGCGATGGAGTCCTCGGTGAGCACCGCTAAGCCGAAGCTGGTCAGAAGCTCGGGGATGGCGTGGTTGATCTCGGGGTCGTTGTGGTACGGACGGCCCGCCAGCACGATGCCGTGCGTGTGGGTCTTCTCCATCCACAGCAGCGTCTCGGCGCCCTTCTCGCGGATGTCGGCCTTGAACGCCTCGTCCTCGGCCCACGCGGCGTCCACCGCGGCATCGACCTCGGCCTGCGTAGGAGCCGTCACGCCCTTGCCGCACAGCTCGGGATGCGCCTGGATCAGCTCCACGAACAGGCGCTTCTTCAGGTGCTCCTTCTTATCGTAGGGCAGCCACGGGTTCAGGAACTGCGTGTCCGAATCGCGCAGCTCGTCGATGTTGAGGCGCAGCGCCTCGGCGTAGCTTGCCACGATGGGGCAGTTGAAGTGGTTGCCGGCGCCTTCGTCCTCCTGGCGCTCCCACTTGCTGCAGGGGAACCAGATGAAGTCGGGGCGCTTGTCCAGCAGGTTCATGATGTGGCCGTGAGAGAGCTTCGCCGGGTAGCACACGCTCTCCGACGGCATGGACTCGATGCCGGCCTCGTAGGTTTTCTTCGTGGACGGGTCCGAAAGCACCACGCGCCAGCCCAGCTTCGTGAAGAAGGTGAACCAGAACGGGTAGTTCTCGTACATGTTCAGCGCACGCGGGATGCCCACGGTGCCGCGCGGCGCATCCTGCTCCGCCAGCGGCGTGTAGTGGTCGAACAGGCGCTTCGACTTGTACTCGAACAGGTTGGGGACCTTGTCGGCCTTCGTCGCCTGGCCGAGCGCGCCGGCCCCCTTCTCGCAACGGTTGCCCGTGATGAAGCGGCGGTGCTTTCCCGTGGCCTCGTCGATGCCGAAGTCGTTGACGGTGAGCAGGCAGTGGTTCGAGCAGGCCTTGCAGCGCACGGTCCTGTGCGTGGGAGCGAGCGCCTCGAGCGCATCAAGGGACAGCAGGCCGCCGACCTGCGAATCCTGGCGGCTGAAACGGTCGCGGGCCAGAAGCGCCGCGCCGAACGCGCCCATGTTGCCGGCGATGTCGGGACGCACGGCGTTCACACCCGAGAGCTGCTCGAAGGCGCGCAGCACGGCATCGTTGAGGAACGTGCCGCCCTGCACGATGACCTTGCTGCCCACGTCATGCGGGTCGCGGATCTTGATGACCTTGAACAGGGCGTTCTTGATGACCGAGATGGCCAGGCCCGCGGCGATGTCGCCCACGGTGGCGCCTTCCTTCTGCGCCTGCTTCACGCGGCTGTTCATGAACACGGTGCAGCGGCTGCCCAGGTCGACGGGGTTTTCCGCGCCGATAGCGGTTTTCGCGAACTCTGACACGTCCAGGTTCAGGCCGCTGGCGAAGCTTTCGATGAAGCTGCCGCAGCCCGAGGAGCACGCCTCGTTGAGCATGATGTGGTCGATGACGCCGTCTTTCACGCGCAGGCACTTCATGTCCTGGCCGCCGATGTCCAAGATGAACTCCACGCCCGGCAGCATATCCTGCGCGCCGCGCAGGTGCGCAACCGTCTCGATCTCGCCCGAGTCCACGCGCAGCGCCTCGAGCAGCAGGTGCTCGCCGTAGCCCGTGACCGTGGAGTGGCCGATGGTCACCAGCGGGTTGCCGGCCTCGTCGCGCGGCAGCTCGCGGTAGAGCTTGGCGATGGCGGCCTTCGCGCAGCCGAGCACGTCGCCTTTGTTCGACACGTAATGGGTCCACAGCAGCTCGCCGTCCTGGCCGATGAGCACAGCCTTGAACGTGGTGGAGCCGGCGTCGATGCCCAGGAAGGCGGTGCCGCGGTAGCTGGAAAGGTCGCCGCGGGGCACGCGCTCGCCGGCGTGGCGGGCGTTGAACTCGTCCAGCTCGGCCTGGTCGGCGAACAGCGGGGGCAGGCGCACGACCTCGCTGCCCTGGATGTCGCCGAGGTTCTTCAGGCGCTCGAGCACGTCGGAGAGCAGCTCGGCCTTCACCGTTTCGCTGGCCGCACCCGCGATGGCGCAGCCGCCGGCCACGAACAGATGGGCGTTTTGCGGGACGATGCGGTGCTCCTCGTCCAAGTTCAGCGTTTCGTAGAAGCGTTTGCGCAGCTCAGAGAGGTACTGCAGCGGGCCGCCCAGGAAGGCGACGTAACCGCGGATGGGGCGACCGCACGCCAGGCCGGAGATGGTCTGCGTGACAACGGACTGGAAGATGGACGCGGCGATGTCCTCGCGGCGCGCGCCCTCGTTGAGCAGCGGCTGCACGTCGGTTTTCGCGAACACGCCACAGCGGCTGGCGATGGGATAGATGGTGGTGGCGTGCTGCGCCAGCTCGTTCAGGCCGCCGGCGTCGGTGTTCAAAAGCGCCGCCATCTGATCGATGAACGCGCCGGTGCCGCCGGCGCACGTGCCGTTCATGCGCTGCTCGATGCCGTTATCGAAGTAGATGATCTTCGCGTCCTCGCCGCCCAGCTCGATGGCCACGTCGGTTTTCGGGATGAAGGTTTCGACGGCGGTTTTGCTGGCGATGACCTCCTGCACGAACTCGATGCCCAGCCATTGGGCCAGCAGCAGGCCGCCCGAGCCGGTGATGGCGATGGTCATGCGCTTGTCGCCGAAGTCGCGCGCGGCTTCGGACAGCACCTCGACGATGGTGGCGCGCACGTCCGCATGGTGACGACGGTACACCGCGTAGCGGATCTGGTCCGCGTCGTCCAAGATGGCCAGCTTGACCGTGGTGGAGCCCACGTCGATGCCGATATGCAGGTTCTCGTTCTGGTTGTTCTCGCTCATGTTCCGCCTTATTCCTTACAGTCGAATGGGGTCGCCGGGTTTGATGAAGAACAGGCGCATGGCCACAAGAGCCATCTCCTGCGAGCTTTCCTTCATGCCCGTTTCGATCCAATGGGTGATGACCCCTAGATACGCGCTGGCGTAGAACGCCACATAATATTGCACGAACGGCGAGGGGTCGTTGCGGTAGCGCTCGTGCAGGATGGTTTGGATGATCTCGGTGCACACGGCATCGCGCACGCGCGGGCCGAAGCTCGGGTCGCCTTTCGGGCCCATGATCGCGTGCAGGAAGTCGCCCTGTTCGCGCAGGTAGTCGAACAGCTTCACCAGAAACGGCATGGGCTTCTTGTTCACGCGATAGCGCAGCACGTCCTTTAGGCTGAGCCGCTGCATGCATGACTGGAGGTTTTCCAGATCGTCCATGATGTCGTCCTCAAGGGCGGCGAGCAGACCCTCCATGTCGCCGAAGTTGTTGTACAGCGTGCCGCGGTTGAGGTCCGCGCGGGCGCACAGGTCGCTGGCGCTGAAGTTGGTCAGGCCGCGTTCCTCGATCAACTCAACGAGCGCATCGCGCAGCGCGCGCTTCGAGCGCGTGATGCGCCGATCCTCGGCGGCAAGCGGCGTATCCGCAGACGTTATCGCCGAGTTCGAAGCGGAGCTTCGTTGCGTGGACATATGCCCCCCTTCCTTGCGTATACAGGCTGCAAACACGCGATGACCGGACGATAACGGCCTCGCGACGCAGCTTGCTGCGTTTTGCGTTTTGAACAACCCGGGCAATAATGGACAAGGTGTTCAATAGCGTTATTTTACCGACCACGCAGGTGGGAATCAACGAGCGCAACACGCCTGCAAACGAGTCCCGCAACCTCTACATATATAGGTGAGCAATATGGATTTCGATGCCGCCCCGGCGCGGAGCGACAGCCAACATGGCACCGCGATGCCGTTGGGCGCCGCCCTGCCGCCGTTCGCCCCGTTCTACACCATAGCCGACCGGGTTATCGATTTCACAGATAGCGTCCACCCGCCTTTTCGTATGAGCAAAGCTATTGCCCAAAAATCCACGCTCGGTATACTAGGCGTCACGCAAAACAAGGCGCCTGGCCGCCCCGATCGCAAACTCACGGAGCCGTCCAAGCGCGAAACGATGGGAGGGAGACCCTACATGAAGAAGTCCGCACTGAAGAAGCTCGCGGCGTTCGCCGCTGCAGGCGTCCTGGCCGCCGGCGTCCTGGCCGGTTGCGCAGGCTCCGGTTCCAACTCCGGCTCCGACGACAAGACCATCACCGTCGCCGCCAGCCCCACCCCGCACGCCGAGATTCTCACCAACGCCGTTGCCGACCAGCTCAAGGAGCAGGGCTACACGCTCGAGGTGAAGGAGTTCACCGACTACGTCCAGCCCAACACGGTCACCGAAGAGGGCGAGGTCGACGCCAACTACTTCCAGCATCAGCCCTACCTGGATTCCTTCAATGAGGAGAAGGGCACGCACCTGGTCTCCGTCGAGCCGGTTCACTTCGAGCCCTTCGGCCTGTACGCTGGCAAGACCGCTTCCCTTGATGCCCTGGCCGACGGCGCAACCGTCGCTGTGCCCAACGACACCACCAACGAGGCTCGCGCCCTGCTCCTGCTGCAGCAGGAGGGCCTGATCAAGCTGGCCGACGGCGCAGGCATCACCGCTACCGCCAAGGACATCGTCGAGAACCCCAAGAACCTGCAGATCAAGGAGCTTGAGGCCGCCAACATCCCCAACGCCCTGAAGGATGTCGACATCGCCTGCATCAACGGCAACTACGCCCAGGCCGCCGGCCTGTCCGTCGAGAAGGACGCCCTGGCCGTCGAGGCCACCGACTCCCTGGCCGCCGAGACCTACGCCAACGTGCTGGTCGTCAAGGATGGCAACCAGGATTCCGAGAAGATTCAGGCCTTGGCCAAGGCCCTGAAGTCCGACGCCGTGCGCGACTTCATCAACAAGACCTACGAGGGCGCCGTCGTCCCGGTCTTCTAAGCCGCAACAACAAGCCAATCGCGAAAAGCGGGCCCGTGGGCCCGCTTTTTCGTTGCCCAAAGGCTCCTCCACCCGCCTCATCGCGAGCACACGGAAGCCCAACTGCGATACGTCTGCGTTTGAGCGCGGCCTCAGCAAGTAGCCAACGCCTTCCGGCCAGAAAACCCCAGGTTGGAGACTTGACCTATTGCCACCTACTCGGAACACCCGAATTCAAACGCAGACGTATCGAACTTTGCGCCGTCACTCGCGCGGATAAAGCCGCAGATAGCGCCGCCGAGCGTTAATCATTCGTGGAACCGTTGGGCGCGGCGCCCGGCGGCGGCCGCAATTTGCTATCCTGTTGCAAAAGCGTCGCCCGTTAAAAGGACAGCATCATGCAAATCACCCCGGAAGAAATCGCCGAAACGCTTGCCATGGTCAGCAAGCAGCACCTGGACATCCGCACCATCACGTTGGGCCTGAACCTGCGCTCCTGCACGGATTCGGACATCAACACCATGGCGCGCAAGGTGTACGACAAGATGACGAAGGCCGCAGAGCAGCTGGTACCCACCGCCGAGCAGCTCGAACGCGAGTTCGGCATCCCGATCGTGAACAAGCGCATCTCCGTCACGCCTATCGCCGAGATTTGCGCCGCCGTTCCCGACACCGACCTTTCGCGCATCGCCGTGGCCATGGACAAGGCCGGCGCCGAGGTGGGCGTCGACTTCGTGGGCGGCTTCTCCGCGCTCGTGCACAAGGGCGCGTCGGCCGCTGACAACAAGCTGATGGACTCCATCCCCAACGCGCTGGCCGCCACCGAGCGCGTATGCTCGAGCGTCAACGTCGGCTCCACGCGCGCCGGCATCAACATGGATGCCGCGCTGAAGATGGCCGGCATCGTCAAGCAGTGCGCCGAGCTGACGGCCGACCGCGATTGCATCGCCGCCGGCAAGCTGGTGGTGTTCTGCAACGCCGTGGAGGACAACCCCTTCATGGCCGGCGCCTTCCACGGCTCGGGCGAGGCCGACGCCGTGGTCAACGTGGGCGTTTCCGGCCCGGGCGTCGTGCGCCAGGTGCTGGCGAACATGCCCAAGGACGCCGACATGACCGAGGTCGCCGAGGCCATCAAGGCCACCGCGTTCAAAATCACCCGCGCCGGCGAGCTGATGGCCCGCGAGGCCAGCCGCCGTATGGGCGTGGCAAAGGGCATCCTGGACCTGTCGCTGGCCCCCACCCCGGCCGAGGGCGACTCCGTGGCCGAGATCTTGGAAGCCGTCGGCGTGGGCCAATGCGGCGGCCCGGGCACCACGGCCGCGCTCGCCATGCTCAACGACGCCGTGAAGAAGGGCGGCGTCATGGCCAGCTCCAGCGTCGGCGGCCTGTCCGGCGCGTTCATCCCCGTGTCCGAGGATGCCGGCATGATCCGCGCCGCCGAGTCCGGCGCGCTGTGCCTGGAGAAGCTCGAGGCCATGACCTGCGTCTGCAGCGTCGGCCTGGACATGATCGCCATCCCCGGCGACACGCCGGTCGAGGCCATCTTCGGCATCATCGCCGACGAGTGCGCCATCGGCATGATCAACAACAAGACCACCGCCGTGCGCGTCATCCCGGCCATCGGCAAGAAGGTCGGCGACAAGCTGGACTTCGGCGGCCTGCTCGGCTACGCGCCGGTCATGCCCGTGAACACCCACGCCGGCACCGTGTTCGCCCATCGCGGCGGCCGCATGCCCGCCCCCATCAACTCGCTGAAGAACTAGCGAACGCGGCAAACATCACCCGAACGCAAGCGGGGATTCCGAGCACTCGGAATCCCCGCTTTTCTTTTGCCGCAGAAGAGGGATAGTCCTCACGCCCCTCCGGGCGCAGATAGCGATCAGAAATGGACGCGGCTCGGTTTGTCTAGCCGAAGCTCCGCCGGGAGAACCCAGGACTGCGAACATGCATCGCTACCGCACCTTCCACATATTGGCGGCAAACGATCCCTCGCCTGCAACGCAAAAAACGGCTCCCGCGACCTTTGGGGTCGCGGGAGCCGTTCGTTCGCATTTGCGCTTGGGCTTAGTCCCTGGTCAGCTTGCGGTGCAGGCGATGGGGCTTTGCGGCCTCCTCGCCCAGACGCTCGACGCGGTTCTTCTGGTAGCTCTCGAAGTTGCCCTCGAACCAATGCCAGTTGCCCGGGTTCTCATCGGTGCCCTCCCACGCCAGGATGTGCGTGGCAACGCGGTCGAGGAACATACGGTCGTGGCTGGTCACCACGGCGCAACCCGGGAAGCGCAGCAGCGCCTCCTCCAGGCTTGACAGCGTTTCCACGTCCAAGTCGTTGGTGGGCTCGTCGAGCAGCAGCAGGTTGCCGCCCTGTTTGAGGGTCAGCGCCAGGTTCAGGCGATTGCGCTCGCCACCGGAGAGCACGCCCGCGGGCTTCTGCTGGTCGGAACCCTTGAAGCCGAAGCTGGCCACGTACGCGCGGCTGGGAACCTCGGTCTCGCACACCATCATGTAGTCCAGGCCGCCGGAAACGACTTCCCACACGTTCTTGTCGCCATCGATGCCCGCGCGACCCTGGTCGACGTAGGACACCTTCACCGTCTCGCCGAGCTTCAGGCTGCCGGAGGTGGGCTGCTCGATGCCCATGATCATCTTGAACAGGGTGGATTTGCCCACGCCGTTGGGGCCGATGACGCCGACGATGCCATTGCGCGGCAGCTCGAAGGACAGGTCGTCCATGAGCACGCGGTCGCCGAACTGCTTGTGCAGGTGCTCGACCTTGAGGACCTCGGCGCCCAGGCGCGGGCCGGCCGGGATCTGAATCTCGGTGAAGTCGAGCTTCTTGGACTGCGCGGCCTCGGCAGCCATCTGGTCGTAACGCTCCAGACGGGCGCGGCTCTTCGCCTGACGCGCCTTCGGGGAGCTGCGAACCCACTCGAGCTCGCTGGCCAGGCGCTTCTGCAGCTTCTCATCGCGCTGCTTCTGGCCCGCCATACGCGCGGCCTTGGTCTCCAGGTAGGTGGAGTAATTGCCCTTGTAGGGGTACAGGCTGCCGCGGTCGACCTCGCAGATCCACTCGGCCACGTTATCCAGGAAGTAGCGGTCGTGCGTGACGGCCAGCACGGCGCCGGGGTACTTGTGCAGGAACTTCTCCAGCCACAGCACGGACTCGGCATCCAGATGGTTGGTGGGCTCGTCGAGAAGCAGCAGGTCGGGGGCCTCGAGCAGCAGACGGCACAGGGCCACGCGACGACGCTCGCCGCCGGAGAGCACGTTCACCGGCATGTCGGGATCGGGGCACTGCAGCGCGTCCATGGCCTGGGACAGCTGGCTGTCCAGGTCCCAGCCGTTGGCCGCGTCGATGGCGTCCTGCAGCTTGCCCATCTCCTCCATGAGCGCGTCGAAGTCGGCGTCGGGCTCGCCCATGAGCGTGCCGATCTCGTTGAAGCGAGCGATGTTTGCCTTCACGTCGGCGAACGCCATCTCGATGTTCTCCAGGACGGTCTTGTCCTCGTCAAGCGGCGGCTCCTGCTGCAGGATGCCCACCGAATAGCCGGGGGTCAGACGGGCGTCGCCGTTGCTGACCTCCTCGATGCCGGCCATGATCTTGAGCAGCGTGGACTTGCCCATGCCGTTCGGGCCCACCACGCCGATTTTCGCGCCGGGATAGAACGACAGGGTGACATCGTCGAGGATGACCTTGTCGCCGTGCGCCTTGCGCGCCTTGTACATTTGGTAGATGAACTCTGCCATGATGCTCCTTTATGTTTGACACGGCGGCATTGCCCGCCGAAAAAGCCGTTCCTTTGATTTAACCATATACCGGCGGAAAGGCATATCACCCTTCGCCAAATGCACGCGAACGCGGGCCCTCCTCCCCAAGCGAGTTCGACGCCGGAAAACCCGAGTTCAAGAGTTCCTTTTGCTAAGCGCGCGAACAAGGGCGCCTCCATCCCAAATGAGCTTGATGCTGAAAAAGCCCAGGGCGAAGGCTCCGTCGCAAAACGCGCGCAATCGCGAGCTTTTGCTCTGAGCGAACCTGGTGACGGAAAGCCTAGGGCCGAAAGCTTTCTCGCATAACGCGTTCGAACGTGGGCCTCGCACTACTTCCCGGGTTTTTGCAGGGCTGCGGCCGCGGCGGCGGCCCAGGTGCGTGGAACGAAGCGGCTGCCGAACACGATAACCTTCGCTAGCACCCCCGGACAGCACAGCAAGCGATTGCAGCCCAGCGCGCGGAGAGCCGCGCGGGCAACGCGCGGGGCGCTGATGGTCATGCGGGCCAGCGCTGTGCCGCCGGCGTCAGCGTTGTCCCAAAACGGCGTGCGAACAGGCCCGGGGCACAACGCGGTCGCGTGCACGCCGTGCGAGCGCAGCTCCATATGCAGCGCGCTTGAGAACGATTGGACGAACGCCTTCGAGGCGTAATACGTGGACATGTACGGCCCGGGGACAAACCCGGCCACGCTGGCAACGTTGAGGATGCCGCCGTGCCCGCGCGCCGCCATACCGGGCGCGAACGCGTGGCAAAGCTCCATGAGCGCCATGTCGTTGGTTTGCACGAGCGCGCGCTGGCGTTCCAGACTGCTTTCCACGAAGGGTGCATCGTAGCCGAAACCGGCGTTGTTCACGAGCGTCTCCACCTGCAGGTTCGCCGCCTGCACCTGCGATGCCAGCGCATCGACGGCACCCGGCTGCGCGAAGTCGGCGACGAAGACGCGCGTGTCCACGTCGAAGCGTTCGACAAGGTCCTTCGCCAGCTCCTCGAGCTTGCCTTTATCACGCCCCACCAGGGCCAACATGCCGCATTCGCGGGCCAGCTGCGTGCACAGCTCGCGGCCGATGCCGCCCGTCGCGCCCGTGACCAGCGCACACAGCGCAGGCGGCTGTTGCGAGGAAGACGCGGAGGGCGCATCCGCGCGGCCGTCAAGCGGATCGGGGTTCGCACGGGAGCCGCACAACCCAGCAGGCGAATCAGCCGATGACGCCGCCTGCAACACGGCGGCACCGCGACCGGATTGCGAGATGTTCGCCACCGGCGCCGCACCTCCCGCCGGGACCGCGTCGCCGACGCCTGTCCCGTTTTGGAAACCCTCTACGTTCTCAGGCAGCACCATGTTCGCCATCTCCTTCGCCTCTCGACACCGACCAACGGGATATCAGCCCCGAAAGGGCTTCCGTCCGCGACATCACGATCACTTGACCATCGCCACGCACAGCACTACGAATAGAGCGGTCGCAACGACAAAGCCCGCCATCACAGCCCATACGGCCGGGCGCGCCCAGTTCACCGTCCAGCCGAAACCGGAACGCTGCGGTAAAAACAGGCTGGCATCGCCGGGGTTGTAATAGAACAGGCCCAGCTTCCAGTATGTATCATCGTCGACCAAAATCGTGTCGGACCGCTGCATGCGAAACACGCGCGAACCGGACTGGCCGTACACCGCATTGAGAATAAGGCTTCCCGCAGCAATCAGCATCGCCACGACGACGATGGCGGCGACCGCCCCCGTTATCGGCAGCACGCCGATCATGGAAAGCTCAATGAGAAGGCCGCAAACCGCCGTGATAGCCAGACCGCCTACCAGCAGAAACACGGTTTGCGCATGAGCGAACATCCCGTACGCCCAGGCAGAGCTCGCCGGATTGCCCGGTTCGGTTCCCTTTTTCGAACGCAGCACCGTCCAATGGGAGAGCACGAAGCAGCCGGTCAAAAACAGCTCCAGCGCTATGGGGAACGCAGCTACCGCCGGGCTTTTCGCCGCGACATCGGTGACAACGCCGGAAACATCAACGTGCATGGGAATCTGATCGGGCATGACCGGATAGCCCGCGACGGCGACGGCAACGGTCAGCAAGATCACCGGCGCATACAGCCAATTCCACGCCAGCGAGATCGCCTTTGGTGCATCCCCGGAGCCCTCCCCGATCGCCGCAACACGTTGCTGCGCCTCGGCCTGCCAGCCGCAATCGCGCTTGATCGCCTGCACACGGCGGCGATAGCGCACGATAAGCCCGTAGCCCAGCACAAGAGGGGCAAGCGAACCGGCCACGACGAGCGCCATGACCGCCTTCATGTTCCCCATCAGGCAAAAGGCGACCGCCGCCAAGGTGAGAATCGCCGTTACCGCCGCAATTGACGCGACGAAGCGTTGCTTTAGGGAACGAATACCCGGATCGCTTTGGGCGGTCTCAGGCACCGAAACGGAGAATGCTTGCCCGCTTGGCTGCAAAAGCGGGGTAATCGCCATCATCGCCCCAACAAGCGGGATTGTGGCGATAAGAGCGAACATGACAAGCTGCATATCGGCGGATTCCATATCGTTGCCCCCTATTCCTTTTCGCTAAACACTTCATCTAACTGGGCTTTTACCTGCTGCTCGAAAACTTCGCGCGCGCCTCCGGAAGCCTTGAACGCCAACGCAAGCTGATGGATATCCCGGGACAGCCGCTCCTTTGCCGCCGCCGTGCCCGCGGCCGCCGCTGCCGGCTGCGCCACGAACGCGCCTTTGCGGCCCTTCATTTCCACATAGCCCTCATCGCGCAGCAACGCGTATGCCTTGTTGACGGTGTGCAGGTTTATTCCCAGGTCGGAGGCAAGATTGCGAACACTCGGCAGCGCATCGCCCGGCGCAAGCTCCTCCTGCGCAATACCGCGCACGATTTCATTGCGAAGCTGTTGATACAACGGCACATCGAGCGCTTGGTCGATACGCACGAACATGATTGTTTCCTTCCCCTGATCCTTTGCCACGGTCTGCCGCCCTCGACCATCCCTTCCCAAGTTTTCCCTTGCGCTTTTCTTACTATTTGCCGTTAGGTCCCTTGGAACTCTGTTATAGCTGCATTATAACAGTTTCCCCACTCCTGTTCTATACCGAGTAGAACAGGAGTGGGGAAACTCGTGTGATGTTGGCGCAACGGAGGATTGCGGCAACCGAACGCAGCGGCACGCCGTACCATAGGGGCAACGAAAACGCACGAACCCAGGAGCACTCATGGATTTGCAGAATATCCCCGCCATCTATCCCGAGGGCGCGGTGCCGCAACCGCAGGCCGCGCAAATGCAGCAAGCCGTGCAAGCGCAGCAGGCGGCCGCCATGGCACAGGCCGTACAGGCACAGCAGGCTGCCGGCATGGCCCGGGCCGGCGCCGCAGCGCAGGCCGGCATGCCCGTTTCGCATCGCCCCATGCGGCAGGCGGGCCGCCAGCTTCGCAGCACCACGCAACTGCATGCAGTGGTCGAGGCCTGTCAGACGGTGCGCATCGCGTGCGTTGATGAGGAAGGGCCGTTCATCGTGCCTATGAGCTTCGGCTACGACTGGGCCGACCCCGAGGAAATCGACGCCGACGCGCCGCGCTTAGCACTGTGGGTTCATTCGGCTGGAGTCGGCCGCAAGGTGGACGCGTTCGATCGGGAGCCGCGCGTGGCAATCGAGATGGACGTGCAGGAAGGCGTGATCACGGGCACGTACGCCTGCGCGTATTCGTACGCGTACCGCTCCATCATGGGCACGGGCACCATCCATCGCATCCAGGGGATCGAAGCGAAGCGCTACGGCCTCACGCGCATCATGCAGCACCTGGCGCCCGAAGCCTCGACCGACTTCACCGACCAGGCGCTCGCCCGCGCGAACATCTACTGCATCGACATCGACCGCTTCACCGGCAAACAGCGAGCATAGCGAACGATTTCACGGGAACGTAAACGAGGCCGCTGGCATATCTGCCGGCGGCCTCGTTTAACGAGCGTATGTTATTGCGCTTGGCACCAGGTCAGCAAGCTTTTGCAGCCGGCCAGCACGTCACGGTAGGTATCATCGAAGTTGCCAGTGAACCATGGGTCGGCCACGTCGGCGGCATTCGCGCCGGCCCGCGCGATCGCGCGGGCGTCCTGCGCGTCGGGCAAGACCTTCCCGTCCTCGTCAACCAACCCCGCACCGGGCGCGAACGCGAGCAGACGCACGCACTTCGTCTCCGGATCGCTTCCGAAGATGCGGCTCAGGTGGCGCTCGTTCTCGTCATCCATGTACACGAACAGGTCCCACTCGTCGTACTCGTCGGCGCGGACCTTGCGAGCGCGATGCGGCAGCACCGGCACGCCCACCTGCTTGAGCTTGTCGACCGTGCCATGATGCGGCGGATGCCCAATCTCGTCGTTGGTGGTGGCGGCGGAATCGATGAACAGGACGTCGGCCAACCCCGCCTTGTTCACCAGGTCCTGCATCACGAACTGGGCCATGGTCGACCTGCAGATATTGCCGTGGCAGATGAAGAGGATGCGTGAGGTGGCTTGACGACGTGACATGCGACTCCGATTCGATTGTGATTAGCAGTAGCTGAATATGCTATTGCACGAATCAAGGAAGCGCAATAATGCATCCGATATTCGGCTAACTTCGCCACAGCATAGACATCGAACGGATAGCCAGCCCCTTACAATCCCAGGTCGCTAGCTACCTCGGCTGCGCACTTGAGAGCATCGGCCATGGCGTTGACCACCAGACTGCTGCCCGTGCGGGCGTCGCCGGCAACGTACACGGCGGCGTCATCCTTGCCCGCGGCGGCGCGCATAGCGCGATGCGAATCGCCGGCCGCCATCACCGGAAGCGGGCGGCCCTGCGTTGCCAGCGGCACGCCGAACGCATCGAACACGCCGCCTTCCGGACCCGCAAAACCGCAGGCCACCAGCACCAGCTGCGCATCGACCTCGCGCTCGGAGCCTTCCACGGGCTCGGGCTTGCCGGCCGACCAGTCGAACGAGCGAACCTGCAACCCGCGCACATGCCCGGCGCCGTCCAGCAGCACCTTCTGCGTATCAGCGCACCATTCGCGCAGGTCATCGCCCTGCAGGGCGATAGCTTCCTCTTGGCCATAGTCGGTCTTGGCGACGTTGGGCCATTCGGGCCACAGGTTCGACGCCGCGCGCTCCTTCGGCGCACGCGGGCCATATTCCAGCTGGCGAACCGTGCGCGCGCCTTGGCGCACCGCGGTGCCCATGCAGTCGTTGCCCGTGTCGCCGCCGCCGATGACCACCACATCCTTGCCTTCGGCGCTGATGACGGGCTTGCGACCCTCGAGCAACGCGCGCGTCTGCTCGGTCAGGTAATCCACCGCGTACACCACATCCCCCGCGGCGATGCCGGCGTCGAAGCCTTCCGCTCCCACGCCGCGCGCCTTGCAGGCGCCCGCGGCAACCACCACGGCATCGAACTCGGCAGCCAAACCCGCGGCAACGTCGGCGTCTGCCGCGTCGACGCCCAGACGGAACTCGATGCCCAGCTCGGCCATCAGATCCACGCGGCGCTTGACCACCGACTTGTCCAACTTCATGTTCGGGATGCCGTACATGAGCAGACCGCCGGCGCAGTCGTGGCGCTCGACCACGCACACGCGCGCCCCGCGGCGCGCCAAATCCCAAGCGGCCACCAGGCCCGCCGGGCCAGAGCCCACCACGGCGACGCTCGGCGCATCCGGGCCCGCCGGCTCGAAGCGGCGCGGCCCGCCATGGGCCCACTGCCAATCGGAGATGGCGCGCTCGTTGTCGTGGATGGTCTCCGCCTCGTCGTTGCGGGCAAGGTTGCACGCCGCCTCGCACAAGGCCGGGCACACGCGGCTGGTGAACTCGGGCATGGGGCTAGTCAGCGCCAAGCGCTCGGCCGCCTGCCCCCACTGGCCGCGCCACACCAGGTCGTTCCACTCGGGAATCAGGTTGTGCAGCGGGCAACCGGAAGGCCTTGCCTTCCCAAACGGCGCTCCCACCTGGCAAAACGCCACGCCGCATGCCATGCAGCGGCTTGCCTGCTCGCGCGTCCGCTCCTCAGGCACCGGCTCATACAGCTCGTCGAAATCGCGGGTGCGCTCTTGCACGGAACGCAGGCTGTGGGCGCAGCGGCCGTGTTCCAAAAATGCTCCGGGCTTTCCCATCTCCTACTTCCCTTCCGTCATAGCATCGAATGCGATCTGCAGCGCATCCGTGCGCGATTTGCCTGCCGCCTCGGCCTCGGCCACCACGTTCATCACGCGCTCATAATCGCGCGGGATGACCTTCACGAAGTGACGCTTCAGCGTGTTGAACTGGTACAGCAGCTTGATGCCGCGCGGGCTTTGCGTGCGCTCGGCATGCTCCTCGATCAGGCTGCGGATTAGCTCGATCTCGTCGGCGGAGGGCTCGCACAAGCGAACCATATCCAGATTGCAGTTTGCCGCCAGCGTGCCGAACTTGTCGTACACGTAGGCCACGCCGCCGGACATGCCGGCCGCGAAGTTCGGCCCGACCTCACCCAAGATGAGCGCTACGCCGCCGGTCATGTACTCGCACCCGTGATTGCCCACGCCCTCCACCACCACGGTGGCGCCGGAGTTGCGCACAGCGAAACGCTGGCCGGACAGGCCGTTGACGAAGCCCTTGCCGCTGGTGGCGCCATAGAACGCCACGTTGCCGATGACCACGTTCTCGTCGAACTTGTACGTTGCGGTCTCAGGCGGGCGCACCGTCAAGATGCCGCCGGACAGGCCCTTGCCGAAGTAGTCGTTGGCATCGCCGGTGATGTTGAGCGTCACGCCGCGGGGCAAAAACGCGCCGAAGCTCTGACCGCCGGAACCGTCGCAGTCCACGGTGATGGATCCCTCGGGCAGGCCCTCGGGATGCTGACGCGTCACCTGGCTGCCCAGCATGGTGCCCACGCAGCGGTTCACGTTGTCGATGTCGGCGCGGAAGCGGATAGGTTCCAGGTGCTCGCGCGCGTTTGCCGTGTACGGGATGAACAGCGTGGCGTCGAGCGACTTGTCAAGCTGGCAATCCGCCGCCATGGACGGCAGGAAATGACGACCGTCGGCGCCGGGGATGGCGCGGCCGAACTCGCAGGTCGCAGGCGCCAACATGTCGAACAGGTCCATCTCGTTGGCCTTCCAGTTGCCGGGCACCTCCACCTGACGCAGGCACTCGGGGTGGCCGACCATCTCGTCGACGGTGCGGAAGCCCAGTTCAGACATGATCTCGCGCAGCTCTTCGGCCACGAACATCATGAAGTTCACCACGTACTCGGGCTTGCCGGCGAAGCAGCCGCGCAGCTTGCAGTTCTGCGTGGCGATGCCCACCGGGCAGGTGTCCTGCTGGCAGTCGCGCTGCATCATGCAGCCCATGGCCACCAGCGGCATGGTGGCGAAGCCGAACTCCTCGGCGCCGAGCAGTGCCGCCATGGCCACGTCACGGCCGCACATGAGCTTGCCGTCGGTCTCAACGACCACACGGCTGCGCAGGCCGTTGCGCAGAAGCGTCTGCTGGGTTTCAGCCAAGCCGATCTCGAACGGGATGCCCGCATGGTAGATGGAATCGCGCGGGGCCGCGCCCGTGCCGCCGTTGTGGCCGGCGATGGTGATCTTGTCAGCGCCGCCCTTCGCCACACCCGTGGCGATAGTGCCCACGCCCGCCAGCGCGCACAGCTTCACGGACACGCGCGCATCGGGGTTGGCGTTCTTCAGGTCGAAGATGAGCTCCGCCAGGTCCTCGATGGAATAGATGTCGTGATGCGGCGGCGGGGAGATCAGGCCCACGCCCGGCGTGGAGCGGCGCACCTCGGCGATCCACGGGTACACCTTCTTGCCGGGCAGGTGGCCGCCTTCGCCAGGTTTCGCGCCCTGGGCCATCTTGATCTGGATCTCGATGGCGCTCGACAGGTAACGGCTGGTCACGCCGAAGCGGCCCGACGCCACCTGCTTGATGGCGCTGCACTTGCTGTCGCCGTTTGCCAGCGGCGTCTCGCGCGCCGGATCTTCGCCGCCCTCGCCGGTGTTGCTGCGCCCGCCCAAGCGGTTCATGGCGATGGCCAGGCACTCGTGCGCTTCCTTGGAGATGGAGCCGTAGCTCATGGCGCCGGTGTTGAAGCGCTTGACGATCTCGCTTGCAGGCTCGACCTCATCGAGCGGCACCGACTGGCGCGTCGGCACGAAGTCCATGAGGTCGCGCAGCGTGACCGCGCGGCCGGGCACGTGGCATGCGGCGCTGTACTCGCGGAACATGCCGTAGTCGCCCTCGCGGCAAGCGCGTTGCAGCAGGTAGATGGTCTGCGGGTTGATCAGGTGCTCTTCACCGCCAAGCGGGCGCCACGCGGTGACGCCGAGCGTGGGCAGCTGCTCGGGCGAGGGGCTCTTCTCCAAGGCCAGGGCGCTGTCGTAGCGCTCGTTGAGCTCTCGCTGCACGCCGGCGGCGTTCAAGCCACCGATTCGCGTGGAGGTGTGCGTGAAGTACTTCTCCACCAGGGAATCGTCCAGGCCCAAGATCTCGAAGATCTGCGCGCTGTGGTAACCCTGCATCGTGGAGATGCCCATCTTCGACATGATGGAGGTGATGCCGGCTACAACGGCGCGGTCGTAGTTGGCCACCGCCTGGTCGCCGGGGATGGAGATCTCGCCGCGCTCGCACAGGTCGCGGATGCACTCGTGGGCCGCATACGGGTAGATGCCCGACGCGGAATAGCCCACCAAGCAGGCGAAATCATGCGCGCGCATCGCGTCGCCGGTCTCGACGATCAGGTCGGCGTCGGTTCGCAGGCCCACGGCGATCAGGTGGTTGTGCACGGCTGCCAGCGACAGCAGGCTGGGGATGGGCACTTCGCCTTCCGCGGTGCGGTCGGTCAGCACGACCAGGTTCACGCCATCGCGCACCGCCTGCTCGACGTCGACGCATAGCTCGTCGAGCGCCGCCTCGAGCGCGCCCTCGGCGGCATCGCGGTCGTAGGCGCACACGAAGCGCTGCGTCTTGAAGCCGACGCGGTCGATGGCGCACAGGCGGTCGAACTCGTCATGCGTGAGCATGGGGCTTTCCAGGCGCACCAGGCGGCACGTGTCACGGCAGTCCTCGAGCATGTTGCCGTGGTTGCCCACGTACAGCACGCTGCTGGTGACGAAGCTTTCACGCAACGCATCGATCGGCGGGTTCGTGACCTGGGCGAACAGCTGGTTGAAGTAGTCGAAGAAGCTGCGCTGGCGCTTCGACAGGCACGCCAGCGGGGCGTCGGTTCCCATGGACGCCAGCGGCACCTTGCCCTGCTCGGCCATGGGGCGCACCAGCTCCTGTACGTCGTCGTAATGGTAGCCCAGCTTCGCCAAACGGCGCGTGAAGCCCACGTTCGCGTCGCGCTCGACGGGCAGCTTGCCGGGCGCCGGGGCCTCCAGATCATCGACCGCCAGCGTTTCCTCGTCCAACCAATCACGGTACGGCTTCTCGTTGGCGTAACGGTTGCGGATCTCGTCGTTCCAGATGACGCGGCCCTGACCCGGGTCAACCTCCAGCATCTCGCCGGGGCCCAGGCAGCCGGCCTGCAGCACGTTGGCCGGGTCGACGTCGATGGTGCCCACCTCCGACGACAGGATCAGCCAGTCGTCGCGGGTGACGTAGTAGCGCGCCGGACGCAGGCCGTTGCGGTCGAGCGCGGCGCCGAGCATGCGGCCGTCGGTGAACGCGATGGCCGCCGGGCCGTCCCACGGTTCCATGAGCATGGACTGGTACGCGTCATAGGCGCGACGCTTGTCGGAGATGCGGTCGTTGTGGTCCCACGGCTCGGGGATCATCATGGTGACGGCGCGGTCGAGCGGGCGGCCGTTCATGGTAAGGAACTCCAGCACGTTGTCCAGGATGGCCGAGTCCGAGCCCTCGCGGTTGATGATGGGAAGCACCTGCCGCAGGTCCTCGCCCAGCGCCGGGCTGTACAGCTTCGGCTCGCGGGCGCGCGTCCAGCTGATGTTGCCGCGCAGCGTGTTGATCTCGCCGTTGTGGATGATGTAGCGGTTCGGATGCGCGCGCTCCCAGCTAGGCGTGGTGTTCGTGGAATAGCGCGAATGCACGAGCGCCAGGCTGGTCTCCACCGCCGCGTCGTTGAGGTCGATGAAGAATCGGCGCATCTGCGTGGCCACCAACATGCCCTTGTACACGATGGTGCGGGAGGACATGGAGCACACGTAGAAGATCTTGCCCGCAAGCGCCGGGTTGGCGTCGGCGGCTCGCTCGATGGTGCGGCGGCACACGTACAGCTTGCGCTCGAACGCCTGACCTGCGTCAACGTCGGCGGGACGGCGCAGGAACGCCTGCAGGATGGTGGGCATGCACGCCTGCGCGGTGGAACCGAGGTCGTGCGGGTCGACCGGCACCTCGCGCCAGAACATCAGCGGGATGCCGCACTTCGCGCACCCCTCCTCGAACGTGCGCTTCGCGTCGCGCACGCCCGTAGGGTCGTCGTGCGGGAAGAAGAGCATGGCCACGCCGTAATCGCCCTCGTCGGGCAGCAGCTGGCCTTCCTTCTGGGCTTCCTTGCGGAAGAAGCGGTGCGGAATCTGGAACAGCACGCCGGCGCCGTCGCCGGTGTTGCGCTCCAAGCCGGTGCCGCCGCGATGTTCGAGGTTCACGAGCACGGAAAGCGCGTCGTCGAGCATGGCATGGCTGCGCTGCCCCTTCAGATGGGCCAGGGCGCCGATGCCGCACGCGTCGTGTTCGTAGCTGGATCGGTACAGGCCGGGCGTGCGCGACGCGGCCGCCGCCGGGGCGGCATGCGTGCAACCAGCCGTTTCGTTCGCGCATTGCGCGCCGGTGAAACCAGCGGCCGCCCCCGTTTCGCGAGCTGCCTCGGCTTGTTCGGTAAGTTCAGCGTTCATATGCGGTCCTTCGTCTGTGATGATAAGGCCGCCGGAGAACAGAAGCGGCCCGCATCCAGTGTGCAGGCCGCGTGTTACGCGATTATTTCCGCCACCGCGCTTAACCAGCTGGAAACAACATCGTTCGAAACCGGAAACACGACGCCGCCGCTCGTCACGGCTCGCCACCGGAGAACGCGAGCGAACGGGCGAAAGCAACGCCGCTGATTCGCGCACCCGCCCAGCCGCCGCCCACCGCCGAAAAAGGCAGGCTTCCCCCTTCCGAAAACGAGCGCGCGTGTCATATCATGTGCGCAACGTTTTCACCTTCGGGGAGGAGCCCCTATGACAAGCTTCGACGCTCGACCCGCCGGGAACGGCCTCACCCGCCGCACCATGATCAAAACGTCCGCCGTGCTCATCGGCTCGTGCGCGCTCGGTTTCACGGGCGTCGCCTCGCTCGGATGCAGCGCGGACAACAATGGCGGCAACGCTTCCTCAAACGACTCCGACCAGGTAACGTTGCACGTCGATGGACAGCGCTTCTTCATCAACGGCGATACTGCGGGAACCGCGTTCTCGGGCGCGGCGCTTTCCCTGGTCCCCAACCTTGCCGACGGCACCATAGCGATCTGCTATCGCGATGGCGAAAACCCCGACCCCTGCTGTGTAACGCTGGCGCCGCTTGGGTCCCCTGTCGTCGTGACGGGAACGCTGCGCATGCTCAACGTCGACGGCGTGAACTCCGACGGCGTCGTTTCCATCCAGCCTGACGCAGCCATCAGCGTATTGAGCCTCGGCTCGATCAAGACCGCCGATATCGAGGGGTCGGTCGACCATCTCATCGTCGTCGGCAAAAGCGACGCCGTCGCGCATGACGGCGCGCGCATCGGACAGGCAACGCTGGGTGATTCGTGCGCCGACCTAGTCATCAACGCGAACAGCTCCGTGGGCGACGTCGACGCGCCCTTCGAGGCCCAGGTGTCCGGCGAAGGAGCCGGCGGCGCGCGCGTGACCATCACCGGCGACGAAGGCGCCGCCGAGCAGCGCCACGGCACGCTGCTCGAGGCCGCGAACGACGATGCGGCCTGGGAGGACGCCATCGCCGCCCTAGCCGGCACCGCAACCACCCAGCAGGCGAAGGCGCCCGCCGGCAGCAGCACCGCTTCCGCAACCACCGCCGCCAGCGCCAGCGCCACCGCCGCCAACCCCTTCGCCCCTCAAACCGCCTACGCAGACGAGGCTGCAAGCGACGCCGTCATCGACACGGAGGACACGGCCGACGACGACAACGACGAGAACCTGCTGTCCTTCACGCCCGGGGATCCCCTGGAAACCGACGGCGAGCCCGACATGTCATCAGACGATCAGCCGGCCGAGGACTTCCAGCAAGATGTGGCAGCGCTGGGCGCGGAAGACCCCGCCCCCCAGGCCGACGTCGCGATCGAGGCCATCGACCTGCTGATCGCCGGCCTGAAATTCATCGGCGAGCAGACGGCAGGGCGCGCCTTCGATTACGGGAGCTCATCGCTGCTCGAGCTGGTGTTCGGCGGCGACGACGAATCGGCGCAGATCATCTCGAAGCTTACCGAGATCCAAGGGCAGCTCGACGACATCGAGCGCGAGATCGCGCAGGTCATAGCCCAATTCGACAAGCAGGCCTGTTACCTGCAGGTGAACAATTACCTCAGCAAGTTCTCCGCCGAGATGCGATGGGACCTCTCGAAGCTCAGCAGCATGACGGAATCCATCGACGCGCTGCCCGACGGGGAAGAGAAGGAAGCCCGCCGCAAGGAGTTCGCCGAGAACCTGTACTCGAACCCCCGCTACCAGGTGTGCGGCAGATACGTTTACGACATGGCCGGCGTCCTGGGCAACGAGATCATGCAGTGCTACACCGGCACGAACAAGAACCTGTTCGGCGCGTTCGACGAGCTCATGGTGCTGAGCTACAAATGGGAGCACCACGGATACGAGATGCGCGCCAACTTCCAAAGCTCGGTGCTGTCGAATTTCATGGCGCTCATCAACTACTCGACGTTCTGCCTCAACGAGCACTACCTTGTCATCAAGGACGACCCCGAGAAGAAGACCGAGCTTGCCGAGTGGCTGGGATTCTGGAAGGGCCTGTTCGGAACCGCCACCCTGCCCCAGTCGGCGATGGCCTTGCTTGCCGAAGACGACGATGCCGACGGCGCCGCGACGGGCGTCGCCAACGAGGTTGCGGCGATGGCCACCGCGCAAAAACTGGTGAAACGGGCCGACAACATCCGCTACTACCAGGTGCCAGGGCATCAGGTGCAGATCGCCGCCAACGCCGCGAACGTGCGCACGACCAAGGACGGCGGCATGACGCAAAAGCAGCTCATGAAAGATTCCGCAGGTCATTGCGTCCTCACGCAAGACCAGCTGGTCAACATGTATCTTGACTACGGCAAGAAGAAGACGCTCACGGACATCCTGTTCGGCGAAGGCGAGGGCAACCTTGCCGCGCCGCGCAACACGGGCGTCCCCTTCGTCGCCTATCAGCTGCCGCTTATCGATGAACGTCAGATGATGCATCCGTCGCATCTCTATCGCCACGAATACTATGCGCCCATCGTGGACAACGACGGGACGACCGGCCGCGCATATGTAGCGGTACGCGGCAACGGCAGGCGCATATTCAACTTCACGGGCATCGCCGTGTACCGCGTGTAGACGGGTTGCTACCCCTGAAATACTGCCCGCACCAGGTACTCCACGTTGCCCTCGTGACCGGTGATGGGGCTTTCGGTAACGCCCGTGCACTCGAAGCCGGCGGCTTCCAGGGCCGCGCGCACCTCGTCGACCGTGCGCAGGCGCACGGCCTCGTCGCGCACGATGCCGTGGTCGGTTTCGTCATGCTGGCTTTCGAACTGGGGCTTGATCAGGCCGATGAAGATGGTGCCCGCCTGCGCGAAACGCGCGAACGTGGGCGCCAGAGCTGCCAGGCCGATGAAGCTGAGGTCGGCCACCAGCAGGTCGAACGGCGCGCCCAGCTCGACAGGGTCCGCCAGCTTGATGTTGGTGCGCTCGAACACCGCCACGCGCGGGTCCTGGCGCAGCTTCCATGCAAGCTGCCCGTAGTTCACATCCACGCACGCCACGCTGCCGGCGCCGGCCTGCAGAAGGCAATCGGAGAAGCCGCCCGTCGAGCTGCCGATGTCCATGCAGCGCATGCCGGAGACGTCCTGCCCGAACGCGTCGAGCGCGCCCTGCAGCTTGTGCCCGCCGCGCGAGACGAACTTCTTGCGGCCCTTCACCACGATGTCGGCTTCGGGCGCAACCTTGACGGCCGCGCTGGCGACGTACACGTCGTCCACCTTCACCTCGTGCGCCAAAACGGCGCGCAGCACGGTGCCGGCGTCGGGGAAGACCCCCTGCTCGACCAGCAGCTCATCCAAGCGTATCTTTTTCGGTTTCTTAGTCATGCGGCCCATTATAGCGAAAGACCTCGTCAACCCCGCAAGCAAACGCCCCGCCCCACAAGAAACGGGAAGCCGCGGCGTCGTACCGCAGCGAGGCAAAATTGAAAAGAGGCAAGAAGAAACGCACGGGCAACACCGCAGCATGCCCTACGGAAGCAAAGACCGGCGCGATTCCCTTGGCAGCATGCCCCGCAGAAACAAACGCCAGCGTAATTCTCTTAGCAGCATGTAAGCAACCGCCTTGACAAGACCGGCGCTCCCCACGTGCAGGCAAAGTCAAACGCGACTGCGAATAATCGTTCATTTTGGCCGCCCTCGGACAGAACACGCGATTGTTCGCAACCAGCAGGCGCAAAAAGCCCCTCAAACCATCTCCAAGCGTGGGGGAATCGGACACTTTCGACGATATTTCGCACTTTTTAGTCCTGCACCATCTCTGCGAAGCCCTGAGCGTGCGAATAATCGTTCATTTTGGCCGCCCTTGGACAGAACGAACGATTATTCGCAATCAGCAGGTCCAAAAACCCCTCAAACCGCCGCTGGGCGTCAGAGAATTGGACATTTTTGACGATGGTTTGCAATTTTGAGTCCCACACCGCCTTTACGAGGCCCTGAACATGCGATTAATCGTTCATTTTGTCCCCAGACGACCAAAACGCACGGTTATTCGCACCCGCCATGACCAATACCAGCCAATAGCCGATCACGCTCGGCCCATCGCAGGCAATAAAGCCCGTTCGGCTAGCGCAAGCAATAAAGCCCATTCGCCTTGCGCAAGCAATATAGCCCGTTCGCCTAGCGCAGAAGCGAAAGCGCCGCCGACCGTGCGACCGACTGCCCCTTTGCGCACATCGCGCAAGGGAAACCGCCTCGACAACGGCGCCGCCAATCAGGTGTTCGGCCACGTGAAAGACACTGATAATGGGAATCGCGCTATCGACGAGGGTTATCGGCGAAAATGCGCATGAGCCGACGCGATGGCCCATTAAAGAACTGCCGTCGATTCCAGCGACTGGCCTCAACTCGAAGAGCCTCGCGTCGGCCCCGACCAAGGCCGGCCAATGACCTAATAGGAGCATGAGCTCGAGCGCGTGGACCTAGCAACCCGCATGGTACAGCCCCCCCATCAGTGTTCTGTCTAGCCAGCCTTTGGTTCGGATTGCATCGCAAGCGTTGATCTGAAGGGCTGCATATGAGCGAGTTGGAGAAAGACCTCAAGCTCTTCAGGGGAGGACACGCCCGACTTCGGGTCCTTCAAGGCGGACCTCGACGCATATGTCGTCCATTGGAACACCCGGTGTCGCCAGGTTAAACCGAAGGGACTGGCCCCGGAGGAGCTCCGGAGCCAGTCCCTAGTGACGTAGTCTTTATTTAAGCCGTCCGAGTTTTGCAAAGGACTCCGTTTCCCGAACGGCAAAAGAAGTGAATCAAGCGGCCCGGCTGAGCCTGTACTCGACTGGGCTGCTTCTGTCCAGGCGTCTCTTGGTGCGCACATTGCTATACCAGTCGATATGCTTCTCCAAATCCCTCTCGAAGATATCGGGGTCGTCTCCCTCCCAATCGTAGTAAAGCTCGGTCTTGACCATCGAGAAGAAGTTTTCGGCCTTTGCGTTGTCGAGGCGTTTTACTCCTGCGGAGGCAGCAGCTGGGCGATCTACTCCTGCGGAAGCAGCAGCTGGGCGATCTACTCCTGCGGAAGCAGCAGTTGGGCGATCTGCACGGCGTTGAGCGCGGCGCCCTTGCGAATCTGGTCGGCGACAACCCACATGGCCAGGCCGTGCTTGACCGTGGGGTCGCGGCGGATGCGGCCGACGTAGGTGTCGTTCGTGCCGGCCAGCAGGCCCGGCATGGGATACACGTCGTTGGCGGGGTCGTCCATGACGGTGACGCCCGGCGCAGCGGCAAGCGCCTCGCGAGCGGCCTCGGGCGGCACATCGCCGACGAACTCGACGTTGATGGACTCGCCGTGGCAGCGCAGCACGGGCACGCGCACGCAGGTGGCGGCCACCTGCACGCCCTCGTCGCCCATGATCTTCTTCGTTTCCGCGACCATCTTCCACTCTTCCTTCGTGGAGTCGTCGTCCAGGAACACGTCGATGTGCGGGATGGTGTTGAACGCGATGCGGTGCTTGAACGCCTTGATGGTCAGCTCGTCCTCGGGCTTGCCGTCCAGGAATTCGCGCGTCTGGTCGTAGAGCTCGGCCATGGCCGGGGCGCCGGCGCCGGACGCGGCCTGGTACGTGGAGACCACCACGCGGGTGATGCGCGCCAGGTCGTAGAGCGGCTTGAGCGCGACCACCATCTGGATGGTGGAGCAGTTCGGGTTGGCGATGACACCGTTATGCCAGCTCACATCGCCGGGGTTCACCTCGGGCACCACCAGCGGCACGTCCTCGTCCATGCGGAACGCGCTGGAGTTGTCGATCATGACGGCGCCATGGGAGACCACGGCCTCGCGCATGGCCTTCGACACGGAGCCGCCGGCGGAGAACAGCGCGATGTCGACGCCCTCGAACGATTCGGGCGTCATCTCCTGCACGGTCAGCTCGCCTGCGGGAACCTGGCCGCAGCCCTCGAACGGCAGCTTCTTACCGGCGGAACGCGCGGAAGCCAGCGCGATGACCTTCGACGCCGGGAAATCCAGGTCGTGCAGCACATTCAAGAACTCGTTGCCGACGGCGCCCGTAGCGCCGCAAACCGCAACCACCGGGTTAGCCGGCATAACTTTCGTCCAAGCCATGAGGTCCTCCTCGTTCACGTTCCGGGTTGATATATCGTCAATGATGGGTGCTTTTGCGCCCCATATTGCCTTGGGGGATGCGCGCCGGCCCCTGCCTGCGCGCAATGGGAAAGGAGCCGCGGGATGCTTCTCACCTCCCGCGGCTCCAAGCGGTTCGTTCGCCGTATGGCGGCCTTCGGTACGCGAGCCCTTGGGCTCGCGCGAAGGCGGGGTGCCACGGGCGGCCGCAACATCGAGCAGTCCGGCTGCCGTCAGGCAGACGAAGCTACAGCTACCTGCCCTTGTTCATCTTCGCGGCGATCTCCTCCGCGGACAGCTGCGTCTCCTCGAACACGCTGTCGGAGTCCAGGCCGAACGCCGTGTGCAGGCAGCGCACCGCGGCAGCGGTCTGGGCGCCGTCGACCACCACGGACAGGCGGATGGGCGACGTGGAGATGGCCAGGATGTTGATGTTGTTCTCGCCGAGGGTCTGGAACGCCTTGGCGGCGATGCCGGGGCTGGACTTCATGCCCGTGCCCACGATGCTGACCTTGGCGATGTCCTCGTCGACCACGTATTCACGCGCGTTGACGTCGGGAAGGATGCGCTCCACCGTCTCGCAAGCGCGCTTCTCGTCGGCGCCCGGGCAAGTGAAGCTGATGTCGGTGATGCCGTCCTCGGACACGTTCTGGATGATCATGTCCACGCTCACCTGGTTGCCCGCCAAGGCGCTGAACAGCTTGGCGGCCACGCCAGACATGTCGGGCACGCCGCGAATGGTGACCTTCACTTCCGACGTGTCGTGTGCGATGCCGGTGATGACGGCTTCCTCCATCATGTCGGTTTCCTCCTTGACATAGGTGCCCTCGGCGTCGGAGAACGCCGAGCGGGAATGGATGACCACGTTGTACTTGCGGGCGAACTCGACGGCGCGCATCTGCAAGACGCCGGCGCCGGAGCCGGAGAGCTCCAGCATGTCCTCGTAGTTGATGACGTCGAGCTTCTTCGCGCGCGGGCAGATGCGCGGGTCGGCGGTGTAGACGCCGTCCACGTCGGTGTAGATCTCGCACACGTCGGCGTTCAGGCCGTGCGCCACAGCGACCGCCGTGGTGTCGGAGCCGCCGCGACCGAGCGTGGTGATGTCGCCGTCGGCGTCAACGCCCTGGAAGCCGGCAACGACGGCGATGGCGCCGCGCTCGAGCGCATCGCGCACGCGCTCGCTGTGCACCATGACGATCTTCGCCTTGTTGTGGAACTTGTCGGTCTCAATGCCAGCCTGGCGGCCGGTGAAGCTCATGGCCTTGTAGCCGCGTGCCTCGATGGCCATGGCCAGAAGCGACATGGACACCTGCTCGCCGGTGGAGAGCAGACGGTCCATCTCGCGCAGCGGCGGGTTGTCGTTGAGCGCGGCGGCCAGGCCCACCAGCTCGTCGGTGGTCTTGCCCATGGCGGACACCACGGCGACCACGTCATGGCCAGCCTGCTTTTTCGCGATCAGCTTCTTCGCAACCATTTGGATGCGCTCGGGGCTTGCAACGGACGTGCCCCCGAATTTGCATACGATTAGCGACATGCGTTTCCTTTTTCGGACGGGGTTTCGATTGTTTGCCACTATAGCAAACAACCTCGTAACCACCGCGCCAAACGATGGTTACGAGGTTGTTTTTTCACAGCGAACGTATGGACGAGCTGGCGATATCGGGCCGAGCGGCTACGCGCTATCGGTTTGCGGGATAGCGGGGAGCGAGGAGGCAACCCAGGCGCGATCCGCTAGCAGGCGCCTGTCGAGGCGCGACCCACCGGAGGGCGCTGCCGCGCTCGCCTACCTTGAAGAAACGATCGATTGCCGCTTCCATTCCGCCTTTCCCCTTCCCGGATGCGCACATTGCGGCGCGCCCCTCTTTCCCTCCCGCGCCCCCACAGCGCGGCGGCCGCCCGTGCAAGCGCACGGGCGGCCGGAGTCGAATCGACATATGCGGAAAAAACCGCAACCGTCACAGTAGCACACGCGGAGGCGGCAAGCGCGACGCAAGCGGCGGGAGGCCCAGGCGAAAGGGCGAGCTGCGAAGGGAAGGCTAGCGGGCGCCCTCCTCGGGCATCTTCCAGAGCAGGACGAAACCTATGATGAACAGCACGGCCACGCTGAGGACGCCGTAGCTGCTCGAGCCCGTGAGCTGGGTGAACACGCTTACCAGCAGCGTGCCCATGATGGTGGCGTACTTGCCGAGGATATCGAAGAAGCCGTAGTACTCGTTGGCGTTCTCCTTCGGGATGAGCTTGCCGAACTCGCTGCGCGACAGCGCCTGGATACCGCCCTGGAACAGGCCCACGCACACGGCCAGCACCCAGAACTCGGCAGCGGAGCGCAGGAAGAACGCGGCGAACAGTGTGATGCAGAAGTACGCGAACACCGCGATCAGCAGCATGCGCTTGGTGCCGAAGCGCCCGGCCAAGCGCCCGTAGGCGATGGCGGACGGGAACGCCACGAACTGCGTCACCAGAAGCGCGAGCACCAGCTGCGTGGAGTCGATGCCCAGGTCGGTGCCGTAGCTGGTGGACATGGTGATGATGGTATGCACGCCGTCGATGTAGAAGAAGAACGCCAGCATGTACATGAGCAGGCGTTTGTCGCGGGCGATCTTCTTGCACGTGCCCGCCAGGCCCTTGAGCGTATGACGGAACAGATGCGCCTCGCGCGCCTTGAAGTGCGTCTGATGCACGTCGCGCAGCACGGGCACGGAAAACACCAGCCACCACACCGCGGTGATGACGAACGAGATGCGGATGCCGTCAAGCTGCCCGATGCCGAAACTGCTGCCGAACAGCACGATGACCAGGCACACGATGAACGGGATGCAGGATCCGATGTAGCCCCAAGCGTAGCCCTGCGACGAGACCTCATCGTAGCGCTCCTGCTCGGTGGCGTCGACCAAAAACGCATCGTAGAACACCAGCGACGCGTTGAGCATGACCGACGAGAACACGTATATCACTAGGAACACCATAGCGTTGCCGGGCACGCCCATGACCGCGAGCGACACCGCGCCCGTGCCGATGGTGCCCGCAAGGAACTTTTTCTTGTTGCCCTTCAGATCGGCCAGGCTGCCCAGGAACGGCATGAGCAGCGCAAGCGCCAGCGAGGCCACCGTGGTCGCATAACCCCAGGCCACCACGGCGGACGACCCAGGTTCGGCGATGGCCGAGAAATAGATGGGGATGAGCGTTGCCGCCAACATGACGTACGCGGAGTTTCCCACGTCGTACAAAACCCAGCTGCGCTCGCGTTTCGACAGGCTGCGAAGGCCCAATCCCATGGCTGCTCCTTGCTATCGGCAAGGCCCGCGCCGTCCGCGGGAACCCGCCGACGCGCAGGCCCGTGCGGTTTCGAACACCGAATCGTGCATGTACGTTGAACGCCGCCGAGCGGCGCGCAAACCATTGTATATGATGGCTATAATCGTCCACGTAAAATGAATGTCAGCCACACGAGAAACGGGGATACGGAATGCCAGCAATCATCACCCATGATTTCTTCGGACGCGACGTGTACGACGCGCTGTTCCAGACCATCGGCGGATCGCGCGACGAAGCCGACGCGTTCCTGCTGGGAAACCAAGGCCCCGACCCGTTGTTCTACGCGGTGGCCGACTTCCGCGCCACGGCGTACCACAAGCTGGGCAACACCATGCACAGCCGAAAGCCCGCCGAGCTGCTGGCGGCGCTGAAGGACTCCCTCGGCGTCCTGGACCCCGAGGAGAAGCCGCTCGGACGCGCCTACGCGCTGGGATTCCTCTGCCACTACGCGCTCGATTCCGCCGTGCACCCGCTGGTGTACTGCCACGAGCACGCGCTGTGCGACGCAGGAGAACCGGGCCTGACACGCGATGACGGCAGCGAAGTGCACGGCGTCATCGAAAGCGAGCTGGACGAGATGGTGCTGTTCGCCAAGCGCGGCGACACCGTGGCCGCGTTCAACCCCTCGCGCGAGATCCTGCACGCAAGCGAAGCGGTACTCGGAGCCGTGTCGAAGATGTACGCCTACCTGGCCCTGAACGTGTACGGAGAAGTAATCCCGCACAACCTGTTCCGCCTGTCGGTGCACGGGTTCCGCCTGGTGCAGCGCCTGTTCTGGTCGCCCACCGGCATCAAACGCGACCTTATCAGCCGCATCGAGCGCCTGGCGCGCCCGCATTCGTTCTACCAGTCCATGAGCCATCGCCCGGTGGCCGCCGCCGAAAGCGTGTTCGACAACCACGAGCACGCCGCCTGGACCAACCCCTTCACCGGCGACGTGCGCACCACCAGCTTCTGGGACCTCTACGATCAGGCGCAGTACAAGGCGAAGAACCTGATCGCCGCGTTCGATCAGCCGGGCTTCACCGTCGAGCGGACGCGCGAGCTGACCGACGAGCTGGACTTCTCCGGCCGCCCCACGCAAGCCCAGGTGCTGGCGGTAGAGTAGCGATCGCAGCCCGCATGCCGGCACCCGCTTGCGGCACAGCCCGCGCATCCGACGGCCCGCACGTGGCCGGCCCGCATGCCCCGCACGCCGGCGCCTGCCCACCCGCGGCGCAACCTGGACGTCCGAACATCCGAACATCAGACCGCCCGCAGCGATGCGGGCGGCAACCTCATCTTATATAACGACTCCCATATGAAAGGGTATTCATGCTGGAAGTAGCCCTGGCTATCCCCTATTGGCTCGAGCTCGCCGCAACCATTGCGGGCGCCATCTTCGGAGCGCTCAGCGCGGTACGGGCGAAATACGACATCTTCGGCGTGTGCTGCATCGCCATCGTGGTCGGCCTGGCCGGCGGCATCACGCGCGACATCCTGCTGCAGGATTACGGTATCTACGCCTTCCAGAAGCCGAACCTAATCCTTGCCTGCATCGTAGCCGGCATCGTGGCGTTCTACTTCGGCAAGCTCATGACGTACTTCGACCCGTTCATGGACTTCTTGGACAACCTGTCGGTTGCGCTGTGGGCCATCATCGGCACGGGCAAGGCGCTCTCCGCCGGCCTCGACCTGGTGCCCGCCGTCATCCTGGGCACCATCACCGCAAACGGCGGCGGCATCGTGCGCGACATCTGCATGAACCGGGAACCGGAGGCGTTCCAAGCGGGCACGGTGTACGTGAGCGCGGCGCTCATCGGAGCGCTTGCCTTCGCCGTCATGAAGCAGAACCATCTGCTCGACCAGTATGCGGCCATCACGTGCGTCGTGCTGGTCATGGGCATCCGCTACGCCTCGCTGGCGTTCGGCTGGCGAACCCGCCCGGCGCGTGACTACTCCGACGTGGTCACGCAGGCCGTCGCCCAACCGGTCAAGCGCATGGCCAACCGCGTGCGCGCCCGTCGCCGCCCCACCGGCTTCCAGGCTCAGACCACCGGCCTGACCGGCCCCATCCCCCCGGTTACCGCCATGGGCGTCACCGGCAGCATGCCGCCCATCACCTCTCCGAGCGCCACCGGCAGCATGGCCCCTATCGCATCCGACGGCTCGTCGTCGGATAGCGCCTTGGGCAACGGCGTTACCAGCACCGACGGCGAGAACCGCTGCTATCCGGAAAGCGACGACCAGCCCCCGCGCCCCGAGAGCGAGACGTAAGGGCTCCACAAGCCGCGCCGGGCGTCTGCCGGGAGTTCCATCGGGAAAGCGTGCGCGGCCCCGACTGACAGCCGCCCCGTCCGTTAGGACTTCCACCGGCAAAAGCATCCACGGCCCCGGGCGCCCAGCTGGCAGCCTCACCCCCACCGCCAGCTGGGGCATCCGCCCCAGCTGTTGCGGAAACGGGGCTTGCAATATAACGGGATGTTGACGGTTCGCGTCTTTCGCAACGCCACCGTGGATTCCCCGTTTCCAGCACGTTAACTTGCGTTACACTTTGGAATCGCACGTGCGAACGTGGTAGGTACTTGTTCTTAGAAGGAGACCCCATGGGCAGGAAGCACAAGTTCGACTATTTCGGCGCATTCGAGCAGCACTCGAAGCTGGCCGTCGCCGAGTCGGCGTTGCTAGTTGAAACCATCGAGCAGTTCACGGAAGCATCCGCGCTCGAAGAGAACACGCAGAAGGCGCATGAGATCGAGCACGAGGGCGACACGATCAACCACAAGATCTTCAAGACGGTCGCCACCGACTTCATCACCCCCATCGACCGCGAGGACATCATCGAGATGTGCCAGGCGCTCGACGACATCGTCGACGACATCGAAGACGTCATGCTGCGCTTCTACATGTACGACATCCACTTCATGCACGACCAGGCCATCGAGTTCGCGAAGCTCATCCAGGGCAGCTGCGAGGCGCTCGACAACGCCATGTGCGACTTCCACAACTTCAAGAAGTCGAAGAACTTCGTGAACCTCATCGTGAAGGTCCACGACCTCGAGGAGCAGGCCGACCAGCTCTACACCCAGGTCATCCGCGACTTGCACGTGAAAGATTATGACAACCCCATGCGCGTGTACGTATGGACGAACCTGTTCGACAGCATGGAAGCCTGCTGCGACGCATGCGAGCTTGCCGCCGACGTCATGAACACCATCATGCTGAAGAACGTGTAGGCACAGGCCACACAAACCCATAGAAACGCGAAAGGCCCGCTCACGCGGGCCTTTCTCATGCAATCGCAAGTTTGCGACCAGGCTGCGCCTTATGCGTAGAAGGCGAACACGCGGCGACGCTCGCCGCCGATGGTGGTCAGGTTGCCGTGGCCGGGCAGGACCACCGTGTCGTCGGGCAGGACCGCCAGGCGCTTGAGCGACTTGCGCATGGCTGACATGCTGCCGCCGCTGAAGTCGGTGCGGCCGATGGAGCCGAAGAACAGCGTGTCGCCGGCGATCAGGACCGGCTTGGCATCCAGGCGCTCGGTGAGCGAGGAATCCAGGAACAGGCACATGCTGCCCTCGGTGTGGCCGGGGGTGCTAATGACCTTCCACGGCATGTCGCCGATCTTCACCACGTCGCCGTGGTTGACGCGCTGGTCGACCGGGCATGCGGGGAACTTCTGATCGTCGCGCGGCACGGGCTTGTCGCCGCAGATCATGTCGGCGTCGATGGCCGAGGCGATGACGGTGGCGCCCGTAAGGCTGCGCAGCTCGGCGGCGGCCGCCACATGATCGGAGTGGCGATGCGTCAGCACGATGGCGTCGAGTTTACGCCCGCCCAGCGCCGCCGCGATCTTCTTCGCGTCGCTTGCGGGGTCCACCACGAAGGTGGCGGAGCCGTCCGACACGACGTACACGTTGGTCTGATACGGCCCCAGAACCAGGAACGACGCGTCGACGCACGTTCCCTTCACCTTATATGCCATGTTGTCCTCCTAAATCAGTATCTTCGAGCGTCGAGGGCGGAGCGCCCCCCTCAACATTGCAACGGGAAGAGCCCTTCGTCAAACAACCCCTCCCCAACGAACCGGAGCGGGAAACCCGCCGCCTCGGAACCCCCGAGGCGGCGGCCCCGCAAAGCCCTTGCTACAGTAGGGCGGAATCCTTCCCTCCGCCTACCTTCGGCACCATGCGGCGGGCGTCGAACACGCCCTCGAGCGCCTTGAGCTTGCTGAGGATGATGTCAATGTGCGTGATGTCGCTGACCTGGAACAGGAAGCGCATCTCGGCCATGCCGTCGCGGTGCGACACCGTGTTCGACGAAAGCACGTTCGCCCCCATGCCCGACAGCACGAGCACGACATCGGAGAGCAGCTGCAGACGGTCGAGCGCCTCGATGTAGACCTCCACCTTGAACGACGTGTTCTTCGGCAGGTCGCTTTCCCAATGCACCTTCATGATGCGCTCGGGCTGGGCCATGAGCTCCTTGGCGTTCGGGCAGTCGCGCCGGTGCACCGACACGCCGCGGCCGCGCGTGACGAAGCCGATGATGTCGTCGCCCGGCACGGGATTGCAGCAGCGCGACAGGCGCACGAGCGCACCTTCCACGCCTTCCACCACCACGCCGTTGGAGCTTTTCGTCTCGTGCTTCTTCGGCTTGTTCACCAGCGTGAGCATGGGCGGCAGCTTGCCGGTGGTCATGGCCGCCGTGCCCAGGTTCAGCGGATCGGGCTGCTGATCGCCCTTGCGACCCAGCTCGGCGAGCAGGCGGTTAGCCACGCTTTGCACGCTCTCCTTGCTGGTGCCGATATTGACCAGCATGTCGTCGGCGTCCTTGTAGCCCAGGTGCTCGGCGACGGTGCGCAGCGCGCGCTCGGAGCGGGTGTTGGAGATGCCCAGGCCGTGCTTGCGCATCTCGCGCGCCAGCTTGTCGCGGCCGCTGAGCAGGTCGTCGGCACGGGTGACCTTGCTGAAGTACGCGCGGATCTTGTTGCGGGCGCTGGGCGTCTTCACAATGTTGAGCCAGTCGCGGCTGGGGCTTGCCGACTTCTGCGTGAGGATCTCCACGCGGTCGCCCAGCTGCAGCTCGTAGGCCAGCGGCACGATAGCGCCGTTGACCTTCGCGCCCACGCAATGGTTGCCCACCTCGGTGTGGATGGCATAGGCGAAGTCGACGGGCGTGGATCCGGCACGCAGGCTCATGGCCTCGCCCTTCGGCGTGAACACGAACACCTCGGTGGGCGCCAGGTCCACCTTCAGGTCCTTCAGGAACTCGCGCGAATCGTGCGTCTCGTCCTGCCAGTCCACCATCTCGCGCAGCCAGGCCAGCTGCTTGTCCATGGAGTCGTTGCCGCCGCGGCCGCCCTTCTCCTTATAGCGCCAGTGCGCCGCCACGCCGTACTCGCTTTGGCGGTGCATCTCCTCGGTGCGGATCTGCACCTCGAGCGGCCTGCCGGCGGGGCCGATGACCGTGGTGTGCAGGCTTTGGTACATGTTGAACTTCGGCATGGCGATGTAGTCTTTGAACCGCCCGGGCATGGGGTGCCACAGCGTGTGCACCGCGCCCAGCGCCGAATAGCAGTCCTTCACCGACTTGACGATGATGCGCACAGCGATCAGGTCGTAGATCTCGGAGAAGCCCTTGCCCTTCTTCGCCATCTTCTGATAGATGCTGTACAGGTGCTTAGGGCGACCCATGATCTGCGCCTGGATGCTCACCTTGTCCATCTCGCCGCGCAGCACGGAGATGACCTGGTCAAGGTACTCCTCGCGCTCGGAACGGCTTTCGGTGACCATGCGCGAGACCTGCTTGAACTTGTTGGGCTCGAGGTAATAGAAGCTCAGGTCCTCGAGCTCCCATTTGATGGAGTTGATGCCCAGGCGGTGCGCGATGGGCGCATAGATCTCAAGCGTCTCGCGCGATTTGAAGATGCGACGGTCCTCCTTGAGCGCAGCCAGGGTGCGCATGTTGTGCAGGCGGTCGGCCAGCTTGATGACGATGACGCGGATGTCCTTGCTCATGGCGACGAACATCTTTCGGATGGTGGCCGCCTGCTCGTCGGTGAGGGTTTCCACCTCGATGCGCGTGATCTTGGTGACGCCGTCGACCAGCTGCGCCACATGCGGACCGAACTCCTGATCGACCAGCTGGCTGGTCACGTCGGTGTCCTCCACGGTGTCGTGCAGAAGCGCCGCGCACAGCGTTTCCACGTCCATGCGCAGGTCGGCCAGGATGATGGCCACCTCCACCGGGTGCGCGATGAACGGCTCGCCCGATTTGCGGCACGCGCCCTCATGGGCGCTGGCGGCGAAGCGGAAGGCCTTCTCGAGCTTGGCCTCCTCCTCGTCGGTCAGGTAGCCGCGCGTCATGTCCTGCAGGTCGGCAAAGCGCTCATCGGGGGTTTTCTCGCCCTTGGGCATCACCTTCGTGGCCTCGGTGGAAAACGCCTTCTCCGCCACGTGCGGGCGGCCCAGCAGGCTATCGTCGACGGTTTGCCGGACCACGTCAGGCTGCGCCCCCAGCAGGTTCTGGTCCGATCGGCTATTCGACTTGTTCATTTCCAGCCTCCTTTGCAACGGCGGTGGTGGGCAGGATGGGATGCGATACGCGCCTCTGCAGGTCGGCGGCATTGCTGCGCATGACCCAATCGCGGAACGCATGGAAGATCTCGCGCTCGTCCATTCCCTCGCGATAGCGCACGCTGTCGGTGAGCTGCACCTTGTCCTGCGTGTCCTTCACATGGATGGAGCGAACCAGCCCGTCGGGGCCGAACATGGCATGCGCCTCGATAAGCCCCAGCTCGCGGAACACCGCCACGGCGCACGTGACCGATGCCGTGTTCACCGGGAAGATATCGGTGGACACGTTCTTGGCCAGCTCAGCGTCGCTGGTGGTGAAGAACAGCGTGTCGGAGGCGCGCTGCATGGCGCGCAGCTTGCGGTACACCTGCGCCAAGCTGTCGTGGCACGGCGTCATGTCCGCCAGGATGCGCTCATTGAGGGCGCAGTCGTTGCGGCTGAACAGCAGGTGCACGCAGGCCGGCTTGCCGTCACGTCCAGCGCGGCCCGACATCTGGTTGAATTCTATCTCGTTGAAGGGCATGTGGTACAGCACCACGTGGCGGATGTTCGGGATATCCACGCCCTCGCCGAACGCGCTGGTGGCGATAAGCACCAAAAGCGCGTCGGTGCGGAACAGCTGCTCGATGCGCTTGCGCTCGCTGCGCGACAAGCCGGCGTTGTAGAAGCCGATGAGCGGCGCCACCTGCGGCGCGTGCTTGCGCAGCGCGCGGGCGACGGCCACGGACTGCTCGCGGGAGTTCACGAACACCACCGTCTTCTCGCCGGTTGCCACCAGATTGGCCAGGTAGTTGTCGCGGCTGGGCACGTTGCGGCGGTCGTCCAGGCGCAGATTCGGGCGATCGGAGGCGTCGAACACGCACGCGTCGATGGGCAGCTCGCGGCGCACCGCCTGGGCGCACTCGTCGTCGGCCGTGGCGGTGAGCGCGAGCACCGTGGGGTCGCCCAGCCTGCGCACCGCGGTGCCGATGGTGGCGTACGCCTCGCGTTGGCCGGCGCGCGCCAGGCCCACGTGGTGCGCTTCGTCGACCACCACGAACTTCACGCGCCCGGTGTAGGCGAACGAATCGGCGTGCCAGGCCAAGAACTCGGGCGTGGTCAGCGCGATATCCACGCTGCCGTCGGCCAGGCCCGCGAACGCCTGACGGCGCTCGTCGACCGTGGACTCGCCGGTGAGCGTGACCACGGTGATGCCGAAGGGCGCCAGCGCCTCGCGCAGATGGAACGCCTGGTCGGCGATGAGCGCGCGCAGCGGGTACACGAACAGGCTGGCCTCGCGGGCCGCCAGGGCGCGCAGCGTGGCGTGCACCTGGAAGGTCAGCGATTTGCCGCGGCCCGTGACCATGACGCCGAGCACCGACTTGCCTTCGGCAAGGTTATCCAAGATGTCGCGTTGGGCCTGGTGAAGCTGGCCGTCGCCGATGATGGCGCGCACGATGTGCTCGCGCAGGCGCTGCGGGTCCTGACGCGCCATGGCCTCCCAATGGGCGCGGTTGACCTCCAGCTCGTTCTCGTATTCCTCGACCGCCTCGGGGTCGTGCGGCGCGTCGGCGCACAGCTCCTCGTCGCGCGTGGCGTACAGGTCGCTCACGAAGCTGAGGTTCTCCGGGTTCAGGCACGCCTCCAGGGCGGCGCACGTGCGCGCCGGCGACAGCGACTTGAGCATGGCCTTCACGCTGCGGCGGTTCTTCCATTCGTCGATCTGCACCTCGAACGCGGCGTTCACCACGCTGTCGGTCTTCATGAGCGCCTCGATGTCGTTGCAGTGGAACATGATGCCGGCCACCGTGGTGCGCCCGTTGGAAAGCGAGCACGAGAAATGGTTGCGCTCGGCGCCCACCGCGCGGCTGTGCAGCAGCGTGACGTCGCGCGCCAGATACACGGGCACGGGATGTTCTTGGCCGAACGGGGCCAGAGCATCGAGCTGCGCCACGTTGCGCAGCGTGAGCTCGTCGAGGTTCACGCAGGCGTCGATGGTGATGAGGGGATGGAACGCCCCCTCGGGCAGCGCGTCCATGTACTCGCACAGGCGGCGTTCGAACTCGGGGAGCTTCTCGGTGGGAAGCGTCACGCCCACGGCCGCCTCGTGCCCGCCGAAGCGCAGCAGCAGGTCGGAGCAGCTTTCCACGGCCTTGAACAGGTTGACCTGGCCCACGCTGCGGCCGCTGCCGCGCGCCTCGTCGCCGTCGATGGTGAACAGCAGGCAGGGCACGCCGTAGGTGTTCACCAGGCGGCTGGCCACGATGCCCTTCACGCCCTCGTGCCACCCTTCGCCGGCCACCACCAGGGCGCGCTGGCCCTTGTAGGTTTCGGCGGCCTGGGCCTTGGCGATCTCGGAGAGCTCCGCCTCGATGGCTCGGCGCTGGTCGTTGACGCTCTCGAGGCGCTGCGCCTGCTGGTTGGCCTGCTCGAAGTCGTCGGTGAGCAGAAGGTCGAGCGCCAGCTGCGCGTCGCCCATGCGGCCGGCGGCGTTCAGACGCGGGATGATGGAGAAGCTGAGGTTGGTGGCGGTGACCTGCTTGCCGGAGACTCCGGAGGTGTCGAGCAGCGCGGCGATGCACGGGCGCGGCGCCTGGTTGATGCGGCGCAGGCCGTCGGCCACCAGGGCGCGGTTCTCATCGCGCATGGGCATGAGGTCGGCGATGGTGCCGAGCGTGACGAAGTCGGTGTACTGGCGCCACAGGTGCGGCTTGCCGAAGCGACCGCCCAGCGCCTGCACCATCTTGAGCGCCACGCCCACGCCGGCCAGGATGGCGCTGGGGCAGGCGGGATCGCGCTTCGGGTCCGCCACAGGCACGCCCTCGGGCACCAGGTCGGAGGGCTCGTGATGGTCGGTGACGGCCACTTCGATGCCGCGCTCCTGCAGCAGGCGCACCTCCGCCTTGCAGGCGATGCCGCAGTCGACGGTGACTAGGAAGTCAGGTTTGACCTGCGACAAGCGCTCGATGGCCGCCGGGGTGATGGCGTAGCCCTCCTCGAAGCGGCGGGGGATGAACGGCGTGACGCGCGCGCCGAACTCGCGCAGGCCGCGCGTCATGACGGTGGTGGCGGAGATGCCGTCCAAGTCGAAATCGCCGAACACGAGGATGTGGTCGCCGCGGCGGATGGCGGCCTCGAGCGCATCGGCGGCCTCGGACAGCCCGGGGATGATGTAAGGGTCGCGCCAGTCGCGGTCCAGCGACGGCGTGAGGAAACGGTTCGCGGCTTCCGGGGTGTCGATGCCGCGCGAGACGAGCGTGGCCGCGATGAAGTGAGGCATGTGCAGCTCGCGCTGCAGGCATGCGACCGCCTCGGGCTCTGCCGCCTTGATGTTGAATCTGGCAGACATGGTGGGTACCTACTTATTGCAGTGCTTTCCTATAGTTCGCCTCTATTGTCGCACAAGTGCATGGCGGCACCGCCGGGAAGTGCCGCGGTCGGCGGGCAACGTGGCAAGCGGTTCGGGCGATGCGCCCGAATGCGCTGCGGAAGCGCGGGGACGGGCGCGGCCACGCGATGCCGTCCCGGCTGCCGCGCCCGCGCCATACCCGTTGCCGCGCGACGCCGCCCCGGCCGCCGCGTCCCTGCCGCCTCGGCCACCGCATGCGCAGCCGCCCCGTTCGCAGCTTTTTTGCAGCCTTTCGCCCTTAGCCCGCAGCCTGACGCGAGCGTGCGATAATGGGGCCTTCCTACCCTGAACAACGTGCAGGAGCATCGCATGGCCAACTGCCTTGTCGCCCAATCGGGCGGCCCTACCGCCGTCATCAACGCCAGCCTTGCCGGCGTCATCCGCGCAAACCAGCTCAACCCGCTCTACGACCGCGTCCTCGGCGGCCTTCACGGCATCGAGGGAACGCTGGCGGGCAACCTGTTCGACCTGACCGACCTGAGCGGCCACGAGATCGAGGTGCTCAAGCAAACGCCCTCGTGCGCGCTGGGCACATGCCGCTACAAGTTCTCCGAAGAAGCCGATTTCCAGCGCCTCATCGACGTCATGGACGAGAACGACATCTCCACCATGTTCTACATAGGCGGCAACGGCTCCATGTCCACGGTGGCCGCCATGACGGCTTGGGCCGCCGAGCGCAACCTGGACAAGCGCTTCATCGGCATCCCGAAGACCGTCGACAACGACCTGGGGCTCATGGACCACTGCCCCGGCTTCGCCAGCGCCGCGAAGGTGGCGTGCGAGATAACGCACGCCACGCGCATGGACTACGACGCCTACACGCGCCCCGAGGTGTTCGTGCTGGAGACCATGGGCCGCGACGCGGGCTGGCTTGCCGCAAGCACCTGCTTGACCGGCGACGTCGACCTGCTCGTGCTGCCCGAGGTCGACTTCCGCCGCAGCATCTTCCTGGAGCAGGTGCGCGCGAAGATGGAGCAGCAGGGCAGCTGCTACGTGGTGGTATCGGAAGGCGCGCGCTGGTACGACGGCACGTACCTGTCGGCCAACGGCAAGGCCGCCGACGGGCTGGGCCACGCCATGCTGGGCGGAGCCGCCGGGCGGCTGAAGTCCATGATCGTGGAAGCCGGCATCGTGCCGCGCTGCGTGGTGCAGGACCTGTCGCGCGTGGCGCGCTCGAGCAACTTCGCCATGAGCTTGGTCGACCTTGAGGAGTCCTACGACCTGGGCGTTTCCGCGCACATGCGCAGCGCGAAGCCCGAGTTCACCGGGCAGGTGGTGGGCATCCGCCGCGGCCAGGGCGTCGACGGCGGCTACAACACCGAGTTCTTCGCCTGCCCCGCCTCCGATCTGGCCAACTTCGTGCGCCCTTTCCCCAGCGAGTGGATCTTGCCGAACTACCAGGGCGTCTCCGACGAGGCGCTGGACTACTTCCGCCCGCTCATCCAAGGCGAGCCGAAGCTGATCTGCGAGAACGGCATCCCCGTGACCATGCGCCCCTTCAACAGGCGCTAACAAGTAGGCCCGCAGGCCATAGGGCGAAGCGGTTGCGAACGCGAAAGCGAAGCGGCTGAGGCCGCGAAGACGACGAGCTCGCGGGCGACAGACGCTGAACGCGAAACGCCCGGCGACCCCCGTTTGGACCGCTCCCCCTATTTCTTGAATGGGGTTGGCGGTTCATCGAGGGCGCCGGGCGTTTCCTTCTTTTGGGCGGATAAGGCGTCGAGGCGCTACTCCGCCGCTACGAACGTGTCGCGATCGGGCGCGAACGACTGCATGGCGGCGATGGTGCGCTCGAACAGCTCGTCAAGCTCCCATCCCAGCATGTCGGCGCCGCGGCGGATGACGTCGCGGTTCACGCCCGCCGCAAAGCGCTTGTCCTTGAACTTCTTCTTGAGCGACTTCACGTTGAAGTCCATGACGGATTTGCTCGGGCGCATGACGACCGCCGCGCCGATAAGTCCCGTCAGCTCCTCAGTGGCGAAGAGCACCTTCTCCATCTGCAGCTCGGGCTCGGGCAGGCTGGGGTTGAAATCGCTGTTGTGCGTTTGGATGGCGCGGATGAGCTCGGGCGACCCGCCGGCTGCCGCGATCAGATCCGCGGCATATACCGTGTGGTTCTCGGGGTCGTCGTCGTGCTCTTCCCAGTCAAGGTCGTGCAGAAGGCCGACGATGCCCCAAAAGCCCTCGTTCTCCGCATCGAACTCGCGCGCGAAATAGCGCATGGTCTGCTCGACCGTCTCACCGTGCTCGATATGGAACGCGTCCTGGTTGTGGGCCTTCAACAGGTCGAAAGCCGCCTCGCGGGCGATCCCGGCATCAAGGGTTGCCATTGCATGCTCCTTTCATCGTTGACATCCATGCTATCACAGCGGCGCAGCGCACAGCCACGCGCATAAAACGGCGGGGCCGCACCCGTCCCCCGCCTGGCGGGAATCGGATGCAGCCCTTCCGCGCACCGCCGCTTCAGCCCCGCACCCGCGGTTCCGACGCCTTAGAACGCGATGCCGAACGCAGAGATGATGAGACCCCAGAACACGCCCGTGGCCCACAGGCCCGCCAGCACGATGAGGTTCTGGCGAAGGCGGCGGTTGGTGCGGAACAGCACCAACAGACCCACGCCGGCCGACACCAGAAGGCCCGCCATCATGGCACCCGCGCCGAGCGCGCCCTCCACGTAGAGCTGCGCGATCACCACGCTTGCCGCGCAGTTCGGGATAAGGCCCACCAGCGCGCTGCCCAGCACGGAAAGCACCGGATTGCTGCCCAGGAACGCGCCGAGCGCATCTTCGCCGACCAGCTCCAGCACGCCGTCGAGCACAAGGGTGATGACGAAGATGAACACCGTGACCTGGACCGTGTGCTTGAGGGCGCTGCGCAGGATAGAGCCGCCTTCGTGATGATGCTCGTGTTCTTCATCGTGCTCGTAATCGTACGCCAGCTCCGGCTGCTGCTCGCAGGCGTCGCAGTCGCCGTTGCAATGGCAGTGATCGCGCTCGCACAGCTCGTGGATGCGCAGCTTCTCGCGATCGCGGCGCGCCAGGCGGATAGCTGCATCGACGACGAAGCCCATCACCATGCCGATCATCAGCTTCACGCCCATGATCTTCAGGATGGTCATCGGCGCCACCTGCTCGGCCAGGAAGATGGGAAGCATCTCGTCGGAGGTGGACAGGAACACGGCGAACAGCGTACCCAGCGTGATGACGCGGCCCGCCCACAGCGTTGCCGCCGCCGCCGAGAAGCCGCATTGCGGGACGATGCCCACGAGCGCGCCGACCACCGGCCCTGCCGCGCCCGCGCGGCGCACGGCCTCCTCGGCCTTGTCGCCTGCCTTGTGCTCGAGCCACTCCATTACCAGATAGGTGACGAACAGAAACGGGATAAGGTACAGCGTGTCCTCGATGGAGTGCTCGAGGACGTGCCCGATGAGATGCGTGATGTCTTCCATGAACCTTGCCTTGCGATCGAAAGATGCCCTTGCCTGCGCATGCATCGCATGCGCTCCGTGTGTCAGGTTCCCAGTTTACAGAACGCGTCAAGCGAACGTGAAGAAAACGTGAACAGTGGTTAACTTTCCTGGCTTTTGCCCTATCCGGCCCGAGGCGCCCCGGAATCTCAATGACGCAACCGCCGCCCGATGAACAGGTTCTAGGAGGGTGTTCATCCAATGCCGCGCGAACTTGAACAGGTTCCTGGAACCTGTTCAAGTGGACCTCCCGCCTTCGTGCTGGAGCGCGAACAGATTCCAGGAGGGTGTTCAGATACGGGACGGGCCCGGGATTTCTCCTGGGCCCGTTTGGGTTTTGCCTGCTTGCCCCTCGTTTGATGCCGGGGGCGACCAGCGAAGCTGCGCTGCCCGTCGACTATGCCAGCGCCGCCCTCAGCTGATCGATGCCGTCGAAGGGGGTTTCGGTGCTCCCATTTTGGCGGTCGATCTTGATGACCGTGCCCTTCCACGTGGGATCCTTGCGCTGGGCCGCCAAGGCTGCCGCCGCGTCATCGGCGGGCTTGCCATCTTCGCTATCGTGCTCCTTGAACTCGTCGGTTCGCACGACGAAGCGGTAGTCGAACTTCTTGCGGTCAGGCAGGCCCTTCGAATCGAAGCCGTACTTCAGCTGGCCGAGCACGCCGCGCATGGCCTCGACCGCGCCGGCTTCCCCGATGCCCACCATACCGAGCTCGCTGCTGTACAGCGACTTCGGCGACACGTACAGCGTGCGGATCTGGCGACGGCGACGCTCCTCGAAGCGGACGAGGATCGCGGCGATGGCCACGATACCAGCCCACCATACGATGGCCAGCGTCAGGTCGAGCGGGCTATCGATGCGGTTGAAGCCCAGGTGGTACCACAGCACCAGCAGCAGCGCCGCAACGACGGCCGCCGCGCCCAGCACCAGATAGTTGCTTTTCCTCATGGCCCTAAGCCTCCATTCCAGCGGGCTTGGCGGCGGGAGACCCCGAGGGGTCCTCGCCGTCGCCATCGCCCAAGACGTCGTTCATGTCGTTGCGCAGCTTGCGCTCGTGGTTCTTACGGCGAAGCGCCGCCGCAAGACCGTAGACAGCCGTCAGGACCATGCCGACGATCATGTACCAGTGCACCCAGCAACGATCCTCGACCGACTCCCTGCCCAACGGGTTCTCGGCGTCGTAGATCCGCTCCTCCTCGACCGGGTTATCGGCCTCGGGGCCGCCCGTCACCGATTCGTACGCGCCCTCGAGCACGTCGGCCAACGCATCGAGCGGGCCGGCGGCCGCAGGCGCCGGAGTCGAAGCCGACGAGCTGGGCGCAGGCGTAGGCGTCACGCCATCGGACGTCGTGCCAGGCGTCGAACCGTCGCCGGGGGTCGGGCTCGGGGTGGGCTCCGGTGTCGGAGTCGTGCCATCATCCGGGTTCGGCGTCGGGGGCACCGGAGCCGGCGTGACCGTCAACGTGCCCAGGTGCTCGTCGATGACGTAGTTGACAGCATCGACATCGCCCCACGTGATGCGATAGGTGTTCTCCGAGCTGCCCACCTCGGTCTGGCTACCGGTGGTGGCCGCCGTGACGCGATCCTCGCCCTGCAGGCCCTCGATCGCCAGCTCGCCGTTCACTAGCGCGCTGCCGTCGTAGATCTTCGAGTCGCTGCCTGTGGTCACCGTCAGCGGTGCAGGCGTGATGCGGTACGTGCGCTCGACGCTGCCGGCGTAGCTGCCCTTGCCGATGACGGTCACGGTCACCTCGCCGACGTTCTTCGTGTCGCCGGAGAAGGAAAGCTCGTAATCTCGGCCCTTCACCAGCGCCTTGCCGTCCTTATCGACCACTTCAGGCTCGAAGCGCTGATCGGCGCCGTCGTACACCGTGTCGGCCAGATAGCCGACCGTCACGCCGCCGAACGTGTCAGCGTCATCGGGGTCGATGGACTGCGCCGACACCGTCAGCGTGCCGAGGTTTTCCTCGACCGTGTAGTTCGCCGCCTGCGCGCTACCGTCCCAAACCAGCTCGTAGCCGTTCACGCTCGAGCCGACCTCGGTCTGACTGCCGGTGGTCTTGAAGGTGGCTGCCTCGCCGTTCACGAAGCCGGACACCCTGCCCTCGGCCGCCAGCGCATCGCCATCGAAGACCCTCGTAACGCTCGGGGTGGTCACCGTCAGCTTCGCCGGCTCGACCTTGATGGTGCCGTCGACGAACTTGACGTTCAGCTTCGAGGTGACGTCCTCGCCCTGGGCGTTCTTGATGACGAGCACGTCTGCCGTGGCCGCCACCTCGCCGTCGGAGACGTCCTTCGCGTTTGCCGCGGACTCGGCGGTCTCAAGCGAGTAGCCCTCGGGCAGGTTGGCCACCTTGACGGTGGCGCCGTGGGACGCGCCGTCGTAGGTGAACGTGCCGCCCGTGGTGGTCACGACCACCTCGTCGGCGGACTCGGTGACGGTCAGCTTGCCGATGGTCTCGGCCTCAAGCCTGTAGTTCGCCCGCTTCGCCGTCCCGCTCCACTCGATCTTGTAGGCGTTCTCGCTCTCGCCGACCTTGATCTGGCTGCCGACCACCTTGAACGCGACGGTCTCGCCGTTGACCAGGCCGTCGACCTTGCCGTCAGCGGTCAGGGGCGTGCCGTCGTAAACCTTGTTGGCGCTTTCGGTGGCCACCGTCAGCGGCGCGGGCACGATCTGGTACGCCACGTCGACGCTGCCGGCGTAGTCACCCTTGCCGGTCACGGTCACCGTGACGGTGCCCGCGTCGGTCGCGTTCCCGGAGTACGTCAGCTCGTAGTCGATGCCCTCGACCAGCACCTTGTCGCCGTCCTTCACGACCGGCTTCTGCTGCTGGGCCTTGCCGCTGTACACGACGTCGGCCGGGGCCTGGACCGTCATATCGACCGCGGCGATCTGCTTCGCCGTGACGCTCAGCACGCCCTCGTCCTTGGAGATGGCGTAGTTGTCAGCGTTGAAGCCCTCACCCTCGGTATAGGCGATCGTGTTCGCCACCTTGCCGTCGGAAACGTGGGTGGCGCTGCCCGTGGCGCGCACGTCGGAGACCTGGCCGTCAACGAAGCCCTCGTCGCCGAGCTGCTTCCAGCCGGCCACCTCGGGCCTGGTGAGCGCGGTGCCGTCGAACACCTTCGAGGCGCTGTCGCTCTTCAGATTGACCGCGCGCTTGGTGACGGACAGCTGCTGCGAGCCGTACACGTAGCCCTCGTAATTGCCCAGGCTGGACGCACGCAGCTGGACCGTCGCGGAATCGGCCACATCGGTCGCCGTGAGCGAGCCGGGGTCGGTCGTCCAGTTCTCGCCGTCAAGGCTGTACTCGATGGTCACCGCATCCTGCGTCGGAATCGTCGCGGAAGCGGCCTTCGCCGCAAGCGGCTTGCCGTCGTATACCTTGGAGGCGGAGCTGCCGCTCAGCGAGATCTTCCCCTCCGCCTTGGCCGCAGTCACCTCCAGCGACCCGATGGCATCGACGCCGTGGACGTAGTTGCCTTCCTTCGCGGACTTGTCGAACGCGATGGCGTAGGTGTTCGCGCTGGAGCCCGCGTCGGTCTGGCTGCCGGTTACGGAAAGCGACGTTTCCTCGCCGTTGACCAGGCCGACGATCTTGCCGGGCGCCGTCAGCGCGGTGCCGTCGTAGACCTTGAAGGCCCCTTCGGTCACGACATGGTACTCGGCGGGCGCGATCTTGATGGCGCCGGTCTGCTTCTCGATATCCAGCTTGCCGGTGACGTCCTCGCCCTGGGCGTTGACGATGACCAGCTCGTCGACCGAAGCGGTCACGCCCGCCTCATCGGTCGCATCGGTTGCCGTGGCGTTGGAACGCGCGGCCTTCACCGAATAGCCCTCGGACAGGCCGGACACGGTCACGTCGACGCCGTGGGCCTGGCCGTCGTAGACGCCGGAATAGCTGCCGGGCGTCGCGACCACGCGGCCGGCGAACTCGGTGACGGTCAGCTTGCCGATGGATTCGGAAACCGTGTAGTTCGCCTGCTTGGCGGTGGCGTCCGCCGCCGCCCAGTCGATGACGTAGGAGTTGTCGCTCGTGCCCACCTCGGTCTGGGAGCCGGTGGTCTCGAAGGGCGCGGACTCGCCGTTGACGAAGCCGGAGACGGAGCCGGCCGCGGTCAGGGCGCTGCCGCTGTAGACCCTGGAGGCACTCAGCGTGCTCACCGTCAGCGGCGCGGGCGTGATGCGGTACGCGCGCTCGACGCTGCCGGCGTAGTTGCCCTGGCCGGTGACGGTCACCTTGATGCCACCCGTCACGTTGGTGAAGTCATCGGCGCCGTAGGACACCGTGTAGTCGACGCCCTCCGTCAGGAGCTTCTCCCCGTCCTTCACCTCGGGTGCCCACTTGTGCTCACGGCCGTCGTAGACCAAATCGTTCGGACTGGAAACCGTCATGTCGGCGGAGGAGACGATATCCTTCGCGACGACGGACAGCTCGCCCTCGCTCTTCTCGATGGCGAAGTTGCTGGCCTTGAAACCGTCCTTCCAGGTGTAGGCGATGGTATTGGGAACCTTGCCCTCGGCCACCGTCATGACCCTGCCGACCGCCTTCAGGTCATCGACCTGGCTGCGGAACAAGGCCTCGGCGCCCTGGACCGTCACCGCGTCATCGGACTGGTACGCGCCGTTGTACACGAACTCGCGCGTGTTGGACGCAAGCTTCACGGAAGCGGGCGCGATCTGGTACTCCCTGGTAACGGAGCCGGTGTAATCGCCGATGCCCGTAATGGTCACCTTGATGGCGCCCGTCACGTTGGTGAAGTCATCGGTGCTGTAGGTCACCGTGTAATCGCGACCCTCGACGAGCGCGTTGCCGTCCTTGCCGGTGACCACGGGAATCCACTTATGCTCGCGCGCGTCGTAAACGGCGTCGCTCGGAGCGTTGACCTTCACCCCGGCATACGCGCCCGGGATCGGGTCGTCCGGGTTGATGGACTGCGCGCTCACCGTCAGCGTGCCGTACCTATAGGTGATGTCGTAGTTCTCCACCTTCGTGCTGCCGTTGCCGGGCTTTGCGGCGAAGGTGTTCTTGCTGGAGCCCACGGAGGTCTGGAAGCCGAAGAAGTCGTAGCCGAACTCCTCGCCGGAGGCAAGCGAGCCATCCTCCACGCTGACCTTGTGCTCGGTGAGCGCGGTGCCGTCGTAGACCTTGGAGGCGTCGCCGGAGACAAGCGTCACCGGACGCTTGGTCACCACAAGCGAGGCCTTGCCGGTTGCCACGTTGCCGAACTGGTCGGTGACGTCCTGGCCGGCGGCGTTCGTGATGATATAGGAATCGACCTCGGCCGTAACGTACCCGGCATCGGTGATGGAGCCCTTGGTCTTGGCCGAAAGGGCGAAGCCCGCGGGCACGCCGATCACGTTGACCCCGGCGCTTTCGAGGGCCGTGCCGTCGTAGACCTTGGTGCCGCCCTGCGGGATCACCACGATACCGGCCATGCTCTTGGTGACCTCGAGCGTGCCGAGGTTCTCCTCGACCGTGTAGTTCTCCGCCTTCGCGTTGTCGTCCCACACCAGCTCGTAGCCGTTTTCGCTCGTGCCGACGGTGGTCTGGCTGCCGGTGGTCTTGAGGGTGGCCGCCTCGCCGTTCACGAAGCCGGACGCCTTGCCCTCGGCCGTCAGCGCATTGCCGTCATAGGGCTTGGAGGCGTTCGGGGTGGTCACCGTCAGCTTCGCCGGCTCGACCTTGATGGCGCCGTCGACGAACTTGACGTTCAGCTTGGAGGTGACGTCCTCGCCCTGGGCGTTCCTGATGACGAGCACGTCGGCCGTTGCCGCCACTTCGCCGTCGGAAACGTTCGTCGCCGTAGCGCTGGACGCGGCGGCCTCGAGCGTGTAGCCCTCGGGCAGGGCGCCAACCGTCACGGTAGCGCCATGAGCCGTGCCATCATAGGTGAAGGAGCCGCCCGTGGTGGTCACGACCACCTCGTCAGCGGACTCGGTTACGGTCAGCTTGCCGACGGTCTCGGAGACCGCGTAGTTCGCCTGCTTGGCGGTGGCGCCAGCCGCCGCCCAGTCGATGGCGTAGGTGTTGTCGCTCGTGCCGACCTCGACCTGGGAGCCGGTGGTCTCGAAGGGCGCGGACTCGCCGTTGACGAAGCCGGAGACGGAGCCGGCGGCGGTCAGGGCGTTGCCGTTGTAGACCCCGGAGGCGCTCGGCGTGCTCACCGTCAGCGGCGCGGGCGCGATGAGATACGTCACGTCGACGCTGCCGGCATAGTTACCCTTGCCGGTCACGGTCACGGTCACCGTGCCCGCATCGGTCGTGTTCTCGGAGTAGGTCAACTCGTAATCGACGCCTTCCGCCAGCACCTTATCGCCGTCCTTCACGACCGGCTTCTGCTGCTGGCTTTCACCGTTGTAGATAACGTCGGGCAGGCTGCCGACGGTCATCTGGGCGATGCCCTTCGGCGTGACGGTCAGCGTGCCGTCATTCTGCGCAGCGATATAGTAATTGCCTTCCTTAGCGGTATCCCACGTGATGCCCGACACCGTGTTGGCGGAAGAGCCGACCTCGGTCTGGGAACCCTGGGTTTGAGCGGTAGCGTTCTCGCCGGCGACAAAGCCTTCGATCGTCGCGCCCGCGGTCAGGGCTTCGCCGTCATAGACCTTGGAAGCGCTGCCGGCATTCACGGTCAGCGGAGCCTTTGTGATCTCGTACGCCTTCACGCACGTGCCCGTATAGTTGCCCGTGCCGGCGATCGTCACGTTGACGACCTTCACGTTCACGAAGTCGTCGGTGTCGTAGGCCACCGTGTAGTCGACGCCCTCGACGAGCTTGTTGCCGTCCTTGTCGGTGACCTTGGGAGCCCACTTGTGCTCCGTGCCGTCGTAGACATGGTCGTTGGGCTCGTCGATCGCGACGCCCTTATAGGAATCCGGGTTCTGCGGATCGGGCGCGATGGACTGAGCCGTCACCGTAAGGGTGCCGACGTGCTCGCCGATGATGTTGTAGTTGTTCTCCGCACCGGGCTTGAGCTGGTAGGAGATCGCGTTATCGGAGGAGCCGACCTCGGTCTGCGAACCCGTCGCATGCACCTGGCCATCGCCGGCAAGGTCGGTCCAGATGAAGCCCGTGTCAGGACGATTCGGGCCCATGTCGACCCAGTCCTTCGTCAGAGGCGCACCATTGTAGACCTTGGAAGCGCTGGCGGACGTCAGCTCGACGTCGCGCTTCTGGATGGTAAGCGTCTGCTCTGCATACTTATAGCCGCTATAGTTCGCGGCGGAAGCGCGAACCTCGACGGTCAGGGCGCCGGCGTTGATTGCCGTGATCGCGGAAGCATTGCTGCGCCACTCGGTATCGGCGCTGCCCTTGACGCGATACTCAAGGTGCACGTCGGTTCCCGCGACGGAAGCCGAAGCCGTTGCGGCGCCCGCCTCATGCGAGGACGCATCATATATATAGGTAGCATTGTTCGGCGCGATGGTGATGCCGTCTTCGGCCGCAAGCGCCGTGATGCTCAGCTTGCCCTCGTCCTTGGAGATGGTGTAGTTGCTCTCGTTGAAGCCAGCGTTCGTGTCGTATGCGATCGAGTTGGTGACCTCACCCTGGGCAACGGTGGTCACGGAACCCGTAGCGCGAACGTTGGAAACCTCGCCCGTCACAAAGCCGGTGTCTCCCTGCTGCTGCCAGCCGGAAACCTCGGGCTTGACAAGCGCGGTGCCGTCATAGGGCTTCGAGCCGCCCTCGGACTTCAGCTCAACGGGGCGCTTGGTGATCTGGTACGTGCGCTCAACCTTGCCGGAATGGTTGCCGATACCGCTGATGGTCACCGTGATCTTGCCGGTGGCGTTGGTGCGGTCGGCGGTGCTGTATCCGACGGTGTAATCCTTGCCGAGCTCAAGCGTGCTCTCCCCATCCTTGACCACGGGCGTCCACGTCTGATCCTGGCCGTTGTAGACAACGTCTGCAGGCGAATCGACGGACATCGTGTTGTCCGGATTCTCAGGATCCGGAACGATGGACTTCGGCGTGATGGTCAGCGAGCCGTCCGTTACGGCGAACGTGACCTTCGAGAAGTTTTTGCTGGTGTTGGCGAACTGCTCGGAAGCAAGGTTCATCTCGTACGTGCCGGCATCCGTGCCCTTGGCAACGGCCGTTCCGCTGAAGGCGAAGTCGCCTTCCCCGTACAACTTGTTGGAAGCCTTGACGAAGTCATAACCCTCGACGGACTGCTCGGAGCCGTTATATTCGACGGTCTTGTTATGACCGGCGATCTTCGCAACCACCTCGGAATCGCTAGCGGTCACCACGAGCTTGCCGTACTCGGTCGTCACCCAGTAGTCGTTGGCGTTCGTGCCCTCGTTGAAGGTGTAGTCGAAGGTGTTGTCGCTTTCGCCGGCATCGGTCTGGGAACCGGTGACGTTGATGGTCACGCCCTCGCCGTCGATGAAGCCGGTCCCCTCGCCCTTCGTTTCAACCGTCACAGTATCGTTGGTGAGCGGTTTGCCGTCATATTTCTTGTTATCGCCCTTAGAAGTCAACTTGACCGGGCGGCTGGTAATGGCGACCCCTTCCCCATCTTTGTTTTCCGCATACTGGCCAGCAGCGTAGTTCGCGCCCGTCGCGCGCAACTTCACTTCCTGGTAGCCGAAATGGGTCAGCGTGATACTCGACGGATCGTCCGTCCACTGCTCGCCATCGGTGCTGTACTCTACCTTGAGCGCATTGCCGAACTTGTCGGTGGCTTTTGCGACATACGCGGAAAGCGGTGTGCCGTCGTAGACCTTCTGCACATCGTGCACATCCCAGACGACCTTGCCAGCATCCAGATCGCCGCCCGTAATCTCAAGCGAGCCATCGACGACCACGAACTCCACGTTGGTGAAGTTGCCGCTGATGTTGGAGAATAGCCCAGAAGCCAGGTTCATGTTATAGGTGCCGGCATTCGTGCCCTTGGCAACGGCCGTTCCGCTGAAGGCAAGGTCGCCTTCCTTGTACAGCGGATTGGATGCCTTGAAGTCGTAACCGGTCACACTCTGCTCGGAGCCGCTGTACGGCAGCGTGGCGCTGTTGCCCGTGATGGTGACGGTGACCTTGTCGGCAACCGGCGTCACCTCAAGGGTGCCTTCTTCCTTAGTAATAGTGTAGTTGTCGAAGTTGGTGTTCGAGTTGCGCTCGTACGTGAACGAGTTGGCCACCTTGCCAGCGTCGGTAATGGTGCCCGTCACGTTATAGACAGCGCCCTCGCCCGCAACGAAGCCATCGCCGCCAACGGTAACGCCATCGTTGGTCAGCGCCTCGCCGTTGTACACCCGGCTATCGCTTGCCGAGGTCAGCGTGACGGAGCGTTTCGCGATTTCCAGCTTGCCCGGAACCAGCGTAACCGCGAACTGGCTGGACACATCGTTGCCGTTGGCATCCTTCACCACCGGCGTGCCGCTGATGGTGTTCGCATATTCGCCGGCGTTAACGGCCCTCGGGTCGGAGGTATTCAGGCCCTCGACCGTGTACTTCTGGCCGTCCACCGTGAACTCGGACGTTTTCAATCCCGTCGCCGCGTGCTCAACGCCGTCGTACATGTTGCCGATGGAGGAGTTCGCCTCGACCGTGACCCGATATTGCGCCTGACGACTGGTCACCGTCAACTGACCGAAAATCACACTGATCTCGTAGTTGTCCGCCTTGGTGTTGTCCTTCAGCGCGTAATCGAACGCGTTGGGGCTTCCGCCAACCAGCGTCTGGGAGCCGGTGAAGGTGTAAGCGGCGCCTTCACCCTCGGCCCAGCCGGACTCCACCGCAAGCGGGGTCTGCCCCTCGCCACCGGTTTTGTTGGTCAGAGCCGTGCCGTCGTATTCCTTCTCAAGATTGGCGGACTGAAGCGTCACCTTCGCCTTGGAGACGATGACGGAACCGTTCGCAATCTTGAAGCGCACGTTGGGGAAGTTGACCGCATCGGCATTCGTGAACTTGCCCTGCAGGTCCATGACAGACGTGCCGGCATCGGTGCGCGACACGCTGTTCTCGCCGGAGAAAGCGACCTTTGCACTGGTGTACAGCGCGTTAGAGGACGCAAAGCTATAACCGGTAGCCGTCAAAGGCTTCCCGCTGTAAGTGCCTTCGGCATGGTTGCCCACAATGGTCACGACGACCTCATTGGACACCGGGTTCACCTTCAGGACACCCTCTGCCTTGGTGACGTTATAGTTGCGGTAGGCGCCCTCAGCGTCTTTCGCCAGCTCCTCGCCCGCGGCGTTCTCCAGCTTGTATGTGAACGCATTTGCACTGCTGCCGGCATTGGTCTGAGAACCCGTGACGTCTGCGACAAACTTGTCCCCGGTAGCCAGGCTGCCACTCGTGATGCTGACGGTGCGATCCTCAAGTGGGTTGCCGTCATAGGTTTTCTCGGCCGGCGTAGCGGAAGTCAGCGTCACGGCGCGCTTCGTGATAGTGAGCGAGCCATCAACGATTTGGAACTTCACGTTGGTGAAGTTGGCGCTGTTGTTCTTGAAGTCCTCGGGCTTGAGGTTCATCTCGTACGTGCCGGCATCGGTGCCCTTGGCAACCTGATCGTCAGCGGAGCCAACGAACTCGATATCCGTAGCGGCGTAGTTGCTGTTCGAGATGCTGCGAAGCTCATAGCCCTCGACGGACTGCTCGGAACCGTTGTATTCCTTTGTATCGGACTTCTCGGCGATGGCGACAACCACCTCATCGGCAACCGGCGTCACCTCAAGCTTGCCGGGCTTGTACGTGATGCTGTAGTTGGAGGCCTTGGTGCCGTCCTTGAGCACGACGCTGTCCTGCACCACGTTGCTTTCGGTTTCACCGACGTCGGTGATAGAGCCGTCGACCTTAGCGGATGCGATAGCGTCATCGCCCACGAAGCCTTCTGCGGCGAACTGCGGATTAGCCTCGGCGGCGGTCAGCGGAGACCCATTGTAAGTCCTGCTCGCAGAGCCGGCGGTCACGGTTACCTTGGCAGGGCTGATGTCCAACGTGCCCGAAGCGACGCTGATGGAGAACTCCTCCGTCACGTCATTGCCGTTCGGGTCGGTCACCTTATAGCCGCGCTCGCCGCTGGTGACGATATTGCTGTAGGTGCCAGCATCCGTGCCTGAAGCGTTCGCGCGGTAATTCGAGACGGTGTACTCAACGCCGTCGAAGGTCCACCTATCCTGCTCCACGCCGGACACCGTGTGCTCTTTGCCGTCATAGGTAGCGCCGTCATCGCTCTTGCCCGTCAGCGTGATGGCATACTTCTTGTCGTCCGAACGATGCTTCACCGTCAGCGTTCCCGGCTTTACGGTAACGCTGTAGTTATTCCCGTCCGTTCCCTCCTGGAACTTCCAGCTTTTGTTCTTGATGGTGCTGGCGGAGGTGCCGCACTGCGTCTGCGAACCCTCCACGGTAACGTCGGAGATGCCCTGGCCGTCAACGAAGCCGTCAGTGGTGAACTTCGGGTTAGCCTGGTCGGCGGTCAGCGCACTGCCGTCATATTCCTTTTCCGCGGACCCAGCCGTGATCGTCACCGAACGCTTGTCGATAGTGAGCTTGCCGTCCTCGGTCGTAATCTTGAACTGATCGGTCACGTCATTGCCGTTAGCGTCTTTCACAACCGGGGTGCCCACGACCTTATTCGTATAGGTACCCGCATCGGTTCCGGACACGCTGGCGCTCAGGCCTTCGATAGTGAAAGTCGCCTTCTTGTCGTTGGTATAGGTATCGCCCGTCACGCCGGACACCGTGTGCTCTTTGCCGTCATAGGTAGCCTCGCCCGAGCAAGCGGTAACCGTAATCGCGTACTTGTCCTTGTCGGTGAGCGCGTTGACTACCAGCTCGCCAAACACAAGCTGCACTTCATAGTTGTTGAGGTTAGTGCTGGGGGTGTAAGCGGGCTTGAACTCGTTCTTATATGCACCCGGCAGGATATTGTCCTCGTCATACCAGGTGAGTTTGTCTTTAGCCAAGACGCCATCTTTGCCCACGAAGCCGTCGCCGCCCACGCTCTCGCCGATATTGGTGCGACGCTGCAGCGTTTTGCCATCGTAGTTCTTATGACCGTCTTGGGATTTCAGGATAACGGTGCGTTTGCCAATGGTAAGCACGCCATCGCGCTCAATCCGGAACTTCACGTTAACGTAGTTCTTGGCGGCATCGCCCTTGAGCGAGAACTGCGTTTCGGCAAGGCCCATCTTGTACTCGCCAGCATCAGTGCCCTTTGCTTCCGCCTTACCGGTGAAGCTGATATCGCCTTCACCCACACCAGCAGGCAAACCGGAAACGTTGTAGCCCGAGACAACCTGCTCTTCACCGCTGTACTTATCGCCGCCGTTGTGGCCGGAAATCGTAATGGTAACCTCGTCGGCAACGGGGCTGATGTGCAGGTTGCCGGGATTCGTCTGGGTCACGACATACTTGTCATCGGAACTGACCTTGCCGATGGTGTCATCCGCGAACGTATACGGATAGTCCCCGGCGTTCGTGCCCTTGCCGCCCTTGAGCGTTACGCCGCCGAAGCTGGCGCTCACGCCCTTGGGGAGGTTCGTCGTGTAGCCATCGACGCTCTGCTCGAAGCCGTTATAGGTTTTGGAATCGGAATTCGCCGTCAGCGAAACGTTCTGACGGTAGTAGAACTTCACCACGTTCTGAGACTCGTCGGCACCGAGCTTGAGGTCCTTGACGTTATTGTTGACCGGCGTGTAACCGGCAATCGCCTTGGGCTGAAGCCCGGTGACTTGGTCGCCTACCACATGGCCCGAATGCTTCTCGCTTGAAAGCGGTTCGTCCGAACCCGTCCAGTAGTACTCGACGCTATAGTCCACCGGATTTGCGGTGTAGTAGAAGTCGATAGAGGAATCGGTGCCCACCACGCCCTTCTTCGCATCGGTGGACACAGGCGTGTAACCCGGGATGTCGATCGGCGTTTGCGTAACTTCCTGGCCCTTCATATAGCCGGTAAGGGTTTGCGAGGGAGCGACGGGGGTGTTCGTGTTATTGAGATAGTAGTTCACCTGGATCGACTGGTCGCACGGCACATATTTGCCGTAGTAGAAGACGTTCTCGACCGTGGCAACAGGGAACGTCGCCGGCTGCGTGCAAGCCGAGTCGGAATACCAACCCATGAACTTATATGTTACGCCGTCGACGGTCTTCTCGGCTTCGGGCGCAGCAGGCGCAACAACCTGCGCGGCACCGTCTTTCACCTCAAGCGTCGAGACGGAATATTGCTTATCGAAACCGGTCGCGCCCGCAGACTGCAGCCAGAACGTTGCCGTCACAACCTTCTTGACCTTAATCTCGACCTTGCAATCAAGATGATAGGTACCGCTGTTATTCGAGATCTTATACGGATGCAGGACAATGGCCTCGACGTCGTCTTTGCTGATCGACACGTGCAGCTTGTCCTCTATCTCGGACTTATAGCTATCGAAAACCTTATCCCAATACGAATTGGCCTGCGGCAGGGTCCAAGAAGATCCGGCGGAGCCGTCGGGCCATTTTACGACACGGTTCGCAACGTTATCCCACGTGTTTTTGCCGCTGAAGGCAGCCCCTTCGACGTTTACCTTGACCCCCAAGTCGCTTTTCCCGCCCGTCGGGTACCAGTCGCCCGCCGAATTCGAGTCGGGGTTGTTCGTCGGGCTCTTCAGAAAGAAGAGCTTGGCGTTTTTTTGCTGCGCGGTCGACTCCGTCACCGTCACCTCGTGGGTGGCGGTGAGCACCTTGCCCTCCGCGGTGACCGTAGTGGCCGTGATGGTGACCTTACCCGCCTTGACACCGACCACCTTGCCGGCGGCATCGATGGTGGCGACCGAAGGATCGCTCGAGGTCCACGTGACGCCCGTATCGGAGTCCGTGGTCAGCGTGATATTCTTGAATTGCTCGACCGTGTCAGACCCGGAAATGGACAGCGACGTCGCCGCCGGTTTCTTCATCACATGGATGGTGAAGGTTTCGGTATACGTATGCCGCCAGTCGGGAGAGTACTCGCGCACCACCGTCGCATCGCCAGCTTTAAGACCCTTTGCGGTTCGCGACCCGCTGCTGGACCCGGACAGCTTGATGTTCTCGGAGCCGCTGGACACCGCCCACGACTCGCTCCACCGCGCGCTTCCGTCGCCTACCAGGTCAACGCTTTCGCCAACGTAGATCCACTTCTCGAACTGCTTATCCGCACGCGTAACAGTCGGACCATCAAACGTCATCGACGTGCCCAAATCGTAAATCCAGCCAGTATTAGGCTTCACCACGACGGTGTATTTACCGGGAATCGCAAAGTCAGCATCATTGTGATAATACTGGCTTGCATTTTCGATCCTCACTCCATCGCGATAATACTCGAGCTCCTGAAACGCTCCGCCCAAGTTCTGATCGATAGTATAGACGGTGCCGTTTTCGACATCTTTGATTTGAGGGTACCAGAAACAGCTTGTTCCCGCAGACGTGTTTTCCGGCTGAACGGCAACGTAGCTCCGCTTCGTCACCGTTACCTGGTACTCGGCCGCACCTTTGCCAACAGTATGCCAACCATCGGCGTCGGTATATGCGCAATATAGCGTTGTCGTTTTGCTCGAACCGTTAAATGCCCAGTTGGCGCCAGCCGTCAACGTGATCGATCGATGATCGGCGCTTTCCTGCCATCCGGAGAAAAGGCCATCTCCGCCATTCCAAAACTGCGGCGTTCCTTCCCCGTTATAGGTGAGCGTGATGGTGTTGCCCATGGCGACAGAAGTGGGGCCGGAAATGGCACCTGCGCCGGAGACGGAGACCTGCGTCTCCTCGGTAGCATCATCCCCGATGGAGACGGCGGCGTTATCCTTGCCGGAATCGCTGGAAACAGCCTCCGTCTCAAGCGTCACGGTCGCGCCGGCGGCGATGTCGGCGGCGGAAACGGTATAAACGCCCTGGTCATCGGGGGAGATAGGGTTCTCCTTGCCGGAAACCTTGAGCACCGCCTTCGTGAGGCTATAGCCGTTATCGGGGGACACCGTGAACTTGAAGTCGTCATTCACGGGCACGGTGACCTTATGCGCAGGCGCGGAGACGACCTGGTTCATATACGTGATGGAGGCGTTGCCCAGCACCAGCTCGACATCGGCCGTGTCGGCATCCTCCTTCGCGCTCTCGTCCTGCTGCGCCGCAGCGGGCTGCGCGGGCTCGGAAGCGCCCGAAGCCGCCTGCTGCTGCGACGCCGTGGACGTAGGCTGCTCGCTTGCCGCAGGTGCCGCGGAGCTCGTTGCGGATGCTGCGGAGCTTGCCGCCGTATCAGCGGCCTTGTCGGCCGAGCTCGTGGCTGCACCGGACGAAGCGCCTTCCACCTGCGCCGACGCATCTTCGACCGCGGCGCCATCGCCGGCGTACACTTGCGACGGCGAAACCGCCGGCCAGCCGAATCCCATCAAGACGACGGACAGCGCCACGGACAGCGCCTTGTGGCCCAGCGAGTATCGCTGCGTCATGCTGTCCACCGTCAACTCGTTGCTCTTTGCCTTCATATCATTCACCTCATCAAGCGTTTCCGTCGGAAACGTTCGCAGTTGAAATACCGTTTCAACCCGTCTCGCCGCCGTGCGCGATCATTCGAAGCGCGCAGTCGGCCTAGTGCAGGCTATTGTGGGCAATTATATAACGATTCCCCCTATTCTGTACCTCCCCTGCCACTAATTCTCTGCATTCAAATCAAATAAATTCATTTACGAAATCCCAGTTCAATATGCGATTCTGCCCATTTCTTCGATTCGCCCGTAACAAACAACGCCCCTTTTGCATGTCCGCAGAACTGTCACCCCTCCGATAGAAGGGTTTTCCGGGCTTTCCCGACAACGTGACGAACGATGAAGCGAACGAACGATCTCGTGTCAAAACCGTTTAACTGCGCAGGCCGAAACCCCACCCTCCACGCGTATAATCGACGCATCATGGAATCATCCGCACAGACAAGGCGTACCTCCCCGCTCATCGCCGCCATCGCGGCGACGGCCTTCTGCGCCCTGCTGTGGCTTACCGCATGCAGCGGATCCGGCGGCGCGGAAGGCGCCGGCAAGGACCAGGCCACCGGCGCCGCGTTCTCCCCTGCCGCCACGGTGGAGGAAACGCAGTTCGACGCGAGCGCCGCCACGGGCGCCAACGACGCGCTCATCGATGCGTCCCACGCGCAAGACGGCTACGTCAGCGTGAGCGCCACTTCGAGCGCACGCATAAAAGCCCAGGTCATCAGCGGCCAAGCAAGCTCCAGCTTCGACATGCCCCAAGACGGCACGCCCATTGGGTGCCCGTTGGCGTTCGGCGACGGCCCATACACGGTGCGCATCATGCGCAACACGTCGGGCAACAACTACGTGGAGCTGTGCAGCGTCGACATCGACGTCGCGCTGACCTCGGAGTTCGCCCCGTTCCTGCGCCCGAACGTCTACTGCAGCTACACCGCCTCCAGCAGCTGCGTGGCCAAGGCCCGCGAACTGGTCGGAGGCTGCGAGAACCAGGGGGAGGCCCTGCGCGCCATTTGCACCTACATCGTCGACAACGTGGCTTACGACGACGATAAGGCCGCGAAGCTCAAGGATTCCACCGGCTACATCCCCGACCCGGACGAGACGCTGCGGTCGGGCAAGGGCATCTGCTTCGACTACGCAAGCCTGGGCGCCGCCATGCTGCGAAGCCAGGGGATTCCCGCGAAGATCGTCACCGGCACCGTCTCGCCGCAGGGCATCTACCACGCCTGGATCATGGTGAATATCGATGGCACCTGGCAGAGCGCCCGCTTCAGCGTTTCCCCGAACACCTGGTCGCGCATCGACCTGACCTTCGCCGCAACAGGGGGCGGGGCGAAGGTCGGGGACGGGGAAAGCTACACCGACCGCTACGTGTACTAGCCGCGCAACATCCCCGCAGCCATGCGGCAGGGACGGAGCCTGCCGAATCGCTGCCGAAAGCGCCGCCCGAAGCCAACCCCCGTTCCCCCAGGTGGCGCATGGTGTTGCAAGCCCCTATCCCACCAGCATCCCGCAGCGCGCGGGCGAAAGCGCTCGCTACCGAAACCCCTTCGCCCGGTACATAGTGGCACCGGGGTATCAGCTTCTTCTCAAAAACAGGCGAAAACGCACGTCATCGCCTACTATATGTGAGACAATAACGAACGTTTAAACCGATAACCCAGGAGGTACCGATGACAGGAAAGCTTCTGGAGAGCGGCGCCATCAGCGCGTTCTGCAGCAGCGTGGCGACCATGCTGGCTGCCGGCGTCCAAACGGACGAAGCCGTTCACATGCTTGCGGAGAACCGCGAGCAATCCGAATTCAAGCGCGTATGCGACGCGGTCTACTCCAAAGTCGTCGAAGGTTCCAACCTTGCCGACGCCATGGAGGCTACCGGCGCCTTCCCCGCCTACGCAACGGAAACCGTGCGCGTCGGCGAGGCATCGGGCCGCACCGAGCGCGTGCTGCGCAGCCTCGGGCGCTACTACGATAGCGAAGGCCGTGCATTCGCCAAGCTGCGCAACTCGGTCGGCTATCCGGCGGCGCTGCTGTGCATCATGAGCGTCATCCTGGTGTTCACCGTGGCAATCATCCTCCCCATCTTCTCCAGCGCCTATGAGAACCTGTCCGGCTCCATGACCTCGGGATCCTTCAACACCGTGGGCGTGTCCGTCGCCATCGGCTGGGTCGCCCTGGCCATCGTGCTGGTCGCCACCATAGCCGCCCTGCATATCGCCATCTGCGCGCGCAACGAAAGCGGGCGCGGCCGTGTGCTGAAGATGCTCGAACGCTACCCGGGCACCCGCCGGGCCATGTACCAGCTGGCGCTCTCCCGCTTCGTCAGCGCGCTTTCGTCCCTGGTGGCATCGGGTGTGCAGGAAGAGGACGCCATGCGCAAGGCCATGGCCACCATCGACCATGCGCAGCTTAAGGCGAAGCTGCAGGCAGCCTACGATTCCATGATCGACCTTGAGAACCCGCGCAGCCTCGCCCAGGCCATCGTCGAGCACGAGATCGTCGAGCCCGTATACGGCCGCATGCTGCTCATGGGCACGCGCGCAGGCTCCGTCGACGAGGTGCTCGGCCATCTTGCGCAGGTGTTCTTCGACGACGCCAACATGCAGATCGACGCCGCGGTCGACCGGGTCGAACCCACGCTGGCGGCCTTCCTGACCATCGCCGTCGGCGCAACCCTTATCGCCGTCATGCTGCCGCTCATCGGCATCATGGGCTCGATCGCATAACGAAGTCGCAGGTAACAGTCATGTTCCACGAACTCACCGACAACGATATCAAACGGCGGCGCAAGCGCATCGTCGTCACCGCATGCCTGGTGGCGGCGCTCGCCCTCGCCGCCTTCGCCGTATACAGCGTCGTGCAGGAGAACGCCAAGACGCAAGGCGCCGTGGCGCTGCGCGACTCCATCCTGGCCTCGGCCAAGCAGTGCTGCGCCATCGAGGGCAGCTACCCGAGCTCGCTCGAGCATCTCGAGGAAAGCTACGGGCTGACCATCAACCATGATGACTACGTGATCACCTACGAGTGCTTCGCCGACAACATCATGCCCAGCGTGGTGGTGACGCCCCGATGAACCCGCAGGCGAACGAAACCCACAAGCAGCGCATCCACGCCATCGCTTCCGTGACGCAAGGTGCGCCGTCCAACGAAAAAGGCGCCGGCGCAAGGCACGCCTTCCCCACGCTGCTGCTAGCGGCGTTCTTCGCGGCGCTGCTCATGGCGCTCATCTCGGGTGTGACCGTGTACAAGGCCGTTTCCGCAGACCAACAGGCCAGCAGCGCACAGCGCGAAGGAGCGGGGCTAATCTGCAACGTCGTGCGCGCCAACGATTCCAAGGGCGCCATCGCCCAAGGCCAGGGGCCGGAAGGCAAGTCGCTCGTGGTGGTGGAGCCGCTGGATTCCGGCACGTACGAGACGCGCTTCTACCTGTACGAAGGCAAGGTCGTGCAGGAGTACAGCCTGGCAGGCAGCGGGTGCACGCCCGAGAAGGCCACCGAGGTGACAACTTCCGACACCTTCGATTTCTCGTACTCCAACGGTCTTCTGGCCGTGACCACCGATCAGGGAACCGCCGAGGTGGCCCTTCGCTACATGCAGGGAGGTGCCTAGGATGACGAAGAACGAGCAGATCGAAGACGCCTCGAAGACCAAGGTCAACACGGCGTTCCTCGTTGAGGCGCTGGTGCTTATGGCGGTGCTCATCGCATCCATGGCCGTGTTCACGCAGCTGTTCACGCACTCGGCGGTTGCGGCGCACCAGGCCGAGGAGCTGACAAAAGCCACGCTGTTGGCCCAGAACGCCGCCGAGGAGTTCTCGTCCGACCCCGCAGCCGTCGCCGCCGGCAAGACGGTCGGCCAGGGCGTCGCCGCCGGGGACGCATCCGCCGTCGACGGCTCCGACGGCCTGACGGTCAGCTGCGACGTCGACTCCGACGCACAGGGCCGGGGCACGCTGTACACGGCGCACATCACCGTGAGCGACGATTCCGGCGAAGTGTACGCACTCGACGCGTCGCGATACGAAAGCGGGGTGAGATAGCATGGCAAGGCGAACCGGGGAAGGGGTGCGCATCGGCCCCATCACGCTGCTGACGCTGGTGTCCGTGCTGCTGCTGGCGGTGCTGGCCATGCTGTGCGTCACCACCACGCACGCAACCGAGGCCATGGCGCAGCGGCAGGCCGACGCGCTGTCGCAAACCTACGAGCTGGATGCCTTCGGCCAAGCGCTGCTCGCCCAGATCGACGAGCAGATCGCCGAAAGCGGCTCGCCCGCAGCGGCCGCCGCGCTGGTCCAGCACCGCTCCGACAAGCTGCTGGAAAACGCCGCCGAGGCAAGCGGCGCCCGCGACCTGCGGTCCTTCATCGACGTGGCGGGCACGCAGGTCACGTTCACGGTCATCGCGCAGGGCGGCAAGGAGCTTGCCGCCACGGCGACCATCGCCGCGAACGGCTGCACCGTGGACGCCTGGAAGATGACCACCGCGCAAGAGCTTCCCGAACAAGCTCTTCTTTCCACTAACTAACGACGAGAAGCAATAGCATAGGAGGATCGCCATGCAACTGAAAAGCCTACTCGAGAAGATGATCGAGGTGCACGCTTCCGACGTGTTCATCATCGCCGGCCTGCCTCTGGCGTACCAGGCGAGCGGATCGCATGTGCGCACGGACACGGCCCCGCTCACCCCGGCCGACACGCAGGAGTACATCGAGACGATCTACGAACTGGCCGGGCGCGACCTGAGCCTGTTCACCGACAGCGTCAACCACGACGACGACTTCAGCTTCGCCGTCCCGAGCGTCGGCCGTTTCCGCGCCAACATCTTCCGCCAGCGCGGCTCCTATGGCGCCGTCATCCGCGTCATCCCCTTCGGGCTGCCAGACCCCGACGAGATGAACATCCCGGAGCCCGTCATGCGCCTTGCCGACCTGAACAGGGGCCTGGTGCTGGTGACGGGCCCCACCGGCTGCGGCAAGTCCACCACGCTGGCGTGCATGCTCGACCGCATGAACCACAAGCGCACGGGCCATATCCTGACCATGGAGGACCCCATCGAGTTCGTGCATAAGCACGGCTCCTGCATCATCACGCAGCGCGAGATCCCCACCGACATCGCCAACTACTCCGAGGCGCTGCGCTCGGCCATGCGCGAAAGCCCCGACGTCATCCTGCTCGGCGAGATGCGCGACGCCGAGACCATCGGCACCGCCATCAACGCCGCCGAGATGACGCAGCTGGTGCTCTCCACGCTGCACACCACCAGCGCCGCCGACACCATCGAGCGCATGATCGACGCCTTCCCCGCCAGCCAGCAGCGCCAGATCCGCACCCAGCTGTCGCTCGTGCTGCAGGCCACGGTCAGCCAGATGCTCATCCCCGCACTCGATGGCACCACCATCCCCGTGTTCGAGGTCATGCACATGAACACCGCCATCCGCAACCTCATCCGCGAGGAGAAGACCTACCAGATCGACTCCGTGATCGCCTCCAACGGCGCCTCCGGCATGCAGACCATGGACCAGGCGCTGTTCAACGCGGTCCGCGAAGGCAAGGTGGCGAAGGACGTCGCGCTGCAGTACTCGCACCATCAGGAAGCCCTCCTGCGCCGTTTCCAGGCCGAGGGCTTGTAAGGCCAGGCGAGTGCCTGTAAGGGGCCCAGCAAACCGCATATAAGACCGCAAACGCCCTCCTGCAACCGCAGGAGGGCGTTTTTGTTGCATTCTGACGATCGAATGGAGACGGCGGGCGCCCGCCCGGGGAACCCAAGGAGGCGATTCGGGCTTCCCGGTGCGCGCTTTTGCCCGCCACAGCGCGATATGCCGGGCAAAGCCGCGGTGGCTGCGCCCCGGACGATCTTCGCCGCGGTCGCGCCTAACACCGTAACTGCGCATATCGAGGCTGCGACAGCCGCCGCGGCTTCCCCACAAGACGCGAAAAGGGCCCGCCGAAGCGGGCCCTTTTGCTGCAAGGTTTACGAACCTGTTGCTTACATCATGCCGCCCATACCGGCTGCACCTGCGGCAGCAGCAGCGGCCGCCGGATCGGGATCCTTCGGGATCTCGTTGATGGTGCACTCGGTGATGAGGATCAGGGCAGCCACGGAAGCAGCGGACTGCAGAGCCGTGCGGGTGACCTTGACGGGGTCGTTGACGCCCATCTCGATCATCTTGCCGGTGGTGCCGTCGGCGAAGTTCACGCCCTCGCCCTTCTCCATGTGGCGGACCTTGTCGACCATGACGGAGCCCTCGAAGCCAGCGTTCTGGGCGATGGCGCGCATGGGGGCCTCCATGGCCTTGCGGATGATCTCCACGCCGACCTTCTCGTCGGGATCGGTGATCTCGAGCGTGTCCAGAGCCGGGATGGCGTTGATCAGAGCCACGCCGCCGCCTGCGACGATGCCCTCCTCGACAGCAGCGCGGGTAGCCTGCAGGGCGTCCTCGATACGGGACTTCTTCTCCTTGAGCTCGGCCTCGGTGGCAGCGCCCACCTTCAGCACGGCCACGCCGCCGGACAGCTTGGCCAGGCGCTCCTGGAGCTTGTCACGGTCGAAGTCGGAGTCGACGCGCTCCAGCTCCTTCTTGATGTGGGTGATGCGGTCCTGGATGGCGGCCTTGTCGCCGGCGCCGTCCACGATCAGGGCACGGTCCTTGGTGACCTTGACGGTCTTGGCGGTGCCGAGCATCTCGATCTTGGCATCAGCCAGGGTCATGCCGAAGTCCTTGTCGATGACCTGCGCGCCGGTGACGGCGGCGATGTCCTCGAGGATGCGCTTGCGGCGGTCGCCGAAGCCCGGGGCCTTGATGGCCACGGCGGTGAAGGTGCCGCGCAGCTTGTTCAGCAGGATGGTGGCCAGAGCCTCGCCCTCGACGTCCTCAGCGACGATGAACAGCGGACGGCCGGTCTTCATGATCTGCTCCAGCAGCGGGACCATGTCCTGGATGTTGGAGATCTTCTGATCGGTCAGCAGGATGTAGGGATCGGAGAGGTTGGCTTCCATCTTCTCCATGTCGGTGGCCATGTAGGGGCTGATGTAGCCGCGCTCGTACTGCATGCCCTCGACGATGTCCATGTCCAGGCCGAAGGTCTGGGAATCCTCGACGGAGATGGCGCCGTCCTTGCCCACGGCGTCCATGGCCTCGGCGATCTTGGCGCCGATCACGGCGTCGCCGGCGGAGATGGTGCCGACGTTGGTGATCTGCTCGGTGGTGGAAACCGGGGTGGCGTCGGCCTTGATGGCCTCGACCACGGCGTCGGTCGCCTTCTGGATGCCGCGGCGGATGCCCAGGGCGTCGGCGCCGGCGGTGACGTTGCGCAGGCCCTCGGAGACGATCACGTCGGCCAGCAGGGTGGCGGTGGTGGTACCGTCGCCGGCGACGTCGTTGGTCTTAACAGCGGCCTCGCGGATGAGCTGGGCGCCCATGTTCTCGACCGGATCCTCCAGCTCGACTTCCTTGGCGACGGTGACGCCGTCGTTGGTGATCAGCGGAGCGCCGAAGGACTTCTCAAGGGCGACATAGCGGCCCTTGGGGCCGAGCGTGACCTTGACGGCGTTTGCCAGCTTGTTGACGCCTGCGGCCAGAGCGCTGCGGGCATCAGCCTCGAACTTGATATCCTTAGCCATTCTAAAGCTTCCTTTCGAATGCGGCCCGCGCGCGGTTCCAAGATACCGGGCGCGGGCCCATGCTTGCTTACAAGGTGAAACGATCGAAACTTATTCGAAGACGCCGTACAGATCGTCGGCACGGAGGATGAGCAGGTCCTCGCCGTCGACCTTGATCTCCTGGCCGCCGAACTTGCCGTAGACGACCTTGTCGCCGACCTTCACGGGAACGGGAACCAGGTTGCCGTCCTTATCGGGCTTGCCAGCGCCGACTGCCAGAACGACGCCGCTCTGAGGCTTTTCCTTGGCCTCGGATGCGATGAACAGACCGGAAGCCGTGGTCTCCTCAGCTTCGTCGGCCTTCACGATAACGCGGTCGCCCAGGGGTTTCAGATTCATAACGCTGCCTTCCTTTCGCATCGATTACGCGAGATTGGTTTCGCATACCCGTTATTTAACCACTCTGTCTTTCTGAGTGCTAGCACTCTTTGGTAACGAGTGCTAAACACATTGCCTACTATAGCAGCCGACCGTCCGATTGCAAGTGGATTACGGTGATTTATAGCGTGCTCCGAAAAGTTCTTGTGCAAGCGCATAAGACAGAAGGAGCGCCGGCGGCCGATAGCCGCCGACGCTCCCCCTTTCGCCGGCTTTTTATGCCACGCCGGGCTTCACCAAACCGCTCTCGTAGGCGCGCACCACCAGCTGCGCGCGGTCGTGCGCGTCGAGCTTGGCCATGATGCGCGCGAGGTGCGTTTTGACCGTTGCGGGGCTGATGAACAGGCGCTCGCCGATCTGGTCGTTGTTCAGGCCGCGCGCCACCAGCGTGAGGATCTCGCGCTCGCGTTCGGTCAGCTGGTCGATGCCGCGCGCCGCGGCGCCCGCGGGCACGCCCGGGCGCGCCGCCACGAACGTCTCGATGAGCCGGCGCGTGATGGACGGCTCGATAAGCGCCTCGCCCGCCGCCACCACGCGCACCGCCGACGCGATCTCATCGGGCTCGGCGTCTTTGAGAAGGAAGCCGCCGGCGCCCGCCGACAGCGCGTCGTAGACGTATTCGTCCAGGTCGAACGTGGTGAGGATGAGCACCTGCACGTCCGCGAGGGCGACGTTGGAGCGGATGGCGCGCGTGGCGTCGATGCCGTTGACGCGCGGCATGCGGATGTCCATGAGCACCACGTCGGGACGCAGGCGCTCGGCAAGCTGCACCGCTTGCTCGCCGTCGCGCGCCTCGCCCACCACCTCGATGCCGTCATAGGACGACAAGATCATGCGGAAACCGCTGCGCACCAGGTCCTGGTCGTCGGCCACCAGAACGCGAACGGGACGCGGGGCGCCCGGGGCGCTTGCCGCCTGCGGGGAGGTGCCGGCCGGGCTTGCAGGGCTTGCCGGGTTGGCCGCCTGCAGGGACGCGCTTGCCACGCCTTCGCCGTTGAGCGTCTGTTCCATTCGCTATGCCTCCGTTCCGTGAAGCGGGATGCTCGCGCGCACGCAAAACCCGCCGTTTTCGCCATCGCCCGCCGAGAACGACCCGCCGAGCACGTGGACGCGCTCGGCCATGCCCGCCACGCCATGGCCCGCGCCGTCGGCAGCCCTGGGCAGCTGGAGCGCCGCCATATCGGCCGGCTGCGCCGCCACGCCGCAGCCGGCGCCGTCGTCGATCACCGAGAGCGTTGCCGTGTCGCCCTCCACCGCAAACCGCAGCGACACGCGCTGCGCCCGCGCATGCCGCACCGCGTTCGTGCACGCCTCGCGCGCCACGGTGAACAGCGCCATGTCGATATGCGCGGGCACGCGGGTTCGATCGTACGCCGCCATGTCGAGCTCGACGTCCAGACCGGCGCCGCGCAGATACGACTCCAGCTCGTCCACCTGGTTCGTGCCGGCGGCGGGCATGGTCTCGGCCGCGTCGTCGCCGTGGCGCAGCACGCCGATCATCGAGCGGATGTCGTCGAGCGCGGCCTTCGCCGTGGCACGGGCCGTGGACACCGCCTCCTTCGCCATCTGGGGATCGCGCTCCACCAGCCGCTCGGCCGCGGCAAGCTGGATGCTCACCGCCGAGAGCGAGTGCGCCGTGATGTCGTGCACCTCGCGTGCGATGTGCACGCGCTCCTCCTCCACACGGCGGGCGGCCTCCTCCTCGCGCGTGCGCTCGGCCTCGACCGCGCGCTGCTCCACCGCGTGCACGTACGCCACGTGCGTGCGATAGGCGTAGCCGGCGAGCACCGCCGCCACCATGAGCACAATGTTCTGGAAGCGCGTGAAGAACACCATGCTGGCGGCCTGCATGGGCGTGCCGGCGAACAGCAGCGACAGCACCGCCGCCGCACCGCACGCGACGCCGGGCACGGTACCGCATTCGGCGGCCACGGTGTAGAGCGCCACCAGCGGCCCGACCACCGTCATAGAGAAGCCCGAGAACCTGACCTGCAGGCCCAGGAAGATGACCAGGCACGCGGCGAACACGGGCAGCGGGAAGCGGCGGCGCAGCACGAGCGGCACCACCGTCATGCCCAGGCCCACGAACACCTGCAGGTCGGGCACCACGTTGACCACGCCGAGATATTGGCGAAGCGCCAGGTCGGGAATGATGATCGACGACGCGGTGAGCATAAGCTGCAGGCAGCCTACGGCGAACGCCGCCAGCGCCACCGCGGCGTCGACCAGCCAGTCACGCGCCGTCATGTCGCGATATGTCATAAGAAGGTTATCCATGCCGTCCATGGTATCCCGAGCGCGCCGAGCGCGCCATACGCCGCCCGGGGTAATCACGCGGACGGGGGGGCACGAGCCGGGGCGCGGGAAATCTCGAGTTCTGGGCGATTTCGAACGATTTCGAAGCATAACGGATCCGCGCCTCGAAGTTCTGGGCGGTTTTGGAGGAGATGGGACCCTCGGCGCGAACGCTGACCTGGGGTTATGCCGAGAGGCGGCCCAAATCAGTCCTTGAAACCGCCCAGAACTCCGAGAGCATGTCAATTTTGAGGCCGAAAAGCTGCGAAACAGCCCAGAACCGGGGGGTCGGGGCAAAACGCCGCGGCTCGATGCAGCGAACCGCCCAGAACCCTGGGACTATGACGGGCATGCAAGCACGAGTGCGCGGCTACGCCGCTCCCAGGTCCTCGGTCACGGCTTTGCCGGCGAGGATACCGAAGGCTCCGTTGGTGGTCAGGCTCTCGCCGCCGCCTTGCGCGGCGGCGCCGCAGCAGTACACGCCCGCGATGGCCTTGCCGTTGGCGTCGAGCAGACGTCCGCCGCCATCCACCACCGCGCCGCCGCGCGTGCGGAAGCGCACGGGGAACTGCTTGAGCGCGTAATACGGCGGCTTGAGGTTCTCAAGGAACTGCTTGCGCCCGAAATCGGAATCCTTGCCGGACTCCACCATGCTGGAGAAGCGGTCGACGGTCTTGCCCAGCACGTCCTCGGACACGCCCATGCCCGACGCCAGCTGCTCCACCGTGTCGCACGGCCCAACCAGGCGCGATGCGTGCTTCGCCGTCACCTGGGCCGCGCTGCGCGCCTGCCCGCTCTCCGAGATGCTGCTATCGAAGATGGTCCAGAAATACCCGCGCTCCTGAGTGAAGCACGTTGCGCACAGGTCGCGCATGTAGTCCTCGTTGCCGAAGCGGTTGCCCTGCGCGTCCACCACGATGGTTGGCGCGAACATGCCCCACGCAGCCGCCTGCGGAAGGTCGCTGATCACCGAAGGGGTCACGCTCATGTCGCTGAGCTGCGCGCCGAGCGCCTGGCACAGCTTGTGGCCCTCCCCCATGGACGCGGCGGTGTAGCAGCCGATGCGCTCCCACGCGGACAGATACTCGCGCACGAGCGACTGGTTGCTGGCGAACCCGCCCGTGGCCACCACCACGGCGCGCGCATGCACGTCGACCACGCCGGACTGGTCCTTCTTGCTGGTGGAGAAACGCACGCCGCATACCTTGCCCGACTCGTCCAGGATGAACCCGGTGGCGCGATAGCCGGTGGAGAACTGCACGCCCTTCGCCGCCAGCTTGTCGCGCAGCGGCATCATGAGGCTCTCCGTGTCGCCGATGCCGTTTTTCGGGAGCACGCGGCGGCGGTTCGCCTCGTTGGCGGAATAGCTGGCGGGGTCGGCGAACTGCGCGCCGTACGAGCTTTTCATGCGGTCGACCCACTCGGGCGCCGCGTAGAACAGGCGCTTCGCGAATTCAAGATCGGTCACGCCGGCGCTCTTCAGAGCCTCCTTGCGCTCGGGCCACACGTCGTCGCAGGTCTCGGTGATGCCCGCGTCCTTCTGCAGCTGGCTGCCGCACACCTCCATGACGGCGTTGGACTCGTAGCTTTCGCCGCCCAGCACGTCGAGCTTCTCGGCCACCATGACCGACAACCCCGCCTCGGAGGGGTCCATGGCCGCCGAAAGACCCGCCATGCCGCTGCCCAGGATGAGCACGTCCACCGATGCGGAGAACGACACCTGGGGCTGGCCGAGCACGCCCGTCCCCTCGACCGAAGGGACCACGGCGGAGCTGCACGACGACAGCAGGGGCACGGCGGCGAAGGCGGCGCTGGCACCGACCAGCTTGAAGAAATCGCGGCGTTTCATGTAGGGCATGCTCTTTCACTAGATGGCGAAGGGACGGCGCCCGCCGCCGTGCAACCGGCAGTGGGCACCGTCCCCCATTTCGATATCGCAGCCATGGTAACGCACGCGCCCCGCGCGCGGCCGGCGGTTCGGCGCGCGTCACATCTTCTCGATATGCGGGGCGCCAGCGGACGCGCGACAGCCGGCGGAAGTTGCTGCACCGCGGCGCCTTTTCGCCAGCGCACCCGAGGGACGCCGGCAAAAGCGAAGCCGCCGCGCCGTTTCCCCACTTGCCGGCGGAGCGCCGCGGGCGCTTCCCTATTCGTAGAACTTGGTGTCGGGATACGGCGGCTCGAGGGCTCGCTTGAAGGCCTGCGAGCGCACCTTCGCCAGCACGCGCTCGACGTCGGCGCGGTTGAAGCCGGCTTCCACCAGGCCGTCCTCGCTGACGCCGTGCTCGAAATGCGCGATGAGCATGCGATCGAGCGTGGGGTAGTCGATGCCCATGGACTTCTCGTCCTCCTGACCGGGCGCCAGCTCGGCGCTGGGCGGCTTGACCAGCACGTGCTCGGGGATGGGCGGCACCTGGCCGTCGCGCTCGGCGCGCTCGTTGCGCCAGCGCGCAACGGCGTACACGTCGGTCTTGTACAGGCCGCCGATGGGCGCGAACGCGCCGGCCGTGTCGCCGTAGAGCGTGGAGTAGCCCATCATGGACTCGCTGCGGTTGCCCGTGTTCACGAGCATCCAGTCGTTGGCGTTGGAAAGCGCCATGAGCACCACGGTGCGGCAGCGCGCCTGCGTATTCTCCGACGCCGTGCCCGAAAGCTTGCCGCAGCCCGAGCGGCGCAGCACCGCCTCGAACGCCTCGAACGGCTCGCAGATGGACACGACGTGCGTCTCGATGCCCAGGTTGTCCGCCAGCTCGCGGGCGTCGTCCAGGGAATGCTCCGTGGAATAGGGGCCGGGAAGCATGACGCCGTGCACGTGGTCGGGGCCGAACACGTCGGCGCACATGACGGCGATGACGCTTGAGTCTATGCCGCCGGAAAGCCCCACCACCATGTCGGTGAAGCCGGCCCCCTCCGCATAGGCTCGCAGCGCGTCCGCGCACGCCTTGTACATATCGTTCGCTCGCATAAAGCTGTCCTTTCAGCACAAGCGGGATTCCTTCGGATACGAGTATGCCCAAGCAGTGTTTCCATGTGATTGCCAGCACGCAACAGCTTGGCAACCGGTCGAAACGCGCGACCAGCGAACCCGAGACGGCGGGAAGGCGGGCATCCCACGGGCCGCGAAACGTGAACAGGGGACGAACGTGAACAGGGGACGGAGGTGTGTTCAGGTGAACAGGGGACGTGAACAGGGGACGGAGGTGTGTTCAGGTGAACAGGGGACGTGAACAGGGGACGGAGGTGTGTTCACGGTTGACCTTCGTGCTTCTGGCGACGAATCGTGAACACACCTCCGTCCCCTGTTCACCCTCCCTGCACGCAAAAAGCGGCGCGCCCCGGAGGACGCGCCGCTTCTCGACATCTTACTTGCCGGCAATCCACGCCAGCCGTCGGCGTTCCGCACTTTGCCAGCCAGTCACACCAGCCGCCGGCGTTCTGCGCCTTGCCGGCCCGCTGCTGCCGCCTAAGACCCGCCGATCCCGGCCGTTAACGCTTGCGGCGCTTTGCTGCTGCGATGCCGGCGATCGCCGCTGCTGCCAGGGCGAGCACGGCTACGACGGCCAGCGGCGCCATGGGCATCTGATCGCCCGTTTGCGAAAGCTTGCCCGCCGTCTTGCCTGCGGTCTTGCCCTCCTCGCGCTGGACCTGCTTCTTCTCCACGATCTCCTTGTTCGTGTAGTCCACCAGGGTCAGCTGGCTGCCGGAGGCGTAGGAGTTCAGGATGTTCTCGCCCCATGCGCCATCGATGAGCTGGACGGCGCCGCACTCGTCGAGCATGAACGTGACGTCGCCGGCCTTCGCGAAGCCCTCGGGCACCTCGGCCTCGTAGAGCACGTAGGGCGTGTTGGCCTTCAGGCCCGTGAGCACCTGGCCTGCGCCGGTGCTGACCCACTCCTTGATGGGGTCGGTGCCATCGGCCAGGCGCACGCCCAGCTTCGCGCCGGCCAGGCCGGTGCGCGCGGAGTTCACCTTCGCGACGGTCATCTCGAGGGCCGTGTCGGTAACGGGCTTGGCGCCATCGCCGAACTCGATGACGGTGCCGGCATCGTAGAGCTTGCCCTTGCTGCCATCAGCGTACACCAGCTGATACTTGCTCTCAGCGCCCTTCCCCACGCGGTCGATATGGAAGTGCTGCGTGGGCGTATCCGAGAGCGCATAGCCCTGCGGCGCGGAGATCTCGGCGAACCAGTAGTCGACGCCCTCCGAGATGACCTCGGCGCTGCCGGCGCCCGTCAGGAAGGTCATGCGGCCGTCCTTGTCGCTGGTCGCCTTCGCCACCAGCACGTCGCCGGAATCGCTTGCACGATACAGCCCGTAGACCGCGCCCGGCAGCGCCTTGCCTGCATCAGCCGCATCGACCTTCGTCAGGCCCAGCTGAATGGGCTTGACGTGGTTGGTGATGGTGGGATGCACGACCGAATCGCCCATCGCGTCGATCGACGTGCCCACCGTGTCGTCCTTGTCCTTGTAGCGCACGTAATGCATGTCGGTCGCCTTCAGAGCGCCGTCGACCTCATCCACGGTCACCACGAACTCGATGCGCTCGGTGGAGTACTCGACCGTCGGGTCGGCACTTCCCGGAAGCTCTTGCACCATATAGGTGAACGTTCCCGTATTCGTGAACCTCAGGCAGGAAGGCTCCATACCCGGCGCCGCCTGGTTGTTCGCGGCGTCGAAGTCGATCATGCCCAGCGCATCGTTGGCTGCCTGGGACACGACGGCGCCCGTCGCCTTATCGATCAGCTGGAAGGTGAACTCACCGCTTTGCAGCGCGCGTCCCACCATCTCCTTCGTGATCTTCGGATCCACGTAGCACACCTTGTCGGCCTCGGGAGCCGGTGCAGAGATGGAGCGCACCGAGTAGCCGCTCAGCGCGAACTCAGCTTCCTCGATCTCGTGCGTGTTGATCATCGTGAACGAATAGGCGCCGTCGCCGTTGTCGATACCGGACACCGCGGACGTGTAGCCCTCAGGAACCTCGGCCTCGCGCACGGTGTACTTGACGGCCTTGCCGTCGGCGTTGGCGGTCAGGCCCGTCCAACCGGCGGCCCAGCCGCTCGACTCATCGAGCACCTTATCCTCGGCGCCTTCGACCGGCACCGTCTGCCCATCGGCGTTCACGTAGCACAGCTGCGCCGTCACCGAAGCGGGACGCAGGCCGTCGACGTCATCCTGGTCATTCCAGACCTTCGACACGTTGATATCGACTGTCTTCAGCTCATGGGTATTGGTCAGCGTGAAGGAATAGGCGCCTTCCACCATGCCGCCGGAAACCGCTGCCGTATAGCCCTCGGGCACGTTCGCTTCCTGCACGATGTAGGAGACCTCGTTGCCGTCGGCATCGCTTACCGCAAGGTCGTCCCAGGTAAACGCCCAGTTATTGGCCTCGGAAAGCTCAACCGACTTACCAGGAACCGCAACCTGGTTGCCCTGCGCGTCGACCAGGTACAGCTGCGCCGTCACGGAATCCGGGCGCATGTTGTCGGCGTTGCCGCCATCGGCCCAGATCTTCGCCACGCTCACGCTCGTGCGCTTCTCGGCGGTGTTCGTAAGAGTGAACGAATAAGTGCCGTCGGCCGCCTTCGTCACGCCCGATGTGTAGCCGGCGGGCACGTCGGCCTCCTGCACGGAGTACTCCACGTCGCGGCCGGCGTCCTTCGCGGGCAGGTTATCCCAAGAGGCCGCCCAGCCATGAGTCTCATCGAGCGTTGCCGCGTAACCGGCCATGGCGCTCGCCTGACCCGCCACCGTGCGATACAGCTGCGCGGTGACGGCCGGATGCACGCCGGACTGCGGATTACCCGCGGAATCCTTCCATTCCTTATGCACACTCACCGAAGTAGTCGCCGCGGTGTGCGCGTTCACCAGGGTGAAGCCGTCAGTGGCGCTGCCCATCACCGAGGAGGTATAGCCCTCGGGGACGTCGGCCTCCGCGACCGTGTACTCGATGGCCTTGCCGTTGGCGAAGATGGGCAGGTCGGTCCACTGATGGGCCCACGCGTTCTGGGCGCTCAGCTTCGCCTCGGCCACAACTTCGCCGTTAGCCAGCAGCTGCGCAGTCACCTCGGCGGGACGCAGGCCGTCCTGGTCGTTGCCGTCGTTCCAGATCTTCTTCACGCCGACGGCCGTGGTCTTGACCGCGTGCGTGTTGGTGATGGTGAAGCCGAAGGAAGCGTTGCCGGTCACGACGGAGGCGTAGCCCTCGGGGACATCAACCTCGGCGACCGTGTACTTGATGGTCTTGCCGTCGGCCAGCTTAGGCAGGTCGCCCCATGCATGCTTCCACTCGTTGGCGGCGCTCAGCTCGACGGGCTGGCCCGCTGCCTTGCCGTCGGCAAGCAGCTGGACCTTGACCGACGCGGGGCGCAGGCCGTCGGCGTTGTCGGCGTCGTCCCAGACCTTCTTCACGTTGAGGGCGGTCGACTCGATCTCGTGCTTGTTGGTCAGCGTATAGGAGAACGCCCCATTGTTCTTTACCATGCCGCCGGTCATGACGGAGGTATAGCCTTCGGGAACCTCAGCCTCGCGCACGGTGTAGGCGACGTCTTTGCCGCCGGCCTTCTTCGCCAGGTTATCCCACGTGTGGGTCCAATTATTCCCGGCGTTCAGCGTGACGGTCTTGCCCGTTGCCGCGCCGTCGGCCAAAAGCTCCACCTTGACGGAATCGGGACGCAGGCCGTCGGCGTTTTCGGCGTCGTCCCAGACCTTGGTCACGCCGACCTGCGTGGTTTCAACGGCATGCGTGTTCGTCAGCGTGAAGGCGTAGTTGCCGCTCTCGTTCACAGCGGTTTTGACCGAGCCCGTGTAGCCGTCGACCTTCGCCTCGCTGATCGAGTACGTGTACTTGCCGCTCTTGCCGTAGACCGGCTGCTTTTCCAGCGTTGCGATCCAGTTGTTCTCGGCGGAAAGCTTCAGGGTTGCCACGATGGTCTTGGTGGTGCTGCTGCCCTCAGAGCGCAGCACATCCACGGACACCTGCTCGGGACGCACGCCGTCCTGGTTGCCGGCGTCATCCCACACCTTGGAAACGCTCAGGTTCACCACCGACGGGGCGTGCGAGTTCTTCAGCGTGTACGTGTAGCTCACGTTGCCGTTGGCATCCTTGCTAGAGGAGCCTTCGACAGTGCCCTTGTACCCGCTAACCGCATCTTCCACAACAGTATACGTATATTGGTTGCCATTCGCGTCCGTGGTGGGCAGCCCGCTTACCCTTGCTTGCCACTGATTTGCGGCGTTCAGCGTGATCGGGCCGCCAACCTGCTCGGACGCGCCGCCCTCGATGCTACGCATAACGCGAGCCGTCACGGAGTCAGGGCGCACCTAATCGATGTTATCGTTGTCGTCCCACACCTTGGCGATGGAGATCTCCACCTCGGGCTTATGCTGGTTCACGATAGCGAAGCCCCCAGCCGCGCTACCGGTCACGGCGGAATCGTAGCCTGCGACCTGCGTGAGCTCCTTCACCGTATATTCGATGGCCTTGCCGGACTCATCGTTCACCGGCAGGTCGGTCCACTGGTGGCTCCAGCTGTTGCCAGCGTCCAGCGTCACCGGATCGCCCGACGCCTCGCCGTTCGCATACAGCTGCGCCTGCACGCCGTTATGGCTGATGGAGGTCTCGGCATTGCCCTTCGAGTCGAGCCACGTCTTGTTCACGGAAACGGAGGTGGTGGCAGGCTTGCCATCATCGAACTTGCCGTGGAACGGGCGGGTGTGCGTCTCGCCGGACACGTTGATGTTCTCGCCGATGAACGTGCCGCACGAATTGCCCTTCAGGTTGATGGTGGCGCCGGGGGCCAAGATGGAGCTGACCATGCCCGTCGCGGTGACGGAACCGACGTTCGTGAAGTTCCACAGCACATAGCCCGTGTCGGCATCGTTCTCGCCAAGGCCGGCGTTCTGGCCGTTGCCGGTATCCAGCCATACCTGATCGGGGATGGGCGCATCCGCGCCGCCGCAATCCACATTGATAACCAGCGCAGCAGAACCGTCAAGCGGCAGACCCTTGATATAGATGGGGTTACCATTGCTCGTCAGCTCGGAAAGCGGCAGGGTCAGATACGCACAGCCCTTGCCCTGCGTATACGTGATGGTCTTGCGGTTCTGGTCAGTGGTGAAATCATACGTTGCCCCGGCGGTTTCGTGCGCCGCAAGGGAGCTCGACAGCTGCGTGGTTTCGGCCTTCACGGCGTTCATGTCGATGAAGGGCGCAGTTGCGGTATCGACATCCTGCGCCACGGTGCGCGGGAACTGCACTTCGGTGCCCGACGTCTTCGTGTTGGCGTAGTTGATCACCTGGTTGTTGTTCGTGGTCTTCGCGAACAGGTTGAACGTGGAAGTGTTGCCGCCGAACACGATCGCCTGATCGGAGTAAGACTGTTCGGCGAAACGGGGGCAGGTGCTCTGGTAGTCCTGGATATAGCTCAACGTGGAATGGCCGTAAATCTTAAGGAACTCGGGCTTGATGCCGAAGTCCTGCAAGCCATACACATGGTTCGCCAGGATGTTGCCATAAATGTGGCTGCTTGAGTTCAGGGTATTGAACGCCACCAGGTGGAAGCTGCCGGCGATGCCCAGCGCATTGCCCGAGCCGTCCTTGCCCGTGTCGCGATACGCATTCCACGCGCTAGACGTGAACCCGTTCGACGAATCGATGGTGGTGAAGTTCACGTCGCCGTTGTACCAATACGTACCCGAAGGCAGCTGACCGCTTCCACCCTCACCGGCAGTGGCCGTGGATACCTTCGTCAGCGGGGACAAGCCCACCACCAGGATGGCGGACATCACGATGGACAGCACCTTGCTCGACAGCGAGCGGGCGCCCGCGCGCATGCGGCGCGCACGGGTCTTCCTGTTCGTATGCTCTACCGCGTGGCGGTTCATCTCTTCGTTCCTTGCCTTCATATCCCGTTACGCCCCCTTGATGTCGTTGGAGCCGGATTCGCCTTCTGCCTTGCGCTTGCGGCCGCGCACGAACAGCGCGATGCAGGCTGCCGCCACGGCGGCGACGCCCGCCAGCACCGCAGGCCACCATGCGCGAAGGCCCGCTATGGAAGCGATCCCCGACTCGGCGCCGGCCTGGTAATCGGACAGCGGGGTCTCGCTCTCGGCGATGCGCTCCTCGTACGCCGTGTTGCCGTCGGGCGCGATCGCATCGGACTGCCCGCCTGCCGCGGAGGCGGCTTCCCCGTCCGCAGAACCCGTGGTCACGGTGGCATATTGCGCACCCGTGGTCAGGCCGCCCGCAGAACCATCCGCGGTCACCGCGCCGGTTGCGGGGTCGATGGTGTAGTAGCGCACGCCGCCGTCGATGACGTCGGTGCGCACCACGGTGACGTCGCCTTCCAGCACCGTCCCGGGTTGCGCATAGTACATGGTGTATGTGCGGTACGGCGCGTAGAAGCCGTGCGCGATGGGAGCTTCCTGACCGGACAAGCGCTGATAGGCGACGCCGTCCGCCTCAAGCTGCTCGGGCCCGGAGATCTGCAGCGCCTGGCCATCCGGCTGGCAAGTCAGGGTTTCCCCGCCGATCTGCTTGCCGCTAGCAACGTCCACGTAGCGGACGTTCACCTGGTAAGCTTCCGGCGCCTGCACGTCGGAACGCGTGTAGTACACGGTGTCCGATGCGGGACGGCCGCTCGTGAAGTCCTGCCAGGTATAGGTCAGCGTGCTCTCGGAGCCGAAGCGCGTGTACGTTTCGCCATCGCGCTCATAAGTGGCGGGCAGGGAGATGTTTGCGGGCTGGCCATCGGCAACCTGCGCCGTTTCGCTGGAGACCACCTCGATGGACACCCGGCCGTTTTCCGCCGGGGTCACCAACGCGATGTTCGCCGTGTAAGCAAGCTGGGCGTTCTCGGATGCGTACTCCAGCGTGAACTCGGGAGCGCCGTCCAGGGTCAGCGACAGCTTGGCGGCCTGCTCGGCCGTGTAGACGTTGCCGCGGTTGTCGCGCGCGCCCTTGAGCACGTAGCGATCGACCGAACCGCTATGCGCCTGCGAGAACACGGTCGGCGGCGCGTACAGGTAGCCGCCCGCGCCGACCTCCACCTTGTCATGCATAAGCGATGCGCCGTCGGCGGAGGTATAGGAAATGGATACCGTTTGCGTTTCCGTGCTGGCCTCGCGGCGCGGCAGGCAATGGATGGTCACCTCGGGCTGCGCGGCCGACACCGTCACGGCGGGCATCTTGGAAACGGGCACGTACGCGCGGCCGTTCGCCTCCACCGTATCGCGCACCGCCACGGTTTGCGACTCGTCGGCGCCGAGCATGCCCAGCTCATCGCGCAGAAGCACGTTCCCGTCCTCGTCGACGTATGCGACGCTGGCAGCCACGTCGGCGGCTTCCACCTTCTCGTAGCTCACGTAGAGCACGCCATCCGTCAGCGTAGGGGCGGCCGACGATGCCCCGCCGGCCAGACGATAGGTGCTGCCGTTGCGCACGATCAGGCGCGGCGCCTCGAAGGGCTGCGTCTCGTCGCCGGCAACCGCCGTGCGGATGCCCACCAGCGAATCGGCGACCGAACCCGCCGGCTGGCCGTCGACCGACATGGCGACGGCGTATACCGTTGCGGAAAGCACCGGCGCCACCTGCTGGCGATCGGCCGTTGCCGCCGTATAAAAGTCAAGGGAGATCTTGCCGCTGTGCGAGGCCACATAGCCGGCCTTGGCATTCAGCGAGATGACGCCCGCCTGGTCCTGCGGGTTGTCGTACGCGTACTGCAGGTCATGCTGGCGAACCTCGCCGCCAACCGACACGTCGGCGTACAGCGTTGCTCCGCCAAGGCCCACCGCCGTTGCCACATCGAAGGCGTCGCCGCCGACGGAGAGCGTGTCGATGCCGCGCACGGAAAGGGATTCGACGTCCTGCGCCGCCTGCGACGACGAGCCCGCTGCGGGTTCGTCAGCGTGAGCTGGCAAGGCGATAGGCGTCAATGTCAGGGAAAGCGCCAGGGACAGCCCGACGCATGTTGCCGCGCGAGATGCTCCGCGCGACACGGCCGAATAGCGAGTCGAGTTCATAGCAGCTCCGTTCGTTCTCGTCCGAACGCGTCAACTTGCTGCAAGAACGAGCCGGCGCGCCGTTTGCCGGCGCTTCCCCACCCATGCGAACGCGATGCGTTTCGCCCCCAGGGGACGGTCGGCATATCACCAGCAACCGGGAAGGGCCGTTCCGCGAAACGGAGCTCCTCGATGTGCCCTTAATCCACTCATGCTGATTATTGCAAGGTGGCAGAGGGGTGTCAAGTCAGAGGGATATCATTTAGGGAATCTATCGGGTTGAGCGCATGACCTGCTATTTTGCTTGTAACATTCGCCGCATTTGTCGGAATTTTTGCCTAGTTTTGTCACCCCTTTGGAAGCAGCGATGGGCATACGTCGGGAAACGTCCGAAAACGCAAGCAGGCGGCATGCCTTGCGACATGCCGCCTGCTTGGACGGGATATGTTCGCCGTGCTACTGGATGGCGCGGATCTGCTCGGCCAGCCAGGTTGCCCATTCCTCGACGCCCTCGCCCTTGGTAGCGGCGATGGGGAAGATGGGAGCCTGCGGGTTGAGCTGGCGCACGCTGGCGTCGAACGCCTCGCGATCGAAGTTGAACACGGGCATGGTGTCCACCTTGTTCAGGATGACCACCTTCGCCGCCTGGAAAACGCCGGGATACTTAAGTGGTTTGTCGTCGCCCTCGGGCACGGACAAAATCATGACCTTGGCGTTCTCGCCCAGGTCGAAGTCGGTCGGGCACACCAGGTTGCCCACGTTCTCCACGATGATCAGGTCCAGGCGCTCCAGGTCGAGCACATCGATGGCGCGGCTGATCATGTTGGATTCCAGGTGGCACGCGCCGCCCGTGTTGATCTGCACGGCCGCGATGCCCTGCGCCTTGATCTTCTCGGCGTCCACGTTGCTGGCGATGTCGCCCTCGATGACGGCGATGTTGAACTCGTCGCGCAACGCCTCGATGGTGGCCAGGATGGTGGACGTCTTGCCGGAACCGGGGCTGGCAAGCAGGTCGAGCACGAACACGTGGTTGTCGGCGAAGCGCTTGCGCAGCTGCGCCGCCAGCTGATCGTTCTTGTCAAGGATGGGTTGCTTCATATCGATTTGCATGCTGATTCCTCCTATTGATCAAGCAGCGGTTTGAGTTATGAACCAGATTGGGAAGGCGTGGCGAATGCGAACGCTCGCGGCCTTCCGGCTGCGCCATCGGGCACGTACGCGCGGGAGCCGCTGGCTCCCACGGCAGATGCCCACCACGCGGGACCGCGCCAACGCCCGTTAGTCATCGGGCAGGTCGACCTCGATGGAATCGATCTGCAGCTCGCGACCGGCCAAAAGCTTCGTGTTGTAGCCGCCGCACTCGGGGCACACCATGTGGAAGCGGTCGTGCTCGTACTCGACGCCGCAGTCCAGGCAAAGGCTTCGAGGCTTCACCATGTTGATCTCAAGCTCCGCGCCCTCGCTCATGGTGCCTTCCGTGAGCACCTCGAACGCGAAGCGCAGCGAGTCCTCGATGGCCTCGGTCATCTCGCCGATGGACAGCGTAACCTTGAGCACCTTCGTGGCGCCCGCCTGCACGGCGGACTTCTCCACCGCCTCCATGACGCCGGTCATGATTCCTAGCTCGTGCATGCAGCTCCTTCAATCCGCGAAACCGTGCAGCGCCCGCGCCGCACGCCATTGGTACGAACCCCATACTATCCCAAGAAGGCCCGCACGCAGCGGGCCTTCAGGTTAACCATATATGTTTGCCGGCGAAGCTACTTGCGCTTCACGGCCTTGAGCTTCTTGGTCTTGGGAGCGGCCGCCTGGGCAGCGCCCCCCTCCTTCGCAAGCTCCTGGTTCTGCTTCTTGATACGACCGGCAAGCACGATGCGGGCCAGCAGCAGCGACACCTCGTACAGCACGATCAGCGCGGCGAACATGAGCGCCATGGTGACCGGGGAGGCGTCGGGCGTGACGATGGCGCAGAACACCAGCAGACCGACGTAGATGCCGCGCCAGCTATCGCGCAGCTTCTTGTACGGCACCACGTTGAACACCACCAGGTAGAAAATGACCAGCGGCAGCTCGAAGGCGACGCCGAAGCCCAGCTCGAACTTGATGATGATGTCCACGTAGCTGGCCATGCGCGGCGTGACGGTGCCCAGACCCATGGCCTGGTCGGTGAGCCACTGGAACGCCGGGTTCAGGATGATGCAGTAGCAGAAGACGGTGCCGACGATGAACAGCGCCACGGCCGCGGCGAACGTGGGGATGAACCACTTGCGCTCGTTGGGCTTGAGCGCCGGCAGGAAGAACGCCAGCAGCTGCCACAGGATAACCGGCGAGCAGGCCACGATGGCCGCCCAGATGGAGATCTTGAAGCGGGTGGAGAACGCCTCGAACGGGTCGATGGCCATGAACGACGGCAGGCCGTCGGGGCCCTTCGGCAGGTACTCGGCGATGGGGATCATCAGGAACTGGCCCATGGTGGGCGTGGCGAAGTAGAACACGCACACGCCGACGAGCAGGCACACGACGATGCGCACCAAGCGCATGCGCAGCTCGCCCAGATGATCGAATAGGGGCATTCGCGCCGGTCCGATAGGCATCGGTTACTCCCCCTTCGTTTCGGTGGCGGAAGACTGGGCAGCGGGCGCTGCCGGTGCGGCGGGCGCCGCGGGAGCCGCTTGCGCGGCGGTTTCGGGAGCTGCGGCCTCGGCCAACTTGGCGTCGGCAGCTGCCAGCGCGGCCTGCTTGGCGGCCTCGGCCCTTTCGGCTTCGGCAGCCTGCTTGGCGGCGCGCTCGCGATCGTAGCGGGCCTTGCGCTCGCTGAAGCTTTCCTGTTGCCCCGCCGGACGCGGCTTGGAGGCCGTGGCGGAGGAGCTATGCGAGGACACGGCCTTGCTTGCGCTGCTCACGGCCTTGCTGGCGCCGTTGGCGGCCTTCTTGCCGGCATCGGCGGCCTTCTCCATGACGTCGAGCGGGTTCTTGAACGGCTCGTCGGAATCGGGGTCGTACACCTCGTTCTTGATAACCTTGTTCATCTCCTCCTGCGCGTTGCGGAACTTGCCGATGGCCTTGCCAAGCGTTTTCGCCATTGCGGGCAGCTTGTCAGGGCCGAACAGCAGGAAACCGAACAGCAGAATGAGAAATAGCTCAAATCCACCGATACCAAACAAAGCATTCCCCTTTGCGTGCGTTCCCTTTACTCTTTTCGCGCTTGCGCGCGACAGCCATTCATGGTAACACAAACGCCCCGACCCCCTTCGCGCGCACTTCCTTTACAGAAAAGTTCTGCTAGGGAAGCAGCATTCGGGGACCGGGGCGTTATCCGTTGCCAAGGGTTGTTACATGGACAGCACGGAAAGCGCGATGGTGGGGATGCCGAGCGCCAGCACCAGGATGACGCACACCACCACGGTGAAGATCTTCTTCGTGCGGGCCGCCGCCTCGCGACGCGCCTTCTCGCGCGCCTCGCGCTCCTGCGCCGCCTTGATGCGTTCGGCCTTCTGCTTGGCCGTGAGCTTCTGGTTCGTTCCCATGGCGCGCTACCTCAGCTTGCTGCGGATCTCGATGACGCGGGCGATGCTGCGGGCCACTTCCACGCCCACATGCCAGCTGCTCTTCTCGTACAGCACGTTGCCGCCCACCATGGTCATGAGCACGTCGGAGCCGTTGCAGGCGTTGACCACGGCCGAGACCGGATCGGTTGCCGGCGTTTGATGCGAGCCGGACAGGTCGACGGCGATGACGTCGGCCAGCTTGCCCACTTCCAGGCTGCCCACCTTGTCGTCCATGCGCAGCGCACGGGCGCCGCCGATGGTGGCCATCTCCAGCATGGTGGAGGATTTCATGAAGCTGCGCGGGTTCACGGCGCGCTGGATGAGCATGCCGATGTGCATCTCCGAGATCATGTCGGTGGAGTCGGTGGCGGCGGGGCTGTCGGTGCCCAGGCCCACGCGCAGGCCGTTGTTCAGGAACTCGGCGAGCGGGGCCACGCCCATGCCCAGCTGGGCGTTGATGCGCGGACAGCTGGCCACGGACACGTCGTACTCCTTGAGCTTGGCCACGTCATGGTCGTCGACGTAGACGCCGTGCACCATCATGACGTTGTCGCTCTCGAACGCGCCCCAGTTCAGCACGTAGTTAACCGGCGTGGTGCCCGTGGGCAGCCACGGCGGGACCTCCACGTAGCAGCGCGTGGTGTCCATGGAGTGGACGGAGAAGGGCGAGGAGCCGTAGCGCACGAAATCGCACTCCTCGCGGTCGCCGGCCAGGCGCAGCGCCACGGGAAGGTTCTTCCTGGAGGCGAGCTGGGCGACCTTGCGGAAGATCTCCGGGTTGCAGGTGAACAGCGACGACGGGGCCAGGCCGACGGTAAGACGGTCGGAATCGACCTCTTCCTGCCAATGGGCCAGGTCGTTCTCGGCCTGATGCATAGCGAAGTCCACGCGGCGGCGGTCCATGGCGCCCACCTCGCGGTAGACGACGCCGCGCATGCCCAGCTTCTGCATGGCGGTGCAGCTGGCGCCCGATGTGGTGATGTCGGCCACGGTGGTGATGCCGCTGGACAGCGACTCGAGGCCGCCCAGGATGGCCGAATCGTACCAATCGGCGGCGTCCATCTTCGCGGACAGCTCGCGCATGGTCATGATCCAAGTAGCGTAGGGGACATCGTGGACGATGCCGCGCATGACCGCGTTCTCCAGGTGGGTGTGCAGGTCGACGAAGCCGGGCAGGATGGCCGCCTGGCCGAAATCGGAGACTTCCTCATCGGGATAGCGCAACTTGAGCATGGCGGCGTCGCCGACGTCGCGGATGGCGCCGTCGCGAACGAGCACCGCACCGTTGTGGATGGGTTCCGACGTGATGGGAAGCACGTACTGCGCGCACAAAAGCATGGGCTGCCTCGCTTGTTCCGTGATTTGCAAGTAAACACGTATGATAGCACCGATGAGCGCCCCGGCGGAGCTTCCACGAAAGCAACGCGGCGAGCGGCGCGGGCCGGGGAGTTTGATTCGCGAACAGGGGACGGAGGTGTGTTCACGCGGATACGTCGACGGAAGTGCGGGGGTTGACCGCGAACGCACCTCCGTCCCCTGTTCGCGGGCTACTTCAACGGCAGGGTTGCGGTTAACACGGTGCCTTCGGCCTGCGTGCTGGAGGCCGTCAGGGTGCCGCCGTGCTCCTCGGCGATGGCCCGCGCGATGGCGAGCCCCAGACCGTGCCCGCCGGCGCTGCCCGTGCGCGCCTTGTCCGCGCGATAGAAGCGGTCGAACACGTGGGGAAGGTCCTCGGGAGATATGGGCGCGCCGGTGTTGCGCACCGCAAGCCTCGCCTGCTTGGCCGAGCGCGAAAGCGACACGTCGACCGCTCCCCCATCGTCGACGTACTTGCAGGCGTTGTCGATGAGCGTGCCCGCCAAACGGCGCAGCCGCTGCTCGTTGCCGCGCAGCTCGATGCCGGGCTCCACCTGCGATTCCAGCTTCACGCCGCGCTCGAACGCCACCGATTCGAACTGCAGCACCTCGCCTTCGAGCACGTCGGACAGGTCGACTTCCTCGAAGGCCGGACGGGCGGCGCCGGACTGCGCGGCCGCCTCCTCCTCGTCCATCTTCGCCAGCGCGAGCAAGTCGCCCACCAGGCCCTGCATAGCCTCGGCCTCGTGCTGCGTGCTCTCGAGCCATTGGCTTTGGCTTGCCACGCTGCGCTCGGGATGCTCGAGCGCGATGGACGTGTTGGCCAGGATGACGGTGAGCGGGGTTTTCAGGTCGTGCGACGCGTCGGCAACGAAGCGGCGCTGCTGCGTCCAAGCGCGGGCGACGGGGCGCAGCGCCCAGCGGCTGAAGAACAGGCTGATAACGAAGAACACCGCCAGCGCCGCGACCTCCACCACGGCGAGCGTGGCCGCCAGGGTGCGCCAGCCGCTCGCGCTGCCCATGTCGGCGAACGCCAGATACATGACGCCGCCCGCCTGGCGTTTCACGTAGAACAGGCCCAGGTCGGATAGGCTGCCGAAGCCCTCGTCGGCGCCGGCGAGCTGCTGACCGGCTTGCTCGAGCACGTCTTGGCTGATAGACGCCGTGTTGTAGCGGCCGAGCGCGGTCATGGCCCCGTCCACGGACACGGAGAACAGCGCCATGGGGATGACCTGCCCCCCGTCGCGCTCGCGACCGCCGATGGTCGGCGGCGCCGCGACGTCGGAGGAGTCGGCAACGGCGAGCTCCTGATCGGCAGAGCCGGCGAGCGCATCGGCCCCGACGTCCTCCCGGCCCACGGCGGCATCGGCTTCCGCAAAGCCGGCGGCCTGCCCGGCAACCTGGGCCGACGTCTCCTGGTCGCCGGAGACGGCCGGGTCGTCCGCCCCGCCATCGTCAGGCGCGGGCTGGCCTTCGCCCAACGCGTCCTTCCCCATCTGCCTGCCCTGGTGCTCGGCGGCCTGCGCGATGGCCTGGTTGAGCGCGCCATCGACCGTGGCGACGCTTTGCCGATGGTTCACCACGCAGATAGTCGTGAAAACCACCGTCAGCACGACGGCGACGGTGGCCATGTTCAACGCTATGAACTTGATGCGGAGCTTTTTCAGCATAGGGCGGCCGCCTTAGGCCGCGGCGCCGTCGGCGGCGAAACGGTAGCCAGCCTTGCGGATGGTCTCGATGCACGCCTGCGAGCCCAGAAAGCGCATCTTCTTGCGAAGGAAGCTGACATAGGCTTCCACATTGTTGTCCTCGGCGCTCGATTCCACACCCCACACGCGCTCGATGAGCAGCTCCTTCGACACCACCTGGCCGGCATTGCTCATAAGCACCTTCGCCAGGGAAAACTCCTTGAACGACAGATGGATGGTCTTCTGCCCGCACGTCAGGTCATAGCTTTCCAGATTCAGCGAAAGATCGCCCGCATCGAGCTTCTCGAAGATCACCTCGCCCTGGCGGCGCGTGAGGGCGCGCAGATGCGCCAGCAGCTCGGCGGGACTGAAAGGCTTGGTCATGTAGTCATCGGCGCCGCTGTCCAGACCGGTAATCTTGTCGGGCACGGCATCGCGCGCGGTGAGCAGCAGCACCGGCGTGCTCACGTTCTTGCGGCGCAATTCGGCCACTACCGCGAAACCGTCCATCTTCGGCAGCATGACGTCCAGGATGACCACGTCGTAGATACCGCTTTCGGCATAGGCCAGCCCATCGGCGCCGTTGTGCACCACGTCGGTGCCGTAGCCGTTCTCCTCCAGGATGTGCGCCAGCGCGCGGGCCAGCCGCACGTCGTCTTCCACGATGAGGATCTGCATGGTGTGCCTTCCGTCGATTCCCGAACCCGCACCGCAGGGCGCAGGCATGCATTCTTTTGGTCAACAGTATACGGCGCAGCCTGAAAACGGGCTTAAAGAACGGGGCCGCCCCGTAGGACGGCCCCGCATGCGGAAGCTATGGAAGCGGATTTAGCGCTCGTAGACCTGATCGCAGCCGAGCAGGTCCTTCATGGTGTGCCAGATCTGATGCGGATCGCCCACGGGATGCGCGGGCGGCTTCATCTCGTAGCGTTCCACCGCACCCGAGAGCAGGTCGACGGCGAACACCTCGTCGGAGAGCGTGAGCGCCTGCTGCGGGCAGATGTCCGTGCAGCAACGGCATTTCACGCAATCGCCAGGGAAATGCTCCACGCCGAACGTGCCGTCCTCGTCGGTGAACTTGCTGATGGCGCCGGTCGGGCAGAACGTCGCGCACATCTGGCAGCTGCTGCATTTGTCCGGGTCGATGATGACGTGGCCCCACAGGCGCGTCTCGATCATGACGTCCTGCGGCTCGCCCAAGCTGGACAGGCTGTTCAGCAGCAGCTCACGGCGATCGGGGATGAAGTGGGGCAACGTGCCGTCCTCCATCACTTTCTGGAAGCGCGATTCGGGCTTCTCCTCGATGCCGAGCGTTTCCTTCACGGCATAGTCGGCGGTGGTGCCGGCGGCTGCCTTCGCCTCGGAGCCCATTTCCGCGAAGAACCTGCGCTTGCCGGCGTCGAAGCTGGATTTGCCCTCGAGGCGCACCTGGTGCGGGAACTTCTTCACCAGGTCGACGCGCATGTCGCTGTTCCACGTTTCCAGCAGCGTGTTGGCGGTATCGCGCACCTGCTCGGCCATATGGAACCCGGTGGCGTGCTCGCAGGCGGCGCACTTGCCCTCCACCAGGCTGACGTGCTTGGCGCCGGCCACGGCCAGGGTGACCAGCAGGCTTTCCTCCACGCGCCCAAGACACGTGACGGACACGACTTTCTCCAGGTCAAGCAGCCCTTCTGCAGCATTCACGATTTGCTCGCACGCGATGACCACCTCGCCGTCGGCGGCGCGCATGGCCTGGATGCAGCGATGCAGCAGCTCGGCGTCGTTGGGACGATGGGCCTCGAGCGCGCACGTGGGGCACACGGTGGCGCACGTGCCGCAGCCGATGCATTTCTCCGGCGAGATGATCAGCTCGTTGTCGTTATAGGATATGCAGCCCGACGTGCACACCTCCGCGCATTTCATGCACGTGGCGTTGCGATTGCGCACGACGGCGCAGCGGTTCTGATGAACCGTGATATCGGCGCTCTGAAGTTTTTCGAGCAGACCGAGGAAATTCTTGGCACTTGGCATTGCTGCCCCTTTCTCGTCTACCCCCTTGCAATTGGTTAGTATAGCCATTCGCCTACGAGAACGCACCGGCGGCGGCGTCGAACTCGCGCACGGAGCCGTCGGCGTACTCGATGCCCCAGGTGCCGTAGTCCACGTCGAACGCAGGCAGATCGGGAATGGCGAAGGCGGGCTCGGCGGCATCGGCGACCTCGGCCTGCGCTTCAGCGGCAGCGTCGGCAGCATCAGCCACCTGCTCGGCGGTGGCGCTTGCCGGCTCAGCCTGATCAGATGCCTGACCTGCGGATTCGCCTTGTTCAGCGGCAACGGCGGCGGCTTCGGCCTGCGCCCGCTCGGCGGCTGCGAGCTGCGCTTCGTAGCTGGCGCGCGACGGGATGCGCACGCAAGCGATATCCTGCCCCAGCGCACCGGCGTTCATGAGGTCGCGCACGCGCTCCACCATGTCCACCCCGTCGGTGGGAAACGACGAATCGGAGCCCGTCTTCACCGCAATGAGCGCGTTGTCGCCGAACTCCAATTCAAGCCAGTGATACGGAAACGCCGGCTGACCGTTTTCGGCGCGAACGTTGTTGGCGGCCGTGATGGTGTTGGACACCTTCGAGAACATGTTGTGCAGCCACTTGGGCATGACGCCCTCCCATAGCCGCTGCGCGGCTTCGTCTGACTTGTCCCAGTAGGCACGATGCAGCTTGATCATGAAGCGCATCACGTTCTCCGGGCGCTGCCCGTCTACCGGCTTGTGCGCCTGCACAAGCGACGGCGCCACATAGGAGTACGAGCGTTTGATATCGGAGACGCACTCGTCGTTGAATAAACGTTCGTCCAGGTCCATGCGAAGAATCAAAGAGGGTCGAATAAAAGCGGTCATGGCTTCAGCTTCCTTTCTCCAAACCAAAGCGGGCCGGCGCACGTCCCCACGCGGCCAGGTCCGTCGTCCACTTGCATTCTTCCCCAAACCCCGCCGCGCAGTATGGCGCAACCCTCCGCGCGTTGTCAAACGCGGGTTTGCGACCGCACATCCGGCGCAAAGCGCAACGGGCGGGCCGCACGCCTATGGCGCCAGCCGGGCCCGCGACGCGCCGTGAGCGCTCGCCTGGAGTTGCGGCAACTCGCTGCAAACCCGCCGCGCGAAGACGCATCTATCCTCATATTCGAATAACCTACCGCGGAAAATCGGGCCTTGACATCGTCGATGCGGCGCGCATATCATCGTCGCGGGGAGTCCGCCGGCGCACCGGATGCGTGCGGCAGACATTGTTTGCAAAAAGTCGGAGCTTCAGGGGTGAAGTTCCCGGAGTCGGTCTTACGGGCCGGCGCTGTAGCGTCATGCCAGAAGGCAGGCGCTTGTTTTGTTGCTAGCAATGTCTGGGAGGGGCGGAGCATGTCTGATTCCACTTTCGATCTATCCTTTGATTCCGAGCTCGACGAGTTCGACCCGCTGGAGGACACCGGCGCGGACGACGATGAGAACGAGGGCGGCGATTACACCGCCATCAGCTCGGCGACCGATGCACCCGCACAGCAGCTCGAGGCCGAAAGCGATAACCGCACGCCTGCCGAGCGCATCGACGATCTGTTCAAATCCATGGCCCCGCGCCGCAAGGTGCTGCTGGGCATCCTGTCCTTCGTGCAAGAGCCGCAAACCGCCGAGGCCGTGAACGCCCACGTCGACGAGCTGCAGCAGGACAACTTCAGCGTCTATACCGCCGCCAACTTGTGCAACCTGCTCGAGCGCGCCGGCGCCATCGAGCGCATCACCGCCGACGGCCAACCCGCCGACGATACGGAAAACGAGCCCAAGACCGTGGTCGTGGACGGCGTGGAGTACCTGGAAGCCGCCGAACCCGTTGAGGTGTTCTGGCGTATCACCGAGCCTGGCCAGGCAAAACTTGATTCCGACAAACCCACCGAGCGCCTGCGCGCCCTGCTTGAGGAGGATGCGGCGTACGCGGTCATCTACAAGCGCATCCTCGCGCTGTGCGCAGCCGAAAACGGCGCTGCCACCCCGGTCATCAACGGCAAGGTCGACAACGACCCGCTGGTGCAAAAGCCCCGCCTGTACGCCCCGCATTTCGTGGACAAGCTGGAGCAATGCGACGCGCTGGAATGGCGCAAGGCCTGGTTCACCACCGAAACGGGAAAGCAGGGCCTGGAAATGCTGGCAGATGTCGTGGACGAGTCCGCGGCCGATTCCAAGGAGGACTAACCATGACCGAGAACGCCAACACCGCCGCAGAGCAGGCTTCCATAGACGAGCTGATCAAGCTGATCGAACAGCGCGCCGCAACGTACGGCCTGCTCAGCCGCCTGTTCCGTGTGGAAGTCGACCAGGAGCTGCTTGACGAGCTGCACGGTATGCGCTTCCCCGCCTCCACGGGCAACGCCGACGTGGACGAGGGCTACCTGCGCCTGGCGAAGTACCTGTCCAATACCTGGGAGAACAGCCTGACCGACCTAGCCGTGGACTATACCCGCGTGTTCATCGGCCACGGCGTTGACGCCTACAGCGCCGCCTACCCGTTCGAAAGCGTGTACACCTCCGAGAAGCGCCTGCTCATGCAGGATGCCCGCGACGAGGTGCTGGCCATCTACCGCTCCGCCGGCCTTGACAAGAAGAACAGCTGGAAGGAAGGCGAGGACCACGTAGCTCTGGAGCTGGAGTTCGAGCAGGTGCTTGCCAACCGTACCGCCGATGCGCTGCGCAAGGGCGACGAGGAGGAAGCCGCCGCGCTGCTGACCACGCAGAAGAACTTCCTGGAAGACCATCTGCTGTCGTGGGTTCCCATGATGACCGCCGACATGAAGCGTTTCGCGAAAACCGACCTCTATCAGGGCCTTGCCTATCTCACCGACGGGTTCCTGAATACCGATAAGGCGTTTTTGGACGACGTTTTGACCGAGGACGAGTAACGAGGCATCGCCCGCCGACGCGCTTCGAAGCCAGCGCGTCGGCGGTTTTGCACCGCCAGGCTTCCCGACGCGGAGGGCGTCGGATACGGGGAGGCCAGCATCGGGCGCGAGCGAAAGAAGGAGAGATGGACAACACGGACAACCGCACGGACCTGCCCGAAGGCCGCGCGGAACAGACGAAGGGGACGGCTGATGCGGCAACAGCGCAGGCGGCCGCGGAAAAGCAAGCGAAAACCGGAGGCATGACGCGCCGCACGCTGTGCCTGGGCATCGGCGGCGCCGCAGTGATGCTCGGCCTGGGCGGGCTGAAGGTGGCGAACCCGCAGGCGATCATCCGACCTCCGGGAGGACAGGACGAGGATCGCCTGATCAGCGCCTGCATCCGCTGCGAGAAATGCTACGAGATCTGCCCGCGCGACGTCATCCGTCCGGCGCACATCGAGGACGGCATCCTGAACATGCGCACGCCGACGTTCGATTTCAGCGACGGCTACTGCGATTGGTGCACCGAGGAGAACGGCGGCACGCCGCTGTGCGTCTCGGCCTGCCCCACGCGCGCGCTGGAGCTGCCGGCGGGCGCCACGAAGGAGAACACCATCATCGGCAAAGCCGTCATCAACACCGACTGGTGCCTGGCATACAAGCTGATCGGCTGCCGATTCTGCTACGACGCGTGCCCGTACGAGGCCATAACGCTTGACGACGAGAACCGTCCCGTGGTGCTGGACAACAAGTGCAACGGCTGCGGAGCCTGCGAAAGCGTGTGCGTATCGCTGCAAAACGGTTCCATTTCCGAGGGCGCCACTTCGCGCGCCATCATCATCAAGCCGCTTGACCAGGTAGAAAGGTAAGGTGCGGTCATGAAACGCAATTCAAAGACGCTGCGCACCATCACCGCGCTCGCCATCGTGGCCATCGTGTTCGTGGGCTTTTTGACGAACCTGGGCATCGGCACCATTTCGGCACCGGGCATCTGGGATATCTCCATCCTGTGCCCGCTGGGAGCGCTTGGCACCATGTTGGCCAGCAAGATGATGGTACCGCGCGCCGTGGTGTCGCTAGTCGTCATGGTGGTGCTCATCATCGTGTTCGCCCGCGCGTTCTGCGGCTGGATGTGCCCCGTTCCCCTGGTGCAGAAGCTGCGCGGCGTATTCACCAAGCCCGAGAAGCAGGCGAAGGCCGAGAAGGCAAAGGCCGTGAAACAGGCAGACGCTAAGGCGGCCGAGGCCGCAGCCGACACCGCTCCGCTGACCGAGGACGAGAAGGCGGCGCTGGCAACCGGCTGCGAGAAGGACTCGAAGGGCCTGTCCGGCTGCGCAAGCTGCGCGAAGAAGCGCGGCGAGGCCGTGGATGCCCGCCACTTCGTGCTAGGCGGCGCGCTGCTGTCCACGTTCATCTTCGGCTTCCCGGTGTTTTGCCTGATATGCCCCATCGGACTGACCTTCGCCACCATCCTGCTGCTGGTGAGCCTGTTCGCGCAAGGCGACGTGACGTGGTCGCTCATCGTGGTGCCCGCCATCCTGATCGCCGAGGTGCTGCTGTTCAAGAAGTGGTGCCATAAGCTGTGCCCGCTTTCGGCGTTCATGAGCCTGATCGCCAAGCTGAACCGCACGTTCAAGCCCACCATCGACAACGCGAAGTGCCTGGAAACGGCACAGGGCAAGAAGTGCGGTGCTTGCGGTCGCGCCTGCGAGGAGGGCATCGACCCGCGCCATCCCGAGCTGTCCGAGGCTGCGTGGAGCGAATGCACGAAGTGCCGCTCATGCGTGGACGCCTGCCCGGCGCACGCGATCAGCATGCCGCTGATCGCCAAGAAAGGCGAACCCGTCTCGCTGGTGGAAAACGAGAAGTAGCCGGCAAGCGGATACGGCAAACGCGCACGTTGCGGCGCGAGGAACGCAACACGGGAACAGCCGGGCGCGCATCGCGCCCGGCCTCCCGGGCAGAGGGTGGCCTAGCAAGGGTTTTGGGGATGGACCACCTTCTGCCCGGGAGCGGCGCCTCTTCACCCTCCCCTCCCTCCCCACTTCAGAAGATGCCGCCACTCCCTCTTTCAACCTGAGAAGCCGAAGCGGGCAACCTCCTCACCCGCTTCGGCGCAAACCCCCTCACCGTCCAACAAGCTGGCGGAAGGGGCCCGGGAACGGCAACGACCCGTCGGCGTATCGTCGACGGCAGCGCGCTCCGACCCGCTTGGCGGGCAAGATCGCGAACGCATATATAAATAGGTAAGGAATAACGGCTGGGAGGTCGGATATGATCCAGGATATTTCGCACATCAAGGCAACGCGCATCGTCGGCGGCGTGGGCTGCGGCAAAACACAGCAGCTGATCGAGCGCGTATGCTCGCTGCTTTCGGGAGGCGAAAAGGCAGGGAACGTGCTGGTGCTGTGCGCAACGCCGCAGGCATGCGAGTCGTTCACGCTGCGCCTGAACGCCGCTGGCGAAGAAGCCGGCGTGAACGCCGATGAGATCGCGGTGACCACGCCGCGCGCCTTAGCGCTCGAGGTGCTCTCAGATGCCGAAGCGGTGCGCTGGTCAGGCCGCGAGCCGCGTCTGCTCACCGCCTACGAGGAGCTGTTCCTACTCGAAGATATGAAGGTGAGCGGCCTGCGCCCCAAGCGCCTGCGCGAGATGCTGAAGTTCTTCTACCGCAGCTGGACCGAGCTTGCCGATGACGATCCGAACTGGCTTTTGCCCGGTGAGGAGTCCAACGTGCACACGCTGCTGAAGGACAACCTGGCCCTCACGCGCAGCATCGTCGAGCCCGAAGCGGGCAATCTGGCGGTGAATTACCTGCGCGGCCACGCCGGCGCGGTTGCCGCCCATTCGTTCGCCCACGTGCTGGTAGACGACTATCAGCGCATCAGCAAGGCGTCGCAGCTGCTTGCCGGCCTGATGGCGACCGAAACGCTCACCATCGCCGGCGACCGCACCGCCTGTGTGCAGGTTTATGACAGCTACCCCTATGCCGCAGGCTTGGACGAGTTCATGGACGAGCACGAAGGAGCGGAGGATATCGAGCTGTCCGCATGCCATGCTTGCGCAGCTGGAGCTGCAGCTGCGTCCAAATTACTTGCCGACCCCGCCATGCAGTCGATCGCGTTCCATGCAGCGGAAGACATCGTCGCAGGTCAGACGGTTGTACTGGAAAGCCCGCTGCCCGAAGACGAATTCGGCGCCGTTGCGCGCTTCGCTGCCGAAACCGTGGCGGCCGGAACGAACCCCGCCGACATCGTGGTTGCGACGCCTAACGGCGTGTGGAGCCGCAACATGGTGAAGGCCCTGCTAGCCGCGAAGGTTCCCGCTCAGGCGCTGACCGATCGCCAGCCGGTGCGCGGCGACATCCGCGACAACGAGCGCTGCGTGCCCGCCCACGTGCTGACGGCGCTCGACCTGGTGGCCGATCCCGAAAACGCGCTTGCATGGCGCTGCTGGTGCGGATACGGCGATTGGCTGGCCAACAGCTCCGCTATGGCGAATCTGCGCGCATATGCCGATGAGCACGATAAGGGCCTGGTGGAGGCCCTGCGCGATGTGCAGGATAGCGCGCTGGCCGCGAACGAGGGCGACGCCGATCGCGTAGTGGGCGCCAAGCGCGTTGCCGACGCACGCGAAGCGGGCCTTGCACTCATCGAATCCGCAGCCGGGCTCGAAGGCACGGCACTGCTGGACAAGCTTGCCGAGCTGGTCACGGGCCAGGAAGGCGCAACGGCGCCGGGCATCGTGAGCACGCTGTGCCTGGGCGAGCAGGATAACTCCGCAGCCGCCATGGCCAAGCGCTTCCGCAACCGCCTGCTGGCGCCCCGCATCGATGCCGCAAGCGCCGTCCAGGCGGTCCCCTACGACCAAGTCGCGGGGCTTTCGCCGAAGGTGCTGATCATCAGCGGTTTCGTGAACGGGTTCATCCCCTGCCGCGAATACTTCGACAGCGCCGAGATGCCCTTGGACAAGCAGGAGAAGGAGCACGCGAAGGACGCGCGCCGCGTGTACGCCATGGCAGGAAAGGCAAGCGAGCAGCTGGTGATTTCCCGCTTCACCACCACCAGCCTGGAAACCGCCAGCGTCATGAAGCTGCACATCGGCCGCATCCGCCTGCAAGACGGCAAGCGCATGTGCGCCATCGAGCCCAGCGACTTCACCGAGCAGCTGGCATAAAAAGGTTGACCGAGAACCATCCCGATAGCTCATTGAGCGCGCAAAGCACCGCACCCCACCTCGTGGACGTGAGCGCAAACTCAAGTAAACGCAAAAAGCCCCGCACAATGCGGGGCTTTTTAATCCGTCGATTCCGACCTTGACGCGTATCGGGTTAAGAAGCTGAAAAATCTGCCTAAGCGCCTCTAGCTCAGCCGCCAATTGATTTTCGGCGGTTTCCTTTTTTCCTATTCTTTCCTATTTGTCTAGCGGAAGCGCAAAACGCCTATGCGAAAAGCTTATAGCAGTGCAGCTTCCCAGTCGGCTTCTTTGAAGCCGGTTAGCACGAAATCGGGGCCGACGACGATGGGACGTTTTACCAGCATGCCGTTGGCAGCCAGCAGGTCATAAGCTTCCGCGTCCGACATGCCTGCATCCAGCTGGGCTTTCACATTATGCTGGCGATACAGCTGCCCGCTGGTGTTGAAGAACCGACGCAGCGGCAACCCGCTTTTCGCGTGCCATTCGGCCAGCTCAGCCGCCTTGGGATTATCCGCCACAATGTCGCGATCCGCATACGCCACGCCATGCGCATCCAACCACGCCTTCGCCTTCTTGCACGTTGAGCACTTCGGGTACTCGATGAACAACACTTCCTGCACGATGAGCTCCTTCCTTTAGGCGGCTCGCCTTTGCGTTTTGCGTTGCATAGCGTAGCAGGACGCCACCGCACCGCTCAACCAAGCACAAGTGAAACGCGATTCAGGCAGATAGCGCTACGTCCCCTAAGTGTCCGGATCCAAGACGCAAGGCGACCCCTTCCGCTTGGAGACGTCCCTGTTTGCAAGGGGGGGTTTGGGGAAAGGGTGTCTCCAAGCGGAAGGGGCCGCTTGAGGGTATTCGGTTGTCGACGGCCCGCCGGCCGGGCCCGGGGCACCCCAAGGGAGCATCCCGAGCCCAAGCCAGCCGCCTAGTAGAACATGAACACGGACAGGCCCACGTTGTAGAAGGCGACGCGCAGGCAGACCGCGCCGACGAGGGCCGCGACCACGGCCACGCCGCCGAAGAGCTTCCAGCTGGCGGCGTCGCCCTTCTTGCGGGCGAGCACGCAGACGACCAGCGGCACGACCGCGCCCACGACCACGGCGCCGAGCCACAGCAGCGGGGCCTGGGCGCCCACGGTCGCGGCGGCGTCTGCCACGGCCTTGGTGGGGTGCGTCGGGTCGAAGTAGTAGCCCACCTGGGAGAACGCGCCGGCGCTCATCTGGATGAACGCGGCGTAGGCGGCGGTGCACACGGCGCCGATCGCGGAACCGGCCACGGCCGGCAGGCCGCAGGCGTCGGCGTCCTCGCCCTTGGCGGCGAGCACCACCGCGCAGGTGGCCGGGCCGAGCAGGCAGGCGGCGCCCACGATGGAGAGCACCTCGAGCACGGAATCCCACGCCGGGCGCGCCGGCATCATGTAGGAGTGCGCGCACACCGCGGCCAACACGACCGAGATGGCGATGGCGACCCACGCCATGCCCTTCGGCAGCGTGCCGCCGTCATCGGACTTGCGGGCCATGACGAAGTACGCCACGGCAATCACCACGAACACCACGATCGCGATGAGCTCCTGCGTGATGCCGGAGGTGATGTGGCCGAAGCCGTTGAAGATGCGCTCCCAGTGCTGCAGGTGGAAGAACACGGCGATGCCGCCCAAAGCCAGAAGCACGCAGGACAGAATCGCCAGCAGCTGCTGGGACTTCTTGCCCGCGCCCTTGAGCGCTAGCACGCCGGCACCGCCGAACACGCCGCAGCCCCAAGCGGTAAGGGTGGTGAACAAAATCAGAGGCCATTGCAGTTCCATGATCTACTCCTCCCCTTGCCAATCGCGGTCGCGCAGGATGTACACGAAGCTGGGGTCGTTGCCTACGTCCGGCAGATGGTGCACGTCGGACTGCTTGTACTCCTGCACGCATTCCTTCAACGTGATGCGCGTGTGCTCGGTCTTGTCGTAGCTCGGGTCGCCCTCGGTCACGTCGACCACCCACGGCGCCTCGAACGAATCGATGCCCTTGTCCAGGTCGCCGAAGAAGCGCGCACGTCCGCCGCATTGCGCCACGCAGGCGGGCAGCTCGCCTTGGGCGATGCGCTGCTCGCACAGGGTGCACTTCTCAACCACGCGCTCCTCGGTATTGAGGTAACGCACGCCATAAGGGCAGCTCATGGCGCAGAACTGGCAACCGATGCATTTCGACTTGTCGATCTGCACGGTGCCGTCGGCGGCGATGTGGCTGGCCTCGGTCGGGCACACCTTCACGCACTCCGGGTCCTTGCAGTGCTGGCACTGCACGGTCAGGAAGTACATCTCCACATCAGGCCACGTTCCGCAGCCATCCTTCTTCGGATTCGGGCCGATGCGCAACGTCTTGTTCCAGTAATCGCCCACCGGCACGCTGTTCATGGCCTTGCACGCCACGCTGCATGCCAGGCAGCCCACGCAACGGTTCAGGTCCGTTGCAATCGCATAATGGGTCATCTTCGCGCACCTCCTTTACGCTTCATCGCGAACGTCGTAGTTCGGCAGCCATTCCTTCAGACGCGGATCGGAGGCGTCGTGGATGATCTCGTTGCCGTTGTGATCGCACGGCACGGGATTGCCGAACGGCGAGTTTTCCGCCGTTGCCTTGTAGATGTTCACAGGGTACGCGCGCAGGTAGCTGGTGCCGGAGATGCGGTCCTGATAACCCTTGCCCGTAGTGACCAGGCAGTTGCAGCCGCACAGGTCGTAGCCCTTGTCGGCCTGGTTAAGCTCGGGGAACCACCACTGGTGTTCCAGGTTCACCGTGCCGGGCGCGATGCCGTGGTACAGGTCGGCCACCTGGCGGATCTTGCCGTTGTCGTTCTCGATCCACACCCAGTCGCCCTGCTCGATGCCCAAGCGCGCGGCATCCTGCGGGTTGATCTCGATGCGCGGAGCCGGCCACATCTCGCGGCACCAGGGCAGCTGGCGATGCTCGGAGTGGAAGTACACCGGGATACGACGGCCGGTCGTTGCGGTGAACGGGTACTTCTCGTTCATCTCCGGGTCGGCGATCGGGCTCAGCGGCGGCTCCTTGTACGTGGGCAGGAAGTCTTCCTCGTCCTCGGGCATAAACGTCTCGATGAGCGTGTTCCAAATCTCCATCTTGCGGGTCGGCGTGCCGAAGCCGGGCTTGGCGAACTCCTCAAGCGGGTTCTTGTCGCCGTATGCCTTCAGCGGCATCATGCCCGTCTCGTAGCGGCGATACGTGCCCCACGTATCGGGCGCAACGACCTTGGCGTCCTTCCAACCGTTCTTCTGGAAGTCCTCTTTGTACTCTTCCCACGTGATAGGATCGCCCTGGCGGCCGGTGTTGAGCATGATGTCAAGGTTCTCGATGCGGCTGGGCCACTTGTTCTCATCGGGGCCCCACTGCTTGCCCATGTACTTGTAGATCATCGTGGCGATCTCGATGTCGTGCAGGGTGTCGGCAGGAGGCTCGATGGCGCGGCACGTTGCGCCCTGGGCGCCCGAGGGGCCCTGCGACATACGCGGGCAGTCGGTCTCAAGCCAGTGCTGCGCGGGCAGCAGGATGTCGGCCATGCCGGCGGTCGGCGTCTTCCACAGGTCCTCACACACGAAGAAGTCCAGGTTGGGGAACGCCTTCCACTTCTGCAGGGAGTTCGACATGCACATGAAGTCGCCCGTGGAGCACCAACCTGCCTTCACCGGATACGGGTCGCCCGTCTCGATGGCCTTCCACACGCTGGTGTCGTCAGCCCAGCCCTGCCACCAGCCCAGAAGCGGGTAATCCTCGATGCCGAGCGTCTTGTTGAACTCCTCAGCCGAGATGTTCGGGATGCCGGGGGCCACGGCGCCAAGACCGGCCTTGAACACGAAGTCGCCCTGGGTGCCGCCGCGATGACCAGCGGGGACGTCCCAGTTGCCCGACAGGCCGATGTAGGTGTCCATGGCACGGCACATGGCGATAGCGTTGCAGCTGTGCTCGATGGCCAGCTGATACTGCACGCCGCCGTTGCCGTAACCGGTGGACGGGTCGATGCGCGTGGCGTGGATCTTCGCGGCGCGCTCGATCGATTCGGCCGGCACGCCGGTGATCTCGGAGACCTTCTCGGGCGTGTACTCGGCCACGCGCGCGGTGAAGTACTCCCACACGGGCTTGACCTTGGACTTGCGGCCGTCCTTCAGCTCCACCTCGAACTCGCCGTACAGCGCCGGGTCGATAGCCGGATCGAACGGGGTCGGATCGGGAACCCAGCCCTGGCTCACGCCGGGCAGCAGGTGCTCCTGCATACCCTCATGGCCGGCCGTCGGCTTGCTCCACGTCTCGCCTTCCCACAGGCCGCTATTGGCGTCGAAGTAGGTCATGCGGTTGTTCAGGTTGTCCCACACCATGAACTTGTGCGGATCGCCGTCTTCCTTCAAGTCGCTTTCCTTGAGCAGGCGCGTCTTCATCTGACACTTGCCGCTGGTGAAGCGGTAGACCTCGTAGCCGGAGGGCTCCACGTCGTTGCAAACCAGGAACGGCGCGTCGGTCCACTTCTTGGCGAACAGGTCGTCGTATAGGTCGTTGTTGATCAGCACGTTCAACCAGCCCATGGCCATGGCGCCGTCGGTGCCGGGGCGCAGGTTAAGCCAGATGTCGGCCTCCTTGCCCAGGTTGGTCATACGCGGATCGACCACGATGTGCGTGTCAGCCTTCTCGGCGACGTCGACCACGGTACGGCAGGAGTCGTCGTAGTTCGAAAGCTCCGGACCGGTACCCCAGGACGTGTATACCTTCGGGCGGCCGACCGTCTCCATCCACGATGCCTGCATCATGGAGTTCAGCGCGGTGGCGAAGAAGCGCGGGCCCTTGCACACCTGCCACGGGATGCACATGTTCGGGCTGCCGACCAGCTGGCCGAGCGCGCCGTATGCGAACATGCCCCAGATGCGGCTGGTGCCCGACATGCCGAAGATGGACTCTCCGCCGTAGCGGTCCATCGTCTCCTGCAGTTTCTCGGCGATGGTGCTCATCGCCTCATCCCAGCTGATGCGCACCCAACCGGGATCGTCCTCACCGCGTGCGTTCGTGCGCTTCATGGGGTGGTACAGACGGTCGGGGTGGTACGCCGCCTGCAGCGACGCCTGGCCCTTGCTGCAATGGTTGCCCATGGAATGGAACGCGCTCTCGTCGCCTTCCGTGCGGATAGCGCGGCCGTTCTCGACGATGACCCACACGCCGCATTCCATCTTGCCGCAGCCGCGGCAGCAGGAACGCACGCGCTTGGTCTCGCCAGCCTTGCTTTGGGTAGCGCTGCTCGACTCGGCCAGCGCGGCACCCGCAGGCGCAACCACGGCAGCGGCAGCCGCGGTGGCGGCGGCCAGCTTCGTGAACGCGCGGCGCGTCATATTCAGCTTGCCCATGCTCTCCTCCTTCTCTCGTCCTCTCGCTCCCGCGAACATGCTGCAGCAGCATCGCGTCGCGGGGAGGAAAACGCTCCCTCGAGCGCTTCCCCGAGCATCAAGCGACTTCGCCTGCATTGCCGCCGACGTGTTGCGCTCAGCCCTTGCGTTTTCACAACGCATCCGAAGATAGCGGGTGCTATAGGGCTCCGAAATCGGGCACGAGGGTCGATTTCGCAATATCGTGCGATATACATGAGACGTTTGACCTGGTGTTTTGCAAACTATAGAAATCAAGGTTCCGACAAACGCCTCCTAAGCCCTCCAGCATTCGTATAATGAAAGCAAGTTGATATGGGGTTACCGGGGGAGCAGGTTTTGGGGAACTTGAAGACGAGCAAGGATGACAAGGGGGCGCGGCGTCAAGCCGCAGGGCTCATCACACCCGCCATCGTCGGCATCGGCGTAGCCCTGGGGTGCACGCTGGCTTGGCCGCTTATGGCGTTTCAGAGCATGAATCTCTACGTGGGGCTTGCGCACTGCGAATGGATCCTCGATCGGGCCTACTTGCTGTCCATCGTGGCAACCACCGTCACGTTGGCGCTCTGCGGCATCTTCCACAAGCAGTTCGACCGGCTGCTGGGCTCGGTGCCGGCGCGCTACCTGTTCCCCATCGGCATGGCCGTATGCACGCTGCTGGTGCTGGGCGCGGGCAACGAGGGGACGGTCGGCACGGCGCTCGTCACCGTGTACGGCATAGGCACCGGCGTGTTCTCCGCGCTGTTCCTCATGAACTTCGGCGCGGTGCTGGGCGTGCTGTCGCTCAAGCAATCGGCCGCGGCCATCGCCATCGGGTACCTGGCATCCACCGTGCTGTTCTTCGCCTTCCTGTTCTTCGGGCGCTTCGAGTCCGTGCTGTTCTGCGCCAGCATGGGCCCGGTGGCCGCGGCGTTTCTGTTCTACGGGGTTTCCAGCTTGCAAATCGACAAGAAGCAGGCCAACGCATTGCCGCGCCAAGCCGATCCGGAAGACCCTGCCGAGCATCGCCAGCTGCTCCGCTTGATTTGCGCGTTCGGCCTGACGATGCTCGTATGCGGCGTGTCCTACGAGCTGTCGCGAACGCTGTACGTCCAGATGGGGCAGTTCGCCAGCAGCGATGTGACGCCTTACGCCGTCGCGCAGGCCTGCATCACCACGCTGACCGCCATCGGGTCCATCGGCGTGGCGCTCGTGCTCATCACCTCGAAGGGCATCCGCGGCCCCGAGGCGTGCTATCGCCTTATCACCACGTTCCTGCTTGCCGGCGCGCTGCTCCTGCCTACGCCGATGCTGTTCCCCAACATACCCGCCTACCTGCCGCTGGCCGTCGACGTCGGCGCGTTCCAATGCCTGGGCATGGGCATGTGGATCCTCATCGCCGGTCTATGCCGCCGCTATCAGACCTCGTGCCTGTTCGCGTTCGGGCTTATCCGGGCCGCATGGTCGGCAGGCCCGCTCGTAGGCATGCTGATCGGGCGGTGGCTGTGGTACGGCATCGGGCTCGATATCGCAGGCGCGTTCACCGCAGCGTGCACGTGCGTGCTGCTCATCGCGCTTGTGAACAACTTCGTGTTCACCGAGAACACGCTTGCCCGGGCGCTCAGCATCATGCCGACCGACCGCAAGCAGCGATTCCAAGACCGCTGCCGCGCCGTCATCGAGCGCTACCACCTGACCGAGCGCGAGGGCGAGATCATGATCATGTTCGCGAAAGGCCGCAACCTGCCCTACGTGCAAGAGGAGCTCTGCCTATCGAAAAGCACCGTAAGCACCCACCGCCAGCACATCTACCAAAAGCTCGACGTGCACTCTGCCCAAGAGATGATCGACCTGATCCAAAAGGAGAACGGGTAGAGAGCGGCTGGGGCCTTCGCGATGCGATATCCTGTTGGGCAAAACTCGAATAGGAGGGCCTTATGCGGGCTTTGGTGCAGCGCGTGACGCATGCGCAGGTGGATATCGATGGCGAAACGGTTGGGTCGTGCGAGCACGGCTACCTGGTTTTGCTGGGCGTGGGCGCGGACGACGGCCCCGAGCAGATCGAGCAGCTGTGGAGCAAGATCTTCAAGCTGCGCATCTTCGAGGACGAGAACGGCAAGACGAACCGCTCGCTTGCCGACGTGGACGGACAGGCGCTCATCGTTTCGCAGTTCACCCTATACGCCAACTGCAAGAAGGGCAACCGACCCTCGTTCACCGGCGCCGGCGCGCCCGACCAGGCAGAACGGCTTTACGAGCAGTTCGTCGAACGCGCCCGCCAAGACGTGCCGCATGTGGAAACCGGCCGCTTCGGCGCCATGATGCAGGTCAGCCTGGTCAACGACGGCCCCTTCACCATCTGGCTGGACACCGACCAGTTGTAAAACCCGCGAAGCCAACCTCGGCGCCCACTAGGCGATTCCCAGCACCCCACAGGCATACCCGAGCACCGAGCCGCAGTAAACGGGGCAACAGAGACGGGCGGGCGCCAGATCCAGCCTCCAGGTTAGAACGCAAAGAAGCCGCCCGAGGGCAGCTTCTTTCATCTCCTGGTGCGCTGCTTCGACTAGCAGTAGAACAGGATGTCGTTGTACGTGGGGACGGGCCACAGGTCGTGCGCAACCACGATCTCCATGGCGTCCACGCCCGCACGCAGGCGCTCCATCATCGGGACGATCTCATGCGCGTACTTGTTCGCCTTCTCCTGCTCGTCAGTCAAATCACGGATGGCCAGGTGCGCGGCGTGCAGCTCGTTCAAGGCGTCGTTGATCTCCTTGATGCCGTCGACCACCGTGTTGAGCAGCTGATCCTGCACCGAGGTGTCGATACCGGCGCAAGCGGCCTTCATCTCGTTGATCTCGTTGGCAACGAGCGTGGCGTACTTGTTGATAGCGGGCAGGAACGTACGGCGCGTCATGCGCTTCATCGTACGGACCTCGATGTTCATGAGCTTCGTGTACTTCTCCAGCTTCACCTCGTAGCGGCTGCGAGCCTCCACCTCGGTGAGCACGTTGAACTCCTCGAACAGCTTGATGCTCTTCTCCGCAACGTAGGCCGGCAGCGCGTCGGCGGTGGTGCGGTTGTTGGCCAGGCCGCGGCGCTCGGCCTCGGCGGGCCACTCGTCGGAGTAACCGTTACCGTTGAAGATGATGCGCTGGTGCTTCTTCAGCGTCTCCTTGATGTAGGCGATGGCGGCGGACTCGAACTCGTCGCCGGACTTGCCCTCCATGGCGTCGGCGAAGTCCTTCAGCGACTTGGCCATGGCGGTGTTGAGCACCATGTTGCAGTCGGCCAGGTTCACCGCGGAACCCGGCATGCGGAACTCGAACTTGTTGCCGGTGAAGGCGAAGGGGCTGGTACGGTTACGATCGGTGTTGTCCTTGAGGAAGTTCGGCAGCACCGAAACGCCCAGGTCGACGGCAACCTTCTCCGCAGAAGTGTACTCATGATCGTCAACCAGCGCATCCACGATGGCGCCCAGCTCGTCGCCCAGGAAGATGGACACGATAGCCGGCGGGGCCTCGTTGGCGCCCAGACGATGGTCGTTACCGCAGGAGGCCACGGTCATGCGCAGCAGCTCCTGGTAGTCGTCGACAGCCTGGATGACGCCGGTGAGGAACACCAGGAAGCGCAGGTTGTCCATGGGGGTCTCGCCGGGATCCAGGAAGTTGGTTTTACCGGCGGAAATGGACCAGTTGTTATGCTTGCCGGAGCCGTTGATGCCCTCGAACGGCTTCTCATGCTGCAGGCACACCAGGCCGTAATGGCTTGCCAGCAGACGCATCTTCTCCATGGTCAGGAGGTTCTCGTCGATGGCGCGGTTGCCGTTGGTGTAAAGCGGCGCCAGCTCATGCTGCGCGGGAGCAACCTCGTTGTGCTTGGTCTTAGCAGACACGCCCAGCTTCCACAGCTCGCTGTCGAGCTCCTTCATGAACTCGTTGACCGTGGGGCGGATGGCGCCGAAGTAATGCTCCTCAAGCTCCTGGCCCTTCAGCGGGGAGTAGCCGAACAGCGTGCGGCCCGTCATGATGAGGTCGGAGCGCTTTGCGTAATCCTTCTCGCTGATCAGGAAGTACTCCTGCTCAGCACCGACGGTGGTGATCACGCGGTCGGCGGTCTCGCCGAACAGCGCCAGCACACGCTTGGCCTGCTCGTCGATGGCGCTCATGGAACGCAGCAGCGGGGTCTTCTTGTCAAGCGCCTCGCCGGTGTAGCTGCAGAAGGCGGTGGGGATGCACAGCACCTCGTCCTTGATGAATGCGTAGCTGGTGGGGTCCCACGCCGTGTAGCCGCGGGCCTCGAAGGTTGCACGCAGGCCGCCGGACGGGAAGCTGGAGGCGTCGGGCTCGCCCTGGATGAGCTCCTTGCCGGAGAAGCTCATGATAGCGCGGCCGTCGCCGGTGGGATCGAGGAAGCTGTCGTGCTTCTCGGAGGTGATGCCGGAAAGGGGCTGGAACCAGTGCGTGTAGTGCGTGGCGCCCTTTTCGATGGCCCATTCCTTCATGGCGTGGGCGACGACGTTGGCGACCTCAAGGTTCAAAGGCTCGCCCTTCTTGATGGTCCTCATCAAGTCCTTATACGTTGCAGATGGCAGTCGCTCCTGCATCGTGTGCTCGTTGAACACCATCGAGCCGTAGATCTCAGGAATTTTCGACATAGGCGTGAGCTCCTTCATAGTTACCTTTCAGACGCGCGCTTCCCTTGCCACTGCATGCTACAGGTTAGCGAGTTTGTCAACTCTCGTAGCTTAGCATCTTGTACCGGCAAGCAGCACGTCAACTTGCTGTAACTTACGGTACCGGCGCTATGTTTCCGGCAGTTTTCAGCCCATGGAACGTTTCGTTACGGAAGGGTTGGGATTGCTGAAGGCTTTTGCGCCCCAACAACGCGGAAAGCCCGCCCCGCTTTCGCGGAACGGGCTTTCCAGGCTTGCACGGCCACGCGTGGCGCAGCCAAAGGAAACAAACCTTAGCGCTTGCTGAACTGCGGGCGCTTGCGGGCCTTCTTCAGACCGTACTTCTTGCGCTCGACCATACGAGCGTCGCGCGTCAGGAAGCCAGCCTTCTTCAGCTCGGCGCGGTAGTCGCCAGCTGCCAGCAGGGCGCGGGAGATGCCGTGACGCAGAGCGCCGGCCTGACCCGAGATGCCGCCGCCGTCGATGCGGGCGAGCACGTCGAAGTGATCCTGGGTATCCGTGACCTTGAACGGGGTCTTGGCATAGTCGAGCAGAGCCTCGCGGCCGAAGTACTCCTTGCCATCGCGACCGTTGACGGTCACCTTGCCGGTGCCGGGAACGAGGCGCACGCGAGCGACAGCGTTCTTACGACGACCGGTGCCGTAGTACAATGCTTCATTCGCCATGGTTTAGCCCTCCATCTTGATCTCGGTCGGCTTCTGAGCCATATGCGGGTGCTCGGCACCAGCGTAAACCTTCAGCTTCAGGCCCTGCTTGCGGCCCAGCGTGTTCTTCGGCAGCATGCCCTTGACGGCATGCTCGATGACGCGCTCGGGGTGCTTGGCCATGGCCTCGGCGAAGGTCTCGGACTTCAGTCCGCCCGGATGACCGGTGTGATGGTAGTAGACCTTGTTCAGCTCCTTCGTGCCAGTCACGCGAACCTTGTCCGCGTTGATGATGATCACGAAGTCGCCGGTGTCCACGTGCGGCGTGTACTGCGGCTTGTGCTTGCCCTTCAGAAGGGTAGCGGCCTTGGTGGCAACACGGCCGAGGACCTGATCCTCAGCGTCGATGATGTACCATTTGCGCTCAACTTCATGAGGCTTAGCGTGATACGTCTTCACTGTTTTTCCTCCATGTCCTTCCTGTTACGCTGTGCGACCACAGCGCACAGGGTGTCGTTTTTCAAAAGTGCAAGTCTGTATGCTGCCGGTTTCCTACGCCGGCGCGCTTCGTCGGGTCTGGACTTCCCTTCTTGGCGCTGCCTCCACCTTGCGTTTACGGGGCTTTTGAAAGCGAACTTTTATAGTCTACGGTTTCAGCTGCTTTGAAGTCAATGGGGCATGTGTGCCCATCTGGGGTTACTCCGCGATTTTCACACGGACTGCACGATTGCGGCGCCGCCCCGCACGCAACCGCGCGACAAACCATCACCGACCGACGTTCGCACCAGGCCGACCCGCCCCGCCGAGCTGGCAATGCTAGGCGGCAAGCCCCGCCGCCAGTGCCGACCAGCGCCCCGGGCCGCTGCGCCACCAACCCATTACACCGGGCCGCCGCGCTGCGCCGACGATACCACCGATAGGCGGTTCGCCTGTTTCGCCATCGCCGAACGCAAACCTGCCGCGCAGCCGGGCCCACCACCTCTGCCGGCTGCTAAGCCCATATCATCCGACCCCCAGCATCACCCGACCTGCCCTGAACGCTGCCACCCCACCCGCCCCACCGACCCGACTCCTAGCGTTTTGGGCGGATGTCCGCCATATCCAACCACCCCTTTCTCCGCCTCGGGCCCTTTCGCGTTCGCCGTTCTTCACACCTCCCCCGAGTCCTGGATGGTTTTGCAGTTTTTGGCCCCCGTTTTTGACACCCGTCTGGAGTTCTGGGCGGTATTTCCTTCGCATCGTCTGGAAAAATGTTTGCGAACACAAACTATCAAGTCTCTGACCTGGGGTTTTCCGATACCTTCAACAACTGCACTCGCAATCATGGTTTCAAAACCGCCCAGAAGATCCTGAACACCCCACCGAAGCCCAATTCGGCGCCCACCGCAGCCCACATCGCCGCTTCGCCGCAGCCCGTTTTGGCGCCTACCGCTGCCCACGTCGATGCCCACCACAGCCCGCACGATTCACACGAGACGAGATTTCGCATCCATCAGCAACCGAAGGCGAAACTTAGCCGTCCATGCAATCCGCAGCCCGGCAATCCCCCGGCAAACCTCCGCTGCGCTGCCGCCAAGCCGACGCTATCCCTGCAAGGCTCGCGGCCTCTTCTTGCAAGACCTCGCCAAGGGTTTCGCAAGACGACGGCGTCAAACTGCTAGCATGCCCGCGCATATTCCCGATGCGCTTGCCCACCGATGACACGAGGTCGCCAATGATCGCCTTATCCCACACTTCTGCCCTCCGATATCTGCGCAGCCAGTCCGAAATCAATAGGTTGCCGCCATCGAAAACGCCTTCCGCTTTCGGAATCTCGCGATACGACGCCCCGCGCCTAACGCAGCGGTTCGCCGCAATCGGCGATGGGACCGTTCACGTGCTCGCGACCGAACAGCGAAGGCGACGGTCCATCAGTTCCATAACGTGCCACCTTGCCGAGAAGGTTCCGCCGAACGGCGTTGTCCATGTTGAGGGCGATATCTTCTGCAGCACGCCCGAGCTGTGCTTTCTGCAGATGGCGCGCGTACTACCTCTTCTTCAGCTGATCAAGCTCGGGTTCGAGCTGTGCGGATGCTATTCCCTCGCACCCGATGGACGCGCAATCGAGCAGCCGGCGCTCACCTCCAAGGACAGAATCGGCGACTTTCTCGGAAGCGCAAAAGGCGCACGCGGCATTGCGCGAGCCCGCCAGGCGCTGACGCATATAGCGGAGGGGTCGGCCTCCCCGAGGGAGACCGCGTTGGCCATGTTGCTTTGCACGCCGCCATGCTGGGGAGGCTATGGCTTTTCGAAGCCGCAGATGAACTATCCCGTTTGCGCCCCGGACCTGCGAAGGGCGCATGGCGTGCGGCAGTTTTATTGCGACCTGTTCTGGCCGAACTGGAACCTTGCGGTCGAATACGACAGCAAGGCGCACCACAGCGATGAGCGCAAGATCGTCGAAGACCAAACGCGAGCCACCATTTTGACGTCGCTTGGAATCAGCGTCATCTCGCTCCGTACGCAGCAGGTCGATGACCCGGTCCGCTTCGAACACGCCGCTGCCGCCATTGCCGCGCATCGCAAGCGGAAACGGCCCCTGCCCAAGCCCGATGCGATTCAGCAAGGCATCTTGCGCGAGTTCGCGCTGAACAGCGCATTCGATATTCACTAAGGATGCGCCGGCGCGGTCGGCACCACGGTCCGAGCGGGCGAAGTCGGGAGAAGGACGGGGTTCGGATAAAAGAAGCCAGCTCGACAGGCGGAAGGCTCGGGCAGACGAAGCTGCGCAAGGGATGGGAATTCGGAAGAGGAGAGCAACGCGACGGGCGGGGCCAAGACGGAAGGAGCTGAGCACCAGGCAGCAAACTCGAGCGGAAAGGGCCGACACGACAGGCGGAGTTCGGGCTAGAGAAGCCAGCTCGACGGACGGGCCGGGTGGACCAACCAGGGCATCGAGCGACAAACCTAGACGAAGACAACAACACGACAAACAGCGGATTCGAACGGATATAGCTGTGCAAGGAATAGCGAGGCTGAGCGGAAGAAGCCAGCGCGAGGGACTCTGGCGGAAGGAACTGCGCGAGTGCCGACCGGGCGAAACGAAGCGAACGCGCCCTTGCCCGCGACGAGGGCTTGCGCGGAAGCGGTCGCGAAGCAAGCAGGAGGGTTAGGCGACCGCAATGGGGTTGCCTGAACTTCTGGGCGGTTTTGCAGGCGAAAACGGCGAGAAGCGCCCTCTGACGCATGCGTTTCCCCAGGTCAGAAATATTCGGCACGAAATCGTCCCCCGAAAACCGCCCAGAAGTTCAGGGAAGATGTCAAATTTGGGGCCCATTTTCTGCAAAAGGACCCAGAAGATGGGGAGCACGGCAAGTGCGTCATCGAGACGGTTCCGGGCGCCAAAAGACAACGCCGAGAAAAGCACGAGTACAGCTCGAAACAATGTCGATGCCTTGCACTGTCGGTGTTGCGCATTGCCGATGGATTATATAAGCCGGTGGCAATACTTGACTGCATCGGCCTGCCGCCATATCAGCCCGTACACTCGGCCGGCACCGCGAAACCGCCAAACGCCGGGCGTACACCGCGCTGACATCTCGATCAGGTCGACGACCTCCAGTTGCACCCGGGATGTCCGTCACCCAGAGCCGCTTCGCCAACCCGCTGCCCCCGCTGGTCCGCCGCATCGCCTGGCCGACGCGCCGACCTGCACGCTTTGCCGGCATTGCAAGCCCACCTGTCACCGATTCTCCGCACCACGCTGCTCGCATCGCCACCCGCTGACCAGCGGCTCGCCCGCTGCGTTTGCTTGCGGCGATAACTTGCTTTCTGGTTTACCAATAACCCGGTATTCTGAGCCTTTGATATTATGGTGCAGGCGGTAAGTTTCAGCAGGTGAACGGCGCCAACTCCGCCGCACAACCGCACATACCCGTCCCGCCCGCGCGCGGGACGCTCAATCCGGAAAGGACCGATCCATGCCAATCAGGATCCCCGACCAGCTGCCCGCGACCGAGCAGCTGGAAAGCGAGAACATCTTCGTCATGACCGAGCATCGAGCCATGCATCAGGACATCCGCCCGCTGCGCGTGCTGCTGCTCAACCTCATGCCGAAGAAGATCGAGACCGAAACGCAGATCATGCGCAAGCTGTCCAACACCCCGCTGCAGATCGAGGTGGAGCTGCTGCACACCATCTCGCATGAGTCGCGCAACGTCTCCCAAGAGCACCTGAAGACGTTCTATCGCTCGTTCGACCAGGTCAAAGACAACCGCTACGACGGCATGATCATCACCGGCGCGCCCGTCGAGCTGCACGAGTTCGAGGACGTCGACTACTGGGACGAGCTGTGCCGCATCATGAAGTGGTCCACCACCAACGTGCACTCCACGCTGCACATCTGCTGGGGCGCGCAGGCCGGCATCTTCTACCACTACGGCATCCAGAAGCACGAGCTGCCGAAGAAGCTCTCCGGCGTGTTCAACCATGACGTGCTCAAACCCTCCAGCCCGCTGGTGCGCGGATTCGACGACCGCTTCTGGGCGCCGCATTCCCGCCACACCACCGTGTACGCCGAGGACATCGAGGCGGACCCGCGCCTGGAGATCGTCGCGCAGTCCGATGAGGCCGGCGTCTACATCGCCAAGAGCACCGACAGCCGCCACTTCTTCGTGTTCGGCCACCCCGAGTACGATACCGGCACGCTGCGCGCCGAGTACGAGCGCGACGTGAACAAGGGCATGGACGTCCCCGTCCCGGCCCACTATTTCCCCAACGACGACCCCACGCAGGAGCCGGTCAGCACGTGGCGTGCGCACGCGCAGCTGCTGTACACGAACTGGCTGAACTACTACGTGTACCAGACCACGCCTTACGACCTGAGCGACTTGGGCGCCGGCGAATAGGGAAACGCCATGCCGAAGCACTACACCATCAAACCGCAGGTCACTCCTTTGCCCGGCAAAGCCGGCAAGAGGCCGTCGGCTGGAGCGGGGCGACAGTCGGCGAAGGAGGGCGCAGTGCCCGGATCCGCATCGGAGCAGCCCGCGAACGACCCCTTCATCCGCGCCGAGAACGAGGACGACGACGGCTACGATCCCTACTCGGACCGCCCGCCCACACCCGAGCCCCTGTTCCAGGAAAACCCCTGGGATTAAGGGAGGCGCCTCGAAGGAAAATCCAACCGGCCAACAAATAGCGATGGGCCCGGAACGAATGATCGTTCCGGGCCCATCGATTTTCACCAGAGGATCGGGAGGGACTATGCACCTCGGGAGGAACGCAGATCGGCTTCCCTCGCCCACCGAGAAACCGCCAGCCAACGCCCTCATTCATATCAGAGAGCACGCCATCCCATCGACCAAAACGGCATGCCGGCGCCTTACAGCAAGCGCAAGCCGTAATCACGGAATAAGGAGACGGGCGCCAGGAAAGCGCGTCAAACCCAATCGCGGACCCACTTGCTCGCCGTGCCCGCAAAGCGGTCATGAACAGGATAAGCGAGAAGCCGCACGCCCCTCCTTGCCCCTACTTGTTCGCCGTGCCGACGAAGAGCGGCTGCTCGTTCCAGGTGAGGAATTCCTCGACCGTGAGGTCCTCGAAGCTGCGGATCGCGTGCTCGGCAGAAGCCTGCAGGGCATCCCACGCGCCGGCGTCATCGCTGTCGTATATGGCGAGCGTGCGGTAGCCGGCGCCGCCAAGCGTGCCGATGGCGTATGCAGAATCCTCAACGCCCCAGGTCAGCTGCTTGGACGTTCCCATAATCTCGCGGGCGCGGTCCCATACGTCGGGCTCGCGCTTCGTGGAATGCACGTCCTCGACCGACAGCACGCGCTCGAGATACGGGGCGAACCCGCAGCGCTCGATGCCGGCCATCAGGTACGGCTTGGGGCTCGAAGAAGCCACCGTCAGGTGCGCACCCGCCTGGGCAAGCCCCTGCACGAACTCGAGCGCGCCGGGACGCGCCTCGGCGCGATGGCGGTAGAAGTCAAGCATGTACTCGTCGATCATGCCGACCACCTCGTGGTCGCTTTCGCCCAAGCCGAACTTCTCGTGGAAGAACACGCCGCACTCGGGAATGCTCATAGGCGCCAGCGCCGCCACGTCATCGGCGGTCAGCGTGCCTCCTGCACGCTCGGCCAGCTCGTTTTGCAGCCCGTGCCACACGCCCATCGAATCGAGCAGCGTGCCATCGCAGTCGAACACTACGCCGATCTTGCTTGCGTCCATGACTCATCCTTCCCTTGCGTTTGCCTTTTCCCAAGCCTAGCAGGAAGCGCGCGCGCCCGCCAGAACTGCAGACCAACACCCGAAAACAGCAGCGGCGCCGAACGACCCATGGCCGTTCGGCGCCGCTAGGCTTCGTTATTCGATTTATCCGAAGCGATCGGGCGTGCGTTGCCTATTCCTTGGCGCCGTACTGCTCGTAGTACTCGTCGATGGCGGCCTTGATGTCGTCGTTGATGACGACCTCGCCCTCGACCTCCTTGTTGTACAGGCACTCGACGACCTCGGCCATGCTGACGATGGACGCCACGGGGAAGCCGTACTTCTCCTGCACCTCTTTCTGAGCGGTGACCACACCGCCCTTGCCGACCTCCATGCGGTTCAGACTGACGATCAGGCCCTTTACCTCCACGTCGGCAGCGCCCTTGAGGATGGGATACGTCTCGTCGATGGACTTGCCGGAGGTGGTGACGTCCTCGACCATGATGACGCGATCGCCGTCGTGCAGGTCGGCGCCCAGCAGGTTGCCCTTGTCGGCACCGTGGTCCTTGACCTCCTTGCGGTTGCAGCAGTAGCGCACTTCCTTGCCGTAGAGCTCCTGCAGCGCGATGGCGGTGACCACGGCCAGCGGGATGCCCTTGTAGGCCGGGCCGAACACCACGTCAAAGTCCAGGCCGAAGTTGTCATGGATGGCCTGGGCGTAGTACTTGCCCAGACGGTGCAGCTGCTCGCCCGTGACGTACGCGCCGGCGTTCATGAAGAACGGGGACTGGCGGCCGCTCTTCAGCGTGAAGCTGCCGAACTTCAACACGTGGCTCTCCACCATGAAGTGGATGAACTCTTCCTTATACTGCTCCATGAAATCCCCTTTCGTAAAGAAACGGGGCGGGGAAACAACCCCTTCGCCCCGTTCAACCGGCTTCCCTATAAAGTAGCAAAATATCTTCGATTACGCCAATCGAGCTAGTCTTCCACGCGGATGACGCTGGGCTCGGCGCGCAGGACGTCCTCGAGCCCGCCGATCTCCTCGAGCACGCGGCGCACGCTTGCCTCGCTGGCGGTGTGCGTGACGTAGCTGAGGTTCACCGTCTCATGCTGGGCGCTGCCGCGCTGCACCACGCTGCGCACGCTTACGCCGTGCTTGGCGAACACGCCGGCCATGGCAGCCAGCACGCCGGAGCGGTCGGCCACGGAGAAGCGGATGTAGTACTTCGTGCTGAGCTGCTCCATGGGAACGATGGGCAAGTTGTCGGTGCAGGTGCAGCCGACCACCGGCGGGATGCCGAGCGTCATATGGCGCGCAACCTCCAGCACGTCGCCCATGACCGCCGCGGCGGCCGGGCCCGCGCCGGCGCCCTCGCCGAAGAACATGGTCTCGCCCACGGCGTCGCCCGTGACGTAGATTGCGTTGAACACGCCGTTGACCTGGGCCATCTGATGGGCCTTCGGCAGCATGGTGGGATGCACGCGCACGTCGATGCCCTCGGGCGTGCGATGCGCCAGCGCCAGCAGCTTGATGACGTAGCCCATGTCGTCAGCGGTATCCATGTCGAGCTGCGTGATGTTGCGGATGCCCTCGGTGTAGACGTCGTTGAGCTTCACGCGGCTGTTGAAGGCGATAGATGCCAGGATGGCGATCTTCGCGGCAGCGTCGAAGCCGTCGACGTCGGCGGTGGGGTCTGCCTCGGCGAAGCCCTTCGCCTGAGCCTCGGCCAGCGCATCCTCGTAGGACAGGCCGTCGTCGACCATGCGCGTGAGCATATAGTTGGTGGTGCCGTTCACGATGCCCATGACGGAGGTGATCTCGTTGCTGATGAGCGAATGCTTCAGCGGCTGGATGATGGGGATGCCGCCGCCGACGCTGGCCTCGAAGCCCACTTCCAGATTCTTCTCTCGGGCAAGGTCCATGACCTCGTCGCCGAAGGTGGCCATGAGCGCCTTGTTGGCGGTGACAACGTTCTTGCCGGCACGCAGGGCGCCGAGCACCACGTCGCGCGCGGCGGTGGTGCCGCCGATCAGCTCGATGACGATATCGATCTCGGGGTCGTTGATGATGTCGTTGAAGTCCTCGGTGAACAGGTGCAGCACACCGCGCGCCTCGGCCTGCTCGGGATTGCGCGAGCACACGCGCACCACTTCCATGTCGACGCCCAGATGGCGCTTGAAATCCTCGCGATGGTTGCGCAGGATGTCCAAGCAGCCGCCGCCGACGGTGCCCGTTCCCACGAGTCCAAGTTTGATGGTCATGTCTCCCCCTTCGAAAGGTTGAAAAGCTGTGCCCGAAGCGCTGGGCGGGTTTGGGATGACTTTGTTGCGGAACAGAGGATACCGCAGGAACGCCGGCGCCGCGCGCCGATGCCGCCCACAGGCCCCCTGGAGCCGGCGAGACGACCGCCAAGCTCGCAAAACCCGCGAAAGCGCGGAATATCGGCGGGCGGTCGGACTTGCAGCAGCCGGGTCAACCCCGACGCTGCGCCAGCCCGACCGCCCGAATGCGGTTAGATGTCGCGGTGGTACAAGTCGGCGTAGGTTTCGCGGCGGGTGACCACGCGGGCCTGGCCGTCCTTCACGAACACGATGCCGGGGCGCGGCTGGCCGTTGTAGTTGCTGGCCATGGTGTAACAGTACGCGCCGGTGCCGAACACCGCGATGACGTCGCCCAGCTCAGGCGTCTGCAGCGGCATGTCGATGACCACCGCGTCGCCGCTTTCGCAGTGCTTGCCGCACAGCGTGACGATCTCGGTGCGGGGCTGGCCGGCCTTGTTGGCGATGGTGGGTTCGTAGTCGGCGTGGTAGAGCGCCGTGCGGATGTTGTCGGACATGCCGCCGTCGATGGCCACGTACTTGCGGATGCCGGGCAGCGTCTTCAGGATGCCGACGGTGTACAGCGTGAGGCCCGGGGTTGCCACCAGGCTGCGGCCGGGCTCGACGGCCAGGCGCGGCAGCTTCACGCCCAGGCGCTCGCAGTTCTCGCGAACCGCATTGACGGTGCACTCGGCGAACTCGTCGATGGTGGAGGGCTTGTCATCGGCCTTGTAGGCGATGCCCAGGCCGCCGCCCATGTCCAGTTCCTCGACCTCGTAGCCGTAGGTTTCCTTCACGCGGGCGATAAACTCGACCATGACCTGCACGGCCTCGGCGAACGAATGGAGCGCGAAGATCTGCGAGCCGATGTGGCAGTGGAAGCCCGCCAGGCGCACGTTCGGAGCCTCAAGCGCGTCCTTGACGCACTTGAAGGCGAAGTCGTCGAGCATGGTGAAGCCGAACTTGCTGTCTTCGCAGCCCGTGCGGATGTACTCGTGCGTGTCTGCCTCGACGCCGGGGGTGACGCGCATGTAGACGTCCTGCGTGACGCCCAGCTCGCCGGCGATCTTGCTGATGCGGCCCAGCTCGATGCGGCTGTCCACCACGATGCGGCCGACGCCAGCCGAAATAGCCTCGCGCAGCTCCTGCGGCGTTTTGTTATTGCCGTGCACGAAGACGCGCTCCATGGGGAAGCCCGCCTGCTGCGCGCACCACAGCTCGCCGCCGCCGGACACGTCAAGGCACAGGCCCTCCTGCGCAACGATGCGCGCGGTTTCCTTGTTAAGGAACGCCTTGGAGGCGAAGATGACGTCGGAGTTCTCGTAGCGGCTGCGGAACGCCTTGAGGTAGGTTTCCATGCGATTGCGCATGTCGGCCTCGTCCATGACGTAGAGCGCAGTACCTTCCTTATGGGCAAGCTCCACCATATCGACGCCGCCGACGAACAGGTGGTCGTCGCGCACCTCGGCGGTCATGGGCAGCACGGCGCCCAGTTCCATGGTGGTGCGGTTATCAGGTTGCTTGGTATGATCCGATGGTGCCAAAGACATAGGCGCGCTCGCTTTCTCGCAGTTCCCGGTGTCAAGTTGCAATTGGCAAACTGACGCTGTTCTCAATCCGTTCCATAGTATCAGGCTCGGACGCACGGCACTGTGTCAACCTGGTAAATTCGCCTGCAAATAGTAACGGCTCGGCAACCCCGCCAAGCCGTCCCCTGGAACGAAAAAGCCCCCGCGTTCGCGAGGGCTTTGCATATGAGATTGTGTTTGCCGCGCAGGTGCGTTTACTTGTGGGCAGCCATGTAGGCCAGGCCGGCGGCGATGACGAACAGCACCGCGAATTCGCCCAGCAGCGGAGCCACAGTGCTACCGAGCCATGCAAGGCTGATGGCCGGGGTCTGAGCTGCCACCAGGGTGAAACCCATCAGCGAAGCAGCAGCCGAAGAAGCGATGGCGCACACTGCGATCGCGATAGCCAGCAGGGCGACGAACCCGACGAGCATAGTAATCGGGGTATGGTTTCCTTGGATCTGTTTCACGTTCGTTGCTGCATTCATTTTAACCCGTCATCCTTTCTCGCTCGCCTGAATCCGTTTCAGACTTTGGTCAACTTCACCGTTTGGCAACGTTGGAAATCTGTTCCTTGACAAGCTTGTTGCCTTCGGTGCGATTGCCAATCTATCAGGGCTGCGCCAGAAGTGAAGATGTCTTTTGTTTTCTTCACGATTCGGACACTTTTCGCCAACATTTTGTGCACCTGCACAAAAATATGGTCAATGGAAATCCCCTTAACCGATAGGCTATGTGAATATATGTTTCACCAGGTTATCAGTAGAAAACGGGTTTTTGTCCTGTCGAATCGGCCACTAAAATACTGGCCGATTAATCTACGCCTCGTAAGAAAATTGTTCAAGACTATCTGTTTACTTTTACGTTTTAAAGAGCTTTTTGCAGTGTTCACAGAAGCCCCACCAGGCCTTTACGCGTGCGGTACAATTTGAGCCGCGAAAACATGCTATCGCGGCGAATCCCGCCCGATCGGCACGGCGACAACCGTCAACTTCACGCAAGGAGGCCAAAATGGCGAAACCCGAACCGTCCATGGACGAATGGCTCAAGGAAGCGAAACAGGACCCGAAGGCCGCGCAGTGCGGCATGTTCCTCACGCACAACGGCGTGGTGCGCATCACGCCCAAGGCGCAGGTGCGCGAAGGCGTCGAGGGGCTCGGCGACGTCGCCCAGGTCGACTTCAGCTACGACGCCGAAGGCCTTGAGCAGGCAGTCAAGGAGGCGCTCACGTGGCCGGGCGTCTACTACGTGCGCGTGTGGCTCAACGAGGGCGTGCTGAACGTGGGCGATTCGCTCATGTACGTGCTCATCGGCGCCGACATCCGCCCGCGCTGCATCGACGCGCTGCAGAACCTGGTCGGCAAGATCAAGAACGAACTGGTGGTGGAGAAGGAGATCTACGCGTAAGCGGGAGCATCCGGACGTAGATAAAAAGAAGCCCGTCGGCACAAGCCGACGGGCTTCTCTCGTTATCATGAAGTTAAAGAAGCGCCGCGCTTAGCGCTTGCTACGCCTCTTTGCCACGATGGCGATTCCCAGTGCGGAAGCACCCAGAGCCAGGGCCACAAGGGCGCTCGGGGTCTGATCGCCGGTCTCGGCCAGCTCGGTAGCTACTTGCTGCTCTTCGGGCTGAGGCTGGGGCTGAGGCTGGGGCTCGGGTTGAGGCGCGACCTTCACCTCATGCGTATTCGTGATGACGCCCTCGTTACCGACGGTAGCGTTGTCGGTAGTATAGCCATCGACGTCTGCCTGGGTGATCTTGTAGTCGACATCATAACGCTCGCCGTTGTCGTCATAGGCGTACTGGCGGACGCCGGTGTACGTGACGGTATACGTGTCGTCGCCATTGTCCACAACAGCGGGTAGCATATCAGAAGCGACACCATCAGCGGTCAGCGAGAGAAGCTTGGCGTAGTCCTCGGCGCTCGGGCGCAGACCGTCCTTGTCAGAGGAATCCTTCCAAGCGATCGTAGCGCTGACATCGGTATAGGCGGGGACGATGGTGAGCGTGGCGGGAACGATACGGATGTAGTTATAGCCGCAGATGTCGTCGCCGACTACCATCTTGTAGATATAGCCGTCGCCCAGGTCGACGTCGCCAAGGCCCGTACGGGTTCCCGCGCTATTGCTCGTGTAAGCTTCCGGAAGCTGCTCCGGATCGGTCGTATAGGTGATCGCGTACTCGCCGGGCTGCTCGCCCGCCTTACGGCTGAGGCTAAAAGCCGAAAGATCAAGCAGAGTCGTGGGATCGCCGACGAACAAGCTCAAAGTGGCTCCCAAGGTCGGGTCGGCTTCGCCCTCGACCTTGGTGGCATTCAGCTCCTTGAACTCATACAGCGTCATGATATTGTGACGCACAAAATAGGAGCCGTTCCCCGCGTAATTGCCTTTGAAGTCAATTCTCTCCCAAACAAAACCCGAGCTTACCAAGCTGTCATCGGTTGGAAGCCAGGTATCAATGTCGTCCGCGTTGCCACGGTCGCTTATAAAACCGAAGAATCGGGTGTAATCCGTTCCCTCCACAAGGTCTTTACCGCTTACGGAGTCCTTGACGGTCGACCTGAAGTGATGGGACTGGCCGTTGTACCATGCGCTCTGAGGACCGGAAACATCAGGCTTTCCGTAGCTTTCTGCCTCATCCGCCCATGCGCTTACCGGCATTGCAAGGCTAAGCGAAACCATTAGCGCCAACGCTACAATGCCCAGTGTTTTTCTGAATCTCTTCATTGATTAACCCCCTTGCCAGATTCAGCTATCCGGATCGCTATTTCGCAATCCTCCAACCTATGCTTTGCATCGGCATCGATGCGTACCGATGCAAATCGCCTGTTCCAAAAGCCACCGTTACCGGTTCGTCTACTGCGTTATCAGCGGCTGTAACAGTTGGTTGACCTGGTCCGTTGTTAGCTCGGCGGATTTAGCCTTCTCTGCTGGAGGCCTCAGTCGGGGCTTCTCTTCCCTTTCCCGTTATCGCCTTGCGTGCTCGTTTATCGTTTGGTTGCAATCACGAAAGGACCGGGTCGTAAGAGCCCCGATCAGCTATTTACAACGCTGTATGCATTCGAAAGCTGCCCTCCGTTTTCGGAATGGCATGGCTCGACTTTGATAAGCCCTTCTCGGCTCATGCGCGTGATGGCGCGGTCGATGGTCTTGACGCTGCAGCCCATCAGCTGCGACAACTCCTTTTTCGTTGCCTGCGCCGCACCTGATATGGTCGTTTGCGCGGCGATATAGCCGAGCAGACGCTCCTGCGTGGGAGTTAGCGAAATATCACCCTCATGTAACTTGCGCATATCTGCCTTTCCGCGCATACGTTGTATATGTGGGCGTAAGCAAATGCAGAC
>CAKTWI010000002.1 GCA_934630815.1 uncultured Senegalimassilia sp.
CGCACCAAGACCAAGCTTATCTGTGCCTTTGCCGCGTTCACGTTCTGCTTCTGGCTGGGGCAGATCTCTCTCATCCTCATGATGGGCGAGGCTTATGCCGAGATGTGCGTTCAAGCCGGCATGACCCTCGAGTACGGCCAAACGCTCGTTAACTCGATCCTAAGCCCAATGGGCGTCGTTACCGGCGCTGCCACCATCGCTGGCGGCCTCGTCGGCGGCTTCATCGGTACCAAGGTGTTCTCGAAGCACTTTGCCAAGCTTGGCATGTAAATTTACGGCCGGGAGGCAAATATGGCAATGACCAGGGAAGACAACAATCTAACGACGGGAGTAGGAAAGGACGTGGGGAAAGAAGGTCCTGCCAAGAAGAAAAACGCGATTCTCGAGCTGTTGGGGTTTGCTGGCAAGCGGCGGGTCTTGGCGTATGTAGGATGCGGCCTTTCGGTGCTGAACGCCGTGCTCACCGTGATGCCGCTTGTTTGCGTATGGTTCGTGGTTCGCGACCTGGTTTCGGTGTACCCGAACTGGGCAGAAGCGTCATCTGCCGCGATGTGGGCTGTGCTTGCTGTGGTTTTCGCCGTGTTGGGCATCATCGTGTATTTTGGCGCGCTCATGGCTTCGCATCTGGCGGCTTTTCGTATTGCGGCAAATATGCGCAAGATGATGGTACGCCACGTTGCGCGAATCCCTATAGGTTATTTCAGCGCGCACTCATCGGGGGAGATGCGCCGCGTGATCGATGGGTGCGCGGGTCAGACTGAAGACCTCATCGCCCACAAGCTGCCCGATTTCGTTGGCTCTTTCGCCACCCCGGTGATCTTCTTCGTCGTGGCGTTCCTGTTCGACTGGAGGATGGGGCTTCTGTGCCTCGTCCCCATCGCCGTTTCCTTCGCCGCGATGTGGTGGATGATGGGCCGCGAGGACGCGAAGGGCGGCCGCCATTTCATGGAGCTGTACCAGGCGGCCCTCATGCGTATGAGCGCTGCGGCAACCGAATACGTTCGCGGCATACCCGTGGTAAAGGTATTCCAGCAGACGGTGCTTTCGTTCAAGGCGTTCCACGAGGCGATCGTCGACTATCGTGACATGGCGACGAACTATACCGAGTATTGCCGACGACCCCAAGTCGTGCAGTTGGTTGCGATCAACTCGACCTTTGCGGTGCTCGTGCCTGCGGGCATTGCGCTTGCGGCCGTCGCACCTGATTTCCCGGCTTTCCTGATTGACTTCCTGTTCTATGCGTTCTTCTCGGCGATGACGACAACGATGATGTCGAAGGTCATGTATTCGTCGGAGGCCGTCATGATCGCCGAAGACGCGCTGCGGCGGATGAGCACGATCATGGAAGTCGCTCCCATCGACGAGGTGGAGTCTGCCGAAGCTCTCCATCCGAAGGAGGCGAGCATCGAGCTTGCGGGCGTCAGCTTCTCGTATCCGGGGTCCAGGGAACCGGCGCTTTGCAACGTATCGCTTTCCGTTTCCGCCGGGGCGACGGTGGCTCTCGTCGGGCCGTCGGGCGGAGGCAAGTCGACGCTCGCGTCGCTCGTCCCGCGCTTTTGGGACGCAGATGAGGGCGTCGTTCTCGTGGGCGGGGCGGATGTGCGACGAATTCCTGCCGAGGAACTGATGGGTGCCGTTTCTTTCGTGTTCCAAGACGATCGACTGTTCAAGCTAAGCTTGGCTGATAACGTGCGTGCGGGCCGCCCCAATGCAAGCGATGCTGAGGTGCTCGCGGCTCTTCATGCGGCCCAGTGCGATGACATCATTGCCAAGTTTCCCGATGGCGTGAACACCGTGGTAGGAAAAGCTGGCGTGTATCTTTCCGGGGGAGAGCGTCAGCGCATCGCGCTTGCGCGTGCCATTCTGAAGGGAGCCCCAATTGTGGTTCTCGACGAGGCGACGGCGTTTGCCGACCCCGAAAATGAGGCACTGATCCAGGCCGCTCTTGCAACGCTTTGCGCAGACAAGACGGTGCTTATGATCGCACACCGTCTGTCAACCGTCGTGAATGCGGATCGCATTTTCGTCATCGACCGTGGTTCTGTCGCGGAACAGGGTACCCATGAAGAACTCGTCGCGCAAGGCGGACTGTATGCGCGCATGTGGCGAGACTACCGAACGAGCGCGACGTGGAGGATTGAAGGGGGTGACGGCCATGTGGCGTAGGATTCAAGATGCTTTTGCCTTGACCGATCAAGGCATGAAGGATTTTATACGCGGTGCTGGGTTCTGTGCGTTGGCGAACCTGATGCTGATGCTGCCCATCGTGGTGCTGTACTTCGTCGCAAGCGATTTCATAAGGTACTTGGACAACCCTTCAGTTGGCCTGCCAAGCATGGCGCTCTACGCAGCGGGCATTGTGGCGGCACTTGTTGTGATGTTCGTCACACAGATGTGGGAATATCGCGCGACGTACACGGTGGTCTACCAAGAAAGCGCCCGCAAGCGTATCGCCATCGCGGAGCGTTTGCGCCTGCTTCCGCTCTCGTTTTTCGGAAGGCGCGATTTGTCCGATTTGACGAGCGTTATCATGAAGGACTGTTCCGATCAGGAGCGCCTGTTCTCGCACACTATGCCGCAGATTTTCGGCATGGGCGCTTCGACGCTGGTATTCGCCGCTATGATGTTCGCGTTCGACTGGAGGTTGGCGGCATCTGCCCTCTGGCCCATTCCCGTGGCGCTCGCGGCGTTGCTTCTGACTGCGCACATCCAGAAGTCACATACCGCGAAGAAGAATGCGGCGTCCCTTTCGTTTGCCGATGGTCTGCAGGAATACCTTGAATGCCATCGTGAGATACGCTCTCTCAACAAGGTGGGCGCATTCCAGGATGAGCTTGATTGCCGCATCGATCGTTTCGAGAGAGAGAAGATCGATGCCGAGTTGGCTATGGGCGTGGCGGTATGCTCTGCCCAAGGCTTTCTGCGTCTGGGAATCGCATCCGTCATCGTGGTGGGGACGATGCTGCTCGTGATGGGGCAAGTCGACTTCCTCGTGTTCTTTGTATACCTGTTGGCGGTGACGAGGGTCTACGATCCCATCAACGTTGTTTTGCAGGCTGTAGCCGAGTTGATGGACATGAGCTTGAGCCTGAAGCGCATGCGTGCCATCGAGAACGAGCCGGTCCAGACGGGTAGCACCTCGTTTGAGCCTCAAGGCTATGACGTGGTCTTCGAAGACGTGGGCTTCGCATACGCCGACGGCGAGGATGTTTTGGACGGCGTATCGTTCAAGGCGCGAGAAGGGCAGGTGACAGCGCTTTTGGGCGCGTCTGGTTCGGGGAAGAGTACAGCTGTCAAGCTTGCTTCGCGTTTTTGGGACGTAAGCTCTGGCGCGGTCTTCGTGGGAGGCGTCGACGTCTCTACTGTCGATTCGGAAACGCTGCTTTCTGCATTCTCCGAGGTGTTCCAGGACGTGGTGCTCTTTGACGATACCGTGCGTGAGAACATTCGCCTCGGGAAGAAGGATGCTACGAACGAGGAGGTTCTTGCTGCGGCGAGGGCGGCGCGCTGCGACGAGTTCGTGGAGCGTTTGCCCAACGGCTACGACACCATGATCGGGGAAAACGGCAGCAGGCTTTCCGGTGGTGAACGCCAGCGTATCTCGATTGCGCGTGCCCTGCTGAAAGACGCTCCGATCGTGCTGCTCGATGAAGCAACGGCCTCACTCGACGTGGAAAACGAGACATACGTGCAAGCTGCTCTTTCTGAATTGCTTCAAGGCAAGACGGTACTCGTTATCGCACATCGTATGCGCACGGTTGACAATGCCGACAAGATTGTGGTGCTCGAAGGTGGTTGTGTGGTGGAGCAGGGAAGCCCGGCAGAGCTGCGCGAGAAGCCCGATGGTAGATACCGCCGCATGTTGGAGCTGCAGCGCGAAAGCGAAGCGTGGGTGCTTTAACGCAAAGGCGATGCCAGGCGGGGCAGACGAGTGTGTACCGAAGCCCCGCCTGGCATATCTGCGAACCAGTGGTACAGAGGAAGTTTTGCTAGCGATATGTTTTGCTTCTTGAAACCACGGGAGCCGACCGTACGTGAACTGCGCCCCAAAAGTGCAGTGAACCCCTATAGTTGGACAGACAATGTTCTGCTTCTCCTATAGGGGTCTTCTGCGTTAGGGGGTTGATTTGCTGAGCAAGGATTACTCCGCTGAGTTTAAGCAGCGCTTTGCGGACAGGTACGCCGATGGCGCGACCATCACCATGCTGCAACACGAGTTTGGTCTTACGAAGTCAACCGTGAAGCTTTGGAGGGAGAGGATCGACCAAGGCGGCGTCGGGGCTATAGACAGGCCGAGAAAGAACAACCGCTACCCCCAGGAGTTCAAGCTTCGCGTCGTAGAAGCCTATCTCCGTGGCGAGGGCGACTACAAAGCCCTCGCCCTCGAGCATGGCGTGCGCAACAGCGCGCAGATACGAGACTGGGTGAAGCGGTACCGAGAGGGAGGCGAGGACGCCCTCGTCGTCCATCCATCGGGGCGAAGGAGGAAGGAGCCCGCGAGCGAGGAGACCCTCGAGCAGCGGTGCGCCCGCCTCGAGATGGAGGTGGAGATCTTAAAACGAATGGCCGCCTCGGCGACGGACCTCTCGGCAACAGGCGGAAGCACGAGATAGTGAAGTCGCTGAGGCGGGAATACCCACTCTCCACGCTCCTGAAGCTCATGGGGATGTCGCGCTCCACCTACTATTACCACGAGGCGAACCCTCCCTCCGACAGGCAGGCAGTCGAGCGGCCGGTCATAGTGGAGATATGCGAGAAATCTCAGTTCAGGTATGGATACCGACGCGTTGCCACCGCGTTGCGCAAAGCGGCCGGCATCCGTATCGCCGACAAGACGGTGCTCAAGGTCATGCGCGAGGAGGGGCTGCTGTGCCGGACCCGCAGACGCAGGAAGTACCGATCTTACATGGGCCAGGTCGGCAAGTCCTCCCCGAACCTGCTGGCCCGCGACTTCAAGGCGGAGGGCCCGATGACCAAGCTGGTGGCCGATGTCACCGAATTCAAGGTGGGCGGCACGAAGCTCTACCTTTCGCCCGTGGTGGACCTTTACAACGACGAGGTCGTCGCCTACTCGATATCCAGGTCCCCGAACATGAAGATGGTCCTCGAGATGTTGGCGGGCCTCGAGGGCAGGCTCGATGGCGAAGGCGCCCCGTTGCTGCATTCGGACATGGGCTGGCAGTACCAGATGCCCGCCTACAGACTCGCGCTTGAGCGGATGGGGATCGTCCAGTCCATGTCCCGCAAAGGAAACTGCCTCGACAATGCGAAGGCTGAAAACTTCTTCTCGATGGTCAAGACCGAGTTCTACTACGATTGGGAGGGAGACGATCCCGACGTTTTCGAAAGGGATTTGGGAAAGTACATCGACTGGTACAACAACGTGCGCATCAAGAAACGCCTAGACGGAAGCAGCCCAGTCGAGTACAGACTCGGCCGGGCTGCCTGATTCACTTCTTTTGATGTTCAGGAAACGGGGTCCTTTGCAAAACTTGGACGGCCTAAATAAGAACAACGCCGCAAGGGACTGATTCCGGAACTCCTCCGGGGTCAGTCCCTTCAGTTTGACCTGCCGTCTCTGCGTGTTCCAGCAGGTCACGTAGGCGTTCAGGTCAGCCTTGAACGACTCGAAGTCGGGCCACTTCCTGCCCCCTGAAGAACTCGCCCTTCAAATGCCCGAAAACCTGCTCGGTCGCGCCGTTGCCGATGCAGTTCCCCTTGCGGGACATGCTCTGCACTATGCCGGCGGTTTCCCGCGTGCGTGCGGCTCAGTGGGCGCCCCCGGCGGCTCTCGCTGTTTCGAGCACGAGGTTGCGGGCCGCGTCGTCGGGGCCGATGACGGCTGCCTTGCCCCAGCGCGGTTCGAAGCGTTTGCGCGCCTCGTCGAGCAGCGTCTCACGCACCACGGCTATGGCATGGGGAAACTGCGGCGTGGGGCCGGCGTCGAGGATGGCCAGCGCGTTGGTCAGGCCGCAGCTGCGCAGAAGCTCGAGGCGGCCCAGCTCGTCCACCACGAGCATCGCGTGCGGGGCGAGCCGGGTTTCGTTGGCGGCTGGTGCGGCAGCGAGCACGTTGCCCTCTGCTTTTGCGGCTGTGGCCGCGACTGTGGGTTCATCGCTGTTGATTTGTGCGAGCGGGGATATTTTGGCGGCGGTTTCTGCGGCTACGGGCGGGCAAACGCCGTTGTCGAGCGGTGCGGCTGCAGGGGTGTCGACCTCGGCCTGCGCGGTCGTGGGGTCATATGCGCCGCTGTCGGCAGGTGCGATGCTTGCCTGTTTCGCCAGTTCGGCGAAGTGGGCGTTGACCTGCGCTATTGCGGTGTCGGAGATGGCCCAGCCCAGCTTCGCCGCCTTCGCTTGCTTCCCTTCCGTGAACGCTTTGCTCTTGGCGGCCAGGTCGCGGCGGCGTGCGAACTCGATGCGCTTGCCCTGCGGCAGCAGCACGTTGTCGATGCCCAGCTTCTCGAAGCGCCCGGCCCCGTCGAAGCTGTGCTTGCCGCCGGGCTGGCCTTCGGGCCGCGGCACCCATTGCCCGGGCGCCACCACGCCTGCCACGCACGTGCCTGCTGCTTGCAGGCTGGTGCACAGGTCCTCCAGCCATCTGGTTTTGCCGATCTGCACGTCGCCGGTGAGTAGAAACAGCACGCTGACCCCTTCTTTCGTCCTATGATGCGTTACATTATAGGCAAGCGGCGATAATACTGATATAAGAATAGCCGTAAGCTGGCATTTTCGATGTCGTTAAGGAAGGGGCGTTATGGCGGCGCAACAGAATCAGGCGGGTTTGCGGGCGACGGCGATCGCGTTTCCGGGTACGGAAGCGTCGGGGACCGCGTGGGACCTGTACAACCAGATGATCGCGGGCATTCCCGAGGGCGTGCTGGTGCGCGATTACTGCCTTGGGCTGAACTGGTCTTACGTCGAGGCGGATTGCGGTATGGGCGTGGCGTTCACTGTGCGCGGAGGTGGGAAGCGCACGTATAAGATGGATTTGCGCGGCATGGAGCTGCGCCAGGTAGCCGAGCTGTCGAAGTCCTGGTGCTTCCAAGAGGCCACGTTGGGCATTGCGGCGCTGAACGCGTGGTATTCGCGTCGCGAGCTGCTCGCCCCGTTGGGCTGCGAGTTCGCCGACCCCTCCGAGCACCACGGCGAGGACGAGCGCGGAGGCAACGGGCAGAAGGACGCGTTTTGCGCGTACAAGCCGCAAATCGCCGAAAAGGGCGACGCGAATGTTGTGGTGGTGGGGCATTTTCCGAATGTGGCCGATATCGCCGAGTATGCAAACCTCACTGTTTTGGAACGGAACTGCCGCGATGGCCTGGACACGCCCGACCCGGGGTGCGAGTACGTGATGCCGCAGGCGGATTACGCGTTCATCACCGGCGTGACGCTGATCAACAAGACCGCGCCGCGCCTGCTCGATCTGGCGCGGCGCGCCACCACGGTGATGGTGGGCCCGAGCGTGGTCATGACGCCGGCGCTCTTCGAACGCGGCGTGCACGAGCTTGCGGGTTCGGTCGTGAACGACCCTGAGCGTGCAAAGTTCGCGGTGGCAAACGGCGGCGGCCGGCTGTTCGGCCAGGCGCTGGTCATGGCTAGCCTGAAGGCGAAATAGCGGGCTGGCATTTCCCCTGATAAACGCTGCGATATCAAGATAAGCGAACGTCTGTATTGACAGTACAGACGTTCGCTTTTATAATAATCGCAATGAGCCAGTGCGAATGCTCGGCGGTCTGCCGTGCCCAAGCTGGCGAAGGGTCCCGCCTTCGCCCATACCACGTTCGCAAGATCCTCTTCACCACGGGAAGGCGGCACATGCCGCTTGGGAAGGGGACGGAGTATGCCCGAGCTCAGCAGGTTTTACGGGATCGTCGTGCGAATGTATTTCGACGACGATCAGCAACACTCATTGCCTCATGTCCATGCGTACTACGGTAATATGGATGCTTCGTATTCGTTGCAGGGAAAACGGCTTGGCGGTAAGATTCCGCCAAAGCAGGAGAAGCTGCTTCTGGCTTGGATGGCCCTTCACGAGCAAGAATTGCATGAAAACTGGTATCTGGCCAATAGCACCGGCGAATGCTATCGCATTTCGCCTTTGAGATAGGGGATGCGCCATGAAATGGGTTTGCGGTTTAAAGATCCTGTCTGTCGAACCTACCGAAAAGGGTACCCTTGTCATGAAGTGGTCCGATGGCACGACACGCGTATTCGATCCTATGCCGCGATTGCAGGGCGATTTCATGGGTAGGCTGAGGGACTCCGGGTATTTTAAGAAGGTTCGCATCACCGAATTCGGCGATGCGGTTGAATGGCCCGGTGGCCAGGATTTCGCGCCTGAGTCGCTTTATGAGAACTCGGTGCTGTTAAGCGCTGCCGAATAGAGGGTCTCCTTCGGAACGTGGTTCCGCTTCGCGGGGGCGTGCGCTTGTGCAATCGCGATACAATTTACCTTGGACACACGAGCGGTTGCTTGCTGCTATGGCAAGTTGAGCGCATTAGATTCTGCATGCTTTGTAAAGGAACTGCCCTATGGCTGATATTCATACGTTCGAAGGCGAGGACATCGTCGAAACGCTGGCTGCGCAAGCCGAAGGCCATGAGCCTGGCGAGCTGGGTGCGCTGGCGTACCATCTATACGATACGAACCCGGAGCTCACCGAGGAAGAGGCATTCGAAGCGTTCACCAACTGGGTTGCCGACCGCGGCATCGAGCTGTGGCCCCACCAGGAGGAGGCGCTCATGTCGCTTATGGTTGGCGACCATGTCATCTTGGGTACGCCTACGGGCAGCGGCAAAAGCTTGGTCGCGCTGGGCATGCACTTCATGGCCATGTGCTTCGGGGAGACTTCGTACTACACGGCGCCCATCAAGGCGTTGGTTAGCGAGAAGTTCTTCAACTTGGTTGAGCTCCTCGGCCGCGACAACGTTGGCATGATCACGGGTGATGTGCATATCAACACCGAGGCGCCCGTCATCTGCTGTACCGAGGAGATCTTGGCGAACCAGGCGCTGCGCGAAGGGCCGGATGCCCTCATCCATAGCGTCGCCATGGATGAGTTTCACTTCTTCAGCGATACCGATCGCGGTTGGGCGTGGCAGGTGCCGTTGCTCACGCTGCCGAAAACGCAGTTTTTGCTCATGAGCGCCACGTTGGGCGACGTCACGCAAATCGCCGATCTGCTGCGTCGCCAAACCACGCGCGATGTCTCTAACGTCACCGACGCCCCGCGTCCGGTGCCGCTCTCCTACGAATATGCGCTCACCCCGCTCGAGGGAACAGTTGAGCTTGCTCTGCGCAAGGACGAGGGCCCGCTGTACGTCGTGCATTTCTCGCAGGATGCGGCGCTTACCAGCGCGCAGAACCTGGCAAGCTACGGAGTGGCAACCAAGGAGCAGCGCGAGGCGGTCAAGGAGGCTATGAAGGGCGCGCAGTTCTCCACGGCGTTCGGCAAAACGCTGAAGCGTCTGTTGGGTTGCGGCGTGGGCGTGCATCACGCCGGCATGCTGCCGCGTTATCGCTTGCTGGTGGAAAAGCTTGCGCAACAGGGTCTGCTGCCCGTCATCTGCGGTACCGACACGCTGGGCGTGGGCATCAACGTGCCCATCCATACCGTGGTGCTCACACAGCTCACCAAGTTCGACGGTCGCAAGATGCGCCGTTTGCGCAGTCGTGAGTTCCATCAGATCGCCGGCCGTGCGGGCCGCTCGGGTTTCGACACCGAGGGTGTGGTCATAGCCGAGGCCCCCGAGCACGAGATCGAAAACCACAAGGCCGAGGTGAAGGCCGCCGGCGACCCGAAGAAGCTCAAGAAGATCAAGAAGAAGCGTCCGCCCGAGAACTTCGTGAACTGGAACGAGGACACGTTCAACAAGCTCATCGAGTCGGTTCCCGAGCAGTTGACACCGCGTATGCGCATCACGCATTCCATGGTGTTGGCCGAAGTGGAGCAGGGTGGCAACGCCCGCGCCCGCGTCGACCAGCTTATCGAGGATTCGCTGCAGCCGGCGGAGGAGAAGGTGAAGCTCCACGTGCGCGCCGCCGAGGTGTTGCAGACGCTCATCGATGCCGACGTGGTGGTGCACGAGGTGGACGAGAACGGCGAGGACGTGTACTCGGTCACCATGGATCTGCCGGAGGATTTCGCGCTCGATCAGCCGTTATCGCCGTTTTTGCTGGCGGCGCTGGAGCTCCTCGACCCCGAAAGCCCCGAGTACGCGTTCGATTTGGTATCTATGGTCGAGGCAACCCTGGAAGATCCGCGACAGGTGCTGCGTGCGCAGGAGCGCAAGGCGCGCGATGCCGCCATGGCGGAGATGAAGATGGACGGCGTGGACTATGACGAGCGCCTGGAGCGCATCGCCGACGTCACGTATCCCAAGCCGCTGGAAGATCTGCTGGACGCGGCGTTCTCGAAGTATTGCGATGCGGTGCCGTGGGCGCGCGATTACTATCTGCGGCCGAAATCGGTGCTCCGAGACATGCTGGAAAGCGCGGCGGACTTCAAGGGGTACATTCAGAAGCTCGGCATCATGCGTTACGAGGGCATCTTGCTGCGCTACCTGTCCGAGGCGTTCCGCGGCCTCGACCGTACCATCCCCGAGGATAAGCGCACTGAGCAGCTGAAGGACATCATCGCCTGGCTGGGTTTGATCGTGCGCAGCGTCGACAGCAGCTTGGTCGACGAGTGGGAGAACGCCGGTGCGGTGTTGGACGCGGCCCCGCCCGATGCCTCCGGTGCCGAAGCGGTTGTGCGCGACCGACGCGGGCTTACTGTGCTTGTGCGCAACGCCCTGTTCAATCGTGTCCGCATGGCGGCTCATCGCGATACGGCGGGGCTTGGCGAGGCCGATGGCGATTGGGGCTTCGGCGAGCGTGCCTGGATGCAGGCTTTGGACGAGTACTACGAAGAGCATGAAGAAGTCCTGCTGGACGCCGATGCGCGCTCGAAGGCTTATCTCGTGTTCGATGAGGCGGACGAGGAGGAGCTGCACGTGTGGCACGTGCGCCAGATTTTCCACGACGAGGCGGGGGATAACGACTTCGCCATCGTGGCGGACGTGGACCTGGATGCCACGCAGGAAGGCGACGGCGTGGTGTTCGCAAACTACTGCGTGGGCTTTGCCGACGAACTGCTCGACGAGTTCTAGCCGGTTCGCTGACTGTGCGCTTGCCGTTGCCTCTGTCGCTGTGCGTGCGGGGGAGCGGCGGGTTTCGAGCGCTCGTCGGCGGCGATTTGCCGCTGCCAGATCTGCTAAGCGCCGGTAGCAACGAATTGGTACCGTTTGCGTGGCAAATCGATGCGGCTTCCTAGAGGCGTGCTAGGCTTATGGCGCGGGGCCCCAATCCGGTCTCGCGCCATAAGCAAGTTCAACATACGCGCGGATCGGAGGTCGGATATGACTATCAAGAACGTTGTCGTTGCCGGTGGCGGAGTGCTGGGAAGCCAGATCGCATATCAGGCGGCATACAAGGGTTTCGCCGTTACGGTGTGGCTGCGAAGCGAAGGGTCCGTCGAGCGCGCGAAGCCGAAGTTCGAGCAGCTGCGTCAAACCTATCTGGGAACGCTCGAGGCGATGAAGAGCGACCCTGCGGCGTATTGCCGCGGCTTGGCCGACACGCCCGAGCTTTCCGTTGATGAAATCGAGCAGCTCAAACAGCGCGCGCAGCAGGCGTTCGAGAGCATCGTCTTCACCACTAGCTACGAGGATGCGGCGAAGGATGCCGACCTGGTGATCGAGGCCATCGCGGAAGACCCCAAGCAAAAGGATGCGTTCTACGCTGAGCTGGCGAAGTACCTGCCCGAAAGCACCATCCTTGTTACCAACTCCTCCACGCTGCTGCCCAGTCAAATCGCTGCATCCACGGGTCGCCCTGAGAAGTTCCTGGCACTGCATTTCGCCAATCGCATCTGGCGCAACAACACCGCCGAGGTCATGGGACATCCCGGAACGGACCAGGCTGCTTACGATGAGGTTGTCCGTTTTGCCGCCGACTTGGGCATGGTTCCGTTGCAGCTGCATAAGGAGCAGCCCGGCTATATCCTGAACAGCATGCTCGTGCCGTTCCTGAACGCCGCGGAGGCGCTGTACGCAACCGGCGTCGCCGACCCGGAGACCATCGACAAGACGTGGATGCTGGGCACGGGTGCGCCCTTGGGCCCGTTCCGCATCCTGGACATCGTGGGCCTTACCACGGCATATAACATCGTGGTGCTTGATCCTCGCACGAAGGATCCTGATTCCGTTCCCGCGAAGATCGCGGCAGCGCTTAAAGAGCGCATCGATGCAGGCAAAACGGGCGTTGATGCAGGCGAAGGGTTCTACCGCTACAACTAGGCTTGTGAGGCTCGCTTCTGTGAGAGGTCGTCTTCAGTTACAGTTAAGCTTGTGAGGCCGCTTCTTTACGAGGCCATCTCTTGCAACAACTATGCTCGTGGGACCGTTTCTCTATGAGCTCGTCTCCTGCTACGACTAGGTTTCTGAGACGTGCCTCTTTGCGAGGTCGTTTCCCGGTGCAGCTAGACCTGTGAGGCTGCTTCTTTATGAAGCCGTCTTCCGCTGCAACCAGGCTTTGCGGGCATCTCTCATATAGGGGTTTCCTTTCAGCATTCATGGGGACTCGAGAAAAACCGGCGAACTTTTCTCGAGTCCCTTATATGGGACAGTAAAATCATCGAGACGGCGTACCATGCAAAGCATCAACTGAGAAACGCGCAGGTAAGGAGCCTGAAATGTTCGCCAAGAAGCACACGTCCATGTTCGGAGCATTTGCAATCGATTCGAAGGCGTCCCGCGGTCGTCATGCGCGTGTGAAGGGGCGTGCGCAGTTAGCTCGCTGTGCATTCGAGAGTTCAGCCGGGCGGACTCAGGCCTTTTCGGGCCAGCGTGCCTCACGGTCTGCGTGCCGCGCGATCGAAGGGCGGGCAGGGCAAGTTCAGACCTTTGCGGGCCAGCGCGTCTCGCAGCCTATCTCTTTCGACGAGGGCGAGTTTCTGATCGATGGGTACGGCGCATACGCTCCGTATGATCAAACTACCGAGCGTTACGCTGCCGAGGATTCGCTGCTGGACGAAGAGTCAAGCGAAACTGTTGAGAATGTGTCGTCGTGTGATGGGGCTTCCTCCGCGCAGCTCGAGCGCATGTTCCAGGAGTTCTTCCGCATGGGCGCCGCCGTCGCCATCGGCGAGTTGTTCGACGAGGGTATGCTGGGCGACAAGAACGCCGTGGCGTGCGATGTCCGCGACTATCTGGAAAGCTTCGGCATCGCCAGCTTCGACGAGGTTTGCAAGCTGGGCATAACCGGTCCGTACCTTGAGGACTTCAAGCGGATTTTCGCCGAAAACGCCAGTTTCCCGCCAGCAGCATAGGGTTGCCTGCGTGACCATCACTCACTCACTCACTCACTCACTCACTCACTCACTCACTCACTTAATCGCCTATCATATGCAGATGCGCAATGTGCGCGAAGGAAGCTGTGTGAGGGGTCCGTATGGCGAAGGAAGTCAGCAAAGAGCGTTTGTTGGCGCTGCTGAAGATCATGTTCGAGAACACCGACGACGAGCAGGGATTGACGCTTGAGCAGATCCTCGAGGAGCTGGAGGCGGCGGGCGTGTCCGCGGAGCGCAAGGCTATCTACCGCGATTTCGAGGCGCTGAACAACGCGGGCATCGAGATTCAGCGACAGCACGTCAAACCCGTGCGCTACTTCCTTGCCAAGCGCCCGTTCGCCAAATCCGAGCTGCTGCTGCTTATCGATGCGGTGCAGGGAAGCCGTTTCATCACGGCGCGGCAATCGAGCTCGCTCGTTCGCTCCATCAAAAGCCTTGGGTCGAAACATCAGGTGAAAGGCCTTGAGAAGCAGGTGCATGTCGGCGGGCGAGTGAAAAGCCAAAACGATAGCGTATTCCGCAACGTTGACATCATCCAAGAGGCCATCGCCGCCAAGCGCATGCTGTCGTTCAAATACACCAGTTACGATTGTTCGGCTCAGGTGCAACTGCGCCATGACGGTAAAGCGTACACGCAAACGCCGGTGCAGCTGATGTACTCCGACGGCTTCTACTACCTGGTCTGCTACAGCGAGAAGTACGACGACTTCGCCAACTACCGCGTCGACCGCATGTGCGACATTCGCGTGACGCAGCAGCGCGCTACGCGAAACGCCCGCATTGCCACGTTCGATGCGGATGAGTACGACCGTCGCGTGTTCGGCATGTTCTCGGGCAGCTCGGTGCGCGCGGTTTTGCGCGTAAGGGAAAGCGCTATGAACGCCGTGGTCGATCGTTTCGGGAAGGACGCGCGCGTGAGCGATATGGGCGACGGTACCGCTCGGGTAATCGTGGCGGCCATGGCGACGCCGGTGTTCTTCGGCTGGATATCCCAGTTCGCCGGCCAGATCACGGTAGAGTCGCCGTCAAGCTTGCGGCAAGGGTATGCCGAGTACCTGCGCAAGCTGCTGCAGGACTACGAATAGCCGCATCGCGTTCGTCCGTTCCTTCTTGCGCACAGCAGCTTCGGGCCGTTCCTGCTGATTCTCTGCTATGGTGGAAGGGTATATCTCGAAGGGAACCATATGGACCTACGCAATCTTGACCCCTCATACGATGAATCGCGCGACAGCCAGCAACGCGGCAGCTTGTCGTTGGATATCGGCGCGCGGTTTTACAACGACGGGCTTGCCTCCGATGACAAGCGGTGCTTCGAGGCGGCGCGACAGTTCTATGAGAAAAGCCTGAGCTTCGGCAATCCGCAAGCCGCGGTGAACCTTGGCTACATCTACGAATACGGTCGTTTGGGCGAGGAGGATGCTGAGCAGGCATTGGAGCTGTTCGAGCAGGCGGCGTTTTGCGAACACCCGGAGGCGCTGTACAAGCTCGGCGACATGCTGTATTGGCGCAATATCGACGTTGCGGATGAATCGGCTGCAGATATCCGGGCGTTTGCTCTGTACGGCAAGGCGCATCGGCTTGCGCAGAGTCGCAACGAGCCCGATTGGCTGGGAAGCTCGGCTTTCAGGCTCGGGGGTTGTTTCGAGTATGGGCGCGGCTGTGCACGGGATTATGCGTTGGCGCAGGCGTATTACGTGCAGGCGGCGGCGAACTTCGAGGCAGCTCTTGACGATGGGTTCGACTATTATCGCGGCAACCTGGAAAAATGCCATCGCGCATTGCAGCGCCTGGGCGAGCGTTCCGACTCGTACGCGCAATGGAGGCCGCTGCCCTCGGGTGCGAAGTTCGATGTCGATGGTATTTTGCGCATCGATGGCGACTCGCTGGTCCCGGCGGGGTGTTACCGAGCCCGTTCGGGCGAGCAGCTTATCGTAGGTCAGCACGATGTGGACGAGGGCCAGCGTGTGGACCGGCGCTTCGAGGTGCTGCGTTGCGCGCGCATGGTGGAGTTCAACCTGGCCATGCGCGGCTCCGTGGAGAACCGCAGCACCGTGCGCATCACGTTCGACGAGTTGGGTGCAGCGCTCGAGCAGGAGCTGGGCGTGATGGGGCAGCGCGAGTTTTTGCAGCTGGACCCCGAGGATGCCGCCGCATTGCGCGGGCAGCTGCTCGGCTTCGAGCTGGCGTCGTGGGAGGAGGCCTATCGGCCGTATGCCGCTCAGGATGATAGCTTGGAGTGGAGCGTAGAGGTGCTTAGCGATGCGCAGGGCTTTTCCAGCAAAGGTAGCGGCGCCTGGCCGTATTACCTGCCGTTTCTGTTCGAGGAGCTGCAGCGTTTCGGCGTGGCGAACATGTGGGTTCGTGGGCATTAGCGCCGGAAGCGTCCGATTTTGGCGTGCGGCGGCGCCGGACGTGCCCGGTGGCGCTACAATGACCTGGTCGCATATTCTAGGAAAGGACCGCCATGTCGTCGTTCGATTTCGAAGGCCACATCACCGACATCGTCGATTATCCGAAGCCGGGCGTGGTGTTCAAGGACATCACCACGCTGTTGAAGGATCCGGACGGTTTCGAGGCCACCATCGATGCCATCGCCGAGCACTTTAAGGATGCAGGCGTGACTAAGGTTGTCGGCGCCGAGGCCCGAGGCTTTATGATCGGCGCGCCGGTTGCGTATCGTCTGCATGCTGGCTTCGTGCCCGCACGCAAGCCGGGCAAGCTGCCGCGCGAGGTGCGCAGCGAAAGCTATGATTTGGAGTATGGAAGCGACGAGCTGCAGATCCACGCCGACGCCATCGAGCCCGACGACGTGGTGCTGATCGTGGACGACCTGGTTGCCACCGGCGGTACCGCCGAGGCACAGGCTAAGCTCATCAAACAGTTCGGGGCAACGTTGGCGGGCATGGGCTTTCTCATGGAGCTGGCGTTCTTGAATCCGCGCCAGGCAATCGCCAAGGTTACCGATGCCGACGTCTTCTCTCTTGTGCAGGTGCACTAAAAGGTGTTGCTGCTCTAACAACGCAAGAGGCCGGGATGCGCAGTTGCTCTGCGCATCCCGGCCTCTGTTCGTTTCCATCGGAGCGCTAGCGGTCCATGTCCTCCAGTCGGCCATGGCGCTCGTAGCGCGTGATGCGCTCGGGGCGGTTGTCGTCGTCGACGAACACCACGCGCGGCGGGTTCGCGTCGGCCTCTTCGGGGGTCATCAGGGCGTAGCACATGATGATCACCTTGTCGCCCACCGAGACGCAGCGGGCGGCGGCGCCGTTGAGGCAGATCATGCCGCTGCCGCGCTGACCTGCGATGACGTAGGTCTCGAAGCGCTGGCCGTTATTCACGTCAACAATCTGCACCTGCTCGTACTCGCGGATGCCTGCGGCGTCCATCAGGTCCTCGTCGACGGTGATGCTGCCCACGTAGTCGAGTTCGGCCTGGACGACGGTGGCGCGGTGGATCTTGCCTTTCAGCATGGTAGAGAACACGGTTGTTGGTCCTTTCGTAGGTTTTGAAAATCGAAGTTATTCGCCGAAGATGAAGTTGTCGATGAGGCGCGTCTTGCCGATGTAGACGGCCATGGCCACCAGAACCGGGCCGTCGACGGTCTCGACAGGCTTGATGCCGTCCCATGACACCATCTCGACGTAGTCGATGCGCGCCAGGGGCTCGGCCTCGATGAGCTGCTTCATGGCGTCGAGCACCGTGGCGGCGGAGCGCTCGCCGGCTTCCATCAGGCGCTGGCCCTCGGCCACGGCACGCGAGAGCACGAGCGCGGCGGTGCGCTCATCGGCGGACAGGTAGGTGTTGCGTGAGCTTTTCGCCAGACCGTCCTCCTCGCGCACGATGGGGCAGCCCACAACCTGTACGTTCATGTTCAGGTCGCGCACCATGCGGCGGATGACGGCCAGCTGCTGGGCGTCCTTCTGGCCGAAGTAGGCGCGGTCGGCCTGGGAGATGTTCATGAGCTTGTTAACGACGGTGCACACGCCGCGGAAGTGCGTCGGGCGCGTCTTGCCGCACAGCTCGGCGGTGATACCCTCCACGTTGACGTAGGTGCACGCATCGGGGAAGTACAGGTCGGCGGGCTCGGGGTGGAACACCAGCGTGGCGCCGGCGCCCTCGATCAGGCGCTTGTCGGCCTCGAAATCGCGCGGGTAGGTTTCCAGGTCCTCGCCCGGGGCGAACTGGATGGGGTTCACGAACACGCTGACCATGACGCGGTCGTTCTCGGCGACGGCGCGCTTGATCAGGCTCTCGTGGCCCTCGTGCAGGTAGCCCATGGTGGGAACGAGGCCCACGCTCAGGCCCTGCGCCTTCCACTCGCTGATAACCTGTTTCGCCTGTTCGGGGGTGGTGGCAACGGTAAGCATTTTAGTAGGTTTCCTTTCGGGTGCGATGAATCGGGAAGCGGCGGGAATCGAAGCGCCGTGGACGCAGCAGGTCTCGGCACCCCGCACGCGGCTTATTGCATTGGGGTTCTGATCGGCTTGCAATGGATCCGGGCGCGCTGGCGTTCGGATCCATTGCAAGCCGATATGATCGTGGGGCTGATGGGGCGGGCGGGCGCGGCAAGGTTGCCTCGGTTGCCCCATCAGCCCGTTATCGGCTAGTACAGCTTCTCGAGCACTTCGTCGTCGATCTTGAACGTGTGCTCGGCGGAGGGGAAGGAGCCCTCGCGCACCTCGTTGATGTAGTTGGCGAAGCCGTCGCGCATGGCCTCGCCCACGTTCGCGAAGCGCTTGACGAACTTCGGGCAGAAGTCGCTGAACATACCCAGCATGTCCTGGTAAACGAGGATCTGGCCGTCGCAGCCGGCACCGGCGCCGATGCCGATGGTGGGGACGCCCACTTCCTTGGTGACCAGGGCGGCAAGCTTGGCGGGCACGGCCTCGAGCACGATGGCGAACGCGCCGGCGGCCTCGAGCGCCTTCGCGTCGGAGATCAGCTTGCGGGCAGCGGCCTCGCTCTTGCCCTGCACCTTGAAGCCGCCGAACGCGTTGATGGACTGCGGTGTCAGGCCCAGGTGCCCCATGACGGGGATGCCGGCGGCCACCATGGCGGCAACCTGTGGGCATACCTCCTCGCCGCCCTCCAGCTTCACGCAGTTCGCGCGGCCTTCCTTGAGCAGGCGGCCGGCGTTGCGCACGGCATCGGGGACGCTGACCTCGTAGGACAAGAACGGCATGTCGCAGACGATCAGGGCGTTCTTGGCGCCGCGGGCGACGGCGGCGCTGTGGTGGATCATGTCCTCAACGGTCACGGACAGGGTGTCCTCGTAACCGAGCACCACGTTGCCCAGCGAGTCGCCGATGAGGATGCCGTCGATGCCGGCCTCGTCCTCGAGCTTCGCGGTGGAGTAATCGTAGGCCGTGAGCATGGCGAGCTTGCGGCCCTCGGCCTTGGCCTGGGCGAACGTTGCCACGGTGTTCTTCATGGGTTTCTCTCCTTCGCTTTACCTGCGGGTTTGTGCTGATTCCAGCAGATTCCTCATCGGGGCGTGATCGCGCTCGGGGTGGCGCCGCGCGGCCAGTTCGCAAACGGAAAGCGACAGCGTGGCGTAGGTTTCGCGCGCCTGCCCGTCCAATGCGGCCAGATGCTTGCGCACCGTTTCGATGTCGTTGCGCTCGATGGGGCCGGATAGGGCATTTTGCGGGCCCTTTTGCGCGATGGCGGCGCAATTTCCGGTGAACAGCGGGCCGGCGGCCTGCAGAGCTTGCTCAGGCGTGAACCCGCAGCCCTCCAGAATGCCCAGCCCCTCGGAGGCAAGGCCGCACACCAGATTGCTCAGGAACACCGCCGCGGCGTGATAGCGAACCTTCGCGTCGGCTGCGATGGTGCAGTGCGGGTTGCCCGCCGCATCCAGCAGCGCGCCCGCCGCATCGACCGCGGCCTGGTCGCCTTCAAGCGTGAAGAACATGCCGGCAAGGCGATCGGGCGCATCGGCGCTGGTCGGGACGTCAGGCACGGCGCACAGCGGGTGAACGCTCGCGCAGGCTGCCCCGGCTTTTCGGCATGCGTCGAGCTCTCCGGAGGTCAGCGCGCCGCTTGCGTGGCACACCAGTTTTCCGGAAAGGCCGCCTGCCGGCGTGCTCGCCGCGGCGTCGGCCAGCTGGCCTGCCGCTTCGGCGATGGCGCCATCGGGCACGGTTATGAAGATGAGGTCCGTGGAATCAAGAAGCGCTTGCAGCGAGGAAAAGGAAACGGAATGCGTGCACTGCGATGCCCAAAGCGCCGCCTTCTGCGTGCGGCTTGCATAGCCTGAGACCTTCGAACCGTGTTCGAACAGATGCGTTCCCAGGGCGAACCCGATTTTGCCGGCTCCCACGAACCCCACGCGCAAGCGCGCGTCACGTTCTGCGGGGCACGAACCAACCGATACGGTCACGTCAGTGCCTTTCGTTTCTTTGCTGCGAGGCTGGATGCCTGGACTTGTTCCGGGTCACCCGCGCTCCTTTACGAGGGGGCAGTATACGCCGTGGCGAAGCGCCGATGCAAGCGCCATGGTCATTCGATTCCGAATCCAAATGAAAGGCACGCAAACAGATGAAGTTGGACTATAGTTTTGGTTGTATTCAACCGAGAATAGCTTGCCGAGGGCAAGCTCTCGGCGTAAGCGGGCGACGCGCGTGTTGCGCCTCGTCGTCATCCGGGCGGTCGGGTGCCGGGCGGCGGGTTGCGTGCGCGCAATGCGTCGGCTTCGTGCTGAGCATCAGGGAAAGAGGCGGCCATGAGGGACCATTCGCAACATATACAGCTGTCGCGCGAGGAGGCGGTTGCGGCGACGTTGGCGGCGTTGGACGCACGGCCGGAGGGCTTCGGCTGGCGCGGCGTGCAGGCGCAGGCAAAAGGCGCCGACGCCGGGAAATTCCATGTGGGCAAGGTGGAACGTAAGCTGGTGGAACGCGTTTCCCTGGCGGAATCGGTGGGGCGCGTGCTGGCGTACGACGTGTGCGCCGTGAACGACATGCCGAGCGCGCTCACCTGCGCCATGGATTCCATCGCGCTGCACTGGTCCGATTTTGCCGACCTGGCAGATGGCGAAGTGCCCGACACCAGCTCGTGGGTGCGCGGCCGGGATTGGGAGTTCGCCAACACCGGAGTCGCCATGCCCGAGGGGTTTGACACGGCCATCGTCATCGAACATGCGAAGGTTTCCGCAGATGAGCAGCATGTGACCATCGACGCAGCGCCGTCGAAGCCCGGCGTGGGCACGCGTCCGGTGGGCAGCGCCATGCGTCGCGGCGACGTGCTGGGCCGTGCAGACCAGCTGATCACGCCCGACCTGGCGGCGCGCATGGGTTCAGGCAACAACGGGTCGGTGCCGGTGGTGCGCCGCCCGCGTGTGGCGTTCATCCCCACGGGCAACGAGCTGGTGGCCTCCGGCGTGCCGTTCGACCCCGAGCGCGCTGCATCCTTCGCCGCCCGCGGGCGCAACTTCGAGACGAACAGCGTGCTTGTGAAGGCGAAGTGCGAGCAGTGGGGCGGGTGCTTCATCCCGTTCGATATCGTTCCCGATCGCCGCGACGCCATCGAGGAGGCCATCGCGCAGGCGGTGGAAGTAGCCGACATCGTGGTGCTCAACGCCGGGTCGTCGAAGGGAAGCGATGACTGGTCTTGCGAGGTCATGGAGCAGATGGGGCAGATGATCTGCCATCAGACGAACCACGGCCCGGGGCACCATTCCAGCTTCGCCGTCGTCGACGGCACGCCCGTCGTGGGCATCTCGGGCCCCAGCGCCGGCGCGTCGTTCACGTTGAACTTCTACCTGCGTCCGCTCATGCGCGCGTTCTCGGGCCTGGACCCCGAGGTTCCGCGCACGCCCATGGTGCTGGCCGAGGCGTTTCCGGCCGGCGGCCACGGCCCGAAGGGGCATGGCGGCACGGTCCGCGGCGAGGATAGGCCCGCGGAGCATCCTGCGCACAAGCCCGGCGAGCCCGAGTTCTTCGGCATCAAGCTGCTGCGTGCCGAGCATGCCGAGGATGGCACGCTGCGCGCCTGGCCCGTGCCCGGGCGCCCCGGCAGCCCGGAGAGCTTCGAGGCCAACGCCTACTATATGTTGCCCAACGGCCCGGGCATTAAGGCCCCCGAGCGCGGCGACGTGATCTGGGCGGAGTGGAGATAGCTCGACCTGTTCGGAATTCGCTGCGCCCGCCTGGGGGCGACGTCTGCGACGTCGTTTGATGAGCTCGCGGGCTTCCCGCAGCTGCTAAGGCCGCATCGCCGTTTCGAAGGCGATGCGGCCTTTCGCATATGCTGCAAGATCCTCGAAACCACGGAATGCAACGATAGTTTTCGCAGATAAGGCATGCTAAAATATCGTTGTACGAAATTCGAGGCATTAATGAGCAGACTCGTCGTTGCAGAGCATGCATTTAAGCACGGCCTAAGTGAGGAGAGCATACGGTTTGCCTGGGAAAATCGAATGGCGTCGCAGCACCGAAAGGCTCCGTATGAAGACCAAGTCGTTGCTATCGGGCTTACGGAAGACGGAAGGGTTGTTGAGTTAATCGGCTCCCAAAAACCTTCTGCGGTAGTGATTTACCATGCAATGGAGCCGCCAACGAAAAGAGTGCTGTTCGAACTTGAGCTATTGGCAAGGAGGCGGTAGGCATGGCAATGTCTGCGGATGAAATCAAAAAAGAATTCGGCATTACGCCTGAACAGCTTGACCAATGGGAGGCGGATGCCGCTGCCGGCATCTTGCATGGAGAACCTAGCGGGCCGGTTACATATGGTCCCGGCCGCCCGCTCATGTTCGATGAGGAAATGAAGCAGGTGGGGTTTAAGGAGCCGGTGAATAAAATCCTGCTCATCGACATCCGCGCAGCGCAGCTGGGAATGAAGCGGTCGGAATATCTTCGCCATCTGGTAGATGAAGACTTGAAGCTCGCTGGCATTGCGTAGCGGTCAGCGTCGCGATGGGGCTGGGTTCCGTGTCTATCGAATCGCTGTCGCCTGAGGGTTCGCGGCCTGATGGACGGGCTTGTTTGCTATCATAGCCAAGTTAACGGTCTAACCGCTTTCAGCGTGCGTGGAGCTGGGTTGCGCCGGCTTTCCCGGCGTGTCCGCGGGTGTCGCCATCGTGTCGGCTTCCCCGGGCGCGTCCGCAAGTGTCGCGATTGCGGTGGCTTCCCCGGGTGCGCCCGCGGGTGCTGCTACTGCATCGGCGTCGATCGGATGCGGGGTAGTTGTCGCTTTGCAGCGTGGCCGCTAACACGTGCGTTGGAATCGAAAGGAAAGAAACCAATGACCCAATACCTTACCGAGCGCGAGGTCCGCGGCATCGCGGAATATGCGCGCATCGGCCTTTCCGGGGAGGAGCTCTCCGAGATGACGGTCGATCTGAACAACATCATCGAAACGCTGCAGTCCATCAAGCAGCTGGACCTCGAGGGCGTGGAGCCTACGTTCCATCCCATCGGAAGCCTGTCCAATGTCATGCGCGAGGATGTGGAAACCGAGTCGTTCACGCAGCAGGTCGCGCTTGAGAACGCGCCGAAGCAGCAGGACGGCAGCTTCCTGATCCCGTCCATCCTGGGCGAAGGGGGCGATGCGTAATGGCCATCTCCGATATGGGCATCGCGCAGATCCGCGAGGGTCTGGCATCCAAGCAGTTCACCGCCTGCGAGGTTGCGCAGGCAAGCCTCGACCGCATCGCGCAGGCCGATTCTCAGGTGCATGCGTTCCTGGAGGTCACCTCCGAGGCTGCCATGGCCGCCGCGCAGCGCGTGGACCAGGCCATCGCCGACGGCACGTTCGATACGCTCGGCCCGCTGGCCGGCGTGCCGGTGGCGTTCAAGGACAACATGAACATGACGGGCACGCACACCACCTGCTCCTCCCGCATGCTGGAAAACTACGTGTCCCCGTACACCGCAACGTGCGTGCAGCGCATCATCGACGCCGGCGGTCTGCCGCTGGGCAAGCTGAACATGGACGAGTTCGCGTTCGGTTCCACCACCGAGTCCTCCGCGTTCGGCCCCACGCGCAACCCGTGGGATCTGGGTCGTGTTCCGGGCGGCAGCTCGGGCGGCTCTGCGGCGGCGGTCGCCGCGGGCATGGCGTGCGTCACGCTGGGCTCCGACACGGGCGGCTCCATCCGCCAGCCCGCCAGCTTCTGCGGCATCGTGGGCGTGAAGCCCACGTACGGCACGGTCAGCCGTTACGGCGTCGTGGCCTTCGGCAGCTCGCTCGACCAGGTCGGCCCGTTCGCGCGCAGCGTCGAGGACGCCGCCGCCGCGATGGACGCCCTGTGCGGCCATGACCCCCTGGATTGCACGTCGCAGGACGTGAAGGCCGGCTTCCGCGCTGCATGCCAGCAGGACGTTGCGGGCATGCGCATCGGCGTGGTTCGCAGCTTCATGGACGCCAAGGGCCTGTCCTCCGAGGTTTCGGAGCGCGTGTCCGAGGCCGCTGCCAAGCTCGAGGCCGCCGGCGCCACCATCGTCGAGGTCGACCTGCCGCATATCGACGCCGCCATCAGCGCTTACTACGTGCTGGGCCCGTGCGAGGCGTTCTCCAACCTGGCCCGCTTCGACAGCGTGCGCTACGGCTACTGCGAGGAAGGTCACAAGGACCTAGGCAGCCAGTACGAGGCAAGCCGAGCCCATGGTTTCGGCGAAGAGGCGAAGCGCCGCATCATGCTGGGCAGCTACCTGCTTTCCGCCGGCGTGTACGAGCAGTACTACTATCCGGCCCAGCAGGTCCGCACGCTCATCACGCAGGACTACCGCAACGCCTACGAGCAGTGCGACGTCATCTTGGCGCCCACGGCCCCGGCCACGGCGTTCAAGTTCGGCGAGATCGCCGATCCGGCAACCATGTACCTGTCCGACGTGTTCACCATCTCCATCAACATTGCCGGCAACGGCGGCATGAGCGTGCCGTGCGGCTTGGGTGCGCAAAGCGGCATGCCCGTGGGCGTGCAGCTTATCGCCCCGCAGTTCAAGGACGAGAACATGTTCCGCGCCGCCATGGCGCTTGAGGCCGCCTACGGCAAGGCCCCCGTGGCCCCGAACTTCGCCGACGGGAAGGTGATTGAGTAATGCGTAAGCTCGAAGAAGTCCTCAAGGATTGGGAGGCGGTCATCGGCTTGGAGATCCACGCCGAGCTGACCACGTTGAACACGAAGATGTTCTGCGGCTGCAAGCTTGAGTTCGGCGCCGACCCGAACACGCACACCTGCCCGGTGTGCCTGGGTCTTCCGGGCGCTCTGCCCGTGCCGAACAAGGCCGCTATCGAGTCCATCGTGCTTGCCGGCCTGGCCACGAACTGCGATATCGAGAAGCACAGCATGTTCTACCGTAAGAACTACATGTACCCCGACATGGCCAAGAACTTCCAGACCACGCAGGGTCCGGTCGCGTTCTGCATGCGCGGACATCTCGATTTGGATGTCGACGGTCCGGCAGCCAAGGAACGCGGCGATATCGTCGGCCTGAAGCCGGGCGAGACGTGCGAGAACGCCACCGTCACCGATTCCGGCTACACGGCCCACGTGGGCATCACGCGCATCCACATGGAGGAAGACGCCGGCAAAATGATCCACATCGGCGGCGACGAGGGCCGTATCGCGGGCGCCACGCATTCGCTGGTGGACTATAACCGCGCCGGCACGCCGCTCATCGAGCTGGTCACCGAGCCCGATCTGCGCACGCCCGAGGAGGCGCGCCTGTTCATGCAGAAGCTGCGTCAGATCTATCTGGCCATCGGCATCTCCGACTGCTCCATGGAGGAAGGCTCCATGCGCTGCGACGGCAACGTCAGCCTGCGTCGCCGCGGCTCCACGAAGCTGGGCGTGAAGACCGAGCTGAAGAACATGAACTCCTTCAAGAACCTGCATGATGGTTTGGCTTACGAGATTTGCCGTCAGGCCGAGGTTCTGGAAGAGGGCGGTCAAATCTACCAGGAAACCCGCCATTGGGACCCCACCATGAAGCACACCATCGTCATGCGCGTGAAGGAAACCGCTGACGACTACCGCCTGTTCCCCGAGCCCGACTTGGCGCCCTATGACCTCTCCGATGAGTTCATCGAAGGCGTGCGTGCCAAGCTGCCCGAGCTGCCCGACCAGAAGGCCGCCCGCTTCGCCGAGGAGTTCGGCCTGTCCGCGTACGATGCTCGCCATCTGGTCGACCATCGCGCCACGGCAGACTTCTTCGAAGCGTGCATGGAGGTTGCGGGCAAGGATGCCGCCAGGTTGGCGAAGCCCGTTGCCAACCTGGCCATCAACGACGTCACCGCATGGCTCAACGCCAGCGAGGATGCCGACCTTGCGCAAAGCCCGCTCACGCCCGCCCGCGCGGTGGAGCTGGTGAAGCTGCTCGCCGAGGACGCCATCTCGTCCAAGCAGGCCAAGCAGGTGTTCTCCGCCATCATGGATGAGGATAAGGACCCCTCGGTCATCGTCGAGGAGCGTGGCATGAAGCAGGTGTCGGACACCGGCGCCATCGAGGCCGTCGTGGATGCCATCATCGCGGCGAACCCCGACGAGGTTGCTCGCTATAAGGAAGGCAACACGAAGGTCATCGGGTTCTTCGTGGGCCAGTGCATGAAGGAGATGCGCGGCCAGGGCAATCCGAAGGTCATCAACCAGTTACTGGCGAAGAAGCTGGCAGAATAGCGTTAACGCAATCGTAAACGTAAACGAGGAGCCGCTGATGAGCGGCTCCTCGTGCGTTATAGGACGTGCAAGCAATGCGAGCGATGATGCGCGTGAGTCGATTCGGGGCAAGTGAATCGACTCATGCAGACATGGTCAGAGTGTACCGTCGACAGTTGCGGTGCGCGGTTCGAGCGCGGCGGCAAGCTGTAAAGCATAGCGCCGGCAAAGGCAGAGGGCTCGCAGCGCGCTCTGCGTGCAGGCACCCTTATCGCATTACCTTGGCTAGCACCTTCGCGAACTTCGCCGGGTCGATGGGCTTGGAGACGTGGGCGTTCATGCCGCTGGCAAGCGAGCGCTTCACGTCTTCGGCGAACGCGTTCGCGCTGGTTGCCACGATGGGCACGTTGGCGGCGTCGGCGCGGTCCAGGCAGCGGATGCGGTGCGCGGCGGTAAGCCCGTCCATGACTGGCATCATGACGTCCATCAAGATGATGTCGTAGCGCCCAACAGGGGACTGCCTGAACGCGTCCACCGCCTCTTGGCCGTTCGTCGCCTTATCCACGGTGAATCCCATGTCACCGATCACGTACGTGATGATTTCCATGTTCAGCTCGTTGTCCTCGGCGACCAAGGCGCGCTTGCCGATGAAATCGACCTGCTCGGCATCTGCATCTGCCGGCTTGCCGACTGCGTCGGTTATCGGTAGCGGTATCTCGAAATAGAACGTGCTGCCATGCCCGAGGCGGCTGTTCGCGTGGATGCGATCGCCCATCATGAGCACGATGCGGTTGCTGATGGCGAGTCCCAGTCCTGTGCCCTGTTGGCGGGCGTCCGTGGCGTTTACCTGCTCGAACTTTGCGAAGATGCGATCGATGTCCTCCTCGGTGATGCCCACGCCCTCATCGGTGACGGCGAAATACACGCTTGCCGTTCGGGTGTCGTTCGTCCGGGCGCCGTTCCCCGTCGCCCGCTTTTCGGCGCCCGTGACTTCGCGGTCCGCCGGCTGTGTGCCGCCTTCCGCTGCCTCGTAGCCTGCCGGAAGCGTACCCGCCGCCGCGCCTTCCGTTGCCTGTGCGTCAGCTCCCGCGGTCTCGCAACCCGCCCGCAACTCGCTCGCCGCGCCCGCAGCGTCAGCCCCCGTGGCCTCGCAGCCTACCGGCAGGCTGCCCGCGGCGCCGGCGCCGGCGGCCCTCTCCTCGATGGTCACCGTGATGATGCCGCCATCGTGCGAATATTTCACCGCGTTGCCCACCAGGTTGATGAGCACCTGGCTAAGGCGTAGCGCGTCGCCCGTGAACCAATCGTGCTGCATCCGCATGTCCACGATCAGCTTCTGGTTGCGCGCGGCAAGCCTTCCGGCGCTTACGGCGTTGAGCTCCTCTACCACGTGGCTCATGCTGAAGGGCGCATCGCCGAGCAGCATCTTGTCGCTCTCGATCTTCGTCATGTCCAGGATGCCATTGAGAAGGTCGAGCAGGTACAGCGACGACGCGTGCACCTTGTTCAGGCAATCGACTCGGCGCTCGTCGCTCTGCTCGGGTTTCAAGGCTATCTCGGTCATGCCGATGATGCCGTTCATGGGCGTGCGGATCTCGTGCGACATGCGCGCGAGGAAGTCGGACTTCGCCTGTGCCGATTGGTCAAGCTCCTCTTGGTTGATGCGGTTTTGGATGATCGTGCCCACCTCGCGCAGAGTGTTTGCGGTCTCATCGTCGTCGAATGCCTTGCCGGCGTTGCTCAGGAAGAACACGGCCCCCGAGTATTTCCCCGCGTTCGTCATAGTGAACGCGACGCCGCCGCAGTAAGCGCGCACCTCCTCGCACATGGCGAAGATGGGCATCTCGCTCACGGGATGCACCAGGCCCTGCTCGCCGAATCGTTGCAGCGTGTCGACGGCCTCCCGCGAAAGCGGGAACACGGCGCCTTCGTCGATGCCCGGGATGGGGCCGAAGAAGTAGCGCACCGATGCCGTTTGATAGTCTTCTTGGAACGACGTGATGAACAGGTTGGTCACGTCGAGCCTCTCGTTCAGCTGCCGCATAAGCAGGTCCATACCCGCCGTCAGCGAAAGGCGTCGGTCGAGCAGGTTCAGCGTCAGGGCGGGCAGCCCCATATCCTCGACGCGGTTGAACGAGGATATGGGGTCGAACGGCCTTGGCTCGAACGAGCCGTCCATGGACGGGTCCCAGCATGCGCAGGCTGCACGATGCTCCATCGACGCCTGAAGCGCCGTGCGCGCCCGTCGAAGCAGCTCGGAGGTGTTCCTGACATCCTCTGCCGATGCCACGCCTACATGGAAGCTCAGCTCCAGCACTCCGGGGCGGACCAATCGCGCGAACCGGCGCTGCAGCTCGGTCGCCTCGCCGATCGCATCGCCGGCGCATTTGCCGGGAAGCCAGTAGGCGAACTGCCCGGCGCCGACGCGCATCAGGATGGCATCGTGGTCGCCCCTGTTGTGGTTGAAGGTGCGCATGACCTTGGCCAGCTCGTTGAGCAGCACGTCGCCGAAGGGGATGCCGTAGTCGCGCACGATGTTCGCGAACCCGTCGATCTCGACGACGACAAGCTGCCCCGCGTCTGCGCCCACGCGCGCCGCTGCGATGGCGTCCATGCCGGGCTTGAAGCGATATGCCGATGTCGCGGGGTCGAGCGCCTGCTTGCGCGCAGCTTCGATCTCGCGGCGCTTCCTGCCGTCGATGTCGTGGATGACGCACACCATGCAGTCTTGCCCGTTGTCGGCGTCCTGAACGCGCGATGAGCTCACCTCGAGCCAATGACCTTGCGGCGAGCGTTCGGTCACGGCTTCCACCTGGATGCTCGTCTCCTGCATCAGGCTTACGGCCTGCTCGATGGCGTCCACCGCCTCGGGGTTCGCGCTGTCGTGGCGGAACAGGTCCCAGAAGCGCGTGGCATCGTACTCGCCGTCGTCGAGGGAGTTCACGATCTCGATGGATCCTGTTTCGGGATGGAAGGTGAAGAAGGCGTCGTTGGTGCCCTTGACGGCCAGGCGATAGCGCTCCTTCTCCTCGTTGAGCTTGTGCTGCTTCTCAAGGCCGTCCTCGGTAAGGTCGAGAATGACCTTATGGAGCTGGTCGACCTCGGCGACGGGTGTGCGGAACGCGTGCAGCTTCTCCATGCCTCCTTGCACGCTTTCGATTAGGTCCCTGAGCGGCCGGTTGATGGCGCGCGAGACCAGCGCCACCAGCACCAGGCATCCGAGGGTGGTAAGGCCGATGGTCACGCCCAGGCGGTGGTACAACGAGTTGCCCGTGGCGAAGATAGAATCCTCGGAGAACAGGCCGACGACCGCCCAGTTCGTGTCGTCGTAGGGTACGATGCCCGAATACAGCTTCAGCGGTTCGGCGATCGCGTACACCTGTTGATCGCCCATGGTAACGCCTTCGACCTGCATAAGGCCCGCATTGCGCGTTTCCTTGAGTGCGAAGGCGGGCCCTTCGGCGTTCACCGCGTTGTAGAGCACACCGTTTCCCGTGATGACCTGGTACGAGCCGTTGCCGTCCGCCAGCGCAAGGGCGTAGCCGCCGGCTTCGCTGCCGCAAAGTTCGGATATGGGGAAGTGCAAGTCCGCCAGATATGCGGTGGACACCTCGATTCCCAGCACGCCGTACACCTGCCCGTTGAGCATGAGCGGCACCGAGTAGGCGATCATGCGGTAGCTGTCGCTCGGATTGCCCTCCAGCACGAACGGCTGCGACCAATACGCCATGGCATTCGCATCGGCGCCCGGGTTTTGCAGGGCGGCCTCGTAGGGTTTGTAGAAGAAGTCGTCGGCGCCGCGCGCGCCGTTGCCGGCGAGGTGCAGTTTCGGCGCCCAGGTGTTGTCAAGGGCGATGGACGCGTCGCGGGCGATTTCCTTGTCCCCTCGCTCAAGCAGCAGGTCGGAATAGGAATCCGAACTGCCGGTGGGGTCGGAATCGCGCAGGAACGCCCCGATGTGGTCCTGCGCGGCGGAAAGGTCACCGTCGTTTCCCAAGATCAGGTACGCGCCGCTGGCGGTGTTGGCCCCTATGATGGAGAGCAGCCGCGGGAAGGCGGCGGCTACGAAGGCCTCCTTCTGATCGTTATCGGCAAGGAACTCCGACACGTCGAGGCCCGATTGGGCAAGTTGGTCGGAGAGGGCGGAGTTGAAGATGACGGTCTCGCGGGATATGCCGGACCAGCTTTTGACCATAGCGCTTTCCAGGTTCACCTTGCGGTTGTCCACCGCGCGGGCGTCGATGGAGATGGCGTTGTCCTCAAGCGTGCTCTTCACTCCGCTGAACGTGAGGACCGAGATGGGCAAGGCGCCCTGGATCAGGACGATCGCGGCAAGCGAGATCATGAGCACTCGAAGGAAAGATACCTTTCGCTTCCCCTTTGCGGCGTTTTTGCCCGTGCTCGTGCCTGCGCTCGTACCCGCGCCCACGCCAGAGACTATGTTCTTGCGTTCGTTATGCACTTCTTGCTACTCCGTGCCCTCGGCTGCGGCTTGGAGCTGCTGGCAGAAGGAGGCGTACCATTGCTCGAACGCGGCATCGCCCACGTACGGCTCAAGCGCCTCGGTGCGCGATTGGCCGGCGGCTATTGCTGTCTGAACAGCCGCTTTGTCGGCGGTCGCCTTATCGTCGAGCGAATGGTCGAGCACCTTGCGCGCGGCATAAGCGTTGTCGAAGCTCTTAAGCGAGTACAGCTCCACGTCGTCGAAGGAGTCCATGGCCATGGCGATGCAGTCGCGGGTCTTGGGGTTTACGGAGAGGTTCTCGTTCTGAATCGCGTTATCAAGCTCTTCGACGCTGTTTGCATCAGTTCGCACGGGAAGATACGACGCCGCCGTCGCGAAGCGCAGGTTGTTCTGCTTCTCGGTGAACCACTTCAGAAACTCGCAGGAAGCGTATTCGTGTTGCTCGTCCGACTTCGCCACCGCCATGCCGGCGCCTTGCTGAGGAGCCACGGCGTTGCCTCCCTCGAAGGTTGGCGGCATGATGATCTGATAGCCGATCTCGTGCGTTCCGTTGTCGTCGACCACCTGGTCGGGGAAGTACGCCGCCGATGCGGTGGAGCCCGTGTAGCAGATGATGTCGCCCGTCTTCATGTCGTCGGAGCGGAACTTGCCCTTGGCGTCGAAATATCCGCTGACGAAGGGTATGTAGTAGTTGTCCCACAGGCGGCGGACCTTTTCCTTGTCGGCGTTGACCGCGGTTTTGCCGTCGGCGTTGGGCGCGAGCAGATCGACGCCCATCTGCCTCATGCCGATGATGAAGTAGTTGGACAGGGAGTCGCGGCCGTAGAACGCCTTGCCGTCATCGGGGACGTCGGGCGTCAGCGCATCGGTGTACTCGTAGTAGCGCTTGGCGGTGGCCGCGATGCCCTCTTGCGTTGCCAGGTCATCGACGGTTGCGCCGGTTGCCTGGGCGAAGGGCTCCCAGTCGGTTTCGTCGAGCATGGTCACCTCGGTGGACTTCGCCACCGGCAGCAGGTACAGGGAATCGTCGCCGTCGAAGCGTCCCTCGTCAAGGTAGTCGGGCACATAGTTGGACAGCTCGTCGGAGGTGAAGTAGTCCGTCAGATCGACGAGCTTGCCCTGTTGTTGCACGTTGTAGGCCGTGTCGGCGTAGGAGGAGAACACGTTGGGCATCTGGTCGGCGCCGACCTCGCCTGCCGACGAGTTCGAGATAGCCTTCTCCAACTCGGCGACCGACCCTTGGGTCTTGCTTTTCACGTAGATGCCCTTCTCCTTGCCCACGGTGGAGTTGAACTCGGACACCAGGCTGTCGAAGGACGCCTGCTGGGCTCCGTTGTAGTAATCCCATACGGTGATGGTGGTGGGGTTGCTCGGGTCCAGCTTGACGGTGGTCTTCCCGCTATCGCCGGCGCAGCCGGTGGATAGCGCAGCGGCAAGCACGCCGGTAAGGGCGAATGCGGCCAGCGCGGCTTTTCGGGGGCGGGCGCGGTGCGCGCGGCGGCTGCGGCGGTTGTCGGTTGCGCCGTCTTCCTGGGTGACGCCTGCGGCGTGGCGGTTGGTGCGCATGTGCATACTGGATTCCTCCTAGTGCTCGGCCGGCGTGGTTTCGGCGCTGGTCGAAGGTTCCGTATCGGTTGGGCGAGCTTCCGTGGCCTCGATGGCCGGGCGGGCGGCGGGGCCGCTGCCCGCGTCGTCGCTCGAGCCGTCGCCGCCATCATCAGCGAAGTCGGCGCCTGCGGCGTCGGCCCCGCCGGATTTGTCAGCGGGGTGCCAAATCCCATCATACCCGTTAATACCGGCGGAATCGGCGCTTCGCCCTGCTTCGCCGGCGGATTTTGCGTTCGCGGCGGCATCCGGCTCGCTTGTCGGCGGTGCGACGGGGGCTTTCGTGTCCACGGCCTCGTCGACGACCACCACGGTGGATGCGTCGACCGCAGGCAGCCCCATCATGGCACGCAGGCGGTTCTCGGGCTCCAGCAGCCGCGTGGCCATCTCCTTGCGCACCTGTGCCTCGGTCGGCGCCGTGAAGGTGTCCCAGTCGAACAGCTCCATTTCAACCTGGGCGTACATGCTTTCGTAATCGGTGTATCCCGCGAACCGGTATGTCCATGCGTCCAGGTATGCGCGCTGGACCTGGCCGTCGTCGGGCATATGGAGGCGGATCCTGCCCTCCTCCCCTTCAAAGCCGGTGAACGTGTATCCGACGCCCGGGCCGTACAGGTCCAAGGATGCCACGCGCTCGCCGAGGGTGATATCGGTAATCGCGTTGTTGCCGGCGAACACGTTCACGCCGATGCGGTTGTACTGCGCCTCGTCAGTGACCTCTTCGTTGTGCGCGACCAGTTTGGCGGCGGTGATGCCGGGGCAGTTGGCGAACGCCTCCTGGTCGACGAAAAGGTTCCCCGCCGCGATATCGACCGAGGTCAAGCCCGCGCATCCGTCGAATGCGTTCATCTCGACCCACACGTACGCGTCAGGCTGGTCGATCATCACGCTTCCTTGGAGGCCGGAGTTCTTGAAGGCGTTGCGGTCTATGTACTGCAGGTTCGGCAGCTTTTCCCAGTCAAGGGTCCATTCGCCGCCGGTGCCCTCGAATGCGCCAGGCAGGGTTTGCCCGCCGACGACGGCGCCGCCGAAGATCTCGGTCACGGAAGAGGGAAGCACGACGGTCCCCTGCAGGCTGGTGCCCGCGCCAAGGGCAAGGCTCGGCGCGCCGTCCTCGTCGTCTTCCAGGTATCCGTACAGGATGAGCGATCCGTCCTTTTGCGGCAGCGCCACCAGGTCGTTCACGCCCTCGATGTTGACGAAGCGGCCGTCGTATCCGCTTTCAGCGTCGCCGGGGCAGTACCAGGTGCAGCCGGCGCCGCCCGGGTTCTCGTCGGTGTCGAAGAAGGCGTTCTTGGCGCGCGATGCCATGAAGCCCAGGTTCCTGCAGCCTATGAATGCGTTCGCTCCCACGCTGACGGTGTCGGACGTTCCGATGAACAGCCCCTGGAGGTTCGAGCAGTTCTGGAAGGCGTTCTTGCCGATTTCCGTCACGCTCTCGTCGAGCGTGACCCACTTCAGGTCCAGGTCGCCCGCGAAGGCGTAGTCGGAGATTTCGTTGACCTTGATCTTGCCGCCGTTTTCGCTGGTCAGCGTGCCGTCGAAGCTCTCGACCCACCAGGAGTCGTAGAGCAGCGTCGTCCAGCCGTCGCCGTCCGTGAAGTAGATGAACCCTTCCTGCGAGACGTCCATCACGACCACCTCGGCGTCCGGTGCCCCGGCGGCTGCAAGGCGGCTGTTCACGTAGGCGGCCTCCTGCTCGCTGTTGCAGACGATGGTGGACACGCTGCTATCGGCAAGGCATCCGTCCTCGAGCACGAGCGGCTCGCCGGAGTAGGCGTTCATGAGCACGAGCGTCTCGATCGACCCGTTGCCCGCAAGCGCGCCGGTCTTCACGATATGGGATAACTGGGTGAACACGGTCTCGTTGCCCAGGTCGAGCACGCGCACGATCTCGTCCTCGGAGAACACCACGCCCCCGGAAAGCGTGAGGTGCTTCTCGGGGTCGCTGGCCTTCGCCACCTCTACAGTCCAGGCGTTCTCGATGGCGTCCCCGTTCTCGGTAAGGAACTCGTCGAAGATGCCGTCGTCGATGATGAGCGTGCAGTCGTCAAGGTTGCCGATCTCGATATCGGGCAGGCTGCCGTCCTCGGCCGCATGCACGTGAACGGCGTCGAGATGGTTCGCCTTAGGCACCTCAACGCGCGTAATGCCGGCGGGGACGTCCAGGTCCCTGACATCGGTGGGGATGCCCAGGTAGGCGCTTCCGTCCTTGGACGTGAGAATCCCGTCGGCGGTCGTCGCGTAAACGGGGTTGTCCTCGGCCACGCGGTAGGCGCCGCGCACCTGGATGCCCGCGTCCACGTTCACGTACATGATCGATGAGGGAAGGGAAAGCTCGGTCAGGCTCCAGACGAAGCCGTGCCTTGTGCCGTCGTCGTTCATCTTGCCGTCGATGGCCTGGACGCCTTCGGGCACCTCAAGGGATTCGGTTATGCCGTCGCCTTCCCCGGAGGTCTCCACCACCGAGCCGTCGACGTCGATGAGCGTTTGCAGGCGCGCTGCGCTATAGGGGCCGGTCGGCGAATCGATCACACGGCCGTCGTCGTCGAGCGAGTAGCTTTGGAAGCGCACCAGGAACCCGGGGTCGAGCGGGGCGATGTCGCCGGGGATGATGACGTGTCGCCCCGGCGTGAGCTCGAACATGCTCGGGATGTCGGAATCGCCCTCCTTCCATCCCAGCAGCAGGGCGTCCAGATACCCCTCGGCGTCGACGTACCCGGCGGACCTCATGAGCGCTTCCTGGGTGGTGGCGGTCAGCAGGCACAGCTTGCGGGCATCGTCAGTGAACGAGTGCAGCACCGGCCTTTCGCCGGATGCGTCGGCAAGCCCCGTCACGAAGACGCAGGAGCGCTGGGGCGTCAGCGTGACATCCCGGGTTCGCCATGGCTCGTCGGTTGAGACGCGATAGGACACGTTGACGGTGAGCGGCGAATCGGGGCCGGGGCAGATGGCGGGGTCTTTCTCGCCCGTGACCTGGTTCTCCCATGAGTTGATGCGGAAATAAGGGTAGGCGTCGAAGTCGTCCTTGGCGCATCCGAAGTAGATGAACGACCAGGTTTCGGAATCCAGCCAGTACGCGTCGATGGAACAGAACAGCGTCCAGGCGTCGAGCTTCTGGCCGTCGTAGACCTTGCTTGCGTCTCCGTTGATCGTGATGTCGTCGTCGCTGATGAGCGAGCTGTCCTTTCCGCCGTTGTAGATGTGCGCGAAATCGCCGCCGGTTCCGCCGTTAGGCGCCTCCTTGATCGGGTCGGGGTCGCGGGGCAGGTAGTCGTAGGAGTCCTTCGCGGGTTCGTTTGGCGTTGGTTGCGGGTCGGGCTGCGGGGAGGGCTGCGGGTTCTCGGTTTGCCCGCCTTGGCCGCCCTGGCCGTTTTGGGTGCCTTGGCCGTTTCCGTTGCCGGTTGCGTCGCCGTTGCCGATTCCCTGGCCGATGACGGGCCCGGTCGCCGAAGGGGCGCCGACCACGGCGCCCGCGCCGTCGGCCTGACCGCCCGTGACGGCGACGGTCTGCGACCCTTCGCCCGTGGCGTTGTAGGCCGTGGTGCCCGTGCCTCCCTCAAGGGGCAGGTCGCTGAAGGCGTCGAGCGCCGTGTGCTGCTCGTCTTGCTTTTCCGCGCCGTCTTGCTGGCGGTTGGCCTGTGCGTCGGTTTCGGTTTCGCTTGCCTGATAGCCCTTCGCGCCATCGGTCGGCGCCGGGGAGTATGCGGAGGTGAAGCTGCTCGGGTCGAACGATGCGCCGCCCTGGGCAAGCGCGGCGGCGCCTGCGCCGAACGCGGCGACGACGGCGATGGACGCCGCGGCGGTGGCAAGGTTCTTCTTGGAATGCGGGGTGCGTCGGTCTGCCATACATCCCTTCTTTCTATAAGGCGTCCGCGAAGAAGCGGCGGGCGCGCTCGGCGACGGTGCCGGGCTTCGGCAGCGTCGCGGCAAGGCGGTCGTTGAAGCTGCGCACTGTGCGCAGCTCGTTGGGTTTCAGCGGGCGCCCCCCGAAGGCGAACGCCTGGTGCAGCTGGATGGCGCGCTTGTAGTCCAGCTCATCGATGCCGGGAAACGCCGCGGGCACGGCGGCGGAGCATTCGAGCGGGCGGGTGGTGTCGAACGTCGGGACGCCGGCGGCCATGAGACGCGCGAGCTGCTGGTAGAGCGCCGGGACGCAAATCTGTTGGCGTTCGTCGCCGCAGAGTCTGACGCGCAGGTGCCGCCGCAGGGCGCGCTGCGCGAAGGCCGCCGCGGTAGCGGCGATGACGGCGCCGAGCGCGATACCCGCAATGTGGATGACGTGGCGTGCCGAAAGCGTGCGGCTTTTCTGGAGCCCCTGGTCGGCATCGTTGCCTACTTCGCCCGCGACCGAGCCCGGGTTCATGACGTTGCCGTTGCCTGAGCTGACGGCCTCGCTCACGTCCATCACGCTGTCTGCCTGCAGCGTCTGCGTGTAGAAGCCGGGCGTGACCTCGATAGGGGTCCAGCCCAGGCCGCTCAGGTACACCTCGCACCAGGCGTGCGCGTCGGCCGCCGTCAGCGTGACAGGTTGAGCGCTTTCCGCAGCCGCTGAGACCTTGTCCGCGTCCACGCGATAGCCCTCGACGTAGCGCGCGGGGATACCTTGCGAGCGGAACGCCAGCGTGGCGACGGTGGCGAAATACGCCGGCCCGCCCTCGCGCTGCTGCTCCAAAAACCAGCTGGTGAACGTGGGCTCGCCCTCTTCCCCGATGCCTGCGGGCACGGTTGCGGGGGAGGCGGTATAGCTTGCCGTGGCGTCGAGCATGGTGCGCACGCGGCTGATGACGGCGTAGTCGGAGACGCCCTCGGCATCCCAGCTATCCTGCCCGAATAACAGCCGCTCGATGTCGCGCTCCTCGGCTTCGCCTATTTGCAGGTAGCTGCTTTCCGCGAACGCTGCGTACACGCTCTCGGCGCCCGCGTAGCCGTCTTGTCTTCCGGAAAGCCAGGCGGTGTCGGCAAGCACGTCGGCGGCGGGAACGTCGTCCATGGTGAAACGGTACGAGCGCGCCCCGAAAAAGCCGCTGCGTAAGCCGGCATCCAGGTCGTGCGCGCCGCGGGCGCCGTCGAGGCTGCGCAGCGTGTAGGGGGTGTACACGAAGCGCGCATCGGCCCCGACGTTGCTCACCTGCACGGAAGCGGTGGGCTCCTCGCCCTGTCCGGCGGCGGCCGCCTCATCGTCGAAGTCCGCGCGCTGGTAGGCGGGAGCAAGGTTGTTGACGCCCAGCCAGTCTCGCATCCCGGCCCACTGCCCCTCGAACGCGTCGTGGTCAAGGGGAAGCCATACGGCACCCTGGAGCGTGGCGCCCTGGAAGCCGCGCAGCAGCACATCGTCGGAGACTCCGCCGTTGAAGGAGAGCTCAAGCGTCTCGTCCTGCGACGCGTTCATGGCCGATGCCTGCCGCAGGTCGCCCTGAGGAAGCGAGTCCGACCCGTATCGCGTCTGGTCGGCGGCTTGCGCAACGCCTGCGCGCAGCGCGTCGACGGCGGGCGCGGGGACATATAGCCAGCAGCACAGCGCGAAGACGCCGGCGACGGCGCAAGCTGCGGATGCCCCGCCGACGGTAAGCGATGCCAGGCTGCGTGCGGAATATCTCAGCTGTTCAGCGCGGCAATGCGTCAGGCACCCGGCAACGGCCAGGCCGCAGCCTATGGGGGCGTTGCCAAGCCCGAGCAACGTGGTGGTGGCGCATAAGGTCACCACGATCAGAAGCGAAACGGATGTGATGCGCAGGCGCGTGACGGCGCACGAAACCACGCCGATGACGGCGCCAAGGCATACGCCGAACGCCGGTGACCCGCAGACGATACCATAGCCGGGGATGAGCCCCACCCAGGTGCCGAACACGTGGTTGAAGTGGGAAATGATGCCGTTGAACAGGCAGAACAGCCCTGACTGCGCATCAGGCAGCACCAGGGCGGCCGCCAGCGCGGCGCAGGCCAGGATGGCCGACGCCATGGTGGCCTTGGCGCTGCGCCCGTCGTCGGCGGCGACGGCGCCGAGCGTTCCCGAGACGGCGATGCCGGCGGCGAGCATGCAGGCGAAGGAGGGCGCGCTCAGGCATGCTGCTGCCTGAAACGCCGCAGATGCCGCGAGAAGGGCGGGCGTGACCGCGAACGCAACCGCCCGCGCCGCCTGCGCACGGGAACGGCGGTGCTCGGGGACCTGCGCCGAAACGGCAAGGGCCCTTTCTTGATATATATGTTCGTTCGCCTTCGCCATATCACAGCTCCAGGGTCTTGATGCGCCCGCCGCATACGGCTTCCGCGGGGATGTGCATGAGCAGATAGCGGCCGTCGTCGTCGGCGGCGGCCTGCGCTGCCTCGCCGATATGGACGACGGAAAGGTCGGTCATATCGGCCAGCTCGTCGAGCGTGTCCTTGCGCAAGGTGTCGGTGACCAGCATCGTCTTCGTGATGCCGTATGCGATGCGGACTTGGTTGAAGACGTCCATGTCGTGCGGCGGACTGGCTTCCAGCGGCAGGCTCAGCACCGTATCCATCATGTCCTCGAACCCGGCCAGCGAGTCGATGCGTTGCACGTGCGCACCCTCGGCGTCCTTGCAGACGACCGTGTGGGCAAGGCCTTGACGCAGCAGGGCAAGGCTGAGGGCGGACAGCATGGCCATGACGCCGTTCACCGCCTCTTCGCGTCCGGCGCCTTCCTCCGGCCCCATATGGGCGTCGCGCAGAAGGGCGATATCGTAGTCGGTCGGCAGCGACGCCTCGCGCACCGTCAGGTCGCCGAATCGCGCCGACAGCTTCCAGTGCACCTGTTTGAACGAGTCGCCGTCGTGGAAATCGCGCATCTCGAACACTTCGGAGCGGTCCTGGCCGTGGCGGTCGTGGTCGTAGGAGGCTCCCGATTCGCTGGCCATGCGCCCGCGCGCGGGTAGGACGTCGATGTCGATCATGGGCGGGTAGACGGTGGCGGACCCGCTGAACGAGACGTCGGGGAAGGGGATGTCGAACAGGCCGAGCGCATCGACGGTGCCGACGGATGCCAGGTCGAGCACGTAATGTCCGCAGCAGGCGGCGTCGATTGGGATCATGAACGTTTCCGTGGGGGCCATGTCGGGCGCGAGCAGCACCGTCATGCGCTCCTTGCGGCCCGTCAGGAGGTTTTTCACGTCCAGGACCAGGTCCATGTGGCTGCGCAGCGGCTTGGGGCGCGTGACGGTGACCTGCACGGCGAGCTTCTGACCGCACACGGCGGCCGCGGGCAGGTCGAAGGCGATGCGCGTGCGGGCGGCCGCGAGCGAGCCGGAAAAGCAGCTTGCCGCCGGCACCGCTAGGGCGCAGACGGCAAGCGCCAACGCCGCCGCGCTGTTGACGGCGAGGAACGCCAGCACGGCAAGCGCGCACGCTATAGCGTATATGATTCGATTGCGCTTCATCTGCCCTGTTCGCCTTTCGCCCAGTTCGGTTCGCCGTCGGCGCTTCGCTAGGCGCGGCCGCGCGCCCGGCCCATGGAGGGCGCGGCGACCTCGTTCATGACCTGGTCGAGCACGGTGTCGGCGTCGATGGACTCGATGCGCGCCTGAGGCTTGAGCACCAGGCGGTGCGCGCAGGTGGCCTTGAACACCTCGCGCACGTCCTCGGGCGTGACGAAGTCGCGCTCGCGGATGAGGGCGCAGGCGCGGGACATGCGGGTGAGCGCGATGATGCCGCGGGGGCTGATGCCCAGCTCCACCAGCTCCAACTCGCGCGTGCGCTCGCACAGCGCCACGATGTAGGCGAGCACGCTGTCGGCGACGTTGATGTTGCCCAGGAAGTTCTGCACCTCCAGCAGGTCGTCTCGGTCGATCTTGGCCTGCACGGAATCCAACGGATTCGCGTAGCGCTTGGCCTTCAAAATCTCCATCTGGTCGTCGGCAGACGGGTATCCGATGGACAGGCGGACCATGAAGCGGTCCAGCTGGCTGTCGGGAAGCGGCTGCGTGCCGGTCGAGCCCACGGGGTTCTCCGTGGCGATGCACACGAACGGGCGCGGCAACTTGTGCGTGACGCCGTCCACGGTGACCGACAGCTCCTCCATGACCTCGAGCAGGGCGGATTGGGTTTTCGCGCTGGTGCGGTTGATCTCGTCGCCCAGCAAGAGGTTGCAGTTCACGGCGCCCCAGGTGAAGCGGAACTCGTGGGCGTCTCGGTCGTACATGGAGAAGCCCGTGATGTCGGAGGGCATGGTGTCGGGTGTGAACTGCACGCGCTTGTACTCCAGGTCAAGCGCCTTCGACAGCGCCAGCGCCAGCGTGGTCTTGCCGGTGCCGGGGACGTCCTCGAGCAGGATATGGCCGCCGGCATAGATGGCCATGAGGGCCTTCTCGATGACGTCCCTTTTCCCGACGAGGGCCTTGCCCACTTCGTCGACGATGGCGCGCGATTGCTCGACGATCATGATACCTACCTCCTGTTTGATAAGGCCGATTCCGCCGTTGCCGCTGCAAGCTGCGCCTTCAGCTCGGCGATTTCGATGGGTTTGCCGGCGTGCCCGTTCATGCCGGCCTTGCGGGATTCGCGCGCGTCCTCCACGTAGTTGTTGGCGGACAGCGCGATGATGGGCACCGTTTTGGCGTCGGGGCGCTCAAGGGCGCGGATGCGGCGCGTGGCCTCCCATCCGTTGAACGTGGGCATCTGGATGTCTATGAGGATGGCGTCATAGGCGTCGGGCGCCGATTTCTCGAACATGTCCACCACGACGGGGCCGTCGTCTGCGCGGTCCACGGCGACGTCGAGGTCCTCGAGCATCGCGGCGGCGATCATGGCGTTGAGGTCGTTGTCCTCGGCCAGCAGGAACCGCTTGCCGGCGAACGAGTACTCGGTCGGCGTGCCGCCCTCGTCGGAGCGGGTTTCCAGCGTTTCGCCTTCCTGCTCAAGCTGCTCGATCTGCTTCTCGTCGGCCAGCTTGAAGGGGATGTACGCGGTGAAGTCGCTCCCCTTGCCGGGCTCGGTGTCGACGACGATCTTGCCGCCCATCAGGTCCACGAGCGCATCGGTGATGGCCATGCCCAGGCCTGTGCCGCCGTAGCGGCGGGCGATGGTGCGGTCTTCCTGCTCGAAGGGCAGGAAGATGCGGCTGATGTAGCGCGGGTCCATGCCTTTGCCGGTGTCGCGCACGCGGATGAGGTAGTTGACGATCCGTTCGCTGCGGTACATCTCGCGCATGGTGACGGTGACGCTGCCGCCCGCATCCGTGAACTTGAGCGCGTTGGATATGAAGTTCACCACCACCTGGTTGAGGCGTATGCGGTCGCCGACCAGGAACACGTCGTCGCAGCCGTCCGTCTCCACGCGGTAATCGATCTGCGCGTCCTGGGCTTGCTTCTCGAACATGGACTGCAGCTCCCTTGCCACCAGGCGCATGTCGAAGGGGAGCGCCTCAAGCTCCACGTGCCCGCTGTTCAGGCGGCTCATGTCGAGCACGTCGTTGATGAGCGACAGCAGGTAGCCCGACAGCTCGTCGGCGCGCTGCAGGTCGTCGAGCAGGAGCTCGGGCTCGGTGCTGTGGTCGCGGGCAAGTTCGATGATGCCCTTGATGCCGTTGAGCGGCGTGCGGATCTCGTGGCTCATCTGGCTCATGAAGCTCGAGCGGCCCTCCACGATCTGCAGGGCGCGGTCGCGCTCGGCGCGGGCTTGCTCGATGGCTTGCCGCTCCTCGGTGACGTCGATGAACTCGACCAGGTAACGCTCGCCGTCGGCGACGGGCGTCGTCGTGATGCGGAGGTGCTTGCGGACCGGCTGGTCGCCGGGCATGTCGTAGGCGCACAGCTGGGTGAGCTTGCTGGCGCGGTCCCATGCCTTGATGCCGCGTTGGAGTTCCAGGCGATCCTCGGCGGGGATGCGGCGCAGCAGCACGTAGATGTCGTCGATGTAGCGTTGCGGGTCGATGCCGAGCATGGTGCGGAAATTCGCGGAGATGTAGACGGGGTACAGGTCATCCCGCCGCAGCAGGATGCGGACGCACTGGTCGGAGTCGGCGCACACGTCTTCGAGCAGCTGATGAAGCCGCGCATCGGATTGTTTATGCTTTGTGCCGAATAACCCCATGTCACCTCCAAAATTCGAAACTGTACTAGTATGCCATGGATCACACGGGGAAGGACGGCGATTCAACTCTTGTTTAAAGAAAAAGGTCAACGAAAACAATCAGGTAAGGGGGGTGACGCGAAAGCAGTGGATGGGAGGGGAGACAAGCTCGCCAAGCCGGCCGGAGGTGCGTTCACGTTCGGCGCGCAACTGCGCTGATGCTGTCGGGTTCGCCCGCTTCGCCGGCGTGTCGTTTACAATGGGCGGCATATGCAGGAAAGCCAGGTTGAAGGGCGGGCGCGTGCCCGTGCCGCATCGGGCGGATGCCGGCCGCGCGCGGGGCTGATGCCCGCGACGCGCCCGATCGCGCCCGCGCAACCAGGGAGAAACCGCTAGAAGCGAAGGAAACCTTATGAGCGATATCGATGTGCGCGCCGAGCTTGCGCATTGGATTGAGAACGTGCAGGACGCCGATCTGGCGGCCGAGCTGGCCGACATGCAGGCGAAGGCCGACGCCGGCGACGACGCCGCGATGACCGACGCCTTCTTCCAGAACCTGTCGTTCGGCACCGCGGGCCTGCGCGGCGTGCTGGGCGCCGGCACGAACCGCATGAACACCTACACGGTGGGTCGCGCCACGCAGGGCTTCGCCGATTACCTGAACGCGAACTTCGAAAACCCCTCTGTCGCCATCGCCCGCGACAGCCGCAACAACGGAGAGCTGTTCGTGCGCACCACGGCCGCCATCATGGCCGCCAACGGCGTGATGGCCTACGTGTATCCGCGCATCTCCCCGGTTCCCACGCTTTCGTGGGCCGTGCGCGACCTGGGTTGCTCGGGCGGCATCTGCATGACGGCTAGCCACAACCCCGCGCCGTACAACGGCTACAAGGCCTACGGCCCCGATGGCTGCCAGATCACCAGCCAGGCTGCCGCCGCCATTTCCGCGGCCATCGCCGGAACCGATGCGTTCACGGGCGTGAAGTCCATGGACTTCGACGAGGCCGTGGCGTCGGGCAAGGTCAAGTGGATCGAAGACGCCGTGCTCGAGCGCTACTACGACGCGGTGCTGGCGCAGTCGGTGAACAACCTGTCTGGCGAGCAGATCGCCGCCGCCCCGTTGAAGCTGGTGTACACGCCGCTCAACGGCACGGGCCTGGTCCCCGTGACCACGGTGCTCGCGCGCGCGGGCGTCTCCGACGTCACCGTGGTGCCCGAGCAGGAGCAGCCCGACGGCAACTTCCCCACCTGCCCGTACCCCAACCCCGAGATCCGCGAGGCCATGCAGAAGGGCATCGACCTGTGCGAGCAGGTGCATCCCGACCTGCTGCTGGCCACCGACCCCGACGCCGACCGCGTGGGCGTTGCCTGCAAGGACGGCAGCGACTACACGCTTCTGACCGGCAACGAGATGGGCGTGCTGCTGCTCGACTACGTGTGCCGCATGCGCGCCGAGCGCGGCGAGGACCTGGCGCGCAAGGTGGCCGTGACCACCATCGTGTCGTCGGCCATGGTCGACGCGCTGGCCGCGGAATACGGCTTCGAGCTGCGCCGTTGCCTGACGGGCTTCAAGTACATCGGCGACATCATCACCGAGCTGGCCGACGCGGGCGAGGCCGATCGCTTCATCTTCGGCTTCGAGGAAAGCTACGGCTACCTGTCCGGCGACCATGTGCGCGACAAGGACGCCGTGAACGCCAGCCTGCTCATCTGCCAGATGGCACAGGAGTACAAGCTGGCGGGCAAGAACCTGGCGCAGGCCATGCGCGACCTGTACGCCAAGCACGGCTGGTGGCTCAACCGCACCGTGTCGCTGTCCTACCCCGGCGCCGACGGCGCGGCGAAGATGGCCGACCTCATGGCGGGCCTGCGCACCAACGCGCCGGCCGAGCTGGCCGGCCGCAAGGTCGAGGCCGTGGTCGACTACCAGGGCGGCGTGAACGGCCTGCCTTCCGCCAACGTGGTGGAGTTCGACGTGGAAGGCGGCAACAAGGTCATCGTGCGCCCGAGCGGCACCGAGCCGAAGATCAAGCTGTACGTGTTCGCGAAGGACGCCAGCCGCGAGGCAGCCGACGCGCTGCTCGACGAACTGGAGGCAGCCGGCCGCCAACTGTTGGCCTAGCGTAACCGGCAAGATTCCAACCCCCGGACGCTTTGGGGACGTAGCGCCAAGCGTCCGGGGGCTTTTGCATCTTTAGGGCGTTCTTGGGAAGGCGTTCCGCGTTTTGCGATGGGGCTTGGATGCCATGGAGCAACATCCATGCGCCCCAAGGTGTCGTTCTTGGATACGCTCGCGTCGCACGAGCGCGCCCGGGATGCTGATTCAATGATTTGAGCAAAGGGGGATGGCATGGCCTCGAAGAAGAATCGCTCTTCCTGGGCGAAGGAGAAAGCGCAGTTCAACGCGCAGTTGGGCGGTTTCGATGCGCTCGACGACGTGTTCGCGCGGGAGGACTCGCGCCATGCCCATCTTTCGGAGGAACGCGAATCCGCGCAGCGATACAAGGCGTGCGAATCGAAGAACCGCTACGCCACGCTTGCAGAGGCGCAGGAAAACCTCGCCTGGTGCCAGAAGCAGGGCAAACGTGGCCTGCAGATCTACGAATGCCCCTATTGCGGCGGCTGGCATCTAACCTCACATCCCTGGGAGGATGCAAGGTAGCGGTTTCCCTATTTCGGACAGTTAGTGCTACGTTCCCGAAATGTCAGGCGTCGACTTTGCCGCCCGGCATGTGGCTCGAAAGGTTTTGGGCGGTTAACGCTGCGTCCTCGGAGTGTCCGGATATATAGGCGGCGACCTTCATGATCCCCCAGGTTTTGCCTGCTGCGCCGTTGGTTGGGTATACTGCGGCGTGGTAAGGGAAGGGGTGCGCGTGTTCAGCGATTTCGCTATCTGGTATTTGTTTCTCGCCGGCACGGCCGGAGGCGCGTTCCTGTGCGCCACGGTGATGGATGTCCGCGCGAACCCCGGCTGGGATGTGCGTCGCGTGCCGCTTTGCGCGCGATGCGGCATGCTCGGCGCCTTCGGGCTTTTGGCGCTGGCGGCGCTCATGCTGTTCTGCGATCTGGGGAACCCCTTCGATATATGGTACCTGTTCGAGAACCCGCTGTGCTCCATCGTGTCGATGGGCGCATGGCTGATCATGCTGGGGTTGGCGCTCTCGTTGGCGGTATCGGCCATGATCGCCGCAAAGGTGGACGTGCCGTATCTGTTCCGCTTCCTGGAAATCGCCGGTGCTGTGGCGGCCGTCGGCGTGATGGGCTATACCGGCGTGCTGCTGTCGTCGATGGCGGCCGTCGAGTTTTGGAACACCTGGCTTCTGGTCGCGCTGTTCGTCGTGTCCGCCGTAAGCTGCGGCTGCGCCTTTATCTTGCTCTCTGCTTTCATCCTCTCGGGATCAGCGCAAAGGTTCCCGGCGCTGAAAGGCGCTGCCCGCCTGTTGCGCGCGGCGGAGCTTGTCGTGCTGGTCGCGTTCCTTGCGTCGCGGTGGTTGGCGGGCGGCGCGGCGCAGCGGTCTTGCGAACTGCTGTTTTCGGGACAGCTTGCAGGGATCTTCTGGGGCGGGCTCGTGCTGTGCGGCTTCGTCATCCCGGTCTTTGCGGACTTGATCGCGCGCGTGGCCCCCGTGCCGGTCTTGCGGCAGATAAGCGCCGCTTCGACGTTGGCCGGCGGGCTGTGCCTGCGATATTGCGTGGTGCTCGCGGCTTCGCACACCCCGATTTCGCTGATTGTGACATAATGATAGTTCATTAGGTAAACTATGCGCTGGCGCAAGGCGCTTCAGGTCCGCGCGAAAGCAGGAAACCGGGCATGTGACGGCTCTAAGCGCCTTAAGCGAAACATATCGATACGGAACGGGGCGGGCCATGACGGCGATTTCCAACACAAGGCAAACCGGCGAATCCGCGCTGGTCGCCGATAAGGATCTCATCACCATCGACGAGGAGAGCGGCATCCCCATTTGGATGCAGCTGCGCAACAGGCTGGTGTACTTGGTGGTGTCGGGCACGTTCTCTCCCGGCATGAAGCTGCCGACGGTGCGCGACCTGTCCTCGTCGCTGAAGGTGAACTACAACACGGTCAGCAAGGTGTATCGCGATATCGAGAAGGACGGCTACGTCATCACGCGCCGCGGCAAGGGCACGTTCGTGGCCGAGATCAACTCGAACGGCTACGAGGCGCAAGACGCGAAAGCCGCGGTGGATATGCTGATCGACAAATTCCTGGAGCAATGCAAGGAGCTGGGGCTGTCCGAGGCGGATGCCGCCGCGGCGGTGGCGAAGCGGGCAGGGGGGATGTTCGTATGAGAAGGTTCGGACCGCAGCGCGGGCATCGTGGAAGCGAGCAGGCGGACGTCGCGTTCGCCAACGTGTCGCACGAGTCGCCCGACAACATCATCACCGAAAAGGACGCAAGCCGCGTAGGCGTGTACAGCTTCGCCCTGCTTATGTTCGCGGCGGGTTTTGCCGCCGTTTTCGTCCTCTCGTCGCCGTGGCTGAGCGTGTTCACCGTGCTCGGCTCGGCGGCGGCGGGGCTTTTGCTCGCGTCGACGCTGCGCGTGGCGGCGCAATGGGAGCACGTGGCGCTGCTGCGCTTCGGCAGGTTCCGCAAGATCGCGGGCCCGGGCGTGTACGTGGTCGTGCCGTTCGTGGACTCCGTGGCGATGCATATCGACCGCAGAACCATCACCACGGCGTTCTATGCCGAGCAGGCGCTGACGTCCGACCTGGTCAGCGTCGACGTTGACGCCATCTTGTTCTGGATGGTCTATGACTCCGAGAAGGCGTGCCTCGAGGTGGCGAACTTCCCGCAGGCCGTGCGCCGTGCGGCGCAGACAGCGGTGCGCGACGCCATCGGCCAGGTAACGCTCGCCGAGCTTTCCGTCCGCCGTCGCCAGCTCGATCACGAGCTGCAGGAGTTCATGGCCGAAAAGTGCGAGGAGTGGGGCATCAGCGTCATCTCCGTGGAGATCCGCAACATCAAGATCCCGAAGGAGCTGCAGGACTCGTTGGCGCGAGAGGCCCAGGCCGAGCGCGAGCGCGACGCCCGCGTGCTGCTGGCAGACGTCGAGCGCGAAATCTCGGAGATGTACGTGGAGGCGGCACGCGTGTACAACGAGGAGCCGGGCGCCATGCAGCTGCGCGCCATGAACCTTTCCTATGAAAGCGCCCGCGACGGCAAGGGCGTCCTCCTTGCGCCCAGCAGCTTGGCCGACGGCTTCGTCGACCTGGGCAAGGATATGACGAAGTAGCCGGGAAACGCTTCGGGCTTGCACTGCTGCAGCTGCCGATTCGATGGACCCAAAAGGCAAACAAGTCGGGAAATCACATGCTGCAGCAGGTAACAAGCAAACGTTTCCGCAGGTAGAAGATATTCTTTGCAAAATATAACCATTGAACTATTGAACTAGTTCAACATAAGAGTAATATACGGCTCGAGAGGTTGGCCATCCATGGTATGCACGAATGGGGGAGCTTGATCTCGGGCCGTTTCTTTCGCGCGGTTGCAAACGGGCGGAGGCGCGCGGTACGGGGTCGATGCTTTCGGAGAGATAACCGAGGAGGAGAGATGACGGGAACGCAAAGCGCAAGCCGCGGTTTGACCCGTAGGGATTTTCTCAAGGTCGGCGTTGCGGGAGCGACGGGCTTGGCTGCCGCCGGTTCCATGACCGGCTGCGGCGCCTGGCTGGGCGCCGCCACGCAGCAGGCTGCCGACGAGAAGACCGTATACACGCTGCATCAGTTCATGTGCACGGGGCGTTGCTCGCTCAAATGCACGGTGCGCGACGGCCGCTTGGCCATGATCCAGCCCAACGACACGGTCGATCCGTACTACCGCCACGTATGCGTGAAGGGCATTTCCGAGATCCAGCACGTCTACAGCGATGAGCGCCTGCAGTCGCCCATGCGCCGCGTCGGCGCACGCGGCGAGGGTTCGTTCGAGGTGATCAGCTGGGACGAGGCCATCAAGACGGTGGGCGACGAGCTGAGGAAGGCCTGGGACAAGTACGGCAAGCAGTCCGTGTACATGTCCGCTTCCAATGAGCCGCGCTTTAGCTTCCTGCCTGCGCTTCTGGGCTGCGCCACCGGCGTCGAGCCCGGCATCGACCGCGGCACGGGCAACGGCTCCGCGCCGGCCATCGGCGGCGATGTGTTCGGCGGCGGCACGAACGAGACGCGCGACTGGGTGAACACCAAGACGCTCGTGATCTCCGGCACCAACCTGCTGGAAAGCTCCATGATGCAATCCAACACGTTCCTGGACGCGAAGAAGGCCGGCTGCGAGATCATCGTGCTTGACCCGCACTTCTCCACCACGGCCGGCAAGGCCAGCAAGTGGATCCCCGTGATCCCGGGCACCGACGCGGCGTTCTACCTGGGCATGGTCAGCTACATCCTGGACAACAAGCTCTATAACGAAGCTTACATGCGCGAGCATACGTCGTTCCCGTTCCTCATGGACGAGGCCACGGGCAAGCTGCTGCGCACGGGCGCGGCTTGGGGAACCGACGAGGAGACCGGCGAGCCGGTCGATCCCGGCGATTTCATGGTGTGGGACGCTGCCAAGGGCGCGGCGGTCCCGTACGCCGAGGCCGTTGCCACCGCTGCGCTCGAGGGCTCGTTCGACGTTGACGGCAAGAAGGCCATCACCGTGCTCGAAAGCCTCAAGCGCAACCAGCGTCCGTACACGTGCGAGTGGGCCGAGGGCGTTTGCGGCGCAAGCGCCGAGACGATCGCCGAGGTGGCGCGCAAGTACGCCACGAGCGGCCCGGCGTACCTGGCGTTCGGCCAGGGCGGCTCCGACAAGTACTCCAACCCCGACATCATCGGCCATGCCGGCATGGTGCTGGTGTCGCTCACGGGCAATATCGGCAAGCCCGGCTGCGGCATCGGCCATGGCATCGGCGGCGGCGGTTACAGCGTCACGCTGGGCGAATGGGAGCTTCCCGAGCAGTTCAAGCCCGCTAAGCTGGACGTCCGCTCCGATCGCTTCCCCGATCGCGATGGCGGCGTGCATGTGATCATCTCGTTGGGCAACACGTTCCAGCAGTACTGGGCGAACATGAACAAGACGCGCGGGTGGATCGACTCGCTGGACTTCATCGTCCACATCGGCATGTACTACGAGGACACGGTGAAGTACGCCGACATCGTGCTGCCGGTGTGCAGCAAGTTCGAGGATACCGTCGAGCACTCGATCGTGCGCAGCGACTACAACCATGTGAACCTGCAGACGAAGTGCATCGACCCGCTGTTCGAGAGCAAGCCCGACTTCGACGTCATGCGCCTTATCGCCGAGGAGATGGGCGTGGGCGAGTATCTGCCCAAGACCGCGGAGGAACTGGTGCGCTACCAGATCGAGCACTCCGAGGACCTAGCCGAGCAGGGCATCACGCTGGCCGAGCTGGAGAAGAACCACGGCAGCATGAAGATGGCCGATGTCGACGAGCCCCGCCGCGCCTACACCGACCTGAAGTTCGAAACGCCCTCCACGCGCATGGAGCCGTACTACGAGGCCTGGAAGCCTTGCGAGCAGGCATGGCCGAACTGGGAGGAGAACAACGAGGCGTACGCCGGCAACCCGCTGGCGGAGAAGTACCCGCTGCAGTTTACGCAGACGCGCACCCGTTTCTCCAACCACTCGCACTTCAAGGCGGCGAAGTGGGTGCAGCAGTTCGCCAAGCCCACGCTGGAGCTGAACCCGGCCGACATGACCTCGCGCGGCATCGCCGACGGGGATGTGGTGGAGGCGTTCAACGACCGCGGCTCGTTCAAGTGCGTGGCGCGCGCGAACAACGCCGTGCGTCCCGGCTCCTGCCGCACCTGGGAAGCGGGCTGGAGCAAGTACATCGAGGAGGGGAACACGCAAAACGTCACGAACGACCACGTGAACCCGCGCGATGAGTACCTGCCCACCGGCGCGCCCATCCCGTTCAACGACACCCTTGTCGAAGTGAAGAAAGCGTAGGTGATATGCCATGACGAAACTTGCAATCGGTATCAACCTTGATCGCTGCATCGGCTGTCACACCTGCGCGAACGCTTGCAAGATGCAGAACAACGTGCCCGACGGCATGCTGTGGAACCGCGTGATCACCGAGGGCTGCGACGCCATCGACGGCGCCGTGGGCGAGTATCCCAACTTGACGCGCACCTATGTGCCCCTGGCGTGCCAGCATTGCGAGAACCCGGCTTGCCTGAAGGTGTGCCCGACCGGCGCCACGTACAAAGACGAGCAGGGTCGCGTGGAGATCGACTACGACCGCTGCATCGGCTGCCGCATGTGCATGGCCGCCTGCCCCTTCAACGCCCGCGTGTTCAACTGGGAAGACCCCCAGCGCGACGGCGATTTCAACTGGGGCGACGCGCGCGTGCCCGTGCGCACCCGCGGCGTGATGGAGAAGTGCACGCTGTGCAAGGAGCGCACCGATGCCGGCGAGGAGCCGATGTGCGTGGTGTGCTGCCCGACGCACGCCCGCGTGTTCGGCGATCTGGACGACCCGAACTCGGAGCTGGCGCAGCTGCGCGCCACGAAGGGCAAGGATGTGCATATTCTGCTGGAAGAGAAGGGCACGAAGCCCCAAGTCTTCTACTTCGACGAGTAAAGGGGTGCCGTTATGAAACTTTCGGCTCAGTCTAAGATCGGCGTCGGCGTTCTGGCGGCGATCATGGTGATCGGCTTCTGCGCCTACGTGTTCCAGCTGACGCAGGGCCTGTGCGTAACGGGCATGTCCAACGGCGTGTCGTGGGGCCTGTACATCACGTGCTTTATGTTCTTCGTCGGCCTGTCCGCCGGCGGCCTGATCGTGGCCAGCTCGGCGCACGTGTTCGGCATCGAGTCGTTCAAGCGCGTGTCCATGCCCGCGGTCATCACCTCCACGGTGTGCATCCTGTGCGCAGGCGCGTTCATCCTGATCGACTTGGGCGGCATCCAGCGCATCTGGAACATGTTCATCCATCTGAACTTCACCAGCCCGCTGGCGTGGGACATGTGCGTCATCACAACGTACCTGGTCATCAACGTGCTGGACATCATCTGGCTGCGTCGCGGCGATGAGCGCAAGGTGAAGATGCTGTCGTACGTGGCGCTGCCGGTCGCCATCCTGGTGCACAGCGTGACGGCGTGGATCTTCGGCCTGGAGATCGCCAAGGAGGGCTGGTACTCGGCCATCATGGCTCCCATCTTCGTGGCCTCCGCCTGCGACTCGGGCTTGGCGCTTCTGATGGTGGTGCTGGCGGCGGTGCGCAAGGCCGGCGTGTTCGATTGCGGCCGCGAGCTGTTCGCGAACCTGGCGCGTCTGCTCGCCACGTTCATCGCAGTGGATGCATTCTTCATCGGCTGCGAGCTTCTGACCACGGCGTATCCGGGGACCGAGGGCGCATCTCATGTGCTCGGCATCATGACCTCGGGCGCGACCGCACCGTTCTTCTGGTTCGAGATCCTGGGCGGCCTGCTGATCCCGTTCGTGCTGCTGACGTCCGCTAAGCGCCGCGAGCGCACGGGCGTGGTGGTCGCTGCCAGCGCCCTGGTGATGTGCGGCGTGTTCTGCAAGCGCGTGTGGCTGCTGTTCACCAGCTTCACGGTCACGAACGTGTACGGCGCGCCGGGCATCTCGTCCGGGTCGACTGCGGCACGCGGTGCCGACGGGTTCGACATGTGGGCGCTTGCCGGGTCGTATATGCCCCAGCCGGTCGAGTTCGCCGTGGTGGCTGCGGTGGTGAGCTTCTGCATCCTGGGCATCGCGCTTCTGTCGAAGAAGCTGGTTGCGAAGGCGTAAGGCCGTGTTGCGCGGCGCCCCATCCCGGGGCGCCGCGGACGGCGCTTCTTGATGGCGTAACGGGTCGTTTGGTTTGAAAGGACGGGAAATGCGTTCGATGACGTGCGAGGAATGGATGATCGCATCCCAGCTGTATGCGTTTTTGGGCAATAGCCTGCTGTCTCCTATGAGCCGTACGGAATCGGTCGGCTTGGATCCGGCGTTCTGGCGCGATCTGGGCGGCCTGCTCGATGGCGCGCTGGCCGATTCGGCCGAGTCGTTGGCGTCTTGGGCCGAGCGCGCGTCTGCCGATGCCGCCCGCTCCGAGGTGGTGCAGCGCGTGTCCGTCGAGTTCACGAAGCTGTTCGTCGGCCCTCCGAAGCCGGCTGCCGCACCTTGGGAGTCCGCCAACGGCCCCGTTGATTCGCATGTCGGCTTCGGCGAGGCGACGTTCGCCATGCGGGAGCGCTTGCGCGCCCTCGGCCTGGAGCTGTGCAACGAGAACAACCAGTACGAGGACCACGTGGGCATCGAGTTGCTGTACCTGTCCGAGCTTTGCCGCCGGGCATCGGAAGAGCCCTCCGGCGCCGCCGCCTGCGATGCGGCCGCACCGGATGCGGAGGAGATCGCGTCGTTCATTCGCGAGCATCCGCTTGTCTGGGTGCCCCGTCTTCGCGAGAAGGTGGCGGCGTCGCAGCCGGAGGGCTACTTCGTCCGCCTGCTCGACCTTGTGTTGGCGTTGCTGAGGTGGCAGGCGTGATCGACGAACCTGCGGCGGGCGTTCCCGCTTAGGGGTTCGCGGCGCGTGAAGCAAGAAACTGCCGGTTAGGCGGTGCGCTCTTCGGGGCGCATCGCCTATTTGCGTTTTAGCGGGCGGTGGTGAGGCGCGGCAGCGGCTTGCGTTGCTGCACGGAGGCGGCTGGGTCACGATGACACTTCGGGGACGTAGCACTAGGTGTCCGAATCGAGCAGGTGCGAAGTGCCCTCGGTCAACGCTTGGTTTCGACATTCCGCATCCGAGGAATCCGGACAGTTAACGCTTCGTCCTCAAAGTGTCCGAGGCGTTGGCGGCTGTTAGCGGGCGGTGGTGAGGCGGGCTTGGTAGCCGCAGAGGGTTTCCGCGTGGCAGCCGGCTTCGCCGAGCGCCGCCTCGAGTGTGCGCCTGGCAAGGCCGTAGTCGTTGTTGTTCTGCGACACGTGCATGGCCACTACCGTTTGCGGCAGGCGCAGGCCCGCGGTGCGCGATTCGGCCACCAGCGTGCCGAGCTCGGCGGCGGCCTGCCCATTGGAAAGGTGCCCGCTGTTCGACGCGATGCGCTGCTTGATGACGTACGGGTAGGGCCCGGCGGCCAGCATCTTCGGGTCGTGGTTGCTCTCGAGCGCCAGGATGCGCACGTCGCGCAGCGCCTCGTGCGCCTGCGCCGTGACGATGCCGGAGTCCGTCAGGTAGCCCACCGCGTCGCCGTCGGCGGCGTCCTCGATGCGGAAGCCGAACGACGCGGCGGCATCATGGCTGGTGGCGAAAGGGATGATGCGCATCCCCGCGGCCTCGATGGCGCCGGGGCCTGCAGCGCGCGCCGTCAAACCCTGCCCGGCGGGGGCAACCGCCGCATGTGGGGTGGCGTCCTCGAACTCGGAGTTCGCGATACCTTGGCCGCCCGCCAGGGTGCAAGCTGCCGCCAGCTCGCGGACGTCGAACGCCTCGGCCACCTTCGCCAGCGCGCTGCTGTTCGCCGTGCACGCGCCCGCCGCGAACACCGGCGGCACGTTGCCGATTTTCGCCAGCCCGCGCAGCACCACGCCGAGGCCCTTCACGTGGTCGCCGTGCTCGTGCGTCACGAACATGGCCTGGATGCGGCCGGGGTCGAAGCCGGCCTCGTCGCAGCGGTTGAGGAAGTCACGCTTGCAGATGCCGCAGTCGATGAGCACGCCGGCGCCGGTTGCGGTGTTCTCGATCACCGCGGCGTTCCCCGAGCTTCCGCTGGCCAATACGTGCAATGCGAGCATCCCGAACCTCCCGAGCTTCCGTCCAATCAAAACGTTCCCCATACTAGCAGCATCCCGCACCGCCCGCCGCCGCCCGCCCGCAAAGGGCAGGCAATCCCCTCGCGCGCTTGCTTGCGTGAACAGGGGACGGAGGTGTGTTCGCGATACGTCGTCGAAAGCACGAGGTTCGACCTTGAACACACTCCGTCCCCTGTTCGCATTTCGCGCGCGGGTTCGGGAGATGTTGCGTGCCGATGGCGGGATGCGGTGCCGCAATGGAATCGCGTGCCCGCGCTTTTCGCCAAAAGCAAAACGGAGACCTCTATGCTAGCGCGAACCGTGTCGGAAAGATGGTGCGCGTTTGTCGCTGCTCGCCTTCCGTCGAGGGGTCGGCGTGCGCGCACTAAGATACGAAGCGTAACCAACGCCGAAGAAAGGGGCTGCCCTATGGAGAAGGAACTGTTCGATTACGTGGCCGAGCGCGCCGACGTCCTTGCGACGAGCGATGCGAGCACGCAGGTCACTAAAGACGCTGCCGAGGCGTGGAAGGCCGCCGTTGCGGCAGATGCCGGCGACGAAGCGGTCAAGGCTGCCACCGATAAGCTGCTCGACGTGCTCGAGGGCCGCCCCACGACCATCGATGGCGTGATCGCGTTCGCCGAGGGCCCCGCCAAGCAGCTCATGGGCGAAGAGGCCGCCGCGGCGATGCTCGCCGAGCAGCTCAAGCGCAAGGAGGCCGGCGCGAAGTACTGCAACTGCCCGTCGTGCACCGCGGCAAGCGAGTTGCTCGCGAAGTTCGGCCGCATCGAGCTGTAAATCGCTGCCTATATAAGGTTAGGGGGCGCAGCTGGGTATCTTCCGGCTGCGCCCCCTCTTCTGTTTGCGTGCGTGTTCAAGGCTGCAGAGTCTTCGGTTCGCCGTGCTTCTCTGTGCTGTCTTCTACGCAAACAGGCCGCGTTCGGACATCCGGGCGCGCTTGAAATCGGTCCTGCGTGAACAGGGGCGAACAGGGGACGGAGGTGCGTTCGGAACCGATCCCCGCGCTCTCGACAAGGCATCGTGAACACACCTCCGTCCCCTGTTCATGCCTCACAAACAAGCCGCGCCCGGACATCCGGGCGCGGCTTGAAAAACCTATGCGAATGGTGAAGCGCTAGCGCAGCGCTGCGGCGTTATTCTGCCTTCGCGTCCTTGCCGGCGGTGCGGGCCAGGATGTTGGCGTAGATGGCGCCGGAGATGTTGTGCCACACGCTGAACACGGCGCCGGGCACGGCGGCTAGCGGCATGGTTGCGAAGTGCATGGTGGCAAGCGAGGTGGCAAGGCCGGAGTTCTGCATGCCCACTTCGATGGAGAGCGTGCGCATCTGCGCCTTCGACAGGCCGAGCGCGCGGCCCACGAAATAGCCCAGCGCGTAACCGCAGACGTTGTGCAGCATGACCACCACGATGATCAGCGCGCCGACGGTCGCCAGCTTGGCGGCGTTGGCGGACACCACGGCCATGATGATCAGCGAGATGGCGATGACGGAGACGAGCGGCAGCACCTTGGAGCAGGCCTGGGCAACCTTGGACGCCACGGCGTTGATGACGAAGCCCAGCGCGATGGGCACGAGCACCACCTGCACGATGGACAGCAGCATGCTGACGTAGCTGACGTCGACGCTCTGGCCGGCAAGCAGCAGCACGAGCGCCGGGGTGACGACCGGGGCCATGATGGTGGTGCACGCGGTCATGCCGACGGACAGCGCCACGTCGCCCTTGGACAGGTACGTCATGACGTTGGAGGAGGTGCCGCCGGGGCAGCAGCCGACAAGCATGACGCCCACGGCAAGCTCGGTAGGCAGCTGGAAGACAAGGCACAGCACCCAGGCGATCAGCGGCATGATGATGAACTGGGACAGGATGCCGGTGATCACGGCCTTCGGCTTGGTGAACACCACCTTGAAGTCGCCGAGCTTGAGCGTCATGCCCATGCCGAACATGACGATGCCGAGCAGCGGGTTGACCCAGCTGGTGGGCAGCGCCGCATGCACGGGCGCGGGCGCGACGAAGGCGATGATGGCGACCGCAAGCGCGATGATGGCCATCCATTTGCCGGCGAAGTCGCTGATCTTCTCAAGGACCTTCATGATGAAACCTTTCTAACGTGCGCGCGTTGCTGGGGAAGGGGACGCTGCGCCGACGAAGCCCGCATATGCGGCGTTTGACCGGCGAACAGGGGACGGAGGTGTGTTCACGATGTCTTGCCGAAAACGCGAGGATCGACCGTGAACACACCTCCGTCCCCTGTTCACGAGGAACTCGGCCTGCGGTGTGTACGCTGCCCCAGAAACGCAAATGAGCCCCGCCCGGGTATCCGGGCGGGGCTCGAAAAACTAGGACAAACGCGAGTATAGCCATTCGTCGGCAAAATGTTACCGACAACCGAATAATTCCCTACTTGTTGAATAGGGAATGGGACCGGCGAGAACGAAACGCCCGGCGAACAGGGGACGGAGGTGCGTTCACGACGCTTTGCCCAAAACGCGAGGAATAACCCTGAACACACCTCCGTCCCCTGTTCGTCCACGTCCCGTAGCTCCGTTCCCCGCAAAACCAAAAAAGCCGGGAGGGACTAACCCCTCCCGGCTTTGCGATGGCGGTTTCGCGCTCCTATTCGCCGATGATCTCGGACAGGGTGCGCCAGCCCAGCTCGGCGCATTTCACGCGTGCGGGCATGTGGCTGATGCTTTCCAGCTGGGCCGCCTCGTCGAGGTCTTCCTTCTCCTCGTCGGTGAGCGTCTCGCCCTTGACCATCTTCATGAACAGGCCGCACAGACGGCGCGCCTCCTCGACGGTCTCGCCGGTGACCAGGTCGGCCATCATGTCGGCCGATGCCTGCGAGACGGCGCAGCCGTGGCCGGTGAACGCGGCCTCCTCGATGACGCCGTCCTCGATGCGCAGCTTTAGCACCATCTCGTCGCCGCAGCTGGGGTTCACGCCCTCGTGCTCGTCGGTGGCGCTCTCCATGTCGTACTTGTAGTCGGGATGCGCGTTGTGCTCCATGAGCGCGGCGGTGTAGATGTTAGCCATTGAAGGTCCTCCAAACGTTGCCGAGGCCCTCGATCAAGGCGTCGACGTCCTTCTTGTCATTGTAGAACGACAGGCTGGCGCGGCAGCAGGCAAGGTTTTCCACGCCCAGCCACGTGAGCAGCGGCTGGGCGCAATGGTGCCCGGCGCGGATGGCCACCTGGTCCATGTCCAGGATGCTGGCCACGTCGTGCGGGTGGATGCCGTCGACGTTGAAGCTGATGACGCCGTGGTGCATGTCGGGGTCGGGGCTGCCGATGATGGTGATGAAGGGCAGCTTCGCCATTTCCTCCATGCAGTAGCGCACGAGCGCCTGCTCGCGCGCGGCGATGACGTCGAGGCCCACCGACTCCACGTAGGCGATGGCCGCCGCGGTGGCGTAGATGCCGGCGGCGTCCTGCGTGCCGGCCTCGAACTTCTCGGGCACGGGCGCCCAGGTGGCGTCCTGCTCGGTGACCGAGTCGATCATCTCGCCGCCCGTGAGAAACGGCGGCATGGCGTTGAGCAGCTCGTCGCGGCCCCACAGCACGCCCATGCCGAACGGGCCGAACAGCTTGTGCGCGGAGAAGGCGAAGAAGTCGGCGCCGATGGTCTGCACGTCCACGTGGATATGCGGTGTGGACTGCGCGCCGTCGACCACCAGGTAGCCGCCCTGCTCGTGCACGCGGCGGCCCAGCTCCTCGACGGGGTTCTGCACGCCAAGGACGTTGGACACGTGCACCACGGACAGGATTTTGGTCTTCGGGCCGATTTTCGCGTCCATCTCCTCGGGCGTGATGACGCCGTTCTCGTCGGGATAGAGGTAGACGAGCTTCGCGCCTGCCGCGCGGCAGGCTTGCTGCCACGGGATGAGGTTGGAGTGGTGCTCCATGATGGTGATGCACACCTCGTCGCCGGGCTCGAGCACGGTGGGGGCGAAGGCCTTCGCCACGATGTTGAGCGACTCGGAGGCGTTGCGCGTGAGCACGATGTCGTGCGCGTCGGGCGCGCCGATGAACTTCGCCACGCGCTGGCGGGCGATCTCGATGGCCTCGGTGGCCTCGACCGACAGGCGGTACAGGCCGCGCAGGGCGTTGGCGTTCATCTCCTCGTAGAAGCGGCGCTGCGCGTCAAGCACGACGGCGGGGCGCTGCGCGGTGGCGGCGCTGTCCAAAAACACCAGGTCGGGATGGTTGGCAAGCAGCGGGAAGTCGCGCTTGTAGGGGTTCTCGGCGATGTTGGCGGCGCACACGATGTCGCCGGCCGTGGCCGAGGCCTGGGCGGCGTGCGCCGCGTCGGCCACGGCGCACGCCGTGCGATCGAGCTCTGCGTTGTTTGCGGAAGCTGACATAAGCTAGCTTTCCACCTCCTGATAGGGAATGCCCAGGCGGCCGGCCAGGCGGCCGACGCCTGCGCGAACGGTTTCGTCTTCGACGGCAAGCGCCGTCTCCTCGAGGGTCGCCGTGGCGAACAGACCCTCGGCGGCTTCCTGGGAAAGGCCGCGGCACTTCAGATAGAACAGCTGGTCGGCGGCCACATGGCCGATGGTGGCGCCATGGTTTCCGGCCACATCGTCCTCGTCGCACAGGATGACGGGGATGGTCTTGTTCTCCACGCGCTCGTCTACCAAAAGCACGGTTTCGCGCTCGGTGCCCTCGGCGCCCTTGCAGCCGCGCACCAGGTCGATGGTGCCGCGCAGGACCTTCTTCGACTCGCCCATGAGCGCGCCGTTGGCGTCGATGTTGCAGCGGGTCTTCTTGCCGCGATGGCGCACGACGTAGTTGAAGTCGCGCACGTCCTGGCCGGCGGCCAGGTAGCGAGTGTCCACATCCACGCGCGACAGGTCGCCGCGCAGGTCGGTGGCCAGGCCCGTGTAGGACTTGCCCGCGCCCAGCATGCGGTGGCGAACGGTGACGAACGCGCCCTCGTCGCAGACGATGCCCGTGTCGTCGAGCGCCATCCACGTTTCGTCGAGCGTATGCACGGACGTGACGTTGACGTGGGCGTTCTCGCCGGCGAACACGCGCAGCACCACGCCTACCACGCCGCTGCCGGCGGCGGGGGAGTCAAGAGACACGGTCAGGTCGAACGTGGCGCCCGCGGGGGCCACCACGTCGATGGCAGCCACGTTGGCGGCGCCGTCGACACCGGCGATGCGCACAGTGGCCTGGCCGCGTTTGCCGGCGGCCGGCGCGAACACGGTTGCGGCGGCCTTGCCGGCGGCTTCGGCAAGCCACGCGGTGGCCTGCTCGCCCATGCCGCACTCGAACGCCTCGGCAACGTTGTTCGCCATCTCCTGGCGCACGGCCTTGTGCTCGTAGGTGGAAAGCGCGGGGATGTCCAGGTCGGCGGGGTCCACGTCGGGGTCCACGGCCTTCAGGATGGCGCGCGTGTCGGCGGGGCCGGCGGCGCGAGCCGCATCGACGCGCTCCTGCAGTGCGGCCACGGCCGCGTCGAAGGCGCTCGCTTCGCCGATCAGCTCGGCGGCGGCTTCCACTTCCACCTGGGCTGCGAGGGAAAGGCCCTCGGGCAGTTCCACGGCGGTCTCGTTCATATCAAGGCGATGCCAGGTAGGCGCGGGCATCGCGTTCACGTTGCTCAAAACGTCGGCGCCCATTATCCGATCGCCCCTTCCATTTCCAGCTTGATGAGGTTGTTCATTTCCACGGCGTACTCGAGCGGCAGCTCCTTGGAAACGGGGTCGGCGAAGCCGTTCACGATCATCGTGCGGGCCTCTTCCTCCGAAATACCGCGGCTCATCAGGTAGAACACCTTGTCGTCGCCGATGCGGCCGATGGTGGCCTCATGCCCGATGTCGACGTGCTTGCAGCGGATGTCCATGGCCGGGATGGTGTCGGAGCGGCTGTGGTCGTCAAGCATCAGGCTCTGGCACGACACGCTGCACGCGGAGTTCTCGGCCTTCGGCGTGGCCACCACGCTGCTGCGGAACGTGGACACGCCGCCGCCCTTGGAGATGGACTTCGTCTCGATGGAAGCCGAGGTCTCCGGCGCCGCCAGCACCACCTTGCAGCCGGTGTCGAGGTTCTGGCCCGTGCCGGCGAACGTGATGCCCGTGAACGTGCACGTGGATTTGCGGCCGGCCAGGATGGACATGGGGTACAGGTAGCCCACATGGCTGCCGAAGCTGCCGGACACCCACTCGATCGAGCCGCCCTCGTCGCACGTGGAGCGCTTGGTGTTGAGGTTGTACATGTTCTTCGACCAGTTCTCGATGGTCGAGTAGCGCAGGTGCGCGTTCTTGCCGACGAACAGCTCCACAGCGCCCGCGTGCAGGTTCGCCACGTTGTACTTCGGCGCGCTGCAGCCCTCGATGAAGTGCAGGTCGGCGCCGTCTTCCACGATGATGAGCGTGTGCTCGAACTGGCCCGCGCCCTTCGCGTTCAGGCGGAAGTAGCTTTGCAGCGGGAAGTCGAGCTTGGTGTCCTTCGGCACGTACACGAAGCTGCCGCCGGACCACACCGCGCCGTGCAGGGCGGCGAACTTGTGGTCGGTGGGCGGGATGAGCGTCATGAACTTCTCGCGGATGAGCGGCTCCCACTGCGGGTCGTGCAGCGCCTCCTCGATGCCGGAGTACACGATGCCCATGCGGGAAGCGGTGTCCTGCATGTTGTGGTAGACCAGCTCGGAGTCGTACTGCGCGCCGACGCCGGCCAGGTAGCTGCGCTCGGCCTCGGGGATGCCCAGGCGGTCGAAGGTGTTCTTCACGTCGTCGGGCAAGGAGTCCCAGTCCGACTTCTGGTCGGTGTTGGGCTTGACGTAGGTGACGATGTTGTCCATGTCAAGGCCGGCGATGGAGGGGCCCCAGTCCGACGTGGGCATGCTCCGGTAGATTTCCAGCGACTTCAGACGGTGCTGAAGCATCCACTCCGGCTCGTCCTTCTTCTCCGAGATCTCGCGGACGATCTCGGGCGTCAGGCCCGCCTCGAGCTTCTCGGTGCTGTCGCCGTATGAAAAGTCGTAGAGGCTGCGGTCGATGTCCGCTACCTCGGTGCGTTGCTTAGCCATGGCTGCCCCTTATTCGGCGGCTGCGGCCGCGGCCTGCTCGAACTGCTCGAAGCCGTTCTCGTCGATATCGGCGATCATGGATGCGTCGCCCTCGGCCGTCATGCGGCCCTTGACCAGGACGTGCACGCGGTTGACGTCGACGTGCTCCAGGATGCGGGTGTTGTGCGTGATGATGACGAGCGTGCCGTTGCAGCGCTTGCGATAGACTTCCATGCCGCGCGAGACGACGGACAGCGCGTCCACGTCCAGGCCAGAGTCGGTCTCGTCCAGGAAGGCCAGTTTCGGCTCGAGCAGCAGCAGCTGCAGCATCTCCAGCTTCTTCTTCTCGCCGCCGGAAAAGCCCACGCCCAGCTCGCGGTCCAGGTATGCCGGGTCCATGTTCAGCTCCTCGGCCAGCTCCTTGACGTGCTTGCGGAACTGCTTGCCCTTCATGTCGCCCACCCCCGGGCGGCCTGCGGAAATGGCGCGCAGGAAGCTGCTGACGGGCACGCCGGGGATCTCCACCGGCGCCTGGAAGCTCAGGAAAAGACCCGCGTGCGAGCGTTTATCGGTGGATAGATCTGTGATATCCTGTCCGTTGAACGTGATTTTGCCGCCGGTCACCGTGTACTCGGGATCGCCCATGACCACGTGGCCCAGCGTCGATTTGCCGGCGCCGTTCGGGCCCATCAGCACGTGGGTCTCTCCAGCGCCCACGGTCAGGTCGACGTCGTGAAGAATGACCTTCTCATCCACGGCGGCCGAAAGGCCTGCCACGTTGAGGAGGATGTTCTCGTCTGCCATCTTCTTCCCCTTCTCATTTCTTATAAATAAGGCTTTGCTTATTCATATACGTTTGATAGGATTAAGATAACGTGACACGCGGATTTGTCAAGCGAAATGCTTGCCGCAAGGGATCAATCCGCGGAATGAGCGCGAACGCGCATGCTTTACGCCTAGTGTAACCTATATGTTCCAAGGGCGACGCCGGACGATGTGAGCAGCCGATAGGTGACCGGGGTCGTCATGGCGGATGACTCCGGTGGGCGCCGGTCCGCGCGTTTCGCGGCAAGCGTTTCGGTGGTTTGGCGAAGGCAGTTGGAATCGATAAGGGGGAATCGTGCTTATCTCATCGAAGGGACGATATGCATTGCGTTTGGCGGTGTGCATCGCGCAGGCGGGGCCCGAGGCGAAGGTTTCGCTTCGCGAAGTGGCCGAACGCGAGGAGCTGTCCCTGAAGTATCTCGAGCAGATCGCCCGCCCCATGGTGTCGGCGGGCTTGCTGGCAAGCGTGCGCGGCAAAGGCGGCGGGTACCGCCTGGCGCGCGACCCGCAAGATATCCTGGCGGGCGACGTGCTGCGCGCGGTCGAGGGCACCACGGTGCCGGTGACCTGCGCGGCGCTTGACGGCCCCGAGCCGTGCCATCGCGCCGGCGTGTGCACCACGGTGCGCTTTTGGGCGGGGCTCGACGAGGTCATCGAGAAGTATGTGGACGGCGTGACCGTCGGTGACCTGGCCGATGCGCCCCAACCGCACATCGAGATTGCGGAGTAAGAGCGCCGGGGCGCTTGCCCGCGCAGGGCTCTGCCGCGTGAGGGCGGTGAGGCGCTGCGCTGGATTTCGCGATTGTAAACGGCTTGAAGCGAGGCCGGCACTCCCTCGGGGTGCCGGCCTCGCTTGGTTTTGCGCGGATTCGGCGCTTGTTGTTTGACGGGTCGGTATCGCTTCGGTGAATGTTCGCTGAAAGGGTATCGGGGCGGTGACGAAGCGCGTAGCCTTCATCTTGATACAAGGTTCGAGCGCGATGATCGCCAGCCGCGCTCAGGAAAACGCGAGCATGAGGAGGTTGCTCATGGCGCATATGCAGGAAAACCCGCAAAACGCGGGTAAGGATACGAGGATGCCGGCGGCGGGCGAAACGCGGCAAATGCCCCTGCGTGCCGATAAGCCCGCGCAAACGGCCCAGGTGCCGTACTCGCTTCAGGGTCGCCCGGCGCCGACGCAGCGGGTGGCGGTGCCGTTCGCCGCACCTGGTGGGGGCGGCGTGCCTGGTGCGAGCGCTGTGCCAGGTGCGCATGGCGCGCCCGGCGGGAACGGAGCGTTTGCGGCAGGTGGGGCGAATGTCGCGAGCAGTGCATTTGCGGTAAATGCTGCAAACGGGGTTCCCGGCGCAAACGCGGCCCTCGGCGTGAACGGCGCCGCTTTCGCAGAAGCCGCCGAAGCGGAGGAGGCGCCTAAGCGCAAGGGGCTCGGCGGGTTGCTCGAGGGCTTGTCCGTGCCGCAGGTGGCAGCCGGTGCATTGGCGGCGGTGACGTCGATGCTGCTGTCGTCGAAGATCGGCATCGCAGGCTCGGTCATCGGCGTGGCGGTAGGCTCAGTGGTGTCCACGGTCGCATCGCAGGTGTACAAGCAGTTTCTGCAGGCTTCCGCCGACAAGCTGCGCGAGCTGAACCCGCTTGATGAGGCGGGCGCCGGCGCAGTCGCGGGCGAGACCCGCGTGATGCCGGAAGCCGCGGACGGCTCCTCTGCGACACGCGTGATGGGCGCGATGCCCGCATCCGGCGCCGTGGCGGCGTCCGGCGATTCCGCCGCAACCGACGACCCGGCAGCTTCCGCAACCCCCACCCGCAGCGTCCGCGACCTGCGCGAAAGCGGCGAGACGGGCGTGCTGCGCGGCCGCGCCGAGCATTTGCGCCGCCAGCGTATGCAGCGCGGCGTGATCGCGGTGTCGGTGGTATCGGCCCTGGCCGCGGTGGCCATTTCCGCAGGCATCATCAATTTGGTGACGGCGGGTGAAGGCGTGGGCACCAAGACCGAGCCGCTGTTCACCGGCGCTTCGACGTCGCAAACCGACGATGGCTCCACGACGAAGGGCAAGCAGAGCGGCAAGTCGCAACAGTCGGCAACGCAGGATCAGCAAGGCGCCGCTACGAAGGACTCCGCCGCGCCGGTGCATCAGGACGGCACCGCGTCGTCGGATAGCTCGGCTTCCGGGTCCGGCAGCACCAGCGGGTCATCGACCAGCGGCACGGAGTCGGGCAGCGCGAGCGGCACCGGCAGCTCGACGGGTTCCACCGCCGGCGGCTCGACCGGTTCCGGCGGCACATCCGGTTCGCAAACCGGCGGCTCCGGCAGCGGCAGCGCAAGCGGTTCCGGCAGCTCGTCGAGCGGCTCCTCGAACAGCGGATCCGCGGGGACGGGAAGCTCCTCGTCGAACAACGGCTCCACGGGGTCCACGGGCGGCTCCTCATCCGGGTTCTCGGCCAGCGGCTCCGCAAGTTCCACCACGGCTTCGTAACAGGCAAACGGGGCGGGCGCAACGATCGCGCCCGCCCCGCTTTTGCGTTCGCCCGACTTGCGGGCTCACGCGAGTGCTGGGCTTTTGCCCCCGCCTAGTTTGCGGGTTTGTACGAACATCGGGCTTTTGCGTTCGCTTCCCCTTCTTCCGTGATGATGCCTGCTGCTGCAGGGTTGCGCGCGTCCGTGATGCTAGGATGAACGCGAAACACGAAACCGCCGCTTTTGCGGCATGCGCGAAAGGGGCGGCATGGCCGAGAACGTGAACAGCAAGAATGCGACTATTGCTGCCGCGGCGTCGCGTACGCGCGAGGAGATTGCCGAGTCGCTGCGCGTCCGCACGCGCCGCGGAACGCCCACCGAGAAGCTCGAGGTCATCATGACCAGCGCCGGCCTCGACCGCGTGGAGGCCGCCACCGTCATGGTCATCGGTCTGGGCGGCGTGGGTTCGAACTGCGTGGAGGCGCTGGCGCGCGGCGGCGTGGGGCACCTGATCGTCATCGACCACGACATCGTCGGGCTGTCCAACATCAACCGCCAGGCCATCGCGTTCCATAGCACGCTCGGGCGCAAAAAGCACGAGGTGGTGCGCGACATGGTGCACGACATCAACCCCGACTGCCAGGTCGAGGCGCTCGACATGTTCCTGCGCGCCGACGACGTGGCGCCGCTGCTCGACCGCTACCTGGGGAAAGTTGATATGCTCATCGACGCCATCGACTCCGTTTCCGCAAAACTGGCCATCGCCGAGTACGCCGACCGCACGGGGATGCCGCTTATCTCCAGCATGGGCGGCGCCAACAAGCTGCACCCCGAGTGCCTGCGCTTCGCCGACGTCTCCGAAACGCGCAACGACCCGCTTGCGCGCGTTATGCGCAAGGAGTGCCGCAAGCGCGGCATCCGTCGCTTGCGCGTGCTGTACTCGTGCGAGGAGCCGGTGAAGCGCCCTGCCGTGGAGGGCGCCGAGCGCCGTGAGCGCACCAACCTGGGCACGGCGTCGTTCATGCCGCCGATTTTCGGCCAGATGCTGGCGGGCAAGGTGCTCTGCGAGATAGCCCAAGTGCCCGAGGCGTAAGGGCTATGGGGAGGCTTTCATGAACGACGAGGCATTCTTTCAGGTTCGCTATACGGTAACGGTGGGCGAACGCGATGACCTTCTGCGCGATTTGGCTCAGCTGCGCATGGCGGAATCGAGTCGCGCGGAGCAAGGTTGTTTGCAGTATGAGTATTTGCTGCCAGTCGATGCGCCTGATCAGGTGCTTTTGTTAGAGCGTTGGTCGAGCAGCGAGGCACAGCAAGCGCATACGGGCACGGCGCATTTTGCGAAGCTTGCTGACATGAAGCAGCGCTATGGCTTGTCCACCAAGGTGGTGCGCCTGGTTGTCGGGGGCGCATGAGCATGGACGAGCCCGCTTATTTCGACATGCATTGTCACCTGGGGTTTTGCGAAAATGCGGCACAGGCGGCGCGGGCTCTTGCGGCCGCTGGCGTGGGGGCGTTCTCGAATACGGTGACGCCGGCGGAGTTCGCCGAGCAGCGGGTTGCGCTTGCCGGCGCGGGCAACGTGCGCACGGGTGCGGGCCTGCATCCCTGGTGGGTTGGCGAATACGACGTCGCTGCTAATTGGGATCGCTTGTACGGTCTTGTTGCGCGTGCCCGGTTCGTTGGCGAAGTGGGCTTGGACTTTTCGCCGCGTCATGCCGATACGCGCAAGGCGCAGCTTGATGCGCTGGCGTGTGTCGCTCATGCGTGCGCTCGAACGGGCGACAAGGTGCTGTCCGTGCATGCCGTGCACGCGGTCGATGACGTGCTCGACGTGCTTGAACGTGCGAGTGCGCTTGGTGCCATGGTGGGCAACGCCTGCATCATCCATTGGTTTTCCGGTACGTCCGACCAGCTCACGCGTGCGCGGCGGGCGGGCTGCTACTTCAGCGTGAACCCGCGCATGCTGCAATCGAAACGCGGACGAGCCTACGCACAGGCCATCCCGGTTGACCGGTTGCTGCTGGAGACCGATGAGCCGGCGTCCGCGGGCGCGTCGTGGAGTGCCGCCCGAGCGTGCAAACTGCTCGAGGAAACGCTGACCCAGCTTGCGGCCTTGCGGGACGACGACCCCGTCGAACTGCGTGAGCGAATCGCGCAAACCAGCCGAACTCTGCTGCAACAATAGGCTCGCCGCAGCGCCAGCCCCGATCCGCGTGGGCCTCACGACTTGCCGACCCGTTCGACCGATCGGCCCTTGCGGGCGATACGATGGCCTTGCCGCAAACGCCTGGCAAAGAAAGGACGACTTCATGCCGTATGAACACCTTACCAGCGCAAACGATGCACGTTTGGCGCCGTATGCGCGTGTGCGCGATGCCGATTTGGCCGCTTGGCCCGACGCGCCAGCTGGCTTGTTCATGGCGGAGTCACGTGCGGTCATCGCGGCGGCCGTCGAGGCCGGCGTCCGCCCGCGCTCCTTTCTGGTAAGCGAGTCTTGGGCTGATGACGCCGCGCCGCTTGCTCGCAAGCTGCTCGCGCAACACCCCGACTGCCCGGCGCTGCGCGTTCCCGACTCGCTGTTTTCCCAGGTCACCGGCTACAAAATCGTGCGCGGCCCCGTGGCCGCGTTCGAGCGCCCCGCGCTGCTCGATCCCGCGCAGCTGCTCGCCGGCGCTCGCCGCGTTGCCGTGCTCGAGGATGTTGGCAACTATGCCAACATCGGCAGCGCGTTCCGTGCGGCGCACGCGTTCGGCATCGATGCCGTGCTGGTCACGCCTTCGTGCCACGACCCGCTCTTCCGCCGCGCCAGCCGTACAAGCCAGGGCACGGTGCTGCAGGTGCCGTGGACGCGCATCGGCACGCAGCGCCAATGGGCCGCTGAGGGCGTCCCGCTGCTGCATGCGGCCGGGTTCAAGGTAGCGGCGCTCGCGCTCGAGGACCGGTCGCTTGCGCTGGGCGACCCACGGCTTGCCGAGTGCGAGCGCTTGGCCATGGTGCTCGGCACAGAGGGGGCGGGCCTGTTCCCCTCGACCATCGCCGCGTGCGACTACACAGTGAAGATTCCCATGGCTCACGGTGTGGACAGTCTCAACGTCGCCGCCGCCAGCGCCGTAGCGTTTTGGGAGCTGCGCGCGAGGTAGGGGCTTGAGGATTCAAGCTTTGTAAAAAGAACAGCGAGCAGCGTTATTTTCGATAGATTTATAGCTTGATTGGGCGTAGTCGTAGCCATTGTTAGTGTGTGGACTGATGGGGCAAGCGGTTGGCTCGACCCGAGACGCGACGGTTCGATAGCTGTTATTGCTAGATAAGCGAAGGACGCATTTACGTTCCTTGCCGAAGGCAAAGATGCGGTACGGTGATTGGCGCACTGTTCTTCCCAGCGGCTAAGATATATTCTGTCAGCATAATTCCATTGACTAGCGAAGACGCGTCTTCTTGATGATATGGGCGAGATATATCGATAACTTCAATATACCTCGCCTGATTTACTTGTGCCGAGCAGAGGTGGTTATCGTTTTCGTAAGTCTGTTGAAGACTGCTACGGTTTCATTCAGATACGATAACGGAATAGCGAAATAAGCTGACTGCCCGCCTCTTTGATTGAAATCTTTGCCTTCGATTAAAGGTTGACCATCGTTGAAATATAGCTCAACATTGCCATGAGCAATGGCGTTTCTCAGGTGCCGAATCCAATCCATTGCTTGACCATCTCCTTTTTTCATGGCTATTACCGGTGCGTTGTCTCTGCGCGTTGTTGCAAAATCAACTTCGGAACCATAGCCGAAATGGTCTTTCCTGAATCCGGGAATCTTCTTGAATTGATTTGCGAGCTTGCGCTTGTCGCCGCGCTTCCAGCTGCTAAGCGCTCTCCACTTCTCGGAGAGGAACCAGCCGATAGATTCTGCGTGTTCGTTAAGCAGGTCGTATCGTTGAAGCTGTGCGAGAAAATTATTACTCATGGGTGTTGTCCAATGTGACGGTAATAGCAGGATAGATAGGTAGGGGGTCTCTGCTATCGTATATAACTTTGCTGCTTGCGCTAACTCTATCTGTGGATAGGTACCCGCAGATTAGCCAGTTGCTACCGTCCGATTGAAGCCATATTGCTGATTCGTAATCCTTGGTTTCCCTAAGGAGCTCGTCGGGATTCCGATAGGTTTTACCTTCGTCTATCAGTTGCATCGCATGGGTCATCTTGGAACGAGCTATAGCTTCTCTATTCTGGTTGGAGTCAGAGTTCGCTGCGTGTTGCGTCAAATCGAGAGAGAGACGCTCGTCTGGATACAAACTGCAGAATTCGTCTTTTGTAAGAAGTCTTGGCTGCTCAACAATCGTCTGATCTTCGGCTTCCGTGAACGCTTGAGTTGCGAAGGTGTTTTCGAGCCATTCTCTAATTGTGCTATCAGGGTAGGGCACCACTTCGTCTGCATTAAAATAGGGAAGGCATTCAAGGCCCTTCGCAGAAACGAGGGAGGCCGTGTTGTCGTCTTTGTCGATTTTCAGGACGAGCCACTCGATTGGCTCGTCTCCGTTGGTGGAGTCGTCATCTTGGTTGTAATGACCAAACTGAATGATTCCGTCTATGCCGGCTTGGCAAATGCTATTGGATAGATTGAGGCGTATCTGTTCTCGTTGCTTTGTGAGGCACTCCTGCTGCATTGTGTCACTGTTTTTGTAGTTTCCTAGTTCAATAAAAAGTTGCGCTGCTTCATCGTAATTTCCCTGATCGTAAAGCAACTGCGCGTTGCCGTACATATTGTCTCGTTGCAGTTTTGGCATGAAGACTTGGCTAACCAAGAGGGCGGCAACAATGATGATGCAGGAGATGCATGCAGCAACAATGGTTGCTTTCTTTCGCCGTTTGAGTGATGTCGTCCTTTTGCTGCACGCTTCTTCAAGTTGTTGCATCTTTTCTTTGTCGCCGAGTTTATCTAAGCTGCGACATACACTTCTGATAGCGGACAGGCTTTTGCCGTTGATGGCTTTTTCTGCTTGCTGGACTATGCGTTTATCGCTAGCTTCCAACAGTGCCGCTTCATTTTCCCATAGCTTAAGTTTGTCGAAAGGGGCGTTGCAGATGCGACAGTATTTCCTATTCACGTTGCACGCTCCGCATGTGCAACGTTCTGTGCCTTGGGAGTGTTCGTACCTAAATTCTATGTTCGGGAGCGCGGCGATATTGACGCCGGAAGCTAGCATCTGCTTGCGTCGTTCCGTTCGCGCTCTTTCGGACAGTTCTATCGCTTGCTGCGGCGCAAGTACCCGGGGCTCTTGCCAAGCACTTGCGTCACTGTTGTTTACGCGCGTTACTAGGACCAATGCGCTATCGATTTCTTTCGCATTGATGGGTTTTGGCGCAGGCTTAAATTCTGCGCCCGCGGCGATTTCGGCATCGAGGTGCTCAAAAAAGACCGACTCGGTTAAACCGCCGCGAGCAACAACGCGGGCTTGAAGGCCAAAGGCGTGAATTGTCGAATTCGAGATATTCGTTGTTTTGATTTGCAAGAAACACTGACTTGTCTCCACGTTGCGGGCAATCTGTATTACGTTAATCTGGAGTGGGCAGCCAAGTTGGTAGGATGGCGAATCGTCGCGAAAGATTACCTTATATTCGCTCATGGTTATAGCTCCGGAAGTTCGTCGTGCTGGAGCGTGGCGGTTTTTCTCGCCCTTTTATCCGGTGTGGCGCATACGATTAATCCGACGGCAATGAGGCCGAGCGGCGCGCAGAGACCAACGAACCAGAGTGAGCCGGTTTTCATACCTTTTTCGCGCGCAATACGTGTCAGCAGGACGAGTGCAGAGACGCTTGCGATGAGGCTGACGATTCCGCAAATGATCATGATGCCCCAGAACAAATCCCACATGATTTACTCCGTTCTCTGTCGGATTGCATGCTCTGTAAATGTAGCGGGGGGGGGGTGCGTGCTGTCAAGGCGGATGCGCTTATAGGGATAGTGGCAAAGTGGGCGATGAGTTTTTAAAACCAGGAGATGCTTAAGATTGTTATTAAAGTGCACTTTTGTGATTCCTCATCTCGCCTACGAGACTTTTGCCAATTAAGTAACACCCTGGTTTTCAGGGCTAAGTTCATGCAGCTTTGCGGCCCACGGTTTTTGTCATATGACACGCTCGGTAATGAAGAACTATGCTGATTTGAGCGTTGCAAGATCTGAGTGCTTCCTGCGACTATACGGTAAAGATCCCCATGGCTCATGGCGTGGACAGCCTCAACGTCGCCGCCGCCAGCGCCGTAGCGTTTTGGGAGTTGCGCGCGAGGTAGTGCCGTCAGTGCCGTAGCCTTCTGGGGTTCCGCCTGAGATAGCACTGGCGGCGGGTTGCTTGGGCTGTTGCATGCCAGCGGGCAGCTCGCCTCTCCTGCCTGGCAACCGATCGCGGCCACATTGACAACACAACGTTAAATCTTCCCTCCCCGCCAGATTCCCGGACGTTTTCTTTGGCTGTTAGCGTATGATGGAACGCGTGCTCTCGAGGTGAGGGCGAGTGTTGCCGCCATGCAACGCGCAGTGTTACCCCCGTGCGATAGCGCGGGAGAGAAAAGAGGATTTAAAATGGCGGAAGGTACTGTTAAGTGGTTTAACCCCGAGAAGGGTTACGGCTTCATCTCTCAGAACGACGGCGAGGACCTGTTCGTGCACTTCTCTGAGATCAAGATGGACGGCTTCAAGACCCTCGACGAGGGCCAGGCTGTTTCCTTCGACGTGACCACTGGTCAGAACGGCAAGCTCCAGGCAAGCAACGTGGTTCGTCTGTAACCCACCGCTTTCTTAAACAGGTAGCTGAAAGCCCCTGCGTGTGCTGCGCAGGGGCTTTTTTGATGCCCGGCCCGCATGCGTCGCATTGGGAACGGGTGCTGCGGGGCGGAAAGTCGATACGTCTGTGTTTAAATGGCGTACGGCGCAGTAGCCTGCAATCGTCCAAGCCTGTGAGCTGGGCGTATGAGGCTTTCCCGAAGCGGGCTAATGCCGGATGCGAGGTTAAAACGCAGACGTATCGCCTTTTCGATCTTGCGACAGGGTATGGGCGAGCGCAACGGTGCCGGGCGTGTCGCGACAGCGTGACAGGGGGTCGGTGAGTCGTCGCGTTTTTCGTGCTAGCTGCAACAAAAAGGCGCCGCCCCTTGCGGGACGACGCCATTGCAAACTTGCAAGCGTGGTCGAACTGGCATAGCGCACTCGGCGCGCCATGCCAGCTTGCAGCCCGTTACTCCAGGTCGGAGCCCTTCTTCTCGGGCAGGAAGAACATCGCGATGAACGCGACCACGTAGATGCAGGCCACGCAGCCGATGGCGAAGCCGAAGCCGTGGCCGGCGGCGATGATCGGGATGACCACCGGGGCGGACGCGCCGCCGATGAAGCGGCCGGCGTTGTACAGCGCGGTTTGCGCCGTGCCGCGCACCTCGGTGGGGAACAGCTCGGCGATCAGCGTGCCGTAGCCGCCGATCATGCCGTTAGCGAACATGCCCATGAAGAAGCCGCCGAACAGCAGCGCCGTGGGGTTGGTCAGCTGGCTGTAAATGATGATCATGACGGCGGCGCCGATCTGGAAGGTCCAGAACGCGGGGCGACGGCCGGCTTTGTCGGCCAGCCAGCCGAACACCGAGATGCCGATCATCATGCCGATGACGGTGACGGCGGTCCACATGCCGGTGGAGGTCAGGCTCAGGCCCAGCTCGCCGTTAAGGTACTTCGGCAGCCAGGTCATGATGCCGAAGTAGCCGGCGTTCTGCACGGTGCACAGGATGATGATGATCACGGAGTACTTGATGCGCGTGGGCGAGTTGAACAGGCTGGTCAGATTACCGTGCTTCTTGCCGGAAGCCTTGTGCTCCTCGAAGATGGGCGGCTCGGGAACGAACGCGCGGATGATGATGGCGACGATAGCGGGAACGACGCCGACCGCGAACAGGCCGCGCCAGCCGAAGGCGGCGATGATGGGCGCGGAAGCCAGCGAGGCGACCAGCACGCCTACCTGGAAGCCCAGGCCAACGGCGGAAGTGGCCTTCGCGCGGTTAGCGGGGCTGGAAACCTCGGAGGCGATGGCCATGCCCAGGCCGAACTCGGCGCCGATGCCCAGGCCCGCCAGGAAGCGGAACAGCGCCATCAGCTCGAAGTTGGGAGCGAAGGCGGAGCACAGGGTGAACACGCCGAAGAAGATGACCGAGTAGGTGAGCACCCTGATGCGGCCGAGCTTGTCGGCCAGCGTGCCGAAGACCAGGCCGCCCAGGAAGGCGCCTGCCAGCGTGATGGACGTGAGCGAGCCGGCGGTGGCGTTGTCCACGCCGAAGGTGGCGATGATGCCGGAGAGCGCGAAGCTCAAGATCATGAGGTCCAGGCCGTCGAGCGCGTGGCCGATGGCCGCGGAGAACACGGCTTTGCCGGCGTAGTGCTTCATCTCGGAAGCTTTTTCTTTGTGTGGCATAGTGATTTCCATCTCATTCCGCAAGTGGTCAAACTTTCAATTAAAATACTCTCATATCGAATATTTGCAAGGGTTTGTTGCAGATTTTACGTTCCCGAAATACAACGGCGAAAACGGCGCCCGCTGCGTGGGCCCATCCCGTTGCGCAAACTCCGATTTCGTGCCTGTGAAGTGCGGTTTCGGTGGTGGTCGCAGGCTGCCCCGGCGCGTTAGGCTACCATGCCGATATGCGAAAGGAGAAGCTATGCGGCACGCTATCGAAGACGTTGAGTATGCAGAATACCTTTTCGACCGGTTCTACGGCATCGGCAGCTGCGAGTCGGGCGGCGTGACCCGGCTCGGCTACACCGAGGTGGAGGACGAGATGCATCGGGCCCTGTGCGCGCTCGGCGAGGAGAAGGGCTACGGCCACTTCGCCGACCAGGTGGGCAACACCTACCTGTACCGTCCGCGGTATAGCATGGACGAGCCCTATTGGCTGGTCGGCTCGCACCTGGATTCGGTGATCGAAGGCGGGCGCTACGACGGCGTCGCGGGCATCATCGCCGGGCTGCTAGTGATGGGCTGGGCCGAACGCGACGGCCTTGACCTGCCCATCCGCGTGGGCGCCATGCGCTGCGAGGAGTCCAGCAACTTCGGCAGGAGCACCATCGGCAGCGGTCTTATCACCAAGGAGATTTACAAGCACGATGCGGGCGAGGCCGTGAACAAGCAGGGCGAGACGCTACACGAGGTGTTCGACCGCAAGGGCTACAGCCTGACGCCCGACCGCATCCAGGGCATTCGCGAGTACCTTGAACTGCACATCGAGCAGGGCAAGGTCCTGGAGGAATACGGCGACGCCGTGGGAATCGTGAGCACCATCGCCGGCCCGCGCCGCTTCAAGGTGCACGTGCACGGCAACGCGGAGCATTCGGGTGCCACGCCCATGGGCATGCGCTCCGACGCGCTCGCGGCGGCGGCCGAGATCATCCTGGAGGTCGAGGAAATCGGCAAATCCGAGGCCATGCACCAGTCCGTGGCCACGGTGGGCGTCATAACGAACCACCCCAACGCGCTCAACGTCATCCCCGGCGAGGTGGAGCTGGGCATCGACATGCGCGGCATCGACGTGGCCAGCCTCGACCGCATGGAGGCGCGCCTGAAGGCTGCGTGCACGCGCATCTGCGAGAAGCGCCGCCTCAAGTACTTCCGCGAGAAAACCTCCGACATCCCGCCTATCGAGATGTCGTCCGAGACGCAGCAGAAGCTGCTCGACGCGGCGAAGCGCCTGCGCATCCCGCATCGGCTGATGATCAGCGGCGCAGGTCACGACGCCATGTCGTTTGCGCACATCTGCGACACGGGCATGGTGTTCATCCCGTGCGCGAAGGGCATCAGCCACAACAAGAAGGAGTTCGCCACCATCGAATCGATTCTCGACGGCGCGATGGTGATGTACGAGCATTTGAAGGAAGAGGCGCTATGATCCTGGTGAAAGACGGCCGCGTCATCGACCCTGCGCGCGGCATCGACGATGTGCTCGACCTGGTGATAGACGGCGGCAAGATAGCGAAGATCGGCAAGTATCAGCGCTCGGAGGATTACGAGCGCATCATCGAGGCGAAGGGCTGCGTGGTGGCTCCGGGCCTGGTGGACGTGCACGTGCACTTTCGCGATCCGGGGTTCACGTACAAGGAGGATATCGAAAGCGGCGCCGCGTCCGCCGCGGCCGGCGGGTTCACCAGCGTGGTGTGCATGGCGAACACGAAGCCGCCCGTGGACAACGTGGAGACGCTCGGCTACGTGCTCGAGCGCGGGGCGCGCTGCGGCATCAACGTGCTGACGTGCGCGACCATCAGCCGCGGCATGCAGGGCCGCGATCTGGTGGACATGGAGGAGCTTGCCGCCCACGGGGCCGCGGGCTTCACCGACGACGGCATCCCGCTGATGGACGAGGCCCTGGTCAAGTGCGCGATGGAGCGTGCGGCGAAGCTCGACCTGCCGCTTTCGTTCCACGAGGAGGACCGCGCGTTCATCGAGTCGCCGGGCGTGAACCAGGGCGCGGTGTCGAAGGCGCTGGGGCTGGGCGGCGCGCCCGCGCTGGCCGAGGACGTGCTGGTGGCGCGCGACTGCATGCTGGCGCTGCACACGGGCGCACGGGTGAACATCCAGCACATCAGTTCGGCGAACTCGGTGCAGCTGGTGCGCCTGGCGAAGGAGATGGGCGCGCACGTGACGGCCGAGGCCACGCCGCACCATTTCTCGCTGACCGAGGACGCCGTGCTGGAGAAGGGCACGATGGCGAAGATGAATCCGCCGCTGCGAACGCAGGCTGACCGTTACGCCATCATCGAGGGCTTGAAGGACGGAGCGATCGACATCATCGCCACCGACCACGCGCCGCATTCCGCCGAGGAGAAGGCCAAGCTGTTCGCCGAGGCGCCCAGCGGCATCATCGGGCTGGAGACCGCGCTTGCCCTGGGCATCACGAACCTTGTGCGCAAGGGACATCTGACGCTCATGCAGCTGATCGAGAAGATGAGCCTGAACCCGGCGAAGCTCTACAAGTTGGAGAAAGGCGCGATCGCGGAAGGCGCCGACGCTGACCTGGTGATCTTCAACGAGGGCGAACGCTGGCACGTGGGCCCGAAGTTCGTTTCGAAGGCGGCGAACACCCCGTTTGCGGGGGAGGACCTTTACGGGAAGGTGAAGTACACCATCTGCGCCGGCAACGTGGTATACGAGGACGGCGAGTGAGGGCTCCCCGGGTTGACGCGGGGTAAGGGTTGCATGCTGTAGGGTTTCCCCCGGAGTGGTTGCCCGATCTTGGATAATCGGGCAACCTCCTGGCGCATTTTCATGTGGATGCGTGGCTTTCGTCCGCATGGTGGCGGGATATGGCACGCGATCTTTAGCTGCGATGATAATGTTGCTTCAGATGTTGAAGGTCGTTCGGGTTGTTTAGAAGCCAGCTGTCCGATGCTATGATGCCCTGGATACGGCTCCAGTCCCTGCGAAGATTCAATTCGTCGATGAGGTCAGCGTTAAGAAGTGCGTCCAGGCTTGGGTATTCGAACTCGCCACTGCCGTGAGGCCCGTTGCCGCAGCGCTGAAAAGTAACACAATCGGCATACTTGATGATCATGTAGTCGGGGCCGTCTTCATCGAACCAAAGCTCGAACTCAGGCTCGCCAGGAATCAAGTTGTAAATATCTTTGAACTCCTCAATGGATATCATTGCCAGATTCCTCCTTTGGGAGATTACGCGTTGACTAGGTGTTTTTCGCCGTTTATGTTAACGAAATCGTGCTGAACATGCGTCTTAAAGACCCTTTTCAATTCTAGCAGTGACGCCGTGATAGGCGTTAGCGTCGTTCTCGACGTCAAGCCACGAATGGAGTCGCTATGGGCGCTAACGATGATCAGCGCTGGTGTTTAAGGGAGGGAAATGCATCAGCGGGGATTCGATTTCGCCTAGCGTTTTGTTTGCATCCCCTCGTCGATAAGTTGCGCTATGCCAACCTCCGCACGCGGCAGGAAGTAGCCCCCCGCTAATCAACCCTCCCGCTGCCTTACGGGGCAATCCCGGACCCAATTAGCTGCCAGCTAATGTTCGCCGCCGTTTCTTGATATATACTGGATGCATATTACCTGGTGAGAGCTTCGGTTTTGCATTTGCTCCGCGGTTTTAGGGTCTTTTTCGTTGCGTTCCGAGAGGAGCTTTGCATGATGGAAGGTTCTAGGGAGGAGGGCGTCCATTTTTCGGACGCAGCCCCCAAATACGTAGCGCATATCTCCGAGGACGGGGAACGGGTCGAATCCGTAGAAACCCATCTGCGCCAGGTTGCCCAGCTGGCATCGACATTTGCCGAGGATTTCGGTGCGGCGTCATGGGCGTATACTGCTGGCATCGCTCACGATATCGGGAAGTTCTCTCCTGCTTTCCAGCGGAGGATCTTGCACGACGGCCCCAAGGTCGATCATTCGACCGCCGGTGCTGCGGAGCTTAGCAAATATGCCGCCGGAATGCTCTCGTATTGCGTTGCCGGCCATCATGGCGGTTTGCCGAACGGAGGAACGATCCTCGATGATGGCGGAACGCTTCTCGGCCGCCTTAACGCTGCCGAACACAACGCAATTCCCGATTACTCAAGCTATCGCAGCGAAATCGCGCTATCTTGTCCCGATGCGCCGCGGTTCAGCGTCATTCCCTCGGACAACGAAAGCGGGGCGTTTAGCACGTCGTTCATGACGCGCATGGTTTTCAGCTGCCTCGTCGACGCCGATTATCTTTGCACGGAAGCGTTTATGAACAACGCTGGCCGACAAGGCGTCGAAGGGGACTCCTTGGAAGTGCTCCGCGATAGGATGGAAGAGCACTTTCAGTCGTTTTACCCTCCTCGCACATGGGTGAATGAGATACGCTGCTCTCTGCTTGATGATTGCCTGGCGGCTTCTTCGCAGCAACCCGGCGTATTCTCTTTGACCGCTCCGACGGGTAGCGGAAAAACGTGGGGTTTACTTCGGTTCGCGCTCAATCATGCCTGCTCGCAACCCAAACCCATGCGCAGGGTTATATGCGCCATTCCCTACACGTCTATCATCGAGCAGAACGCCCAGGAGTATCGCAAAGTTCTAGGCGCTGAAAATGTCCTGGAGCACCACAGCTCGTTTGACTATGGGGAGTCTGACGATCCGAAAGATCTTGGGTATCGGCTTAGGCTGGCTGCCGAAAACTGGGACGCTCCCGTTGTGGTCACCACGAATGTCCAGCTGTTCGAATCCTTGTATGCGTCGAAGACGTCGCGATGCCGAAAGCTGCACAATATCGCCAATAGCGTCATCTTGCTCGATGAAGCCCAGATGATATCCGTGAAGTATCTGAAGCCTTGCGTGAAAGCGCTTTCCGAGCTGGTGAACAATTATGGCTGCTCGGTTGTTCTGTGCACGGCAACGCAGCCGTGCTTGGATGGGTTCTTCGCAGACGAGGGCCACGAAGTTCGGGAAATCGCGGCGAACCCCGCGGCTCTTGCGAAAACCTTGTCGCGCGTTCGCTACCAAAGCGACGGTGCGGTAGCGGACGATGCCCTGGTGCAGAGCCTCCTCACCCAGCATCAAGCGCTCTGCATCGTGAACAGCAGGAAGCAGGCGCGGGCGCTGTACGACATGCTTGCGGAGCAAAACGAAGATGGCGTATTCCATCTGACCACTATGATGCATCCTCTCCATCGCCAGGAGAAGATCGCGGAAATCAAAGCGCTCCTTCATGCCAATCAACGTTGCATTGTGGTGGCTACCTGCCTTGTGGAAGCAGGCGTCGACTTTGATTTCCCGGTGGTGTATCGAGCGGTTTCCGGCGTAGACTCCCTCGTTCAGGCAGGAGGGCGCTGCAATCGCGAAGGAGGGCGCGAAAAGGATGACAGCATCGTCCATGTTTTCACGCCGGCTGACGATTACGTCGTCCCGGCGGAGGTTGAGCAGCGCGCTGCTGTGGCGCAGAGCGTCATGCCGTCGTTGCTGTCGGTTTCGGACGGCTATCTCGAGGTAGAGGATGCCGTGCCCGCCTACTTCAACCGCCTATATAAAGCCAAAGGCGAACGTGAGCTGGATGCGAAGAATATCGTTCCTCGCATGTCGCAGCTTGATCCCAGAAGGGCTCCTCGGGATGGCTCTCCGATTTGCGTCTTTCCCTTCTTGGATGTCGGCAATGATTTCAAGCTCATCGAGGAAGGGTCGTTCCCTTTGGTGATTCCTTGCGAGGAGAACGAGGGCGCTATCGAACGAGCGCGAAGCGGCTTGCTGACAAGGGGAGACCAGCGGCTGTTATCGCGCTACACGGTGTCGATTTACCTCAACGACTTAAAGGCGCTTGATGAGGCAGGTGCTATTGAGTCGCTTAGCGCCAGCACGTACGTTTTGCTGGATAGACAATCTTATCGAGATGACGTTGGGTTGGATATCGCCCGCGAAGGGGGTGATGCCCTCTTTTGCTAATCGACTTACGTAGCATAGACGGTTTGCGCCGTATGGCAAAACGAAAGGAGGTTGGGACGTGTCGTTCGGTTTCAGTATTGAAGCATGGGGCGAAAGGGCGCTGTTCACGCGACCCGAGCTTAGCGTTGAACGCGTGACTTACGACGTGATCACGCCAAGCGCCGCTCGAGGTTTGATTGAAAGCGTGTATTGGCATCCGGGAATGCGCTATGTCATCGACCGGATTCATGTGATCAACCCGATTGAATTCAGCAGCGTTCGGAGAAACGAAGTAAAGGCGAAGGCGGCTCTTTCATCGATGCGTAGCGCAATCGAAGGGTCGAAGGAGCTGCCGTATATCAGCTCGCAAGAGAATATCGTTCAGCGAGCATCTCTGATTTTGACTGATGTGCGTTACGTCATTGATGCCCATTTCGTCATGACGGACCAGGCAAAGGCTGAGGATAATCCGGGCAAATTCTGCGACATTTTGAAGCGCCGTTTGCGTAAAGGCCAGTGTTACAGCCAGCCGTATTTTGGTTGCAGGGAGTTTCCTGCAAATGTGCGATTGCTTGAAGGGGAGATGCCGGAGAGCGCATATTCCGCTGTTGGGGAGCGTGACTTCGGAATCATGCTATTCGATATGGATTACTCCAACCATCAAGATATCACCCCTATGTTTTATCGCGCTGTCATGAAGAACGGCGTTATCGATGTGGCCGGTAGCGAGGTGTATCGATGATTATCTCCTCGTTGGCAAATTATTATGGCCGGCTGCTTGAAAACCCTGCAAGCGGCGTTGCCAAGCCTGGTTGGTGCGAGCGTCAAGTTAAATTCATGCTTGAGCTTTCCCTCGATGGGAAGCTCAAAAGCGTTATCCCTTGCGGAGACGGAAAACACGGAGCATCGAAAATCGTTCCGGAGCAGGAGAAACGCTCGTCTGGCATCAAGGCGAATTTCCTCTGCGATACATCGTCGTACCTTCTTGGTGCTGATAGCAAGGGGAAGCCGGAAAGGGCACTTCAGTGCTTTGAGGCCTCAAAGCAACTGCACGAAGCGCTTCTATCGGATGCTGATAGCCCTATGGCTGCCGCTATCGTGAACTACTTCAATCTATGGAATCCTGGCCAGATCCTTGATAACCCTATCCCAGGGTTTACCGAAGAGGTCCTTGAAGGGGGAAATCTGGCGTTCTGTTTGGAAGACGGAACGACGTGGAAAGAAGCATGCAGCGACCCGTCGATAAAAAGGGTTTGCGACGAGCGCGTGCAGAATGACGAAGGCCAGTCGGAGATGGTTTCGCTGGTTACGGGGCGAAGGGAGCCTATTGCTCGCTTACATCCAGCCATCAAGGGTGTTGCTGGTGCGCAGTCCATGGGTGCCTCTCTCGTTGGATTCAACTGCGAGGCGTTCGAGTCGTATGGGCATGCGAAAGAGCAGGGAAGAAATGCTCCTGTTGACGTTAAAAGCACGCAGGCTTACACAACGGCTCTGAATTACTTGCTTGCCCATCGAGAGCATCGAGGAAGGTTCGGCGACACCACTGTGGTGTTCTGGTCTTCCTCTCAAACTGCGGACCAGGGGAATTGCTCGGTCTTATCGCTTGCGCTGGGCTTCTCGATTTTTGAGAGCAAGGAGTCTGAGTCGGAAGCGACGGCTAATCTGAAGGCGGCGCTCGAAAGGTTGCAGGCGGGCAAGCCGGTAGATATCGAAGGCGTTTCGTTTGGCGATGAGTTTTACCTTCTGGGCCTTGCGCCGAATGCCGCTCGTCTTTCGGTGCGCTTCTTTCTGCGGGATTCGTTTGGCGAAGTGATGCGCCATGTTGCGGATCACTATCGGATTACCGACGTATGCCATGCTGCTTTCGATCAGCCGATCGCTACCCCATATCGTCTTCTTGACAGCCTTGAAAACCCAAATGCGAAGGAGCCGGTAATCAGCTCGCAACTTAGCGCCTCGCTGATGCGCTCGATACTGCAAGGGGCAAGGTATCCCGAGGCATTGTTCCAGAACGCCCTGCTTCGTGTTCGCGCTACGAAAACGGTTAAGCGAGAGCATGCAGCCATCATCAGGGCATATTTAATTCGAAACGCAAAAATGGAAGAGAAGGAGATCGCCGTGGATGTAAACCCTTCGAACAAAAACGAGGCTTATGTACTCGGTCGGACATTTGCCGTTCTCGAGCAAATTCAGGAAGCGGCAAATGGGAAGGCGACCATAGCTGATCGCTATTTGAACGCCGCTTGCTCGACTCCTGCAACGACGTTTCCCGTCCTGTTGAAGTTAAGCGTCGCTCACTTGTCAAAGGTTTCTCGCGATAAACCTGGGCTTGGGGTTCATCTGGAAAAGGCGCTCGGTGAGCTTATGGAGATGCAGCAAACCTCTTTCCCCAAGCGGCTTTCGCTCATCGACCAAGGCAGCTTTCTGCTGGGCTATTACCAGCAGAAGCGGGCGCGCTACAAGAAAAACGACGAGCAGGAAGCATAGCAACGCAGTTTCGGATTTGGAGGCATAATCATGAGCAACCCTATTACCAATCGCTACGATTTCGTTGTGTTCTTCGATGTTGAGAACGGCAACCCCAATGGAGACCCTGATGCCGGCAACATGCCGCGAATCGACCCCGAGACCGGCTACGGTGTGGTGACCGATGTGTGCCTGAAGCGAAAAATCAGGAACTACGTGGAAACGGTTAAAGAGGGGGAGCCCGGGTTCGAGATTTACATCAAAGAAGGCGTTCCCTTGAATGTGAGCGATCGGCGAGCATATGAGGAGTTGGGAATCGATCCTAAGGAAACGAAGAAGCTGAAAAAGGATAACCCTCAGCTTGATGTCCAGCTGCGTGATTGCATGTGCAAGGCGTTTTACGATATCCGCACGTTTGGCGCCGTGATGACCACCTTCGTGAAAGACAACCTCAACTGTGGTCAGGTTCGAGGCCCTGTTCAGCTTACGTTCTCCCGTAGCGTCGACCCGATAATCCCGCAGGAGGTCACCATTACGCGCGTGGCCATCACCAAGGAAGACGACGCTGCGAAAAAGGGCACCGAGATGGGTCGGAAGTATGTGGTTCCCTACGGCCTGTATCGTTGCGAAGGGTTTGTTTCCGCGAACCTGGCCCGCAAAACCACTGGTTTCTCGGAAGAAGACCTTGAGCTTCTCTGGAGCGCCATCATCAACATGTTCGAGCACGACCATTCCGCCGCTCGCGGCAAGATGGCCGTTCGCTCCCTCATCGTGTTCAAGCATGATTCCGAGTTGGGCAACGCGCCTTCGTACCAGCTGTTCGATGCCGTGAGCATTGCGAAAAAGGACGGCGTTGAAGCGCCTCGCTCGTTTAAGGATTACGAGGGCGTTGTCGTCGATGAGGACGCTATTCCCGCAGGTGTGGAAGTGATTCGCAAGCTTTAGGGGCGGATATGTATTCGGACGAAGAGTTCTTGGCGCTTTCGGGCATCCAGCATTTCGCATTTTGCCGTAGGCAGTGGGCGCTTATCCATATCGAAAAGCGCTGGCAGGAAAACTACCTTACGGCGTCGGGGCAGATGATGCATCAGCGAGCCCACGACGAGGAGATTCGGGAGCGTCGCGGTGCATTGCTCATAGTGCGTGGGCTCTTCGTCCGATCTTCCAAGCTGGGACTTTCGGGTGTTTGCGATATCGTTGAGTTCCATCGGGACGATCAGGGCGTTCCCTTGTTCGGCGAAGATGGTATTTGGACGCCGGTGCCCGTTGAATACAAGCGAGGGAAGTCGAAAAGCGGCGAATGCGATCGCCTGCAGGTATGTGCTCAGGCGATGTGCCTCGAGGAGATGCTCGGTTGCGACATAGAAAGCGGGTATTTGTTCTACAAGCAAACGCAATCGAGGGAACCCGTTGCCTTCACGGAGGAACTGCGAGAATCGGTGCGAAAGTTGTCGGCGGAAATGCATGAGCTTTTCCGCAAAGGCCACGTTCCTCATGTGCGCAAAGGGAAGGCGTGCTCGGCTTGCTCTTTGCGTGACGAGTGTTTGCCGTCTTTGCAGCCGCGTTCCGCGACTTCCTATATCGACGCGGCATTGGAGGCCTGGGAATGAAGAAGATCAAGAACACGCTGTACGTGTTTACCGAGGATGCTTATTTGACGCTCGATGGCGAAAACGTCGTCGCGAAAGTCGGCAGCGATGCCCTGGGGAGATTCCCGCTGCATACACTTGAAGGGATCAGCTTGTTCTCGTATGCCGGCGCAAGCCCGGCTTTGATGGGCGCTTGCTGCGAGCGGGGCATCAGGCTTACGTTCTTTTCTCCCAGCGGACGGTACCTTGCAGATGCGAGGGGTGCGTGTTCGGGAAATGTGCTGCTGAAGAAAGCGCAGTTCAGAGCTTCGGAAAGCGAGTCATTATCGCTTGCCGTGGCTCGTAATTGTATTTTGGGCAAGGTGTACAACTCGCGCTGGGTTTTGGAGCGTGCGATTCGCGATCACGGTCTCCGCATGGATGTCGACGCGGTGCGATCGGCGTCTGCCCGCTTGTACGATTCCGTGAAAGCGATTCGGGAATGCGACTCGCTCGATTCGCTGCGTGGAATCGAGGGTGATGCCGCTCAGATTTACTATTCGGCGTTTGACCAGATGATACTTCGAAATAAGGATGATTTCCGTTTCGCAGGTCGTTCTCGCCGACCGCCGCGTGATCGGGTCAATGCGATGTTGTCGTTGTTCTATTCCGCCTTGGCGCGTGACTGCGCCTCGGCCCTGCTAGGGGTTGGCTTGGATCCGTCGGTCGGATTCATGCACGTAGATCGGCCGGGAAGGGATTCGCTTGCGCTTGACTGCATGGAGGAGCTACGGCCGATATTCGTTGACCGATTCGTGTTGACGGCGATCAACAATCGCCTAGTGAGCGCCGATGATTTCGATATCAGGGAAACCGGCGAGGTGCGGCTGACGGATGATGCGCGCAAGAAGCTGTTCAAAGCATGGCAAGAAAGAAAACGCGAAACGCTGATGCATCCGTTCGTTAAAGAGAAGATTCCTCGCGGATTGGTTCCTAATGTGCAGGCGCAATTGCTGGCGAAGTTCCTTCGCGGGGACCTGGATGCCTATCCGCCGTTTCTCTGGAAGTAGGGTGGTCAAATGGTTTTGATTACGTACGACATTGATACCACCGATGCAGCCGGACGAAAGCGCCTTAGAAGGATTGCAAAAGCTTGCGTGAATTATGGCCAGCGGGTGCAGGCGTCGGTTTTCGAATGCGATGTCGATGCGGCGACATTGGTTACCCTGAAAGCGGCGCTGCTTGAAATCGCTGATCCCACAAAAGACAGCTTGCGGATTTATCACCTGGGAAACAAGTGGCAGGGAAAGGTTGAGCACTTCGGCGCTAAGCCTAGTTATGACCCGGAAGGGTTTCTTGCATTATGAGATTGCGAACCACGGGCGATCATGCTCTATGAAGGAGGTTCGCACCGCGTTTCTATGCTTTCTGCTGCCGTATTGCGGGATTTGCCGGCTAAATTTGCGGCGACGGTCTTTGAAAATACAATACTTTGCTGATAATAGAGTGATGCTACAAAATGTAGCGGTCGCTCCCCGCAAGGGGAGCGCGGATTGAAATCGCTTCATGCGCGTAGACCGCGCAAGCGGCAACGTCGCTCCCCGCAAGGGGAGCGCGGATTGAAATAACAAGGTATTCAGGCAAGCCCGCGCACACATAAGCGTCGCTCCCCGCAAGGGGAGCGCGGATTGAAATTGCACGGCATCGTAGTTTGCGCCAAGCTTTGCCTTGTCGCTCCCCGCAAGGGGAGCGCGGATTGAAATTATCTGCATCGAAATTCTTGGCGCACACATCGCAGTCGCTCCCCGCAAGGGGAGCGCGGATTGAAATTGGAACCAAGCGCCCGTGCAGCTCACCGTGGAGAGTCGCTCCCCGCAAGGGGAGCGCGGATTGAAATAAGACCGCGAGCGCGATCGGGCTGTCCGGCGACGTCGCTCCCCGCAAGGGGAGCGCGGATTGAAATAGCTCGGCGAGCGTGATCGGCGTCGGCGAGGCCGGTCGCTCCCCGCAAGGGGAGCGCGGATTGAAATCTGATGTGGAACACCACCAACACCAACCAAGGCGTCGCTCCCCGCAAGGGGAGCGCGGATTGAAATTCCACCTTGTTGGCCGGGCCTGCGTTCATGACGCGTCGCTCCCCGCAAGGGGAGCGCGGATTGAAATTGGCGTACGTAAGCTTCATAGACAGATTCGCGCCAGTCGCTCCCCGCAAGGGGAGCGCGGATTGAAATCAGCAAGGCGGTAAGCACAGGCACCACGAACGCCGTCGCTCCCCGCAAGGGGAGCGCGGATTGAAATCCCGCGATGGGGCCGCATGTCCATGGCACGAAGTTGTCGCTCCCCGCAAGGGGAGCGCGGATTGAAATTTCCAGGGGGATGTCCATGACGGTCTCCCCCGCCGGATGTCGCTCCCCGCAAGGGGAGCGCGGATTGAAATGATGACCTCGCGGTACATGCCCTCAGGCACGTAGTCGCTCCCCGCAAGGGGAGCGCGGATTGAAATATCATGCCGTCGGGCATGCTCACGCCGGTTCCCTTGGTCGCTCCCCGCAAGGGGAGCGCGGATTGAAATGGCGTTGGCTTGCCGCATAAATCGCACGTGTACGTCGCTCCCCGCAAGGGGAGCGCGGATTGAAATATACGAAATGATGGGGTTACGCGCTAGAAAGGAGACGTCGCTCCCCGCAAGGGGAGCGCGGATTGAAATGTACACGCGCATTGTGCACATGGCGATGGCGTTCGCCGTCGCTCCCCGCAAGGGGAGCGCGGATTGAAATTCTACACGCTGGAAACCGAGACGGACGATGCTGGTCGCTCCCCGCAAGGGGAGCGCGGATTGAAATCGCGAAGCCTACGAGGAGAGTTTGGAGGAGGAGGTCGCTCCCCGCAAGGGGAGCGCGGATTGAAATAACTGCTGCCCGAAGTGCTGGCGAGAGGTGGTGGTCGCTCCCCGCAAGGGGAGCGCGGATTGAAATGGTCGAGATATCGAGGAGTAGCGGCGGCGAATAGTCGCTCCCCGCAAGGGGAGCGCGGATTGAAATGCGTAGTCCACCACGGGCGGAAGCGAAAGCTCCGTCGCTCCCCGCAAGGGGAGCGCGGATTGAAATTGAGGTCGAATCTCCGTCACCGTGATAGTGCTGTGTCGCTCCCCGCAAGGGGAGCGCGGATTGAAATGCCAGCGATTGCCGCATCGCAGGCTATGACGGTGGTCGCTCCCCGCAAGGGGAGCGCGGATTGAAATACTATCGGAGGGTGCGCGGTAAGTGGCTTTTGCGTCGCTCCCCGCAAGGGGAGCGCGGATTGAAATCCGTGGGAATGGTTCGCCTTAACCCTGTTCATGGTCGCTCCCCGCAAGGGGAGCGCGGATTGAAATAGCTCCGCGAAACCGACCAGCACGACGCTGCCGGACGTCGCTCCCCGCAAGGGGAGCGCGGATTGAAATGCCATCTGCTGCCGGTATGCCTGGTCACCTACCATGTCGCTCCCCGCAAGGGGAGCGCGGATTGAAATCTAAAGCCCCGGCAAGAATTTTGCGAGCGCATTGTCGCTCCCCGCAAGGGGAGCGCGGATTGAAATTGCGCTATCTCGTCAACGGCCAGGGCGTAATCGATGTCGCTCCCCGCAAGGGGAGCGCGGATTGAAATCGCGAATCGGTAGGGTGTTGACTATAGAAGCCGGTCGCTCCCCGCAAGGGGAGCGCGGATTGAAATGTTGCATCTGCTGGGCGCAGAGCAACCGAACAATGTCGCTCCCCGCAAGGGGAGCGCGGATTGAAATCACCTTGGTTTCCATTTGATGTTGCCGGTGTCCGTCGCTCCCCGCAAGGGGAGCGCGGATTGAAATTGCGATGCGCTCCGCATGAATCTCCATCAACCGTCGCTCCCCGCAAGGGGAGCGCGGATTGAAATTCCACCCGCCCCGATTCGGAGATTGCCACGCTGCGTCGCTCCCCGCAAGGGGAGCGCGGATTGAAATCGCCTCAAAATTACTGTTGCTTAGCGCTACTCCACGTCGCTCCCCGCAAGGGGAGCGCGGATTGAAATCTGGGGTGCGACAAGCCCAAGAAGCTGAAGTCGGCGTCGCTCCCCGCAAGGGGAGCGCGGATTGAAATTCGATGTAGGAGATGCCGAAGGCCGAGAACACCTCGTCGCTCCCCGCAAGGGGAGCGCGGATTGAAATCCGGTGCTACAGCTGATTGACCGCCAGGCGCAACGTCGCTCCCCGCAAGGGGAGCGCGGATTGAAATAAACTGGCAGGGCGGGTATAACCCCACCCTTACGTCGCTCCCCGCAAGGGGAGCGCGGATTGAAATCTAGACGCGATGGGCGCGGCCGCAGGCGACGGCTGTCGCTCCCCGCAAGGGGAGCGCGGATTGAAATCTCGCGATGGCCTTGCGGCACTTCGGGCAGAAAAGGTCGCTCCCCGCAAGGGGAGCGCGGATTGAAATCTTGGGCATCGCCGAACCCCAGGCGCGTCACGCCGTCGCTCCCCGCAAGGGGAGCGCGGATTGAAATACGGAATGCATCGCAACCAACTACGCCGCTTACGTCGCTCCCCGCAAGGGGAGCGCGGATTGAAATATGAGCACCACGGCGTGCTGGTCGGGGTTCGTCTCGTCGCTCCCCGCAAGGGGAGCGCGGATTGAAATATCCGCTTTGACCTGTGGGAGCGCGGCAAGCTGGTCGCTCCCCGCAAGGGGAGCGCGGATTGAAATATGTCCACCCGCGTCGGCAAGGCCGTGAACTCTGGTCGCTCCCCGAAAGGGGAGCGCGGATTGAAGTAGGTGCGACGTGTGCGGAAGAGAGATTGAGCGAGGTCGCTCCCCGCAAGGGGAGCGCGGATTGAAATCAGCCGCTGAATTCCCACGCCTGGTTGAGCGCGGGTTGAAATGCCATATCGTTGACGCGGTCGGTAAGGCACGCGTCGTCGCTCCCCGCAAGGGGAGCGCGGGTTGAAATTTCTGGATGCCGTCACGTACGCGCTCGCTATCGACGTCGCTCTCCGCAAGGGGAGCGTGGATTGAAATACTACTTGTCAATGTGAGACTGCTCCAAAGCTGTGTCCCTCCCTTGGATGGGGGCGACGTGCCCGGAAGCGGTGAACGCTTAGCGTTGTGACTCAGGGTGCTTGTCCGCGCGTCTAAAGGCCGGAAACGACTCGGGTATCAAAGGCCATCCTGCCCCACTAGTCCTCCATCATCACGCGCAGGCATTTCTCGCCGGGCTTTTGCCCTACGATCCCGCAGGCTATGAGCGCGTCTAGGGCGCGCTTCGCCTTGCTGCGGTCGGGGCCGGCGGATCCCCAGCATGGTAGGCTCTCGTACGGGTCCGCCTTGGTCCCGGGTTCGCTTTTCCCGCACGCTACTCTGAGGACGACCGCCCTGCGTGCTTCGCTGCCGAGCGCTCGGATCGTCGCGATCAATGCATCGCTCAGCGCTTCGGGCACCTCTGGCATTTCGAGTGGTTTGACGGAATCGGGAATCCCACCTGCTTCAACGACGGCGAGGATCTGGGCGCCGTGCGTCTGCGCGGTTTTGGCGGTCATTCCGTCGATTTCCAGAAGCTGCTCAAGGTTTCCCGGCCTTTTGCGGCAAATGCCGCGCAATGCGCGCTCGGTCAGGCTACTGCCGGCGCTACCGCTGTCCGCTACCGCAGCGCACGCGCTCTTCAGGCTAACGAAAATCGCGCGCTCGTCGTCCGTCAGCGGCCTGGCGTCTTCGGCGTGCACGATGCCATCGACGGGCGCCGCGCAGTTGTCGCACCTTCCGCACCCTCCGTCATCAGGGGGTTTCTCGCCGAAGTAGCGCAAAACGAGATCGCGTCGGCAGGTGTCTTCGTCCCTGCAGAAATCCCGCATGTCGAAGGCGAGCCCCTTTTGCCTGGAACGCTGCGGGTCGTTTTGCCCTTCGCCGCCCGCTTCCGCCATGAACAAAGCGGTTTGCAGATCCTTCTCGTCCCATAGCATGATCGTGTCGGCGGGCTTTCCGTCGCGCCCCGCGCGGCCGATCTGCTGATAGTAGCTCTCGATCGAAAGCGGCATGCCGCAGCAGACCACGTAGCGCACATCGGGCTTGTCGATACCCATGCCGAACCCCGACGTCGCGACCATCACCGGCGCCCGCCCCGACATGAACGCTTCCTGCGCCGCCTTCTTCGCGTCGTTGCCCAGCTTGCCGTGGTAGAGCGCGGCGGGCACGCCTGCCCGCTTGAGCGCGCTGTGGATCCGCTCGGCCTCGGAAATCGTGACGCAATAGAAGATGCCGCACTCGTTTCCCCTCGAGCGCGCAGTCCGCACGCACCACGACTCGCGCTCGTCGTGGGGCATATGCACAACGGAAAGCGAGAGGTTGTCGCGGTCGAACGAGGAGACTATCTCCAAGGGGTTTTGCAGGCCAAGCGACCTGGCGATGTCCTTGCGGACCTTCGGAGTCGCCGTCGCCGTCAGCGCGACCACGGTCGGGCGCCGGTCGAACCGCTGGATGAACGCGCTGATCTCGCGGTAATCGCCGCGGAAGTCGTGGCCCCACTCGCTGATGCAGTGTGCCTCATCGACGGCGACAAGGGGGATCGCGAGGTTCTCGATGGCCGACAGGAAGGCCGGGCTCGACAAGCGCTCCGGCGCAACGTACAGGATCTGGAACTCGCCGCTTTTGATGCGCCTCCGGACCGTTTCCTGGGCCCGAAGACTGAGCGTGTTGTTGAGGAAAGCGGGATGTAGGCCCAGCTCAACAAGCTTTCTCACCTGGTCGCTCATGAGCGAGACCAGGGGAGAGACCACGATGGTGGTGCCGCCGAGCGCGACGGCGGGGACCTGGTAGATCAGCGATTTGCCCGCCCCGGTGGACATGACGGCCAGCACGTCCCGCTTCCCCATGATGGCCTTGATGGCCTTTTCTTGCTCCGGGCGGAACCCGTCGTGCCCGAAGCAGCGCTTCAACACTTCTTCCGCTTGCTCGAACGATGCCATGTGCTCTCTTTCGTGCCTGTTGGTTTGCAACGCTATTGTAGCCGCAGACCTGGGCTGATCCTTGCAGCCGGAAGCATCCTTTCGCAAATGTGGTCGTTTCCGCTCCTTTGCCTCTTCGCTTTCCGATCCGCTTCCCCTTCTCCGCCTCCCGACCTGTTCGCGCTCCTCCCTCCCGCACCCCACCCGTCGCATTCCCGTGGCCTATCTTGGCCGTGTGGCGCGTGGGGGTGCTTGCTTTGGGCCGCGGGTGGCTTCGCGGGCGTTTCTTCGCACGGCACAATTGCCTTAGAAGCCGGCTTCGGCGCGTGCGGCGTCGGAGGGGGAGCGGCTTGCAATCTGCGATGCGAAAGGGAGTGATGAAGATGATGAAACCCATGATGAGGAAGGTTGCGTTCGGGGTGCCGGCCGTCGCGTTGTCGGCGGCGCTCGCGTGCACGATGGCCGGCTGCGGCGGCACCGAGGGCGGCCAGGGCGGCTCGGGCGGCAACGAGCCCGCAGGTCAGACGGTTAACAGCGTGCAGACCGCCGAGGTCGCGGGCTTCACCATCGAGTCCGTCGGCGATGGCTCGTACTACCGCGGTGCCGCCGAGCGGCAGGACGGCTTCTGGCTGCGCGTGAAGATCACGAACAACAACGAGTCCGCAAAAGCGCCTTCCGCGTTCAGCGCGCGTGCCGCCGTCGGCACCTTCGACGCGGGCGATGCCGTGTTCGACGCCTCCGGCGACCAGAGGCTCAACGCCGACACCAAGACGCAGGCCGTGGAGCTGGGCGAAGGCGCGCAAATGGACGCCAACGCCAAGATCGAGCCTGGTCAGAGCGTCGAGTTCATCTACTTCTGGACCACCAAGGACAACTACTACGGCCCGATCACCGTGGAGTTCGACAGCTCCTCGTCCAGCGACTCCAACCCCAGCGTGATGCACTTCGACACCACCGGGCGCGAAAGCGACGAGTACAAGGCGGCCTGCGAGGCGGCGGAGGCCATCGAGTCGCAGGGCGGCATCGACTTCCCGTCGTACAGCATCATCCCCGCTGATGGATGGAAGCTCGGCGACCGCATCGACCAGAAGTACGAGGGGTGCGACTTCAAGCGCGGCGACGAGGCCATCTCCTCCATCGACATGCGCACGTTCAAAACCTCCCCGATGATGGAAGCGGAGGCCAGGCAAGGCTCCAAGAAGAAGGGCGTGATCGACGAGGTCGAGGTCAACGGCACCACATGGGTGCGTTACACCTCGGAAACCGGCGCCGTGTCGCTGTTCGTCGAGGCGCCGTCCGGCAAGACGGTCTCGATGGTCATCGGTTCCAAGTTGACCTGGGACGATGCGCTTCCCATGGTGCAGAACGTGGTGCTGAAGTAGGGAAGCGGGCTGCCGGCTGACCCGCCGGCGCTTGGCCGCGGACGCACTCGAACCCGCCGGGCGCTTGGCCGCGCGCTGCGTGTTTTGGCCGCGGGGTGGCTTGTGCGCCTGGCATTTGGGCCGCAGGTCGCTTCGCGGCCCGCCTGTCGCGCGGCATACTCTTCTCAAGGGCCAAGGTCCGGGCCGGGTGCTTCGGGCTTTGGCGTTTCGAAACCTGACGTAGCGGCGGTCGCCGGGGAGGAGGCGGCTTTCGCAACGGGAAGCGAAAGGGAGTGGTGAACATGGTGAAACCCGTAGTGAAGAAGGTAATGATGGGCGTGCCCGCCGTCGCGTTGTCCGCGGCGCTCGCGTGCACGATGGCCGGCTGCGGCGGCACCGAGGGCGACCAGGGCGGCTCGGGCGACGGCACGGCCGCAACGCAGGCCGCGTACCAGTCCCAGTCGATCGACGTCGAGGGCTTCACCGTCGAATCGCTGGCCGACGGTACGTACTACCGCGGCGACGTCTACAAAGCGGACGGCTTCTGGCTGCGCGTGAAGATCACGAACAACAACGACAAGGCTATGAAGCGCTTCAGCTTCATCACCACCGGCGCCCCCGGCGGCTATGAGGCCGGCGACCCGGTGTTCGACTCGCACGACACGTTGAGCTACGACATCAAGAACCCGCCCGCCGAGCTGTGCGAAGGCGCGGAAACGGACGGCGACCCCGAAATCCAGCCTGGTGAGAGCATCGAGTGGGTCTACTTCTGGACCACCAAGGACAACTACTACGGCCCGATCACCGTCCAGTTCGATAAGAACGCCACGGGCGGCACCGACCCGCGCACCATGCGCTTCGACACCACCGGCAAGGAAACCGACGGCTACAAGGCCGCGGTCGAGGCTGCCGAGGCCATCAAGGCCCAGGGTGGCGTCGACTACGCTGCGTATAGCGTGAAGGCCGCCGACGGTTGGTCGCTCGTCGAGACCAAGGAGAAGAGCAGCGACGCCACGTTCAACCCCGAGGGCTCCACGAAGCGCTTCAGCACCAGCACGTGCTCGCGCGCTCCGCAGAAGGAAGCCGAGGCCCTGCAAGGCAACTTCGGCGGCAAGGGCGAGATCGACGAGGTGGACATCAACGGCGCCACCTGGACGCGTTACACCCAGACCGGCACGTACTACATGTTCACCGTGGCTCCATGCGGCACCACGGTCCGCATGTTCATCGACAGCGGCATCACCTGGGAAGATGCCATGCCCATGATGCAGAACGTGACCTTGAAGTAGCTTTTCCGCCCGCGCTTCGGGCGGGATTCCCTCGAAACGGCCGGGACGCCACCACGCGCCCGGCCGTTTTGCGTTCAGGACGTGCGATGATCTTCCGAAGCCCGCCTCTGTTCCCTGCGCCTTCTCATGCGTAGTGTTACGGATTTGCAAATGGTGTTATGATGCGGGTAATGTGTTACGCCTATCGGTGACGTAACACCACGCTTCGAGAACCAAGAACAAAGGGAAAGGAAAGCGGGATGAAGAGGAAAACCTCGCTGAAGATCGCCGCCGCTTTTGCGGCGTGCCTGTGCGCTTGCGCGCTGATGTTGACGGGTTGCGGGTCGAATGGCGCATCGGATGCCGGATCGGCTTCCGATGCCGTCGACAATCCGGCCACGAAAACGGTGGTCGACGCCTATGGCCGTAGCGTCGATGTGCCGGCAGATGCCGAAACCGCCGCAACCGTTGGCAGCGGCGCGCGCTTCGTGGTATACGCCGGCGCGCAGGACAAGCTGATCGCGGTTACCGAGATGGAAACCGATCCGGCAATGAACCGTCCGTACGCCATGGCGCACAAGGACCTGTTCGCTAACCTGCCCGCAACCAGCAACGGCAACCATCTTCTGGAGACGAACGTCAACGCCGAGCAGCTTATGGGGCTGAATCCCGATGTCATCATCTCCAGCCGCAGCGCTGAGGAGTGCGATGCGCTTCAGCATGACACCGGCATCCCCGTCATCGGCATTACTTACCAAAACCAGCTGTTCACCGACAACGTGTACAACTCCATCTCCTGCGTTGCCCAGGCGCTGGGCACCGAGGAGCACGCCGATCAGGTGATCGCGAAGCTGAAGGAATGGGATCAGGACCTGAAGTCCCGCACCGCCGACATCGCCGATGCCGATAAGCCCAGCGTGTACGTCGGCGCCGTCAACTACAAGGGCGCGAAGAGCTTCACGGGCACGTGCGCGAACTATGCCCCGCTGGTGGAGCTGGGCGCGAACAACGTCGCCGATCAAACCGGTCAGAAGGCGGCGGTCGACGTCGACCTCGAGCAGATCGGCAATTGGAATCCGGACTACATGTTCCTCAATGCGGGCAATATGGACCTGATGAAGGCCGACTACGCTGCGAACCCGGCGTTCTTCGACGGCTTGAAGGCGTTCCAGGACAACCACCTGTACACGCAGCCGTTCTTCAACTTCAATGGCACCAACATCGACACGGGCATCTGCGACACGTATTTCATCGGCGCAACCATCTATCCCGACAAGTTCGCGGACGTGGACCTGCCCGCCAAGTACTCCGAGATCTATAACACCCTGATCGGCGCCGATTTCTACAAGACCATGCAGGAAAACGGCATGGACTTCAAGGCGCTGTCCTTCAAGTAAGGCTCCGTTGTGCGGGAAGAGAAGCTGACGGCCGGCGGCCTTCCTCCCCAAAAGGGGCGGTCCGGCAGCGGCTACCAGGGTTATATCCGGCATAAGCGCATCGTCATCGCGGTGCTCGCCGTTTTGGTCGCGGTCATCGCCGTGGCCTCTATGGGGATGGGCTCCCTGCAGCTTTCCGCGCATGATGTCGTTTACGCATTGTTCGGGCAGGGGGATGCGCGCGCCGTCGCCGCGGTGCAGAACATCCGCCTGCCCCGGGTGCTGACCGCGGTGGTGGCGGGCATCGCGCTGTCGCTTGCGGGCTGCGCATACCAAAGCGTGCTGCGTAACCCGCTTGCCTCGGCGAGCACGCTGGGCATCTCGCAAGGTGCGGCGTTCGGGGCGTCCATCGCCATCATCGTGCTTGCGGGAGGCGGCGCGTCGGCGGCATATGAGGGCGTGTCCTCGGCCGACCCCGTGACCACCGCGTTGCTGGCTTTTGCGGGCGCTATGCTCTCCACGGTGCTTATCTTGATGCTCTCGCGCGTCCGCGAGATGACGCCCGAGAGCATCGTGCTTCTGGGCGTGGCTCTGTCCGCAGTTTTCACGGCCGGAACCACGATAGTGCAATACTTCGCGGAAGATTCCCAGGTAGCTGCGGTGGTGTTCTGGACGTTCGGCGATTTGAGCCGCGTGAGCAAGGACCAGCTTGCCCTTATGGCGTTGGTCACGTTGATGGGGGCGGCGGTGTTCCATGCCTGCCGCTGGGACTTCAACGCCATGGAATCGGGGGAGGGCCTGGCGCATAGCCTAGGCGTGTCGGTTTCCCGCGTGCGCCTGGCGAACATGTTCGTTGCCAGCGCCGTCGCTTCCACGGTCATCGCGTTCTGCGGCATCGTTAACTTCGTCGGATTGGTCGCGCCGCATATCATGCGCCGCCTTCTGGGTTCGGACTATCGCTATCTGCTGCCCGCTTCGGCCATGGCCGGCGCGGGGCTTCTGCTGGTGTCCGACATGCTGTGCCATGTGGTCGTCGCGCCGCTGATCCTGCCGATTTCCGCCATCACCTCGTTCGTCGGCGCGCCCATATTCGTCTACCTGCTGTTCAAAGGGGTGAACCGCTGATGCTGGAGGCTCGTGACGTGCATTTCTCGTATCGCGCGGGAACGCCTATCCTTGCGGGCGTCGATGTCGATGTGCGTCCGGGGTCGTTTTTGGCGATCCTCGGGGTGAACGGCTGCGGAAAGTCCACGCTGCTGTCGTGCTTGACCGGGGCTGCGCGCCCCTCGTCCGGTCAAGTGCTCCTTGATGGCGTGCCGTTGGGCCGGGTTCACCGTTTGGAGCGGGCGCGGAAAGTGGCCTTCGTCGCCCAGCACAGCCATGCGAACAGGCTGACCGTGTATGATTCGGTGCTGTTGGGGCGCCGGCCGCATATGCAGGGCGCGCCCTCGCAGGAAGACCATCGCATCGTCCTAGATACGCTCAAGAGGCTTGACCTGGCGCGATGCGAGCTTCGCTATACCGACGAGCTGTCGGGCGGCGAATACCAGAAAATGGTGTTGGCGCGTGCGTTCGTCCAACAAGCCGAGACGCTGCTGCTCGATGAGCCCACGAACAATCTCGATCCCGCTAATCAGCAGGAGGTGATGCGCGAAGTGCGCGCCGAGGTCGATCGGCGGGGCATCGCCGCGGCAGCGGTCATGCACGATATCAACCTGTCCCTGCGTTATTGCGACCGCTTCCTGTTTTTGAAAGATGGGGCCGTCGACGCGGTCGGCGGCATGGAAGTGGTGACTGCGGCGCAGGTCAAGCGCGTGTATGGAATGGATTGCGAGATTATCGAGCACCGCGGGCGGCGCCTGATCGTCCCGTTGTAAGGGGGAATCGTGAACAAGATCGCTCAATATTTCGATGAACGGGCGGACGGATGGGAGACATCGGGCAATTGCGAACGCAACCGCGTGCAGGGCGCCGTGCTATCGCTTGCTTGCGTGCAGGAGGGCGACCGGGTGCTTGACCTGGGTTGCGGCACGGGCGTGATGATGCCGTTGTACCTTGAGGCGAAGGTTGCGTCCTCTACGGGCGTCGACCTGTCGCCGCGCATGGTCGCGTGCGCCCGCGAGAAGTTCCAAGGAGTCGATGCCGTGGACTTCATCGTCGGTGACGCCCTCGACCTTGACGAGAGCCGCCCTTACGACGCTGTGGTGATCTATAATGCATACCCTCATTTCATGGATAAGCCCGCGCTGGTTGAAAAGGTGTATCGTTTGCTGAAGCCAGGCAAACGCTTCGTGGTGGCTCACGGAACGGGTAAGGACGGCATCAACCGGCATCATCAGGCGGTTGCCGCGGGAGTGAGCTCCGGCCTTCGGGCGGTATCCGTGGAAAGCGAGGTCTGGCGAACGCGTTTCGATATCGAGGCGCTTGTGGACACGCCCGCATTCTACGCATTCTCCGGAGTGCGCCTCTGAGCGTTTCGCGCGTGCTGCGTTACGGATATATGAAAGGGCGCCGTATGGCTCAAAGCATTGTTTCCCGGGAAGAGCTGCTGGAAAACGCGTATCAGATCGCGGAGAAAAACGGGGTGTCGGCGCTTTCGGTGCGCGGCCTTGCCAACGCCACGGGCGTCAGCGTGGGAACGGTGTACCGCCATTTCTCGGCGAAGGACGAGCTGACCACCGCCACCATCCAGCTGTATTTCAAGCACGCGTTCTACGAGCGATTCTGCCACATCGACCCGCAGGTCGGGTTCGTGGACTATTGCCGCGAGATGCACGCGAGCATGCGCGAGGCCACCACGCACTTCCGCGAATGCTGGCTGCGCGGCATCGACGCGCTTCCCGCCGTCGAGAAGGCCGCCGCGCGCCTGCGCGAGTCCCAGCAGATCGAGCACATCCTCCACGGCCTCATGCAGATCTACGAGCACGATGCCCGAATCTCGGCAGATTTGCCCGACGGGTTCGATGCGGAAAGCGTGTGCAGGTTCGTCATCGAGAACGTCATGGGCAGCCTCCATCATCAGGACGGCGACTGCAAAGTGCTGTTTGGCCTGCTAGAACGCACGTTGTACGCAAACGACGCGCAGTAGCGCGCGGAAATGAACATCATGCCTTTGATGTTCACATGGCCGGACCTCACTATGAATGGTGTCAAAGCGAACGCGCCATCGGGCGCCACCCGCAAACCCATTCGATTTTGGAGGTCTGAATATGAGTCCCATGCTTGCAACCGCTTCCGCCGTCATCTCCCTCGCGCTGGTCGCCTACACCATCGGCGTGTTCTCCGAGCGCCGCTCGGGCGAGCTTAAGCGCTCCCACCTGGCGTTTTTCTGGCTCGGCCTGATCTGCGACTCCACGGGCACCGGACTGATGTCCATCATGGCGCAGAACAGCGGCGGCGCCATGTCCCCGCTGCATCCGGTCACCGGTTTCCTGGCCATCGCGCTCATGCTGTTCCACGCCGGCTGGGCCACCTACGTCGTCTTCCGCGGCAACGAGAAGACGCGCCGCGGTTTCCATACGCTCAGCATCGGAGTGTGGCTGGTGTGGCTGGTCCCGTACTTCGTCGGTATGCTCATCGGCATCCCCGCGTTCCACGTTTCCGACCCCGTCGCCCTTGCCGCCGCTGCCGGCGTGGTAGCCGTCCTGGCCCTGGCGCTGCTGCTCTCCTCGAAGCGCTCCCACGCGTAGGGGTTGGGTTTCCGCAGGTGGAGAAGCTGGTGAGGGTTGAAAAGCGCGGCAAACGCGAAGCCCCCACGTCTTATGGCTTTCTTGCTGCGGTTGACTCCCCGCAGGTTTCCGCGTCGAAGCTCTTGGGGGCTTCGGTTGTGAAGCCCCCAAGTTCCCACCGGTCCTCTCACAAAAGTCACTTGCCGCAAAAGCCGTCGCTTGATCGGTATGCGCTAATCGCGCACCGGTCGGGCGGCGGCTTTTTTGTTGGGATGCGGGTTTCCGGGGCCGCTTGCTTCCGGGGGTATGCCGTTCGTCTGGCTGGTGAATGAGTTTTAGGGCAATAGTGCGTGGATTTGTCATCCGCAAAGTGAAGTTGTGCGCTATAGTTTCACGCGTCGAATAATATCCAGGTGCGATTTGGGGGATCAAGGGGCCCGGTAGCATTCGAGGCGTGCGGCTTGTGTCCTTCTTGCTTTCCGTGGTATCAAGGCGTTAAACAGGTCTTCCTGCCTCGCGGCAGGTTAGCTTCTGTGTTTAGCTGTCAGCCCGGTGCCATGGATGTTACATTTCGTCACAATACGGCATCAAAAGCGTTACAGTTGCTGCAGCGGATGTAGTATGTGGAGTAGTATACGGGCTTTATCAAACGATTAGCTTGCTACCGTAGGGCCTTTTGGCCGCTTGCGTGTAGCGGGCTAGGGTAAAGCCGATGTTGTGAATAGTTGGCTTACGGATTGTTGAAAGGGGGATCGATGGCGGATCAGGCGGATGGCAACCTTGCCTCTAAGGGGAAGAAGGGCAAGTTGACCAATTCCCAGCTGCGTCTTCTTGGTTTCATCGCTGCTTGCGGCCCAGATGGTTGTTCCGAGGCCAAGCAAGAGCTAGCGAGAAATCTGCAAATCAGCTTGAAAACGGTGGATCGTGCGATACATCGCTTGCGCGAAGAGGGGCTTATCGTGTCGCACGCTCGTTTCGGGGAAGACGGCACGCAGCTGAGCAACACTTATATCGCTGCCGCAATGGACGGCGAAGACGATCACCAAGACTCGCAGAGTGAGCAGGAATAGGCCTTTTGAGCTAGCAGGCTCAAAAGGCCTATTCCTTATCAAACCCTAAAAACATCAAGCCCCGAAATCGGCGGGGATGTATGCCGCTTCGCCTTACCCCGTGGTGATTGGTCGAGCATAGGCGGCAGGAAGCCTTCCTACTTCCCGAAAAATGCGCGGGTGAGGCCGGCTCGGGTTTGCGTGTCGGTCTTGCTGTAGATGTTGGTCAGGTGGCGCTGCACCATGCGCAGCGAAATGCCCAGGTCATCGGCCACCTGCTTGAGCGGGCGCTCGTCGGCGGTTACGGCGCGCAGCACTTCTTCCTCGCGCGGGGTCAGGCCGCTTCGGCTGATGAACTCGGCCTGCATCTCCTCCGGGGTCGGCGCGGCTGCGGCGGCAAGACCCGCCTGGATGGCCTTGCGTTCCCTGTCCGTCGACGGCAGGCGGAACAGCCCGGCGCCCACGAACGCAACGCTGACCAGCACGAGCAGGATCAGCGACACGATCATCACGGCCGCGATGCCCGATTGCGTCAGCATCATGGAGACCCCCGACACGGTGAACGCGCACAGGTTGTTGGCGGCGCGGCCCATGCCCGCCCATAGCTGCGGCGTGCGCATGCGCGGCGCAAGTTGCAAAAACGTGGTGGTGAAGAACGTGACGAAGAATCCGGAGCTCAGATAGAACACGATCAGTCCGATTACGGGGCTTGCCCCGGCCTCAACGGCCAGGATCGATATGGTGGACAGCACCGTGACTGCGAACATGATGAACCCCATGTAACGGTGCTCACGGATGTCGAACAGCACGCCGGCGGCAAGGCCGCTCGCCGCAAGGAACAGGCGCGGCCACGTCTCGACCGAGATCGAGCCTTGCGCGTTCGCAAGGGTAACCACGTTGTCGAGCGTAGAGAACATGCAGGCAAGAAGCACCACAAGCGCAAGAAGCCAAACAGCGCGGATAGCGGGCTTTGCGGCATCTGGGGTTGCTTGCTGCTTTTGACCTGCGGATTCGCAACCTTGTTCCCCAGCTGCCGCGAATATGGCAAGCGCGGCGATGCCGATGCACAAAACCGCCGCGTCCGCCATGCCCGCAGGCACGAACTGGTTGCTCAGGAACTGCAGTAGAATGCCGGCGGCGTAAGCCGCGCCGGCCCCCTTGGCAAGCGACGAACTTCCCTCGAAGGCGCGCGCCATGCTCCAATGCGCTTCCGCGCCAAGGCTTCCCAGCAGGAAAAATGCGATACATCCCGCGATTTGCATGGCAAACGCGCTTTCCGCAACGGCAATCGTGACGAGGGAGGCAATAGCCCCGACGGCCTCGATCGCCCGAAGCGCGCGTCGACCCCCTGCCAGCTTCGAGATCAGCGAATAAGCCGGAAAACCGACGACGCTTGCGCCGAGAATCATCGCCTGCGCGCTCACAACCTCTTCGGCACTGACAAGCAGGCCGATTCGGCTGTCGAAGAAGAACTCACTTCCCAAGAATGCGAACGTGAACAGCGCCAGTGCGGAAAGCGATTGGAAGGATTGTCTATCGACCGAGAACACGGCGCTCCTTGCTGTGCGGATGATTGAATCTGCAATCGATTCTACCAATGCTCATGTAGCGCACAGGTAAAAAGTTACAAGCGGCCAGCTTTTGCTGCGCGAGGGTGGGGGACGCCCAGCGTACGGGAGAACGTTCGACTGGTTTTGAGCAAGAGCATGGAAGAGCGCGTTACTGCCCGACGGTTTCGCTCACTAGATTTACCAGCTTCTCCAAATCGTCGGCATCGGGGTGGGATAGGGCTTTGTCGAAGTTCTCGATCATGGCGTCGAGATTGGGCATGTGATCAGGCTGCTCCTTCATCTTCACGTAGCGTTCGCGCACGGAATGCGGCATTTTGCCCTGGCACATGAAGGTCCCGATCACGGTGTTGCTGTCATCGATGAACGCCTTCGTTTTGTCCAGGATTGCCTGAAAATATGCCTCGCTGCCGCCGAAACCGGCGGTGCCGAACAGGAAGATCTTCCGGTTCCTCAGCTGTTCCAGCAGCTTTTGCGCCGCCTGGTCCGGCACACCCTGGTTCGTCCAAAAGCCCACGAACAGCGTCTCAGATGCGGGGATTGCGCCGGTGCTGTCATCGCAGTTGCCGTCCCCGTCAATGTTCCCAAAATACTCGCACGCCTCTTCCGGAAGCGCTTCGCGAACAGCCTCCGCAAGTTCGGCTGTATTTCCCGTCCTGCTGCTGAATACGATCGAATAACCCTTGTTGCTCATACCTGCCCTGCCTTCCGTTACTTCCGCATCTGTTTGCCTTTCAAAGCAGAATCGCCTTCGCATCGATTCTATCCCTCGGCAAGCTTCTGGCGCAGCATCGCGTGCCATCCTCCCCAAAACACAAAAGCCTGTGAGAGGAATCCCTCCTGCAGGCTTTTTGCCGGCCGTTGTTTCTTCCGGACGCTTGGTGCTACGTCCCCGAAGCGTCCGAGCGCGCCGCCCTCAAGACGCAAAAAGCCCGCGGGGGGATTCCCCGCGGGCTTCACAACATTGCCCTACAGCGAGCTCGTCTCGCCGAGCGATTTGCCGGCGGTTTCCGGCGCCATGAAGATCGACAGCACCAATCCCAGGATCACCAGGCCGGCTGCTACCAGCATGGTGGGCCCGATGCCGAACGCGGCCATGAAGATTGGCGTGCCGTACGTCGCCACGATCGTGCCGACGCGCGAGATGCCGATGGCCAAACCCACGGCCGTCGCCCTGACCTCGGTGGGGAACAGCTCGTTGGGGTAGAGCCACTGCAGGATGCCCGGTCCGCCGCTGAAGAACGCGTACAGGCCGAACGCGCAGATGATCACCGGCAGCGGCGCGGTGGGGAACAGGCCCAGCACCACCAGGCCCACCGCCATCAAGAACAGCGAGCGGATCAGCAGCGGTCGGCGGCCCATGGAGTTCAGCCAGAACATGGCCGGCAGCGAACCTACCAGAAAGAACAGGCTCAGCACGCTCTCGCCCAGGATCGCGCTCTTCCCGACGCCCAGGCCGAACGCGGTCATGATCTGCGGGCCGAACGTGTAGATGGCGTACATGGGAACCACCTGGCACAGCGTCAGGATGCCCAGGAACACGATGCGCGCGGCATAGCCCTTCGAGAACACCTCGGCGAAGCCGGCCTTCGTCTTCGGCGCCTCTTCCTCGCCCTCAAGGGTCACGTCGGCGCCGTAGACGCGCAAGACCACCTTGAGCGCCTCCTCCTCGCGGCCCTTGCTCTTAAGCCAGAGGGGGGACTCGGGAACCTTGCATCTGCCGATCAGCAGGAACACGCAGGGGATGATGGCCGACCCGAGCATCAGCTTCCACCCGTTGTCGACGTCGCACAGGCAATAGCCCACAAGCGCCGCCACGGTGGCGCCGAGGTACCACGCCGCCGAGACCATGCCCATGGAGATCGCGCGATGGTGCTTCGGCGTGAACTCGGTGATGAGCGACGTGGCGATGGGGTAGTCGGCGCCCACGAACACGCCGATGAAGAAGCGGTATATCACCAGCTGCATGGGCGTGGCGTCGGTCATGCTCAGGGCTGAGAACAACGCGATGGCGATGATGTCCAAGACGAACATCTTCTTGCGCCCGATGATGTCGGTAAGATAACCGCCCACGATGCTGCCGACCAGGATGCCCAGCAGCACCGACGCGCCGATCGCCGCCGTCCAGTGCGTGCTCAGGCTCATCTGCGCCGTGATCTGCGTCAGCGCCACACCGATCAGCGAAAGCACGTACCCGTCAAGGAAGGCGCCTCCGCTCGACACCAGCGTGATCTCGCGCAGAAACGGCGTCATGGCGGCCTCATCAAGGGTCTTCTTCCCGCCCTTCGCACCGCTCGCCGGCGCCTCTTGGGAGCCCCTGACACGGCCCGCGCCCTTCGCGGCCCGCTTCTCGCCGCCCTTCGGCACCCAGGCCGACGGCATCACGTCTCGATTCTGCTTGATTACATCGTCCATGAGCGCCGTCCTTTCCATTCGTTGCCGTTATTTCAAAAGCTTCTTCTCGATCTTCATGCTGCAGGTGCGGGGGAAATCCTCGACGATCTCGACGATGGTGGGCACCTTGAACGCGGCCATGTTGCCCTCGCAGTACGCGATCACCGCATCCTGGTCGATCGCGGCGCCGTCCTCGGGCAGCACGAACGCCTTCACCGCCTGGTCGCGGATAGGGTCGGGCACGCCGATGACCGCGGCCTCCTTGATGTCGGGGTGCTCCTCCAGGATGCCCTCGATCTCGGTGGTGGAGATGTTCTCGCCCGAGCGCTTGATCATGTTGCTCTTGCGGTCGAAGAAGAAGAACCAGCCGTTCTCGTCGTAGTAGCCCTTGTCGCCCATGCGCAGCCAGCCGTCGCTGGACAGCGCCTCGGCCGTGGCGGCCTCGTTGCCCAGGTAGCCCAGCATGATCGAGCGCCCGGGGACGCCCTTCACGCAGATCTCGCCCACTTCGCCGGCGGGCAGCTCGTTGCCCTCGTCGTCGACGATCTTGGCCTCGTAGCCCAGGCCAACGCGGCCGATGGAAGGCCAGTTGCGCTCGCCGGTGGGCGGGTCGGTCAGCACCCAGCCGACGGACTCGGTGGAGCCGTAGGTGTTCATGATGCGCACCCCGTAGCGCTCCTCGAAGGCCTCCTTCTCGCGCGCGGACACGGGCAGGAAGTACAGCATGTCGCGCAGGCAGTGGTCCTTCTCGTCCGGGTCCACCGGCTGCAGCATCAGCGTGCGCAGCATCATGGCCACGCACTGCGCCAGGGTCGCGCGGTACTTGCGGATCTGGCTCCAGAACCTGCTCGCGCTGTACTTCTCCACCACGATGAGCGTGGCGCGGGCGGTCATGACCGGGGTCAGCGCCGCCAGCTGGAAGTTGGAGTGGCATGCGGGCATGGTGGAGAACATGCGGTCCTCCGACGTCATGGCCGTTTCCCAGTCGCCGTAGTAGCCGGAGTAGACCATGTTGCCATGGGTCAGGATGACGCCCTTGGGGTTGGAGGTGGTGCCGCTCGTGAACAGGATCTCGCACGGGTCATCGGGGGACAGGTCGCTCGGGACCTCCAGCTCGGTGCCCTCGGCGGCCACCAGCTCGGAGAACAGCGGGTAGCCCATGGCCTCCTCGCCGCCTTCGCTGCGGGCCACGATGATGCCCTGGTCAAGTCTGCCGTCGGCGTGGATGGCGTCGTAGAGCTCTACGTAGCAGGGCTCTACGACCGCGCGGCGGGTGGAGCACATGTCAAGGGCGTACTCGCACTCGGCCTGCAGGTACTGCTCGTTCATGGGAACCAGCACGGCGCCGATCTTGGCAAGGCCGAACAGGCACATGAGGAACTCGGGGCAGGTGTGCATCTGCACGGCCACGTGCTCGCCGCGCTCCACACCCTGGCTCAGGAGCATGTTCGCCGTCTGGTCGATCAGCTCGTTGAAGGCGCGGTAGCTGTAGGTGGACACGTCGCCCTCGCGGTCCTGGAAGATGAAGAAGTCCTTGTCGCCGCACTCGCGAGCGAGCTTGTCCCACAGGCTTGCGAGCGTTTCGTTGCCAACGATGTCGACCATGTCTTCTCTCCCTTGATCTGTTGATCCGTTGCTTCCTAGCTTCGGCGCCGTTTCAGATGTCTTGCATTCGACGAGGGGCGCTCATACCCCGTCGAATGCAAGGCCCCTATAGAAGCCGGGCCCTTCTCAGGGCCCGGCCGTCATTCCGAAAGGGGAGCCTTCCTCTCGGAGCCTTCAGCGTTTCTCAGCTGTTATTCAGCGACCTTGACGACGCCGCTCTCGCTCAGCGCGGCGATCTGGTCGGCCGTGTAGCCGAGCTTGGTCAGCACGTCAGCGGTGTCGCCGCCCTGCTTGGGCATCGGGCGCCACACCTGGCCGGGGGTCTGCTGGAACTTGGGGAACACGCCCAGACCCTTGAAGGTCTTGCCGTCCTCGGTCTCCCAATCCATGAAGTCATCGCGCAGCTTGAGGTGCTCTTCCTTCACGAGGTCCTCGAACTCCATGACGACCTGAGCGGCGATGCGGTGAGCAGCGAAGTCCGCCTCGATCTCGTACTTGGAGTGCTCCAGGCAGTACGCCTCGAACGCGGCCTCGATCTCGGCAGCGTGCGGGTTGGACAGCCACAGGCCGGAGGTGTCCTCCGGGATGTCCTCGGTGCCCCACAGGTGACCCAGGCCGATGGTCTCCAGGAAGTACTTGTTCTGGTCGACGCCGTACAGGCACACGCCCAGGAAACCGTCATTGCACTTGTACTCGCCGATGCCGCAGAGGTTCTGGTTGCGAGCGCCCGGGCGAGGCCACAGGATGCCCTCGTTCAGGTAGTCGACCAGGTAGTACTGGCCGATGGCCAGCAGCGTCTCGTACATGGCCATGTCGATGCTCTCGCCCTTGCCCGTGCGGTTGGCCTTATGCAGCGCAGCCAGGGTGGAGGAGACGACCATCAGGGAGTTGAAGTAGTCGCCAGCGTAGGGGCCGGGGTTCATCGGCTGCTCCTGCGTGCCGTTCTGGCTCATGTAACCGGAGTAGGCCATGACGGTCAGGTCGTAAGCAGCGCGCTTGACCATCTTCGGGTCGCCGGTCTGGCCGAAGCCGGACAGGTGAACGATGACGAGCTTCGGGTTGATCTCCCACAGCACCTCGTCGGTGATGCCCTTGCGAGCCCAGGTGCCGCCCTTGGAGGCCTCGATGAAGACGTCGGCGTCGGCCAGCATCTTGAACAGGACTTCCTTGCCTTCGTCAGAGAAGTAGTTCAGCGAAACGGAGCGCTGATTACGGCGCTCAGCCTGCTTGACATACGCGGTGTCGCGGATGGTGTCGCCAGCGCCGGTGTTCTCCAGCCACGTGACGTCGGCACCCCAGTCGGCCATGAGGTCGCAGGCCTTCGGCACTGCCAGCTCGACTGCTGCGTAAACGACCTTGACGTCGTCCAGAACGCCGAAGGACGGCTTGTTGGTTTCAAGAGCCATGATGAATTCCTTTCGATTCGGCGGCGCGCTTGCCGCGCCGCCGTCTGTTGGATCCGTTTGCTAGCCGCGTGAGTTAGTCGCGGTACTTCTTCAGCTCGAACTTGGAAGCGGTGAGGATCATCATCTCGTCGGTGCCGCCGGAGACGCGGTCCACACGCAGGTCGCGCCAGATGCGCTGAGCGCGATGCTCGCCGGCCACGGCCACGCCCGCCAGGATCTGCATGCCGTCGTCGACGACGGAGAAGGCGGAGTTGGCGCAGTAGTACTTGCACATGGCGGCAGCGCCGGGATCGAACTTGCCGTCGTTGTTATCGGCCTCCCAAGCCGTTTCGTACAGCATGTTCTTCATGTTCTTCAGCTTGATGGCCATCTCGGCGACCTTGAGCTGGTTGAGCTGCTGACGGCCGATCGGCTTACCGAAGGCGATACGCTGGTTGGCGTGACGGCAGGCATCCTCGTACACGGCGATGGACATGCCGTAGTCGGAAGCGCCGACCAGCCAACGCTCGAAGTTGAAGTCGTTGATGCCGCGGGAGAAGCCGTTGCCCTCCTTGCCGAAGATGTCCTTCTCCTCCAGCTCGACGTTGTCCATGTAGACCTCGCAGCAGGAGTCCATGCGCAGGCCCAGCTTGTGCAGCGGGGACAGGGAGACGCCCGGCTTGCTCATGTCCAGGAAGAACTCGGTGAACATCTCCGGGTCGTCGGCGTTCTTGGCCATGATGACCAGGTACTTGACGCCAGCGGAGGAGGTGATGAAGGTCTTCGTGCCGTTCAGGTAGATCTTGCCGTTCTCACGCTTGTACGTGGTCTGCAGGGCGGCAACGTCGGAACCGGCGCCCGGCTCGGTGCAAGCGGAGTTCCAGATCTGCTCGCCGGTGCCCAGGGTGGACAGCACGGCTTCGATCTGCTCCTCGGTGCCCTCGCGGATGATGGTCTCGAAGCCCGGCAGCTGGTACAGGACGTAGGTCGGGGCGCCGTAGCGGCCCAGCACCTCGTACACGGCCATCATGGTGACGGCCGGCTGCTCCAGACCCAGACCGCCATGGCTCTCGGGGAGCATGATCAGGTCGAAGCCCAGCTCGCACAGACCGCGGACCCAGCGCAGCGGGTACTCGTGCTTCTCGTCGCACTCGGCGAAGTAAGCCTCCCAGTTCTCGCTCTCCATGTAGTCGCGGTAGCTGTCGACGATCAGCTCCTGCTCATCGGTCAATTTGAAGTCCATTGCATTCTCCTTGTCGATATCCAGAGCGGCCTTTTGCCGCGCTGTCACAATGTGGTGGGTAGTGCGTATCGGCTACGGTTAGCAGCCCATCTGCTGACGGAAGTGCTCCGCGCCGTGCTCGAGCGCCAGGTTGGCCTCGTCAAGCATCTTGGTGTAGTGCAGGAACGCGTGGATGACGCCTTCGAACATCTCGAAGCGATGGGGGATACCGTATTCCTCGAGGATCGTCGCAAGTGCCGTGCTGTCGTCCTTCAGGGGGTCGTACTCGGCTGCGGCGATGTAGCAGGAAGGCATGTCGCGCGTAAGGTCGTTCAGGAAGAGGTTCGCGTAAGGGCTCGTCTCAAGCTCCGCCGTATCCTCGGCGTAGAGCTCCTTGTACCACTGCCACTCCGCCTCGGTCAGGCCGTCCCAGGGGCCGCCCAGAAGGCGCTGGGAGGCCGAATCCTTCAGGCCGTACCAGCCGTAGAACAAAAGGAGGCATTTGACGTAGTCGGAGCCTCCCAGCTCCTCGCGCAGGTACATGGTGGCGGCCAGGCTCAGGTGAGCGCCGCCGGAGTCACCGGCGAAGGACAGGCGGTTGCCGTCGACGCCGTACGCCTCGCCCTGCTCGTGCAGGTGCTTGGCGACGCAGGCGACTTCTTGAACCGCCACGGGGAACTTCGCCTCGGGCGAGAGACGGTAGTCCACGGCTGCCACCGCGGCGCCCGTCTTGCTTGCCAGGACGCGGCAGATGCGATCATGCGTGTCCAGGTTGCCCAGGACGAAGCCGCCGCCGTGCGCGTAAACGATCGCCGGCAGGGTCTCGCCGTCGTTCGCAAGGCTTGCGCGGTCCTTGACGGGGTAGTACAGGCGAACGGGGATGTCCCCATGCGGACCCTCGACCTTGCAGTCGACCTTCTCGGCCATTTCCGGGCCGCCCTCTACCCAGTACGCACGCCCAGCGGTGTAGTTCAGGCGCATCTGCTCGAAGCCGGCGCTCGTGTCGTTGGCGTTTCCTGCGAGCTCGTCTTCCTTGGCGAGCACCGCGCGCATGCCCTCGTTGATTTTCGAGAGGACGTCGATCTTGTTCATGTCTCTACCTCGATCTTCTAAGGCGCCGCCTTGTGGGCGGCGCGCCTGAACGGCTGGGGTGGGTAAGTAAACGCTAGTTGGCGGACTCCGCCTTGGCGGCGTTCTTCTTCATGGCGCGGCGCGTCATGACCAGGCAGAAGCAGCCCAGCACGGCGAAGACGACCAGTGCGATGAAGATGGTGTTGAAGGCGTCCGCGCCCTGGGCGTCGATCAGGCCGCCGAACCAGGTGTGGACGAAGGTGTCAGGCAGGAAGCCGATGACGGACAGCAGGCCCGAAGCGGTGCCGAAGATGCTCATCGGGACCTTGGCCTCGGTAAGGGGCGAGGAGCCGATGGAGAAGGCGCCGTAGGTCACGAAGCCGAGGACGACGACCAGCACGGCGATCGGGATGACCATGCTCGCCTCGCGAGGCATGATCATGAAGGCGGCCAGCACGATGACGCTTGCGGCGAAGAAGATCAGGATCGACTTCGAGGGGCTCTTCAGCTTGTCGGCGAAGATGCCTGCAGCCGGGCCGGCGATGAGGCCGATACCATAGGTACGGATAAGGCCGACGACGGAGACGATGGCCACCGGAGCGGCGAAGCAGGTGGTCATGAACGGCGTGGTGTAGGTGACGCCCATGTACACCAGGTACACGAAGAAGTAAGCCAGGCAGGCCCAGATGACGCCGGGGTGCTTGATGGCCGTGACGACCTCGCTCAGGCTGAACAGCTTGGCGTTCTTGTCGATCTCGCCCTTGAAGTCGGGGACGAAGATGAAGGACAGCACGGCGAGCAGGGCGATGAGGGCGCCCAGGAAGACCAGCAGGACCTGGATACCCTGGGAGGCGTCGGCGACGGCGGAGATGATGGCCGTGTTGATCAGGCCGACGATCAGGCCGGCAGCGCCGTAGATGGAGTAGCTCACGCCGATCTTGGAGGCGTAATCGTCCTCAGAGCAGCACAGGCGGACGATCTTGAAGCGCGTGCCCCACCAGATCAGGATGGTGGTGATGCCGTAGCCGACGAACACCACGTAGAGCATCTGGATGGACGGCAGCATGGCGTAGATGAAGGTCAGGACAGCGGTGGCGCCGAAACCGACCCAGGACAGCGTGCGCATGCGCACCTTGTCGGCGATGATGCCGGCGGGTAGATAGGTGATCACAGCGACGATGGCGTAGCAGGAGAGCAGCGCGCCCAGGTCGGCATTGGTGCAACCGAGGCCCTGCATCAGGGGCTCGTAGAAGACGTTCTTAAGGTAGATGGGCGTGTAGATGATGGACGAGCCCATGGAAACGAGGACGATGAGGAACCACTTGTGGAAACCGGTCAGGTCCTTGTAAGTGACCTCGCCCTTGCTCTTTGCGAGCAGAGACATTGTTGGATCCTTTCTTCGTGCGGATGCGCCCGGTTCGTTACCGGGCGGTCGGTGCGGCTTGGTGCCGCTTGGGGCGAAGGGAAAGGCGGGTAGCTGTTGCGGCCTTCCCCTTCGCAAGGAGAAAAGAAGCGGGAGTTACTTGCCCTGCCAGTTCGGCGTGCGCTTCTCGACGAAGGCTGCGGGGCCCTCGATGCCGTCCTCGGTCTTCTCGATGAAGCGATAGGCGGCGTCGCAGTAGCGCATTGCGTCCTCTTCGGACATCTGGGAAGCGGCATGCACGATCTGCTTCGTGAACTTCAGGGACAGCGGAGCGTTCTTGGCGATCGTGGAAGCGATCTCCAGAGCCTTGTCCATGAGCTCCTCGGCCGGCACGACGTAGTTGACGAAGCCGATTTCCTTGGCCTCGTCGGCGTGCACCAGGCGAGCGGTCAGCAGCATGTCCATGGCGGCCTTGCGCGGAACGTCGCGGGCCATGCGGACCAGGCCGCCGGTGGAGGCGATCAGGCCGACCTTGGGCTCGGTCAGGCCGAAGCGGGCATGCTCGGCAGCAACGACGATGTCGCAGGAGACGGCGATCTCCATGCCGCCGCCGGCAGCAACGCCGTTGACGGCGCAGATCGTCGGCTTCGGGCACAGACGGTCGGTGATGCCGCCGAAGCCGTGATCGGTGACGGTCATGCACTCGCCGCCGCTGGACAGCTCGGAGAGGTCCTCGCCAGCGCAGAAGGCCTTCTCGCCGGTGCCGGTGACCACGATGACGCGGACGCGCTTATCCTTCTCCGCCTTGTTCATGATGTCTTCCATGGCGGCAGAGGTCACTGCATTGATAGCGTTGCGCTTCTCGGGGCGGTTGATGCGCATGATGAGCACGCCGTCCTCGCGAAGGTCGGTGACGACCTCTTGGGTTCCGTGGAAATCTGCCATTGCTCCTCCTTTTATATGGATTGCCTTGAGCCGTTTCGGCGAATGCTGTGCGCCTCGTGTCGTTCCTTTGATTTTGATTCGGACGTTTCGCGAGATGCACGCTCGGCTCGATTTCGCATGCTAGGAGCCGGGGTAGGCGGAAACATCGCCACAACTTCGGTAAAGCGCTAATAGCAAGAAATGTGGGCATCACTCGAAATTTGCGAGGGCCGCTTTCCGGGTGTCATATGTGGTCGAAGCCCACAAAACGGCGAAAACCCTTTTGCGCCCCTTGAGACGGGCAAAAAGCCCATATAAAAGCGTACGTAGCCTCTCAACAGGGGCTTTTGCCGCATAGTTAAAAATTA
>CAKTWI010000003.1 GCA_934630815.1 uncultured Senegalimassilia sp.
CCATTGTCGGCCTAATCCACGGGAATTGCATGCAGCAGGGGCTCTCAATGTTTTTATGTCCTGCTCATATCGTCTTTGCCCGAACGCAAAAGCGCCCGCAAGCACAACGCTTGCGGGCGCTTCGTTTCCCAACTTGCCGCTACAGCGCGAAGCCGATGGCATCCAGCACGTACTTCGGCACCATGAAACGCACCGTCTTCTGCGGGTCCACCATCTGGCACACCTGCACGTCGGCGACCAGCGACAGCAGCATGACCAGGTCGGCCTCGGACTCGTTCGTGCGAGAAGCCAGCAGGTCGACCATCTGCTGAACGGCCAGCTCAGCGGCCGCATCCAGCGATTCCGCGGACACGATGATGCCGAAATGCGTGTCGTTCTCGATCAGCGGGTTCACCAGCTTCAGCTCGGGCAGAGCCGTCAGCGTGACGGTGGCGTAGCCTGCAACCTCGGCGCCGGAGACGCTGACCTCGCCGTCGCCCATGGCAGCGTGCATGTCGCCGCAGCCGAACAGCGCGCCGTCGACCGCCACGGGAAAGTACAGCGTGGCGCCGGTGGTGATGGCCGTGTTGTCCATGTTGCCGCCGTGGCTACCCGGCGTGCCGCAGTTCACCGGCTCGCCCTCGGGAGCCACGCCGATGACGCCGATCATGGGGCGCAGCGGGATGTTCAGGCGCTCGTCCCAGGCCAGCGTGTTGCCCTGAATCTTGCAGTAATGCGTTGCCCACTCGGTGAAGCGATTGCCGCAAACGCCCTCGTCCTGACCGGTGGCGGAGCAGGTCTGCTCATCGAACTCGATGTTCTCGATGCGCACCTTCAGCGCGCCGCCCGCCTTCGCGCCCTCGACGAACACCGGGCCGGTTGCCGGGTTGATGGCATCCCAATCCAGGTCATCCATGGTGTCCTGAGGACCGGTCAGCTGGTTGCTGAAGCAGTCCTTCGTACGGATGCGCACCGTCTCGCCGGACTTCACGGTCAGCACCGGCTCAAGATCGCGGTCGAAGGAGAACAACGTCTTGTCGTCGTTAAGCTCGATCATGGGTTTCCTTCCTATCCATGTAAGGCCGCGGCACCGCGCCGACGGCCGGTCTTTCGATATCGCGCAACGCCGCTTCGCCCGAACGTCGGGAGCGGAAGCTATTCGTCGCTCTCGTCATAATACTCGGGGTCGGGCAGAAGATAGGCGGCGAACAGCATAATGCCCGCGGAAACGACCAACGAGGCGACATCGACGGGGTCGGTGAAGGCGGATGCGGAAGGAGACCCGCAAACCGCCGCCAAAACGAACCCGGCAACCAGCACCGCCGCGCCCGCCAGCACGCCGAAGGACGCGAACAGCCGCGTGGGGCGCCAACGCAGCAAGGCGCACGCGCCCGCCGCCAGCACCCAGCTTGCCGCCATGATCCACGTGCCCGGCTCCGTCAACATGGCCGCCATCCGGTCGATGACCGCATCGCTTGCGAAGGCCGCCGTCGAGAAATGCCAGGTGGAAAGCACATCCCATCCCATGAACGAGGCGCTTCCCAAGCTTGCCAGCATAAATCCGCACAGCACTTGGAAGGCCGCGGTCGCCATCGCCGCAACCGGGCGCAGCGCAAAACCCGCCGCAAGCGGGCCAAGCGGCCCCAACCCGATCGCGCCGGCAAGCGGCGTCGCTAACGCGGCGTTCGCGGTCGCATCGCCCGCGCGGCCCAGGTACCACCACCATACGCCGACGCCCGCCAACAGCACGCAACCCGCAGCGGGCACGCCGCACATCACCAGCATGGCCGACAGGGAAACGAATCCCAAAAGCGCACCCAGATGAGGTCGAAGCGCTCCGGCAAGTGTGACAAGCAGCAACAACCCCCAGAACAACGGGTTGGCGAACCCTTCGGTCTGCGAGATGTTCTGCAACGACAAAAACGCCAGCAACGCCGATCCCACCGCGCCGCACGCGTGCGAGCCGAGAAACAGCAGCTCGGGCGTGATACGGTCGCGCAACGGGATGCCGGGCTCGCGAGGCTGCGGCTCAGGCTCCTCCTCTTCTTCCGGACCGACGACGATGTCGGCCAGCTCCGCACGGCCCTTCACCGGGTCGCCCAAAAACGGCGAAAGCTCCTCCGCGAAATCCGCCACCGTCTCGTAGCGCTCCTCGCGCTCAGGGTCCAACGCGTAGAAGATGGGGTCGTCCGCGGCCGGGTCGAGGTTGTCCCAGCACAGCGATGGCAGCACCAATTCGCCATCCTCGATGGCCTCCTGCGCCTGGAACAGGTTCGGAGCCAAGAACGGGTTCTCGCCCGCAAGCATCTCGTACGTCACCGACGCGAGCGCCCACTCGTCGCACCGCGCGTCAAGGTTCTCCTGGCGCATCTGCTCAAGCGGCATATAACCGACGGTGCCACCGCCGGCCACGCCGAACCCCTGCGCGTCGGCCAAGGTCGCCAAGCCGAAGTCGGTCACCTTCACCTGGCCCGATGCGTTGATCAGGATGTTGTCGGGCTTGATATCCAAGTGCAGCACGCCGTTCTCGTGCGCCACCTCAAGCGCATGCGCCACCGCGTCGAACACGGCGGCGACCACATCGAGCGTCAGCTGATCGTCGTGGTCGCGCAGCAGCTCGGTGAGCGTCATACCCTCGACGTACTCCATGATCAGGTACGCCGTGGAGTCTTGAATCTCGAAGTCGTACACCGCGACGATGCTGGGGTCCGACAGCATGGCCGCCGTACGGGCCTCGTCCAAGCCGGGGATGCGCGAGAGCGTCCGCACCAGCGGGCGGCTCGCAGGGTCGACCGCACCCGTCAGGCTAACCGATTGACCGGGCAAAAGCTGGTTGGGGAACGAATCGGCGCGCAACGAGTCCGCGGAATCGAAGCCCGCAAAGCCGGGCTCGGCATCGCGAACGGAGGCGTTCGCCGGTGCTGCCAGCGCATCGGGGCTGTCGGGGATCCCAGCATCCCCGGAGCCCGCAAAGCCCGCTTCTTCCGGCAAATCTTCCCACGGGGGAACGTCTGCCGGGTCGACGGCGAACGACGGAGAGGCCGCGCGGGCACTCGACACGCCGCCGAAACCTTGCGAGCCAGCCACGGAACCAGCCGCGTTCGCGTTCAGTGCGCCACCGAAGCCTTGCGAGCCGGCAGAGCTTTCACCGCGTTCATCAGGGGAAACATCAAGCGCATCGGCACCGGGAAGGGCAGCGCGCAACAACTCGGCCTCGGACAGAGGGATGCACTTGATGGCCACCTTGCGCTGGATGCGCGTATCCCATGCCACCTGCACCGTGCCGAAGCCGCCGGCCCCCGCCTTGGCAAGGGGCTTGTAACGATTGAGTATCAGCTGCGTTTTAGTCATGCGCACATTATATTGCAGGGGTTTGCGCGCCATAGGTACATCAAATCCATTCGCTACAATCGGCCTAGGCAACGACAGAAAGGCCGCCGTTGAAAGACAACCGCACGCTTCCGCTTCCCCAGCGCATCGCCGCGGCATTAGCCGCCCTGGCGCTGGCGTTCTCGTTCGCACTTCCCGCAACGGGATGCTCCATCAGCATCGGCGATAACGCCACCGGCACCGGCAGCTCCCTCAGTAGCTCGGACGGAAGCATCGGCGCGATCGGCGGCTCCGGCTCGACCGGTTCCGACGAGGACGCGCAAGCGGCTCAGGCGACCATCGCCGACATCCCCGCCTACACCGGCGCGCTGTGCATCGACATCAACCACGGCATGCCCGGGTTCACGGCGCAGGACGAGGCGCGCGGGACGTTCATGCAGTTCAGCGACCTGGATTTCGAAGGCCGCTGCGGCACCGCCTTCGCACGCATCGGGCCCGATACCATCTCCAACGAGAAACGCGGCGACATCTCGCAAGTGCATCCGAGCGGTTGGGTGCAGCGCAAGTACAGCTTCGTCGACGACGGCATGCTGTACAACCGCAGCCACCTGATCGCGCACCAGCTGTGCGGGGAAAACGCCAACGAGAAGAACCTGATCACAGGCACGCGCACGTTCAACGCGGTGGGCATGCTGTATTACGAGGAGCTGATGGGCGACTACGTGCGCAGCACAGGCAACCACGTGCTCTACCGCGTCACCCCGCTGTTCGCCGCAAATGACCTGGTGGCGCGCGGAGTTCAGATGGAAGCGAAGTCCGTCGAGGATAACGGCGAGGCCGTCCAGTTCAACGTGTTCGTATACAACGTGGAACCGGGCGTGGCCATCGACTACGTAACCGGCGAAAGCTGGGAGTCGTCCGATACCCCGCAGGTCACCAGCAAAGGCAGCGCCACCATCACCACCGCGGCGGCCGCACGAGCGGATAAGGCAACGGGAAGGAGCGCAGGCGACAGCGCCAGCAGCAGCGGCGGGAACGGAGCCAGCAGCGGCAGCGGCAGCAGCGCCGGCGGCAATAGCGCCGGCAGCAGCACCGGCAACCAAGGCGCATCCGAGCAGCAGGATTACATCCTGAACGTGAAGAACAAGAAGTTCCACAAGCCCGACTGCTCCGCCGCCAACAACATCTCAAGCGCGAACAAGCAAGACTTCACCGGCACCCGCGACCAACTCATAGCCCGAGGCTATTCCCCCTGCGGCATCTGCAAACCATGAGATTGCCCGAAGGGGCCGCTTGAGACAACAGAGCATAGAACGAACAATACCGGCTTCTTGAACCCATTTAACATGCAGCAAAAGTAAAACGACGGGGGTCCCCGCCGTTTTACTTCGCGCTAGTAATTATTTCAAGCCCGCCTCGCGAGCAATCTCAACACCGATTCGGTGCGGAACACCGACGACCAAAGCATTGCCCATGCAAAAAGCTCGACGTCCATCGCTCATACCCGTATTCGTCCAACCCTTCGGAAAACCCTGCAGCTGATCGAGTTCATCGGGAACAAGACGACGGAATCGACCACCCACCTCAACAACGTGTTTGAAGCGAGAAGCCCCAATGCCGCCTTCGCCAGTCAGAATAGTACGCGACGGCCTATCGAGCGCATCAGGGAACGTCATCGACCCTTCGGAGTAGACGTACTTGAAGCCCGTTTTCTTATCCACGCGCTCCTCGCGCTTGCCGCCCTTCAAGTACTTCCAAGCCTCGAACTTTTCGTCCGGAATATAGAACTGCTCAGGGACTTCGCTCTCCGGAACCAGCACGTTTCCGAGCGCACCAAGCTCGCCCTCGTACTTCTCCGTCAAATCAAAGGTCAGAACCTTGTAATCCTGCATCACACCCGCAGTGCAGAACGGGGATTTCTTGCCAGCAAGGTCGAAGTGCTGGGAAATGTCATAAGGGTCATGCTGAATCTCAAACTCGGAAACCTTCTCCGGGTTCTCCGTCGGAAACGCGCGCGCCATCACACCGTGTTTCGCACGGTCCGACAAATCCCAGTTATCGCTAGTCATTTCAGCAAAAATGTAAACGCGTTTGCGTCGCTGGTTAAAGCCGTATTCGCCGCTGTTCACAACATGCCATTCAACCGAATAGCCCAGGTCAGCCATGCAAGAAAGGATAATCGCGAAATCGCGGCCACGCTGCGTCGCCGGACTTTTGAGCAAGCGATCAACGTTTTCAAGCAACACGTACTTCGGCTCTTTCAGATGCAAGAAGCGATAGATGTCCCACCAAAGAACGCCCTTCTTGCCCTCGATTCCGCGAGCGGCGGAAAGCGGTTTCGCCACGCTGTAATCCTGGCACGGAAAGCCGCCAACAACCATCCGAACATCGGGAATATCGATTTTACCGGCTTCGTAGTCATCGAGAACCTTGTTGATGTCCTGGTTAACGCAGCAGCCTTCGCCAAAACGCTGCTCATAGCAGCGCCAAGCGAACTGCTTGCCCTCAGTTCCAGGAGGTTCCCATTGATTGGCCCAAATCGTTTTAAAAGGTCCCGCTGCCGGAAGATTGAATTCAGGATGCTCGAGGCTTTGGTAGCCTTCAAGGCCTAGGCGGAATCCGCCAACGCCAGCAAAAAGCTCGGCCACCGTAATCATGTCAGCCCTACCGCCATTCCTTGTTCCAGCCGTTATTCAGAACCTATAATTATGACCAACGATAACCGATCGATCAAGGAAAAATCCAGATCTATTTACGCTACTCAGCTTTTTTTCACAACAGCGGCTGAAAGCCCAACCGCCGTTGATACGACAGGGAGCATGACATGACAAAGTCTAGCCATAGGTACACAGCAGAAGACATTCGAGAGCGTTTCACCGCGGCAATCGGGAAAACCGCAGGTGAGCTTGATACCAAAGGCATTCTTTCCGCTTCAACCGCACACAAGAACAAAGGGCGCATCGGAGCCGTCATCGAACAATCTGTCCTCGGTTATCCTGCTGATAACAGGCAAGAGCCCGACTTAATCATCGACGGAACCGAGTGGGAGTTAAAAACCACAGGACTTATCGCCGCAACCCGCAGTGACTCTTGGCGAGCAAAGGAGCCCGTCTCCATCACCGCTGTATCGCCAAATCGAATCGTTGGCGAGGAGTTCTCGACATCAACGTTTTGGCATAAGGCCGAACGTCTCCTGATCGTCTACTATCTATACGTCAAACCCGGAAAAGGCATGACGGCAAGCTATGCGTCTTTCGAAATCAAGGGCTTTGACCAGCACGAATGGAACAGCATAGACCGCAAACGCCTTGAAGCGGACTGGACGACGATACGCGATTACGTCAGAACCGCATTAGCCGGGGATAAAGAAGCGCTGCTGCCAGGACTCTCGACCCTGATTAACCCACGTCTCCTCTATCTGGATACTTCGCCTAAGTACCCTAACGCTCCGCGTTTCAGGCTCAAGTCTTCACTTGTCACGCAAATGGCAAGGGAACGGCTGGACGACAACTTAAAAATGATTCCCGATAACCACGAGATCGGCTCCTCCGACCAATTCAACGCATATCTCGGGAACGTCGCTTCTCAACTGCGCGATAAAACTCTGGCTGAATACGCCACGTTGTTTAATTTGCCCTTCGACGCAGAAGGGCGCAGGGACAACAAGGCTCTAGCGGAGCAGGTTATCGTTCGTCTTTTCACTGGACAATCGGGCAAAATCTCGCAAGTACCACTCTTCGTGAAAGCCGGATTCCAGCTTAAGACCGTAGTCCTCACCGTAAGGGGCGGAAGAACCGAAGACATGAAGCTATCGCCCGCAATCGACTTCGAGGAGATGTGTGATCCGGATACGGAATTCGAGGAGTCCTCTTTTGCCAGCATCTTCCTCGACTCAACGATTATCGTTGCGGTTTTCAAGGAACCCTACAATAATTGCCCTCTTCATGCCTGTCATTTCCAAGGATTCAAACGGTTCTGGCTCGGCAAGTATATCGACGATGCGCAGAAGCTATGGGACCAGATGCGCGAGTTAATCTTCTCCGGAGCGCTGATTGACAAGCCGATATGCGACAAGAACGGCAATCAACGTTTCACCCCGAAAACCGGCATCCCCATGTCAGCTCCGAACTGGCCAAAGTCAAGGGACGGCGTTCTGTTCGTACGCGGTTCGGGAAACGATGCGACCAATAAGCCCGTTACCGTGAATGGGGTCAAGATGTATTACCAGAACCTCTGGATAAGGGGAACCGACATCGCAATCCACCTCGGAACGACGAACTATATCGAATGATGCATCATCCCAGCGCTCTAGGGAATTCGATCGATTAGGTTTTTTGGCAAAGCTATGACCGTCGTTAAACCTGCACGGCGGTCATAGCGCTCTTCAAAACAACGTCCCCCTGCCCAAGCGTTGCCGGTACTGCCGATGAACCCCTACTCGAAAGGATTGCGCCAGACCACCGGCTCTACCCCGAACTCTTCCTTGAACTGCTGCGTGAGTCCGAACGTCACGGGCTTGCGTTGGTTGACCTTCACCGCGATACCCTTGTCCTCAAGCGCACGCAAGTGCTTTCGAGCCGCCTGCGTCCCCACCTTTAAATAGTCGGCAACCTCTTCGACGTTCGCGTCGCCGAACATCCCGAACGTCTCGTATTGCATGAGCATGAATACGATTCCCTGCTCCTGCTTCTTCTTGAGGTCTGCACGCTCGATGACATCCTCCATCAATTCGCGAAGCTCGCCCTGCCGTCTTCGAGCGCAATCCAAACGATCGATGACATCCAGCTGGGCCTTCCGCACAAGGCTCATCATCTCAATCACGAAAAACGTCAGCTCACCCTTGTTCATCGGATTCTCAACGCTACGGAAAGCCTTGTAATACTGATCGCGATGCTCCAAAATCACCCGGGAAAGAGACAAAACCGTCGGCTTCGACAGCGACCTGTCCAGCATCAGCGAGCACAGATATCTTCCCGTTCGACCGTTGCCGTCATAGAACGGGTGAGCATATTCGAACAGATAATGCGATGCCAAGGCCGCATACAGTGACGGAAGCCCCTCGTCTTCCACCAGCGCAAGCATCGATTTCACAGCCTCGGTGATCTTCTCCTCGGGCTCCAAACCCCGATGGATCACGTTCACCCCTCCCGCGATAACATCAACGCCGTCCTTGCGGAAAAGCCGGCCATCAGGAACATGCGCGTCGTCAAGTTCCCCGTCCATCACTCTGTCGTAGATCGCACGAACTCCTTCCGGCGTTGTCGGCTCCTCCGCCTTGCCGGAAGCGATATCCATATACAGAAGGGCGAGCTCCTTGAAACGACGCCGAGAAGCATCGTTCGACACCGACTCCAACGCGTCCTTGATCTGACGACGCGTGCTATGAATGCCCTCGATGGCGTTCGTGAATACAACCTCGTCGAACACCAGCCCTCGCAAAACGGCATTCGCGGCGAGCGAATTCATCCCGTTCAGCAGCGCCGTAACCTTGCGCTCCGTACGCAGCACCTGCTCGGTAAGGGTCGATAGCTCTTTCGGAACGGCGAGGAACAGCTCGCCCGCCTTGGTTTCATAGCCAAGTCGGAACGTTCCGACCGAACCACGACGGCGCGCTTCCTCTGCGGCAAGATTTGCCTCGCGGTTGCTCGAGGAGTCCATATAGAAGACCTTCGCAAGCTCCTTGTAATCCACGCGCGCCCCCTTCGGTTCAAGTTATACGTTTCGGCAGTCCGTATAACGTTCCAACTTCTTTCGGTTCGAACTTTATACGTTTTCACGATTCGTATAAAGAAGGGGATTGGAATCTCATTTACTTTATACGATTTCCGTGATTCGTATAATTTAGCGCGCGTTTTTGAATGCTTCTTTATACGATTTCGCGTTCCGTATAAAAACGGGAGCCCCGCGGGGCTCCCGTTTAGCGTGCTCTATTGAAAGGGGCTGGCGAAGCCGGGGCTTCGCATTGGGGAATCGTTTCCCCGGTCAGCGCAGCAGTTGCTTGCGTTGCTGCTACTTCTCTTCCTCGTCCTTCTTGTCAGCTTCGGTGATGCTGCAGTTGGTGATGAGGATGAGCGAGGCAACGGAAGCGGCAGCCTGCAGGGCCGTGACGGTGACCTTGGCCGGATCGGCAACGCCCATGGCAATCATGTCGCCGTACTTGCCGGTCTCGCAATCCAGGCCGAAGCCGGGCTGCGCCTCGAGCGCCTTGGCAACCTCCACGTCGCCGTTGTAGCCGGCGTTGCTGCACAGCGCGCGCATGGGCTCCTCGAGCGCCTTGCGCAGGATATCCACGCCGAAGCGCTCCTCCTCGTTGGCGACTTCCACCTGGTCAAGCGCCTTGGACGCCTGAATCAGGGCAACGCCGCCGCCGGCCAGCAGGCCCTGGCTTGCAGCCGAGCGCGTTGCGCGCAGGGCGTCCTGGATGCGGCTGCGGATCTCGTTCATCTCGGTCTCGGTTGCGGCGCCGACGCTCATGACGGCGATGCCGCCGGACAGCTTCGCCAAGCGCTCGCGCATGACGTCCAGCTCGTAGTCGGAATGCGGGTTCTTCAGCTCGTTGCGGATGGCCTCGCAGCGCTTCTCGATGGCCTCTTGCTTGCCCTTGCCGCCGATGATGAGCGTGCGGCTCTTCGTGATCTGCACGCTTGCGGCACGGCCGAGCATGCTCTTCCTGGCGTCCGCCAGCGACAGGCCGCGCTCGGGGGAGATGACCTCGCCGCCGGTGAGGATGGCCATGTCCTCCAGCTCTGCCTTGCGGCGCTCCTCGGCGCCAGGGCACATGACGGCTGCGCTGATGAGCGTGCCCTTCTGACGGTTCATGAGCAGGGAGTTCAGGGATTCGCCGCGCACGTCGTCGGCAACGATGAGCAGCGGGTGACCGGACTGCATGACCTCCTCCAGCACGGGCACGACGTCCTTGAAGTTGTCGGCCAGGCGCTGGTCGGTGATCAGGATGTAGGGCTGCTCCAGCTCGCCGGTCATGGAGCCCATGTCGTCGGCCATGTACGGGGAGATGAAGCCGCGGTCGAACAGCATGCCCTTCTTGACTTCCAGGTCGATGCCGAACTTGGTGGACTTCTCAACGGAGATCACGCCGTCCTGGCCGATCTCGTCCAGGGCCTCGGCGATCTTCGCGCCAATCTCGGGGTCGCCCGAGGAAACGGTGGCGATCTCGGCCATCTGCTCGCGCGTGGTCACCTGCGTGGCGGCCTTCAGCAGCTCGTCGGATGCGATGTCGGCGGCCTTCTGGATGCCACGGCGCAGCGCCAGCGGGTCGTTGCCGGCGGTAACGTAGCGCACGCCCTCGCGCACGATGGCGTCGGCAAGCAGCGTTGCCGTGGAAGTGCCGTCGCCGGCCTCGTTGTTCGCAGCGGTCGCGGCCTCGCGGACCACCTGCAGGCCCATCTTCTCCACATGGTCGTATGCGCCCACATGTGCGGCAACGGTAGCGCCGTCGTTGGAAACGTTGGGATGACGCTCGCCCTTCTTGGTGATGCCGACGTAACGACCCTTCGGGCCGATGGTCACACGCACCGCGTCGGCCAGCTTCGCCACACCGGTCGCAAGCTTCTCGCGCGTCTCGTTGTCGTATGCGATTTCCTTAGCCATGCTATGAGCCCCTTCCTTGAGCACGTGCATAACAATATTTGCTACCAAAGAAAGTTAGCACTCTTTGCCCACGAGTGCTAGATGCAGGCGGGTATTTATGGGAAACGGAAGCGTTTCGTTACCTATTTACGCTTCCAGCCACGCCGCCAGCGGCTCGGAGGCATCGAACACGTCGCAGTTGCTGCGCCAATCGGTGGAGTTAAGGCCCGTGGCGGTCGCGCGGTCGAGCATCTCGACCAGCGGGTCGAAATAGCCGCCCACGTTCAGGATGGCGCTCTTGGCATCCAGCTCGCCGGCCTTCACCTGGGAGACGATGTCGAAGAACTCGTCGAACGTGCCCAGGCCGCCAGGCAAGGTGACGAAGGCGTCGGCCAGCGAGGTCATGCGCGTCTTGCGAGTGGCCAGGTCGGATTCGCAGATCAGCTCGGTGCACGGGTACACGGGGCGGCCCTTCTTGTTCAGTCCCTCGGTGACCACGCCGATGACGCTGCCGCCCGCATCGCCCACGCCATGCGCGACCGCGCCCATCAGGCCCACGTCGTATCCGCCGAACACCAGGCCGTGCCCATGCTCGGCCAACGTGCGTCCCAGCTCGTAAGCGGCATCGATGTACAGCGCATCCAGATCTCGGCTCGACGAGCCGAACACGCAGATCCTCATGGCGAAACCCTTTCAACCGAAAACAGTAACGCGCCCTAGCCTACACCATCGCGCAGCGTTTCGCCTACACTCCGCCGCCTTTGTCGTGACCGGGGGCACCCTGTTCGGGCGTACGAGCTTCAACTTTGCCGCGCGAATTGTCGGCCTCGGAGAACCACGCGTCGCAAAGCTGCTGGTAGGAACTATCTTCCCGCATCGCACAAAGCGCCTGCGCCACAGCCTGCGCCAGCGCCTCGTTGCCAGCGTCGAACGCCAGCGCATAGCCCGCGTCGGCCCCTTCGATGTGCTGCACCACATGCTCATCGCCATATGACACGCGCAAGTGGTAGTTCGCGGCCTGCTCATCAGCGACAACGGCATCCACATTACGCGCCTGTAGCGCCGAAAACAGCTCAACCACGTTGTTGTACTCAACTAGTTGTACATCAGCAAGCGAAGATGCCGCCCATGCAGCGCCGGGTGAGCCTGCAAGCACGCCGACCTTACATCCGCCCAGGTCATCAACGCTTTCAACAGCGGAAGACTTCTTTGCCACCAAGCATTGGCTCACGTCTACGAACGGAACGCGCACCATGCCCGACGCGTCATCTGCAACAACGCTGCCAACCTGCCCGCTTACGGCATCCGCCACCGTCATGGCCGCGTCGGCCCGCACCTGCGCACCACGAACGGTCTGCCCTGCCACCTGCGCACGCGCAAGCGCCGCATCAGCCGAATCTGCCTTCGACCAGGCAACTTCAACGTCAAGCCGCTGCGCAACCGCATCCATCAGCTCGCAGCCGAACCCCGTTTGCACGCCGTTAGCATCCTGAAAATACGGCAGGCAGTCCAACGAGCACGCCACCGTCAACGCACCCTCGTGCACCAGCGACAACTCCGCCGCCTGCTTCTCGACACCCGCCGACGCACCACCTTGTGCATCCGCCCCCGAAACAGGGCTGAACCCGGCGCACCCGCCGAGCCCAGCAACCAGCGCCACGCACAGCGCAGCGCTTCCTATAACGCGGCAGCAACGCGCCGCCACTACGCAGCCTCTTCCACGCTGTCCAGCAGCTCTTCCAGCAGGTCAGCGTCCTCTTCCACATAGCCCATGACCAGCTGGGCCAAACCCTGGTAGAACATGGTGCGCGCGAAGCGACGCATGTCTTCGGTCATCATGGGCAGCCAGTTCAGCAGGTGGTCCTGCGCGAACTTCTGCTGCGTGCGCAGTTTCTCGATGGCCTTGTCCTCGTCGCCGGCACGCAGAGCCTCGGCCGTGCGCATGGCCATACGCTGCATAAACTCCAGCTCAAGGGCAATGTGGTCCTCGCCCTCGGTCCAACGACCACGCTTCAGGTTGTTCTCGCGCAGCGTTTGCAGCACCTCGGCGCGCGCTTCCTGCATCATCAAACGGCGCTCGGAGGTGTACACGCTCTCGAACGGGTACGCCGCCGAGAAGCCGTTGACGCCGTGGCCGATAAAGGTGCGCACATAATCGACGGCAAGCTCGTTGATGCTGTCGTCCCAGCTGGTGCGCAGGTAGTCGTACAGCATGTGGTAGCCCTCGTCCACCTTGGCGTTGCCCGTGGCGGCCGGGAAGCGCATGCCCTGCAGCTCCGTCAGCGCAGCCTTGTCAACTTCCTTCAGAAACAGGCGCGCCATCAGGCCGTACGTACGAGCGCGGCCATCCATCAGCGCAGCCAGGTCCATCTCTTCCTCAGCAGCGGGTGCTGCAGCCATGTTCTCAGCCATCGGTTACTCCCCCTTCTTCGCACACGCGGCCTCAACCTCGGGGATCATCTTGCGTCCCAGGTCGGTCAGCTGCCACGAGTGATCTTTCCAATGCAGCGCGTCGGTTTTCTCCAGCATGTCAATGAAGTGACCACCGAAGCGGCGCGGGCTTTTCACCACGTCGAACCCGTCCACCAGCGTTTCGATGTCGTCCTTCGAACGCGGCGCGGCATCCACGAAGTTCATGACCGCGCGGTATACCTCTAGGTACTTCACGTCGCGGTTGAACACCATGTCGCGGAACGCCGAACCATCAGTCATCTGGGCGAACACGGCGCTGCCGGCCTCGGTGGTGCGCCACGTGGGGTCAACGCGCTCCTTGATTTCCAGGTACTCAACGCCCTCGGCCGCGTCCTCGCGCTCTTCGGACGTTTCCGGCATCTCCAGCTCAAGCGCTCCGGCGCGCTCCAGCATACGGCACAGCGTGGTGGTGCCGTACACGGAACGGTTGTCGGCCTGCAGCGCGTCAACCTTTTCCGTAAGCTCGCTGTTCACGCAACCGCCTTCGCACCAACCCAGAATGGAAACCAGCACCGGGCGACGCGCCGGGTTGTGATCGAGCATAGCCAGCACGGCCTGCACGGCACCGCCCTGGCGCTCGGGGCTGTACACCGACTCGCGCTGCATGTCCTCGGGCATATTGCGCATGGTGGGATAGTCCACCGTATCAAGCGGGTTGTCGTCGTCCATGTCCTCCTGGTTGATTTCCAGATCGTCCACGGCCAGCGGGTCGAACTCGTCCTCTTCGTCCCACAAATCAGCAATTTGATTTTCGGCCATCGCAAATCCCCCTGTTCTACGTCGGGCCCCGGCGCGCGGCGCAGGGCCGGCCGGCGTTCACCTCGAACGCGCGGCCAATCGCCTGCGAACCACCAGCTCGCAGGCGTGTTTCCTCTTCGCTGCCGCCCATTATAGGAAGCGCGGGAAGCGGGCCATCATCTTGCAAACCCTAAAATGGCGAAGTTGTCGCCACATCCGAGGCATCCAAGGCGCGTGCAGCATCATACGCAGGGGCTGATTCCATATTTCCCCAGGTCAAAGGCTTGCGAATCAGTTGCCTCGGCAGCTGTGCGCCCGTATACTGCGAACCACGTTGCCGAAAGCGGGGCTTCCATTCCTCGACTCTTACGAGAAGGGAGGCTCAAATGGCAAACGTATCTTGGGGCAAGAAGCTTCTTGCCATCGCGGTCGCGTGCTGCGCGTGCGCGATGATCGCCGTGCCGGCCTATGCGTTCTACTACGTCCACAGCGATGAGGGCGTCCAGGTGGAAAGCAAGGGAGTGTACGAGGTCACGTGCGTGCTGGACGAAACCGCCCAGGGCGGCGCTATTCGTAGCGAGCTGGTCATCGTTCCCGAGGGAAGCACAGTCAAGGACCTGCTGAACGAGGACGTCATGTCCAGCGAGAATCAGAACGGCCTTGAGGCCATTCACAACTACGACGTCACCAGCCTGGCCGACTACCTGGCCGGCAAGCAGTACACGGCAACCGTGTACGCCGCCGAGACCCAGAAGCCGGGCACGCAGACCACGCACGACGGTCAGGGCACCACGGGTGAGGACACCCAGCTCAACCGTTACGACAACGTGGTCATCAAGGTGGCCTAGCGCCCGACGCGCATACGGGCCGGTCGGCCAGCCGGCCCGTGCGCCTTTGCCGCCGCGCGCGCGAACGTGTACGACCAAACCGACGTGCCGCAGCCCCAATCGCGCGCACGGTCGAACCGACGGGTAGAACATGGTGTGCACGGTTACGGGCGAAGCCGGCCCGCGCGCCTTTGCCGCCGCGCGCGCATCCGGGCGCGATTATGCGGCTAACAACTCGATATCTGGCGGGAAGCACGCTCCCCCGCAGCATCATCCTCCTGGGATGATTTTCCCATTTACGCTGGTCAAAAGCCTTACTTTGATGGGGTAACGTCAAAATCACCCCGCATCGCGCGCATCATCCCCCAATCGCCCGGTATCATGAGCAGCGAAGAGGATGCACAACACAATACCGGGAGGGGTTTGCGTATGGGGGTACGCGTTCCAAGGATCACGTTCAGCGCCGATTTCGGCGACGAGAGCGCATTCGGCGAGCTGAGCTTGCTGTCGGTCGGCTACGGCCTGCATCAGGCGTGGGTGTACGCCACCATGTTCGGCACCGCATCGGTGTTCGGGCCCATGCCCTGCTTCGAAGGGCTTTACGGCAGCAGCGTCACCGCGCCCTACCTCATCTCATCCATCGTCTACATGTTCGCCATGCTGTTCATCGCGGCCACGGACCAGCGCTTCCTGAAGCTATACACGTCGCGCAAGCTGCTCTGCATCGGCGCCGTGTTTTCATGCGTGGGCTCGTTGCTGCTCCTGGCGGTCCCGCTCTTCGGCATCCCGCTGGCGGAAACAGCGTCCGGCATCATGACAGGCATCGGCTCGGCTATCCTCATCGTGTACTGGGGCACGGCGTTCGCGCGCACCGACAGCGCCTCTATCGTGCTGAACACGGCCATCGCCATCTCCATCGCCATCGGCCTGTTCGCCACCGTGCTGCACTACGGGCCCTTCCCCGTGTCCGCCCTCGCGATCGCATGCGTTCCGCTGCTTGAGCTGGCCATTCTGCTGAAGAAGGCGCCCAAGCCCTACCATGAGCGCGACGAGGTGCCCATCTTCAAGCCGCTGCCCATCAACCGCGGAAGGTTCGTCCTGCGCTTCGGCGCCCCCGTGCTGGTGCTCGGCATCGCCCTGGGCATGCTGCGCTCGAACTCCCTGCAGAACCTTGTGACGAAGGCCAGCGTGGGCGCACAGCCGATGCTGCTGCTGGCCGCCGGCTGCGCCACCGTTCTGGTGCTCGTGACCATCATGGCGCTCGGCGGCAGCGACCGCTGGAGCCGGTTCTTCCAGCCCCTTGTGCCGTTCATCGCCGTCACCGTGTTCCTCATACCCATCGCAAGCGCCGAAAACGCCGCGCTGACCAGCGTGATCATGCTCGTAGGCTTCCTGTGCTTCGAGTCCCTCATGTGGATATTCTTCGCCGACCTGTCGCAGCGCTTCCGCCTGTCGCCCGTCTTCGTATTCGGCCTGGGCCGCGCCATCATGGCGTTCGCCATCATGTTCGGCACGCTCGTGCCCGTCGCCCTCGCGAACTACGCGCACCTGCTGCCGTTCGGCGAGCAGACGCTCGTGATCTTGCTGCTGCTCGTCATCGTGTTCGCCTACGCGCTGCTGCCCCGCGAGCGCGAGATCGAGTCGATCATCATACCATGCCCCCTGGTCAAAGCCGTATCCGCCAGCTTCGAGCGCAAGGAGGAGTCCCAGCGCACGGCCGGTTTGCGCAACTGCGGGGCGATTGCGGGCATGGACGGCTCCCTCGAACGAGCGGTCGCCGGGAATGCGCCGGGGTGGGAACAAGCCTCGGGTCATCAGGCTGCAGAGGGCGAAGAGGTGCCGTCGGCGAACAATCGAGCTGCCGGCGGCGAAGGGATCGCATCGGCAAATGCCACCTCGGCAGCCGACGACGACGCTTGCCCGGAGGCCGGTGCGCTCTTGGCGGGCGAAGGCGTCACGGCGAGCGGTGCCGCGGTCATCGCCGCTTGCGCGGGGACCGAGACAGGTTCCCGCGAGGTTCCCGCTGCAGGCGTTAACGCCGCTGCGGATCGCGGCGGATGCGAGCGCGCCAAGGATGCGGCGATCGAGGAACCGGCCGAGGTCGCAGGAGGAGCCGATGGCGCGGCGCCTGCGCAGCCGATCCGCAGCACAGGCGGAACCGACAGCGTCGCAGCTGCGCAGCCCGTCGGCAATGCGAGCGGAGCCGATGGCGTCGCAGCTTCTACCCTGCCGACTGCGCACGAGCGGCAAGCAACCCGGCCCGCACCTGCGGCGGTCGCGGAAGCGCGCTTCGCAAAACCCGACGAGCCCGCGCGCGGCGGCGGCCGCTTCCGCGGCAAGTGCGAGACGGTGGCGAACACGTTCCTCCTGTCGCGCCGAGAAACCGAGATCCTGTTCTTCCTGGCCAAAGGCCATAACGCGGCCTACATCCAGGAGAAACTCTACATCTCGGAAGGCACGGCCAAAACGCACATCCGCCACATCTACCGCAAATGCGACGTCCATAGCCAGCAGGACCTCATGCGCATGGTGGAAGACGCCCAGCCGACGGAATAGCGGCGCAAGAGCAACGCGGGGCCAAGCCCGCCCGGCGCGAATGGCGCCCACCATCACTCGAAGCAAGTTCTGGGGGGGTTTCGGAGGCCGAAAACGCCCAAACGGAGAACCCGGGCGTTCGCGACCTGGGGTTTTACTGAAAGATTGTGCTACGGCGCTCGGAAAACCGCCCAGAAGTCCAGTGACCATGACGCGAAAGGCCCTGTTTTCCTGCGAAACAACCCAGAACCAGCACCCTACGTGCATGGGAGGGTTTCGGCAACGAACGCCCCGGCGCGCACCGCTCCCGCGCCCTAGACCCCCTCCCCCGCTTTCCCGGCGCTTCACCTGGCGATTCCCCGCTTTCCCCGCTTACAATATAATGACGATTGCATAAAGGACGCCATCTCGCCATTATGTTTGTGGCATGATGGACCATCGGTAAATTCGCGGCTTATCGCCGCCATGATATGGAACAGCGTTGCAAGGAGCGGTAATGGGCATCTTCTCGAAGTTCGAAGGCAAAATGGAGGACACGTTCGAGGGCACGGCGGACAAGATGTTCGACGCCCCCATCTCCCCCGTTCAGATCGCCAAGAAGGCCGAAAAGCAGATGCGCCGCGAAAAGATGGTCGGCGCCGGCAAGCAGTACGCCCCCACGCTCTACACCGTGCTGGTCAACCCCGACGACGACCGCCGTCTGTTCGGCTACTACCCCACGCTCGCGGGTGAAACGGAAACCTACCTGGCGGCGAAGGCCTCCGAGCAGGGCCTGACCATGGACGGCCAGCCGCTCGTGCGCTTCATCGTGGACGAGGGCCTCAAGCACGGCAAGTTCGACGTCATCGCCGAAGCCGTCGCCGCGCCCATCATCTCCCAGCTGCGCAACGAGGAGATGGAGCGCTACGGCCTGGGCGGGGCGAACGCCGGCTACGGCGCAGCCGCCGCATACCCTGCGCAGCAGTTCGGCCGCGCAGGCGCAGCCATGCCCGACCAGCGCTTCAACCAGTACGACCAATATGACCAGCACGATCAATACGGTCAGTACGACCAATACGATCAGTACGGCAACCAGGGCTATCAGCAGATGCCCGCCGGAAACGGCTGGGAGGCCCAGGGCTACCAGGCTCCCGCGCAAGAATCTTGGGACCAGCCCGCTGTCGCCCCCGATTACGCCGCGGCGCAGCAAGCCGCGGCCGGTGCGGTCGACCAGTTCAACGCCTATGCCGCCGGTGCCGCCCCTGCAGCAGCCGCTGCCGGCTACGCCGCAGGTCAGGCTGCCGCTGCCGCTCCGCGACCCCAGGCCATGCCGCAACAGGCCGCCAACACCGTAATGTTCGCCGGCGCCGGCGTCCCGGGCCAGCAGCCCGCCCAGCCGCAGCAGGCATCCCGCGCACGCCTGATCGACACGGCCGCCAACCGCGCCATCGACCTGGCAAGCGCCCGCGTCACGCTCGGCCGCGAGTCGCGCAACGACATCACCATCCCCGACATCAACGTGTCGCGCACCCATGCCGAGATCTCCCTGAGCCCGCAGGGCGCATGGGTCATCACCGACCTGGGCTCCACCAACGGCACGTACGTCAACGGGCGCGCCGTCGCCAGCCAGCCGCTGAACGAGGGCGATCACATCGCCATGGGGTCCACGAACTTCGTCTTCACGTTGGCCTAAGCGAAAGCGAGAGGATTCCCCGTGATCGATTACGCGCTGCTTCTCATCCGCCTGCTGTTCGTCGCGCTGCTGTACCTGTTCCTGTTCGCCATTATGAAAACCGGCATCGGGGCGGTGCGCGGCCAGCGCAAACGCGAACGCACGTGGAGCCTTTCGGTCGAAAAGGGCCCGAAGGAGCTGCGCGGCGTATCCATCGTGGTGCGCGGCCCGGTCATCGTGGGCCGCAACCCCGGGGCCGACATCGTCATCGGCGCGGGCTACGTCTCCGGCAGGCATGCCCGCTTCAGCCTCATGGGGCAGAACCTGTTCGTGGAGGACCTGGGGTCCACCAACGGCACGGCCGTGAACGGCCAGTTCATCAACGAGCCCACCGCCTTGCGTAACGGGGACACCGTCAACGTGGGCGACGTGGCCATTCGCGTGAGGTTTGCATAATGTCCCGTGATAAACGTTCTTACCGCTCCACTCAACGCACGCGCAGAGGCGCCGTCACCACGTTCGGAAGCCGAACCGACGTCGGCTGCGTGCGCGACCACAACGAGGACAGCCTGGTGGTGGCCCCGCCGCTGTTCGCCGTCGCCGATGGCATGGGCGGCCACGCCGCAGGCGAGGTAGCATCGGAGATAGCGGTGAACGTGCTGGCCGAGCTGGCCCCGAAGGATCTTGACGGCGCTGCCCTCGAGCACGCCGTCGAAGAAGCCAACCACGAGATCATCCGCGCGGCGCGCGATGGGCGCGGCCGCGAAGGCATGGGCACCACCCTTACCGCTTGCATGCTGGAAAATGAGCGCCTCATCATCGCACAGGTCGGCGACTCGCGCGCCTACCTGCTGCATCACGGCAAGCTGCAGCAGCTTACGCGCGACCATAGCCTTATGGCCGACATGATCGAGGCCGGCCAGCTCACCCCCGAGGAAGCGCGCCATCATCCGCAGCGCTCCGTCATCACGCGCGCGCTCGGGTCCGATCCCAACACGCGCCCCGATATGTACGAAATCAACGTCGAAACGGGCGATCGCCTGCTCGTATGCTCCGACGGCCTGTCGTCTATGATCGAGGACGAGCAGATCGAAGCCGTCATGCGACGCGTGCCCGACCCGCAACGCTGCGCATCGCAGCTGGTCAACGAGGCAATCGCCGCCGGCGGCCACGACAACGTCACCGTCATCGTCTCCAACGTCACCGGATTCGCCGAGAAGCGCCGCCGCAAGCTGGCGCGCAAGACGAAGTTTTCCGTGGCGCTGGTGCTCGCGTTGTTCCTGGCCATCCTGGGCGGCGGCGCGTGGGGCGTGCACACATGGCTTCACACCACCGCATACCTGGGCGAGGACAACGGCAAGGTGGCCGTTTACGAGGGCATTCCCGCCGATTTCCTGGGCATGCACCTATATAAGCAGCAAGAAGTCACCGACGTGAGCGTCGACAGCCTGCAACCCGGCACAGCATCGCGCCTGGAGGAGGGCATCCGCGTGGACAACATGGACGCCGCGCATGACCTGGTGCAGCAATATCGCGACGAAGCGGCCCAGCGCAGCAAGCCGGAAGGCTCGGAGCAGGCCACATCCACGCAGGCAAGCGGCACCACGACCACCAACGACGCCGCCGCGAACGCGCCGGCGGTCTCCACGCAAACCGCCACGGGAACGCAGAGGTAGCGCATCATGTCCCGTCGCAACATAGAACTCGTCCTTCTGCTGGTGGCGGCCCCGGTCGTCGCGCTGTTGTTCGTCATGATCGCCATCAACGAGGGCCAGCAGGTCAACGTCGATTCGCTCAGCGTGCCCATCGGCATCTTCGCCGCCTTCGTGGTGGCCCACCTTGCCGTGCGCAAGCTCGCACCCGGCGCCGACCCCGCCCTGCTTCCCCTGGCGTTCGGCCTATCGGGCATCGGCATCGCCTTCATCACGCGCATCGCGCCGTTCACGGACGCGCCCAACATGGCGCAAGGCCAGGTGGTCTGGCTGTTCGTGGGCGTGGCCTGCATGATTGTGGTGCTGGCTCTGTTCCGCAACCTCGATAAGATCGCCAACTATAAATACACCCTCATGCTCGTGGGCATCCTTTTGCTGCTCTCGCCGATGGTCCCCGGCCTTGGCCAGGAGATCTACGGCAGCCGCATCTGGCTGCACATCGGCGGCTTTTCCTTCCAGCCCGGCGAGATCGCCAAGATCGTCATCGTCCTGTTCATGGCAAGCTATCTGGCCGAGAACCGCGAACTGCTGTCCGTGTTCACCGTGCGCATGGGCCCGTTCCACCTGCCCGACATCCGATCGCTGCTGCCGCTCCTGCTTATGTGGGGCGTGGCCATGGTCATCGTAGTGTTCGAGAAGGACCTGGGCAGCGCCATGGTGTTCTTCTTCGTGTTCCTGCTCATGCTCTACGTTGCAACGGGTAAGAAGTTCTACCTGGTGGTGGGCCTGGGTCTGATCACCGTGGGTGCCCTTGCCGCCTACGCGGCCTTCGGCCACGTGCAGGTGCGCGTGAACACCTGGCTCGACCCGTTCTCCGACGCGCAGAACACCGGCTACCAGCTGTGCCAGGCGCTCTACTCCATCGCCGACGGCGACCTGTTCGGCGTGGGCCTGGGCAACGGCCTTGCAGGCGGCACCGATGCGTTCAACGCCATCCCCGTCGTGGAAAGCGACTTCATCTTCGCCGACATCGCCGAGGAGATCGGCCTGCTCGGCGCGGCCGGCGTGCTGCTGCTGTTCCTGTGCTTCGCCATCCGCGGCTTCCTGACCGCGGCGCGCGCGAAGTCCGACGTGTCCAGCTTCGTGGCCGTGGGCCTGACGGGCATGATCGTGCTGCAGGCCTTCATCATCGTGGGCGGCGTCACGCGCCTCATCCCGCTGACCGGCCTCACTCTGCCCTTCATCAGCCAGGGCGGCTCCTCGCTTTTGGGCAGCTTCATCATCGTGGGCTTCCTTTTGCGCGCGGGCGACGAGGCCACGGGCGTGGGCACCGAAATGCTCAACGGCACCACCTCCAGCCTGCACTCCAACAGCGTGCTCGGCCGCATCAGCCTGGGCAAGCGCCTGACCAACGGCATGCTGCTGTGCAGCGCGCTGTTCGCCCTGCTGGTGGCCAACCTCACCATGATCATGGTGGTGCAGGCCGACTCGTACCAAACCATGCCGGGCAACAACCACACGCTCGCCAAGGAAGCGAAGAGCGAACGCGGCACCATCTCCACCTACGACGGCATCGTGCTGGCGCGCAGCGCCGTGGACGACGACGGCAGCTACGAGCGCATCTACCCCGCCGGCGACCTGGCCACCCACGTGGTGGGCTACGTGTCGCAGCAGTACGGCACCTCGGGCATCGAGGCCTCGTACAACGAGACCCTGAAGGGCCAGGAGAGCTTCGCCAGCTGGACCGACGTGCTCAACGACATGGCGGGCGTGGGCTCCGCCGGCAACGACGTCACGCTCACCATCAACTCGAAGATCCAGCAGGCAGCTCAGGACGCGCTTGCCGGCAACAAGGGCGCCGCGGTGGTCATGGACCCGAAGACCGGAGCCATCCTAGCGCTTGCCAGCGCGCCCACTTATGATGCCGCGGACTTCGAGCAGGTGATCGCCCAGGCGAACTCCGGCACGGCCGAGACCTCGCTGATCAACCGCGCCACGGGCACGCTGTACGCGCCCGGCTCCACGTTCAAGATGGTCACCTTGGCCACGGCGCTCGAGGACGACGTGGCAAGCGAGTCCACCACGTTCTCGTCCCCGGGAACCATCACCATCGGCAACGCCACCGTGTCGAACTTCAACAAGACCAGCTACGGCACGCAAACGCTCGAGCAGGCTACGTGGTGGTCGGCGAACACCGTCTACGGCCAGCTGGGCGTGCAGATGGGCGCCGATAAGCTGGTGGAAGGCGCCGAGCGCTTCGGGTTCAACCAGGACCTGGACTTCCCCATCGTCATGTACACGTCGCTCATGGCCGACCCAAGCGAAATGACCGAATGGGAGACCGCCTGGGCCGCCGCCGGCGAGCCGGTGAACCCCATGAACCATGAAAGCCCGGCCGGCCCGCAGGCCACCGTGCTGCAGATGGCCATGGTGGGAAGCGCCATCGCCAACGACGGCGTGGAGATGAAGCCCTACCTGGTGGACGGCGTGTACAACGCCAACGGCCAGCGCAGCTTCACGGCTCAGCCGGAGAAACTGCGCACCTCCATCAGCTCCGACACCGCAAAGCGCGTCCGCGATATCCTCAAGGGCGTTGTTAAGCAAGGCACCGGCACCGCCGCGCAGATCAACGGCGTGGAAGTTGCCGGCAAGACGGGCACGGCCGAGAAGGCCAACAGCAACGACAGCTGGTTTGTGGGCATGGCACCCGCAGACAACGCCGGCGTGGTGGTTGCCGTGGTCATCGAGGACGGCGACGAAGGCGTGGGCACCCAGAAGGCTCATGACATCTTGCAAACAGCTTTGGAAGTTCAGGGGCTTATATAGAAAAACGATGCTGAGCGGGGTACTATGGGTTTTACTCAAAATTCCGCCCAGCATGTGACCTAAAGGAGTTCAAACGTGACCGGAAACATGATCGGCAGGGTGTTCAACAACCGCTACCAAATCACCGAGCGCATCGGCATCGGCGGCATGGCCGAGGTGTACCGCGCACAAGACAACGTCTTGGGTCGTTTGGTGGCAGTGAAGGTCATGCTGCCCCAATATGCCGCAGATGAAAGCTTCACGCAGCGCTTCAAGCAAGAAGCCGCTAGCGCCGCCAACCTGCAAAGCCCCTACATCGTCAACGTATACGACTGGGGCCAGGACGAGGGCACGTACTACATCGTCATGGAATACGTGCGCGGCTCCGACCTGAAGACCGCCATCAACCAGCGCGGCGCCATCAACCAGCGCAAGGTGGCCGAGATCGGCAGCCAGGTGTGCCAGGCGCTCTCCGTCGCCCACGGCCTCGACATCATCCACCGCGATATCAAGCCGCAAAACATCATGGTGCAGCCCGACGGCAACGTGAAGGTCATGGACTTCGGCATCGCACGCGCGAAGAACTCCACGAAGGAGCAGACCTCCAGCGTGCTGGGCACCGCTCACTATATCTCCCCCGAGCAGGCGCAGGGCAAGGAGCTCACCGCCGCCAGCGACATCTACTCGCTCGGCATCGTGCTGTACGAGTCCGCCACGGGCAAGTTGCCCTTCGACGGCCCCGATGCGGTCAGCGTCGCCATGAAGCAGGTTCAGGACGAGCCTGTGCCGCCGCGCGAGCTCAACCCTGAGATCGACCCCTCCCTTGAGGCCATCATCCTCAAGGCCATGTCGAAGAACCCCATGGAGCGCTTCGCAACCGCCAAGGACATGCGCTCTGCCCTGAACGATTACCTGGCCGGCCGACCCGTCGCCCTGGGCGCAGGCTTCACCGGCGCGCAGACGCAGATCATGGGCGGCGTGCCCAACATCGGCCCCATGCCCGACGGCACTGCGGTCATGCCCGCAGTGGGCGGCGCCAACCAGCACGGCGGCAGCTCGCAGAACCATTCCTATATGTCGGACAACACGGCGCCGAAGAAGAAGGGCAAGAAGGTTGCCGCGGTAGTGGCCGCCGTCGCAGCCGTGGTCGCGCTTATCGCCATCGCCGCGTTCGCCTTGGGTGGAAACAGCAGTTCCGGCGAGCAGATCGAAGTCCCCGACGTCACCGGCCAGACGCTCGACCAGGCGAAGTCCGCCATCCAGTCCGCCGGCTTCAAGGTGGGCAACGTCACGCAGTCCTACTCCGACAGCGTCGATTCGGGCAAGGTTATCAGCCAGGACCCCGCCGCCAAGACCAAGAAGGCGAAGGGCTCCACCATCAACCTGACCGTCTCGCAAGGCTCTCAGGAGATAGAGGTTCCCGACCTGGTCGGTAAAACCGCAGATGAGGCTAAGAAACTGCTGCAAGCCAACGGCTTGAAGTACAAGGCAGGCACCGCGGAATATTCCGACAGCGTCGAGAAGGACCGCATCGCGCGCCAGGACGTCGCCGCAGGTTCCAAGGTCGCCAAGGATACCGTTGTCACCTACTACCTGTCGCTCGGCTCCGAGGGCACCAGCGTGCCCGACGTCGTCGGCCAGACCCGCAGCAGCGCCACCGCAACCCTGAACAACGCCGGCTTCTACGTCACCGTCGACCAGCAGTACTCCGATACCGTCGAAGAGGGCGTCGTCATCAGCCAGACCCCGTCCAGCGGCAGCAAGCTCAAGGCCGAGGGTACCGTGAACATCGTGGTGTCGAAGGGCAAGGAAAGCAAGGCCGTGAGCGTGCCCAGCGTCGTCGGCCAGTCCGAGGGCAGCGCCATGACCACGCTCAACAACGCGGGCTTCAAGGTGACCACCGAGTACCAGGCCAGCAGCTCCGTCTCCTCGGGCAACGTCATCAGCCAGACGCCCACCAGCGGCACCGAGCTCGATCCCGGTAAGACCGTGCACCTGGTCATCAGCACAGGTTCCGGCAGCTCCACCAACGGCGGCTCTGGCAACAACAGCTCCACCAACGGCGGCTCCGGCGACAACAGCACGAACGGCGGCGGCTCCAGCTCCAACACCAATGGAGGCAGCAACTCCAGCTACTAAAACCAACGGCAAGCGTCTCCCGTTTGCCTCGCAAAGAAAGGACCTCGTTAGGGGTCCTTTCTTCATGTCCAAGAGAGATCGCATTCAACTTTCGGATTTGTAGGGAGAGATGCGCACCCAGGTGCACAGGGAACGCGACACGCGAACATGAACAGAACGCGAACAGGGGACGGAAGTGCGTTCGCGTCTGCAGAACACAATGCGCGTGCGGTCCGGAGGCGTCAGTGCAGAAACAGAGACGCGCCGCCGGCGCAAGATGAACAGGGGACGGAGGTGTGTTCACGGCAAGGTAACACGTTCCCAAAAGGCTATAGCGCGAACGCACCTCCGTCCCCTGTTCAGTCGCCCTGCCGTGTTTGCTAGCGGCACCCGGCGACGCTAATCGCAAAAAATTTGATATTGGCCGAAATTAGGTGTTGACTCATTACCGATATACGCGCATAATATTCGTTGCTGTTTCGATGTGCGCCGTTACCTCAGCTGGATAGAGGGACTGACTACGAATCAGTACGTCGGGGGTTCGAATCCCTCACGGCGCACCATTTTAACAGCGCGTTTGACAATGTGCGCCGTTACCTCAGCTGGATAGAGGGACTGACTACGAATCAGTACGTCGGGGGTTCGAATCCCTCACGGCGCACCACTTAGCTTGAAATTCCGCAATGGCTCCACCGAGCACATGCGGTTTTTTGTTTTATAGGCCAAAGAAAGGAACCCTGTTGAAGGTTCGAAAACCGAAACCTCACAGTATGTAGCCTTCCTTCGACTCCTCCCTTACGTGGCAGCCGAAGGAGCAGGCTGCAACGCGCTCTCGTTTGACAGAAGCTTTACGTACCCATAACGCCGTTGCCGTATGGCAGACGTAGCATTATCTGGCATCCGTAAAAGCCCCTGCCGAACGCGAGCATGGACAGTAAGGGAATTGATCATGCTCTATCTCTCTCAAATGCTGGGAAAGCCGGTCGTTGACTGCACCGGTGAGAAAATCGGCACCGTATCCGACCTTGCCATCTCCACGGGCGAGGTATTTCCGCGCATCACCAGCCTGGCCTTCCAGGGTCCGGGCAAAATCCCGTTCATGATCTCATGGCGCAAGTACGTCGACGAGTTCGACGACGACGGCCTCACCCTGCAGGTCGAAGCGCACGACATCCGCTTCAGCTATCTACAGCCCGACGAGGTGCTGCTTGCACGCGACCTCATGAACCGCCAGATCGTCGACACGCAGGGCCTGAAGGTCGTGCGCGTAAACGACCTGAAGCTTTCCGTATCCGGCTCCCAATTGCGCCTGCTCGGCGCCGAGGTGGGCGTCCGCGGCATCCTGCGCGGCCTTGCTCCCTGGATCGAGCGCTCGGTGGTCTCCGTCGCCAAGGTCTTCGGTAAGAAGATCGACGAGCAGATCATCGCGTGGAACTACATGGACCTGCTGGACCGCGACCTTTCCGAAGTGCAGCTGTCCGTCACCCATAAGCGCTTGGACGAGCTCCACCCCGCCGACGTCGCGGACATTTTGGAGCAGCTGGACCCGCAACAACGTGCGAACGTGTTCGAGCACCTTGACGACGCCCAGGCTACCGAAGCAATCTCGGAGATGGAGGATGAATACCAGTCCGACTTCATCGAAAGTTTAGACAACAAGCAGGCTGCAAGCGTCCTGGGCAACATGGATCCGGACGACGCAGCCGACATCGTGCGCGACCTGTCCTACGAGCGCGCCGAAACGCTCCTTCGTCTTATGGGCGTGGAGGACGCAACGGAAATCCGCCGCTTGCTCGGCTACAAAGACGGCACCGCCGGCGGCATGATGACCACGCAGTTCGTATCCGTCGCCGACACCGACACCGTCGGGCACGCCATCGAAGTGCTTCGCGAGCTTCCAGAGGACCATCCTTCCGTCCACTTCGTATACGTGCTAGATGAATACGACAAGCTCGTTGGCGTCTGCTCGCTGCGCACGCTGGTGCTCACCGATGATAAAACTCCCATGTCGAAGTGCATGTATGACGACCTAATCACCGCAACGCCGGACGAAACCGAAGAGGACGTCTCCGCCGACATCTTCAAGTACGATCTGACCGCCATGCCCGTCGTGGACGAGCGCGGCGCGCTGCTTGGCATCGTCACCGTCGACGACGCCTGGGATGCTATCGAGGACGACGTCAGCAGCGATAAAACGAAGACTTCCGTGTGGAAGTGGGTGGGCATTGCGACCGGTGCCGTGATCTTCTTGATTCTCTACACCCTTGTCGTACTGCAAATCGCAGGATTCCATTGGAGGTAAGCCGTGGTTTTGAAGCAGAATGGCAAGACCGGGCGCGTTGCCGACATCGATTCGCATAACCCGTTGGAGCGCAGCAGCTTCCACACCGGCGAGGCTACGCTGTCCGCCGAGCAGCTTGCGGAAAAGCAGGCGCTCGAGCAGACCGGCGGCTCCAGCAAACAGAAAAGCAAACTGCTGCTCATCTTGGCCGCAATGGGTCCGGGCATCGTCACGGCCATGGCCGGCAACGATGCCGGCGGCATCTCAACCTACTCGACCGTTGGCGCGCAATTCGGCTTCGCCACGCTGTGGGTCATCCCTATCATGTGCGTGCTGCTCATCGTGGTGGAAATGACCGCCGCGAAGATGGGCGCCGTCACCGGCAAAGGATTCGCCGCGCTCATCCGCGAATCTTTCGGCATCAGGCTCACGGCGCTCGCCATGCTCGCGCTGCTCATCGGCAACGTGTGCACCACGTTCTCCGAGTTCGCAGGCATAGCCTCGGGCATGGAGATGTTCGGCGTGTCGAAATACATCGCCGTGCCCGTCGCCGCGTTAGCCGTCTGGCTGCTCATCGTAGGAGGCAGCTACAAGCGCGTGGAGAAGGTGTTCCTCATCTTGTCGCTCGTGTTCCTCACCTACGTGATCGCGGCATTCTTGGCGCAGCCGAACTGGGAGGATGCGGCTATCAACACCATCGTTCCCCATGTGGTGTACCAGCAAAGCTTCGTTTCACTGGTCATATCCATGATCGGCACCACCATTGCGCCCTGGATGATGTTCTTCAACCAGAGCAACGTAGTTGAGAAGGGCATCAAGCCCGACGAGCTGTTCACACAGAAGGTCGATGTGGTCTCCGGCACCGTAGCTGCTTGCTTGGTCGCGTGGTTCATCATCGTCACCACGGGCACTGTGCTGTATCCGCAGGGAATCGTCATCAGCGACGCCGCCGACGCGGCTGCTGCGCTGGCGCCGTTCGCGGGCAAATACGCCGAGGCCCTGTTCGCCATCGGCCTGATCGCCGCATCGTTCTTGGCCGCATGCGTGCTTCCGCTGACCACGGCGTTCGTCATCTGCGAGGCATTCGGCTGGGAGGCCGGCGTGTCCTTCAAGTGGAAGGAAGCGCCGCTGTTCAAGAGCATCTTCACGTTCGTCATCGCGTTCTCGGCCGTGATCGTGCTCATCCCGAACATCGACCTCATGGGCGTCATGCTCATGGCCCAGTTCATCAACGGCCTGGTGCTGCCGGTGTTGCTGGTGTTCATGGCGCTGATCTCGTCGGATAAGCGCGTCATGGGCAAGTTCAAGTCCGGCCGCGTGACGAAGGTGCTCATCTGGGTCACGGTAGGCATCGTCTCCGTACTCACCGCGATTTTGCTGGTTATGCAGGTGTTCGGAATCGGGTAGAACCGGAAACGGTGTCGGATTCTTTGCCGTGGATGCGTTCGATCATATTCTGCAGGGTGATTGAGGACATGTACTCCTCCATTTCGCGTTCGACCGCGGAACATGCAGCAGTGATGTCCTGCAGCAAATCGCTCGCATCCTCCGCTTCCTTACGCTCCGAACGCGGTCGGTCGTTCTGCAGCGCGCTGAAAACGTCAAGCATGCTGATATTAGAAGCGTCCTTCGCCAAGATGTATCCACCGTTTTTGCCTGGGCGCGCATGGATGATCCCAGCGTTGCGCAGCAGCTGCGCCAACTGGATCAGATAATCGCGCGGAATGGACATCTCATCGGCCACTTCGCGAGACGAGCATATCGAGCCCTTTTCCGCTAGATACAGCACCGCACGCATCCCATATTCGACCGAAGCCTTGAAGTGCACCGTTTCCCTCGTTCCTATTTCGTGTTCGATGCTCCAAGCAGGGACGGACGATGAACACCTTCCCTGTTTTCTTCGTCACGAAATCCCTGGTCATCTGCTATAGAGGCTTTCGCAAACGCAATGGAGCCCAGTGCATCGCGATTCCGTGCCCATGCTCGGGCGGTGGGCGGTGAAGCGATGCCTGCCAGAGCCTCAGCTGCACTGCGAAGCGATGCGCGCCAGGTTCCCAGCTGGGTGCGCCGCCACCTCGTTTCCCCGTTGTTGTCATAGCCATCGCCAGACCCAACGAGTATGCTTACATACTAGCGCAAGCGATAAACCTCTACTATATTGCTATGCTTTTTCACACGATGCTGAGATTTCGTCCATTTTCGAGGAAGACGATATGGCTTTGAAACAAGATACGCGGGCTTCGGTCCTCGCCCGACGCAAAGCGATTCCCGATGTCGAGCGCGAGGAGAAGAGCCGTCTGATTTGCGAGCGATTCCTTGCGGAGATCGACAACCGAATTGCAGGCGAAGCACCCTCGTGCGCTTCCGCCAAGCAGCTGCACATCGCCGCTTACGAGCCCATGACCAGCGAAGTCGACGTACACCCTCTGTTATTCACGGCATACGAACGCGGCTGGGAGGTGTTTCTGCCCTGCATGGCCAAGAACGCTCCGGATGCGCCGGCGCACATGGTGTTCTTCCCGATCACGCAGAACCACTTGACCGAACAGCGCCCCGCCTTCCTCGATCACCCAGCACGCCCCTACCTGCTTGACGACCTGCATGCCCAAGGCTGGCGAGAAGCCGATGAGCAGCTGTTCGACGTCGCCGTCATCCCCCTGGTGGCCTTCGACAGCGGCCTTATGCGCCTCGGGTATGGCGGCGGGAATTACGACCGGTTCCTTCCCGAGCTGCGCGATGACTGCTTCGTAGCCGGCGTGGCGTTCGAAGAGCAGCGCGTCGACCACGTGCCCACCGAACCTCACGACCTCCCCCTCCCCCACATCTTCTCGGCATAGCGCGAATGCGGGCGAGATGGCAACATGACACGGAAAAGAACGGACGGCGATAGCATTGGCGGGCCGCTACATCTTCTAGGGATGCCCGCGAGTAAGACGAGCACCTTGCACACCCGAAAACAAGGCTGAATCAGCAGGCCTTCTGGTGGAGTCAAACCCCGCGCTTTTTCCGAAAATAGCTGTTCAGTAAAAAGAGGGAGGGCTCCCAACGGGGCCCTCTCTCTTTCGCATTCTTGCCACTTTTGCGGCTTGCGCCGCGCATCGGAGCTTATTTCTTCACGCCGATGTTGGACTTGTGCAGGATCTTCACCGCAACCACGATGAGCACCGCACCCAGCACCAGGGAAATCCAGGGATTGCCCGTGAAGCCGGCGACGACATAGCACACGAAGCAGACGACCATGACGGTGGTCGCGTACGGCAGCTGCGTGGCCACGTGGCGCAGGTGGTTGCACTTCGCACCCGCAGACGACAGGATGGTGGTGTCGGAAATCGGCGAGATATGATCGCCGTACACGGCACCTGCCAGCGTTGCGCCCACGGCAACCAGGAACAGCGGATCGCCCTCGTTGAACACGCCGACCACGATGGGCAGGATCAGCGCGATGGTGCCCCAGCTCGTGCCCATGGCAAAGCCGATGAAGCCGGCCACCAGGAAGATGATGCACGGCAGGACGGCCAGGCTCACGCCCAAGCTGTTCAGGAAGCTGCTCACGAAGTCGCCCGTGCCGAGCATGTAGCGGCAGCAACCGCCCAAGCTCCATGCCAGCACCAGGATCATGATGGCGCCGACCATGGAACGCACGCCCTCGGAGATGCTCTCCACGAAACCGCTCAGCGTGGTCAGGCCACGCGGCAGGAACATGGCGCCGGCAACGCACAGGGCCACCGTAGCGCCGATGCACAGACCACCGACCGGATTCTCGCCGACGGCGGTGGCGAAGTCAACGCCCTCGAAGAAGCCGCCCGTGTACATCATGCCCAAGATCGAGAAGAAGATCAGCACCAGGATAGGCACGATCAGGTCGTAGACCTTGCCCTTCTCGGAGATGTTAAGGCCCTTGTACTCGTCGATGGCTGCCGATGCGGACTGCTCGATATCGGCCTGCTCGGTGACGACCGACTCCAGATTCGTATGGTCGTCGGGATCGGCTTCCGCCTGATCGGAGAGGCCCATGGTGGACAGCTTCTCGAGCAGCTTGCCGCCCTCAGCAGAGGCGCCGTCGGAGGATTGCGCCTCCGCCTCGGCAGCGCGCATCGGACCGTAATCGTTCTTGTTCGTGATCAGCATGAAGAACACGAAGAAGATGGTGAGCAGCGCATAGAAGTTGTACGGAATGGACTGCACGAACGTGCTGAAACCGTCGTCTCCCAGGTAACCGCCGACCGCAACGGCCCACGAGGACACCGGAGCGATGATGCACACCGGGGCTGCCGTGGAGTCGATGATCCAGGCCAGCTTCTCATGGCTGACATGGAAGCGATCGGTCACAGGACGCATGACCGCGCCGACCGTCAAGCAGTTGAAGTAGTCGTCGACGAAGATGATGATGCCCAGCAAACCCGTGAGCACCTGCGCGGCGCGCGCGTTCTTGATATGAGTGGACACCCACTCGGCATAAGCGCGGCTGCCGCCCGCCGTGGCGATGACCACGGTAAGCGCGCCCAATAACGCAAGGAACAGCAGCAACGCTCCGTTATCGGCGATTTGCAGCGCCATCGCGTTCGGCACATCGGTGAATGCCGTGACCAGCTGGTCGACGCCGACACCGTTGAGGGTGAACTGGTAGATGACCATGCCGACGAACACGCCGATGGTCAGCGACGAATACACCTCTTTAGTGATGAGCGCCAGAGCCAACGCCAGCAACGGCGGCACGATGGACCAAGCGCCGGTGCTGATAAGCTCGAAAGCCTCTTCCATTTCCCTTCCCTTTCTCCATAAGGTCCTCAAAGTCCATTGCGAATCAGTATACAAGCGCAACGGTCGAACCGCATCAGGATTCCGCCGGAGGGGTTTCACGTGAAACAAAAGGAATAGGAAGAGGCGAACGATATACATCGTCCGCCTCCTGCTCGAAGACATTCAGTTTTGCGCAGTTCGCTAACCCATTACAACAAACCGTAATCGAAAGGCTATTCCGCTGCCTTGCGTTCCGCTGCCAACTCGTGCTGGTACTCGCGGTCGATAGCGCCCTCGGGGCTGGGCGGGTTCACCTCGAACGGGATGGACTTGGTGAACAGGCTGACCACCGGCACGATGATCAGCGACAGCAGCATAGCCAAGGCGCCGCAGTTGATGGGGCTGGCGATCAGCGGCGTGCCCATCAGCGTAAGCACCATGTTCCCGCTGGTCAGACACACGCCCACGATGAAGCTGCACCACACGGCGGCCTTGGAGATGCGCCCGGAGTACAGACCCCACAGGAACGGGCCAAGGAACGCGCCGGCCAGCGCACCCCAGGAGATGCCCATGAGCTGCGCGATGAACGTGATGGAGGAGTTGTACTGGATCAACGCCAGCGTCGCGGACACGATGATGAACACCACGATAAGGACGCGCATCCAGCCGAGCTTGCTCTGCTCGCTCATCTTCTTCACCACATTGCCCTGCAGAAGGTCGAGGGTCAACGTGGAGGACGAGGTCAGCACGAGCGAGGACAGCGTGGACATGCTGGCGGACAGCACGAGCACGATCACGATGCCGATGAGGATATCGGGCAAAGTGGACAGCATGGTCGGGATGATGGAGTCGTACACCGGGATACCGGTGGGGCCGATTTCGATCTTGTCGGCGTACAGACGGCCGAAACCGCCCAGGAAGTAGCTGCCGCCGGCAACCACGAACGCGAACAGCGTGGAAATGATGGCACCCTGCTTCACCGCCGGGCCGGACTTGATGGCGTAGAACTTCTGCACCATCTGCGGCAAACCCCAGGTGCCAAGGCTGGTCAGCACCACCACGCCGAGCAGGTTGAACAGATCAGGGCCGAACATGCTGACGAACGGGCCGGCCATCTGCGAGCCCTCGGCCGGGATCTGCGACAGCGTGGTGATGGCCTCGCTGAAACCGCCGTTGTTCAGGATAACCGCCGCAATGACCGCGACGATGCCGAACAACATGACGATACCCTGCAGGAAGTCGTTCATAACGGTTGCCATGTAACCGCCCAGAACCACGTACAGACACGTGATGACAGCCATGCCGATAACGCACACCTCGTAAGGAAGGCCGAACGCCATGCCGAACAGACGGGACAGGCCGTTGTACACGCTTGCGGTGTAAGGGATCAGGAACACGAAGATGATGGCCGCGCTGGCGATGCGCAGGCCCTTCGACTGGAAACGCTTGCCGAAGAACTCGGGCATGGTGGTGGCGCCTAGGCGATGCGTCATCTCACGCGTGCGCGGACCGAGCACCCACCAGGCCAAAAGGCTGCCGAGAATGGCATTGCCGATGCCGGCCCACACGGCGGCGATACCGTATTTCCAGCCAAACTGGCCGGCATAGCCGACGAACACCACAGCGGAGAAGTAGCTGGTGCCGTATGCGAAAGCGCTCATCCAAGGGCCGACGTTACGCCCGCCCAGAACGAAACCATCGACGCTGGTGGTGGTGCGGCGGCAATACAAGCCGACCCCGACCGCTACGCCGACGAAAATCAAAACCATGCAGATTTTTGCGACCATGATCGTTCCTTTACCGATCGATATCGTGTAGACCGTGGGATCTTCCCTGTTCGGAAAGCAGCTGCCCCTCGTCAAGGACACGGTTGGGCAAGCGAACGCATCTAAGTCGCCCAACCCGGAGACGCACACGGCACAAGCCCGAGTTCGCTGCGAACATACGCCACGTCTAACGGACGCACGCAGCGGCTAAGCCCCGTGTGCTACAGATATCGATAGGAATAATAATAGGAAGGAAGGCAGGGCTTCGTCGCACCGCATTCACCGGCGGTCTTCCCCGCAAAAGGCATCGTTTGGACTTCGAAGGCGCACAGCATGGCAGTCAGCTCAGCGGACTGCTGAGCGCTGCGGGATGCGGCGATATGTCCGTTCACCATGCTCATGGGCGTTACTCTACCACAGTCAAGTGCCTTTCCGTCCAGGATTTTCCCGAACGGCTACATTATTTCCTAGCAAAGCGGTTCGAATTAGCAGTAAAGGGGACGAAACCTTCGAAATGTGGTGATGTCGGACGAAAAAGACCTCCCATCGCCCTTGTCAGCGGCGCAAATGCAAGACCCTGAAGCGAAATAGAGGGATACATGCCACGCGGCCGCCGCCACCGAACGACGCTCATATAAAGCCTCGAAGCGAAACTGAACAAATCGAAAACCGCGTCGCACCCTCCCCGGCAACCAACCAGGCCATCGCTCCCGAAACGCGGCGAAGCCGGGCACATGGCCCGGCTTCGCTTCTCATTCAATTTGTTCGCAAGCTTTTAATAGCGAGAGTCGAAGATGCGCTTCGACTTCTTCTCGCTGCGCGGCAGCTCGCCCATGGGAACGCCCTTCGCCTCGGGAGTGCAGCCGATCTTCGCCTTGAAGATCGCCGCCAGCTGCTGCTCGCATTGCTCGCGCTCCTCGCCCTCAAGCGGCGTCTCGAACAGCACGGTGAGCACATCGCGGCCGTTGATTGCCTCGATCATCACCTGATACTCGGACGACGCGCCATCGGTGAACTGCAGCACCTCCTCGATCTGGGAGGGGAACATGTTGCAACCCTTCACCTTGACCATGTCGTCGGTGCGGCCCGTCAGGATGTCGATGCGCGGGTGGTGGCTGCCGAACTTGCACTTGCAGTCGCCGGGGATGATGCGCGTCAGGTCATGCGTACGGTAGCGGATAAGCGGCGCGCCCTCCTTGCGCAGCGTGGTGAGCACCAGCTCGCCCACTTCGCCGTCGGGCAGCTGCTCGCCGGTCTTCGGGTCGACGATCTCGCAGTACACGTAGTCTTCCCAGATATGCATGCCATGATGCTCTTCGCAGGAGATGCCGATGCCCGGGCCGTAGATCTCGGTCAATCCGTAGATATCGAAGATCTCGATGCCCAACTCGTTGGCGATGCGCTGGCGCATCTTCTCACCCCAACGCTCGGAGCCGATGACGCCCTTGCGCAGGTCAAGTTTATCGCGCAGGCCGCGCTTCTCGATCTCCTCGGCAAGCAGCAGCGCATAGCTGGACGTGCCCGTGATGACAGTGGAATGCAGGTCCTGCATCATCTGCAGCTGCTTTTCGGTATTGCCGGGGCCCATAGGGATGGCCATGGCGCCCAGGCGCTCGCAGCCCAGCTGGAAGCCGATGCCGGCAGTCCACAGACCATAACCAGGGGTGATCTGGATGCGGTCGGTGTTCGTGATGCCCGCCGTCTCGTAGCAGCGCGCGAACATGGTGGCCCAATCGTCGACATCCTTCTGCGTGTAGGGAATGACGACCGGGGTGCCCGTGGTGCCTGAGGAGCTGTGGATGCGGATGATCTTCTCGTCCGGTACCGCCTGCAGTCCCAGCGGGTATGCCTCGCGCAAATCCGCCTTCTCCGAGAAGGGCAGCTTCTCGAAATCTTCCTGGGTTTGCACGTCGGACAAATCGATGTCCTTGAATTTGCGGGCGTAGAAGGCCGAGCGGTCCTTCAGGGTTTTGAACTGCTCTTTGATGATCTCAAGCTGCTCCGGCTTCATCTGCATAGTATGCTCCCTTGTTCAAATGGCTTGCTTCGTTTTATTCATACTGCGTGAGGAAAAGTGCGTAGGCGCTTCAAGCCCGAAAAAGCTGCGGGGAAGCACGACGAATCGGCCCCAAGCCTTACAGGTCTTGAAGCTAAAGCCATCGACCAGCCAACGCGGTGCGCGCGGCTGAAGAGAAGTGGATGTCGAATACCGAAGTCATACTGGTCATTGTAGGCAAAACCCCACCGCAGGCAACCCCCAAAACCGGCAACGGGACCGATTTGCGATCCCGTTGCTTGTTATACAGGGTTTTTCGACGCTACTCCCCCACCGCCACGTTAATGGCTTGCAGGTTCATATCCACGAAGCGCGGCTTAACGCAAGCCGTGATCGCTGCGCGAAGATCGTCGAGGTCGATGGGCACGCACCCGGTCTGCAAGGCCTTGGCAAGCAGTAAGCTGTTGAGCACCTTGCGACTTCCGGCCGCCTTCGTGAGCGCTGCATCGTCGACGGGCACGAGCTTCGCCTGCGTACCCGCCAGAGCGCGCTCCATGTTCGCGATCACATCGCTAGCGCGGTACGGGTTCTTCGACAGCGCCGCCGTCACCGGCTGAACCGCGGTGGTGGCGAACACCAATGTTCCCGTAGGGGCAAGGTAGGGCAGCACGCGCGCGGCCTCCGCGGGTTCAAACGCGATGATCAGGTCGGCAGTTCCTCGGCTGACCAGGGGCGCATGCACCTGCTCGCCCTTGTTACCGATACGCACGTGCGACACCACGTTGCCGCCGCGCTGCGCCATACCGATGGTCTCGGCCGTGCGCACCTTCCAACCCTTTTCCAAAGCGGCCTGGGCAAGCACCTTCGCAGCCAGAACGGTTCCCTGACCGCCTACGCCCGTGAGCAGGATGTTCAGCATGCTAGGCCTCCTTCTTCTCGCCTGCGGCGGATGCGGCATCGACCACGGAGATGCAGTCGAACGGGCACACCTGCGTGCACAGCCCGCACCCGTTGCACTGGCCGGCGTCGATGAACGCCTGGCCGCGCTCCCCGCTTTTCGGGCCGCGAGCGTCGATGTTGAAGCCGATGCCAGGGCATCCGATCTCGGTGATGCACTTCTTGCAGCCCGTACAACGCTGAGCGTCCAACACCACGGGAGCTGCCGGCTTGAACAACTGCACGCAAGGGCTTTCGAACATGATGGCGGAAGGTCCCTCGAAATCGATCGCCTCACGTGCAGCGTCGATGGACTGCTGCAGGTTCAGCGGGTCGGCGTGCACGATGCACTCGAAGCCAACCGCCTTCAGCACGGCCTCGATGGAAACCGGCTTGCGGCGCTCGCCCATCAGCGTCACGCCCGTACCCGGATGCGGCTGGCTGCCCGTCATGGCAGTGGTGGCGTTGTCGAGCACGCACAGCGTAAAGTCATGGCCGTTGTACACCGCGTTCACGATTCCCGGCAAACCGCTGGCGAAGAACGTCGAGTCGCCGACGAACGCCAGGGCCTTCTTCTGCGGCTCGACCGCAGAGAAGCCCTGCGCCATGGTGATGCCGGCGCCCATGCACAGGCACGTGTCCACCGCGTCAAGCGGCATGGCGTTACCCAGCGTATAGCACCCGATGTCGCCGCAGAACACGGCCGGCGTCTTGCCCAGCGCACGCTTCACTGCGTAGAAGCTGCCGCGATGCGGGCAGCCCGGGCACAGCACCGGCGGGCGAATCGGGAGGGGCTGCTCGGGGTCGGCGTCGTCGTAGGTTGCCGCGTCTTCAGCCTCGGCCAACTCGGGGACGCCAAGGCAGACGGCCAAGCGGGCGAGGATGTCGTCGACATCGTTCTCACCGCGGTCGCGCGCTTCGCCCGTCAGCTTGCCGTGCGTGTTGTACTCGGCATGCGTCCTACCCGCGAACGCCAACAACTCGTCCTCAAGCACGTGGTCGAGTTCCTCGAGCACGAGTACATCGGTCAGACCCTTGGTGAACTCGGCGCACGTGCGCTCAGGGAACGGGAAGGGGGTGCCCACCTGCCAGAAACGATATGGCGGCAGCTGCACGCCGCGTTCGTTCGCGCGTTCCTCGAGCAAGCGAAGCGCCTCAAGCGCATAGGCGGCCGACACGCCACCGGCAACGATGCCGTAACGAGTGAGCTGGCCCGCCACGCGACGCTCGTCGACGGGATTGAATGCACTCAAAACCGGGTTCGTCGCGTAATCGACGGCGATCGAGCGCAGACGCTCGTTGATTTCCCCGTGGCCCTCGTAGGCGCGCTTCGGGAAGATGACCCAGCGCGGCCCGCGCTCGAAACCCTCCTCGGGGATGGGCTTGGCGTGCGTTTCCTCGGCAACATCGAAGAACGTCGAGGCATGGCACACACGCGTGGTGGGGCGCACGATGACCGGCGTCTTATAGCGCTCCGAAAGCTCGAACGCGGCCTTCATCATGTCGAAGCCTTGGTCGGGCGTCGCCGGGTCGAGCACAGGGACCTTGGCGAAGTTGCCGAACCTACGCGTATCCTGCTCGGTTTGCGACGAGATAGGACCGGGGTCGTCGGCCACGAACAACACCGTGCCGCCCTTCACCCCCACGTAGTTCAGGCTCATCAGCGGGTCGCTTGCCACGTTCAGGCCCACCTGCTTGCAGGTGAACAGCGTGCGTGCGCCGCAATACGATGCGCCGGCGAGCAGCTCGAGCGCGCTCTTTTCGTTCGTGGACCACTCCACATGGATGCCCTGAGCGGCTCCGGAAGCATGCAGCTTCGCCACGGTTTCCGTCACCTCGGACGACGGCGTCCCGGGATAACCCGCGACTACGCGCACCCCCGCCTCAAGTGCGGCATGGGCGAACGCCTCGTTGCCCATAAGCAGTTTCTTCGTCATATGTTTCCCCGCTTTATAGCCTGGTTTCAGGAATCGCTCCCTTCGTTGTTTCACGTGAAACAACGAAGGGAGAATCGTCTTGATACCTGTTCATGATAGCAAAAGGGCGACAGGTTGCCCCGTCGCCCTTTTGCAAGTGGCCGGCTTTACGCCTCTGCCATGGCCTTCTTCATGTCGATGATCTTCTGGCGAGCGCCATCGCAGCCGGTACCCATGATCTGCACTGCCAGGATAGCCGCGTTCTTCGCGCCATTGATGGCGACGGTGGCAACCGGCACGCCGGAGGGCATCTGCACCATGGACAGCAGCGAATCCAAGCCGCCCAGGTCGCTCGTCTTCATGGGGACGGCGATAACCGGGTCGGGCGTGTAAGCGGCAACCACGCCGCCCAGGTGAGCAGCCTTACCGGCAGCGGCGATGATAACCTTGATGCCGCGCTCATGCGCAGTGGAGGCCCACTCATGCACCTCGGCGGGCTTACGGTGCGCGCTAGCAACCTTCACCTCGTACGGCACGCCGAACTCCTCAAGCTGCTTCATGCAAGGCTCCATGGCGGGCATATCGCTTTCGGAACCCATGATGATGCCGATGACGGGATTCTTATGATCGCAAGACATTTCGCAACCCTTTCAAGACGTGATTTGCTTTCCAAGGCAGTGTAACGCGGAAGAAGATGCACTGCGAAAAACGCACGCAAATTATGGGAGATCGAAGTGTGACAAAGCCAAGGAAGCGAGAGCAGCAAGGTTAGGGAAGCAAAACCGAGAAAGCTGAATCAGAGTAAACACCCTAAGCAGCAAGAGAGCCGAGCAACTGCGGATCCGCAGGTTCGCAGAAGATCCTGGCAACGGATTCGGAAAGGCAAGGCCAGGATAACGGAACCAACACAGCACGAGCGAAATTGCGAAACCTGAATAACAGGTTCGAAAACAACAAATAGCCCGATGGCTTTCACCATCGGGCTTTTGAAGTTCATGGTGGTCGGAGGGGGACTTGAACCCTCGGCACGGGGATTTTCAGTCCCCTGCTCTACCAACTGAGCTACCCGACCAGAAGTCGTTCGTTGCGAACGCGAGTTAGTATATTACGGCAGCAAACGTTTTTCGTCAACCCCGATTCAGAACTTTTTTGAGATACGTTTTCCTTCCCCAGGAAAGCTTACCCAAACAACCCCTAAACGAGCACTTGACCAGCAAATATGCAACACGCTTGAGACCGCTCGGCAACAGCAGCGAACCTATGCATACCTTGCCGCTAAGCAGCTAGCTGCGAAACCACCGCCATAACGCGACTCGCGCGTTCTTTCGGCAACGCACCCCGCTACTTGCACTCGGCACAGCCGCTGCCGAACAGCAGCTCCTTCTCCTCGCCGGGAAGCGCAGCGCGGGCCTGGTCACGCAGGTTGTTCACGCCGATGAAGAACTGACGCATCATGACGACCAGCAGGTAACGACCCTTCGGGGTCAGCGTCAGCTCGTCAGCGTTGTCGGTAGCGAACGCGCCCGAGGCCTTCATAAACGCCATCTCCACCGGCAGGCCCATCTCCACCGAGCAGCCGAAGTCCTTCTTGAACTGGCGTTTATCAAGGCGCAGGCCGAACAGCTGCATCATGAAGCGATAACGCATGCGATCGCGCTTGCTAAAGGTGGTTTTGCCCATGATGGACATGTGACCTGCCTCGATGCACTTGTTATAGTCCTTCACGCTGAAGGTGTTCACATACAAGTTGCTGCCCAGGTACGTGATACCGCCGCTGCCGATGGCCGGATACTCCTCGTAGTCGACCACGTACTCGTCGATCATGGCGTCCTCACCGGAGGCCGACGTGTTCCTCTTGTTGAACGTCCACGCCGAACCGTGCTCGAACAGGTGCAGCGGGCCGCCCGTCAGCAATTCGCTGATGATCTCATAATACTTCTGCTCGCGAGCGTAATCAACCTTGCCAACGGTGCGCGCAAGGCTGCGCTCAACCGACGGCGACGCCATCAGCGGGTAGAACGTGGTCTGCGTGCAACCGCTCTCGATGACGCGCTCGATATCGTTGATCAGGATGTCCTCAGTTTGCGCCGGGAAGTTGAAGATCATGTCCGCGTTCATAGACACGAAGTACGGGCTGGCGTCCTGGATGCGCTCGAGGATCTCCTGGCCGCAGCCATACTTGTCGTAGCGGTCCATCTGCTTGAGCAGGCCATCATCGAAGCTTTGCACGCCCACGGACAGGCGCTGCACGCGGCCCTGCAGCTTGTCCAGATAGCTGGGAATCAGGTGGTTCGGGTTCGTCTCGCTCGAAACCTCCTGGATATTGAACAGCTCGCGCGCCTGGTCGATGGTGTCGCACAGCTCATCGATCATGATGGTGGGGGTGCCGCCGCCGATGTAAACGCTGTCGAAATCATAACCCAGGTCCTTCAGCATGCGCATCTCCTTGCGCATGTTCTCGAAGTACGGGCGGGCGCGCTCCTCGCTGAACGGGAACCTGTTGAAGCTGCAGTACGGGCATAGGCGCTCGCAGAACGGCACGTGCATGTACAGCATGTAGCGTTTCCCCTGCTCAGGTGCAGGCATCATCACCTCATCGGTGGGTTTGAGCTTCAGGTATTGGTTCGTGCATTGGCGAACCACGTTCGTAAGCAGGCGCTCTGACAGCATGTACGCGCGCTCCTTTTCTCGTCCTAGTGAAAACGGTAGGAATTATATCCTACCGTTTCAGTCTCATATAATCTCGACGAAAGCTTCGCTCCCCGTGCACGAAAGACGCGACCTTACGCCCAGGCTCCGCGACCTGCGGCGGCCTTCGCGCCGATGTCGGAGCGCAGCTGCTTGCCCTCGAAGTTGATGACGTCACAGGCCTCGTAGGCTTTCTGGCGAGCGTCGTCGAACGTCTTGCCCAGCGCAACCACGTTGAGCACACGGCCACCGGCGGTGACGAGCTCGCCATCGGCATTACGGGCGGTGCCGGCATGGAACACCGTCACGCCATCCATGGCCTCGGCATCCTCAACACCCAGGATGACCTTGCCCTTCTCGTACTTGCCCGGATAGCCGGCGGAAGCCAGCACCACGCACACAGCCCACTGGTCGTCCCACTCGAGCTCGATGTCGTCGGGACGGCCTTCGGCCACGGCCATCATGACGTCGACCAGGTCGGTCTTCAGACGCGGCAGGACGACCTGCGTCTCGGGATCGCCGAAACGGGCGTTGTACTCCAGCACCTTCGGCCCCTCGGGCGTCAGCATGAAGCCGCCGTAGAGCACGCCGCGGTAATCGTTCTTGAAGGGCTCGCGCGCCGTTGCCGCCGCGGCGACCTTCATCATGTGCGTCATGTCGGCAAGCTCCTCATCGGTGACGATGGGCACCGGGGAGTACACGCCCATGCCGCCCGTGTTCGGGCCGCGGTCGCCGTCGAAGGCGCGCTTGTGATCCTGGGCGGTTGCCATGCAGTGCGCCTTGCCGCCGGAGACGAACGCGAGCAGCGAGCACTCCGGGCCGGTGAGGCACTCCTCAACGAGCACCTTCGTGCCCGCAGAGCCAAACGCGCCGTCGAAGCAGCTGCGCACGGCGTTCTCCGCCACCTCGATGGTATCGGCAACGACAACGCCCTTGCCAGCTGCCAGGCCGTCGGCCTTCACGACGACGGGAGCGCCCAGCTCGTGCACATACTCAAGTGCCGGCTCCAACTCGGTGAAGCTGCCATAGCGAGCCGTGGGAATGCCGTTGGCCTGCATGAACTCCTTGCTGTACGTCTTGCTACCCTCGAGCTGCGCACCCTGCGCATCGGGACCGAAGACCGCCACGCCAGCTTCGCGCAGCACGTCGGCCACGCCCGCCACCAACGGCGCTTCCGGGCCGATGACCACCAGGTCGATGGCGTTGCCCTTCACGAACTCCAGGACGGCCTGGCCATCCTCGGCGTTCAGGCCCTCCACGTTCTGCGCGACGGAGTCCGTTCCGCCGTTGCCCGGGGCCACGTACAGGTTGTCGGTACGGGGGGATTTCGCCAAGGCCCACGCAATGGCGTGCTCACGGCCGCCGCCGCCCAAAACCAAGATGTTCATGTAACTAACCCTCCATTTCCAGCTCTCGGATAATATGCGTGTGCGGGACCGCAGATTCATGCAGCCCCGCACGGGATTCGCTTCGCTATTCAGTGACAGCAGTCCATCAAGTTTATCGACGCCTTACCAGCCGCGCATGATGGTCTGGTCGCGATCGGGGCCGACGGCCACGATGCTGATGGGCACGCCCACCTTCTTCTCGAGATACTCCACGTAGCTCTTGGCGTTCTCCGGCAGCTCGTCGAACGTGCGGCAGGAAGTGATGTCCTCGCCCTTCCAGCCAGGCAGCTCCTCGTACACGGGCTTGGCGTGGAACAGCACGCTCTGCTGCATGGGGAAGTAATCGTAACGCTCGCCGTTGCACTCGTAGGCCACGCACACCTTGATGGTGTCGAAGGCGGAAAGCACATCGAGCTTGGTCAGGGCCACGTCGGTCAGGCCGTTGACATCGGCGGCGTAGCGCGCGATGACGGCGTCGAACCAACCGCAGCGGCGCTTGCGGCCCGTGGTCACGCCATACTCATGGCCGACCTGGCACAGCGTCTCGCCTTCCTCGGCCTCAAGGCCTTCGCCGCCGTCCTCGGCGTACGTCAGCTCGGTGGGGAAAGGACCGCCGCCGACGCGGGTGATGTAGGCCTTCTGGATGCCCAGCACGCGGTCGATGTTGACCGGGCCCACGCCCGAACCGGTAGCAGCGCCGCCGGCGCAGCAGGAAGAGGACGTGACGTAGGGATACGTGCCGTGGTCGATGTCGAGCAGGGTGCCCTGCGCGCCCTCGAACAGGATGGACTTGCCCTCGCGCACGGCGTTGTTCAGCATCTGGCTGGTCTCGGCCATGTACGGCTTGAGGATGCGGGCGTACGGCAGGTACTCCTCGCAGATCTCCTCGACCGTGTAGGTGTGCAGGCCGTAGATCTTCTCCAGGATGGCATTCTTCTGAATCAGGGCGGTTTCGACCTTCAGGCGGAAGATCTTCTCGTCCATGAGGTCCTGGATGCGGATACCCTTGCGAGCCACCTTGTCCTGGTAGCACGGGCCGATGCCGCGCTTGGTGGTGCCGATCTTATGATCGCCCAGGCTCTTCTCATCGGCGCCGTCGAGATCCTTGTGATACGGCATGATGACATGCGCGTCGCAGCTGATCTTGAGGTTCTTGCAGGAGATACCCTCGGCCTCGAGCATGGCCATTTCCTTGACCAGCACGCCGGGGTCGACCACCACGCCGTTGCCGATGACGGGAATGGCGTTCTCGTACATGACGCCGGAGGGCATCAGGTGAAGCGCCAGCTTCTTGTCGCCGTGGATAACGGTATGGCCTGCGTTGTTGCCGCCCTGATAACGGACGACGTAATCGTATTCGCTAGCAATGAGATCGGTGATCTTGCCTTTACCTTCGTCGCCCCATTGGGCGCCAACCAGAACGGTGCTGGGCATGTGTGCGCATCCTTTCGATAACAGTGTCGCAACCCTCACAGTGTACTACAGAACCACTTCGGTAAGGCCCGGATCGGCCACGCGCATGGTTTCAACGATTTCTTCATGGCAGGTCAGCAAAATGACCTGACGATGGCACGCCAGCTGGGCCAACGCCTTCGCCGCACCCGCACGGCGCTGGGAATCGAAGTTCACCAGGATGTCGTCCGCGATGATGGGAACGGCGCGTCCCACGTTGTCGGCGGTGACGAGCAGCGCGATGCGCAGCGCCAGGTACAGCTGCTGGCACGTGCCCAGCGACAGATGCACGGGCTCGCGCACGGTGCGCAGCGCGTCGGTCACCTGAAGACGGCCGTCGGCGCTCATGGACACCTTCACCCACTTGCCATCGGTCATCAAGCTGAGCAGCTCGCTTGCGCGGGCGTACACCTCGGGCTGGCTTTTGCTCTCCCACGACGCGATGGCCGCCTCGAGCATATGGCGCGCCAGCAGCAGCTTCGCGAACTCCATGGCCGCCTCGTCGCGGCGCGTTTGGAGCTGCTGGGCCTGAAGCTTCAGCTCGTCGAAGCTGCGCTCGCCCTTCGCTTGGGAAAGCAGCTGGCGAAGCTCGCCGTAGCGGCGGTTCAGGTGCTCGCTCGTCTCCATCAGACCCTCGCGCTGACGCGTTTTGCGCGCGATGAAGGCGTCCACGGCCTCGAGCGTTCCGCGTTCGCGGCGCATGCCGATCTCCGCGTACAGGCCCTCACGCGTTTCACGGGCCCTCTCAAGCGACTCCTCCAACGCCGTGCGGCGTGATACGAGCGCCTGCTTGCGCTGCACGTACAGGGCGTTCTCCGCGCGAACGTCCTTCGCCTCATCAAGCAGCGCACGAGCGTGGCGCAGGGAATCCTTCGCCTCGGAAAGCCCCGCGGCGGCAAGCTCGGCCTGCACGGCCTGGCGTTGTTTCCCCTGTTCGGCCAGGCATGCTTCCAGCTTCTTCTTGTCCTGCAGCATGACCCAGTGCCGGTCCTGAACGCGTTGGGAGCGCTCATCTCCTTTCCTGCCCGGCTTGAACAGCATGATCAGCGAGGCAGCGGCGAGCACCACTGCCACCAGCACCAGGAAAAAGCCCAGCGCGGTGAACGACAGGCTGGTGATCTCGCGGCCATGCATGAACAGCGGGATGCCCGCGAACATGAAGGCCACAGGCAGCGCCACGGAAAGACCGATCTGCACGCGCTGCTGACGGCGTGCGCGCATGCTCTCATCCTGCTCATCCTGCGTTTCGAGCATCGCCTCGTAGGCCGCCTTCGAAGTTGCGTAGTTGTCGCGCGCTAAGTCGACGGCGTGCTCCGTCTTCGCCTCCTGGACGGCAAGCGCCTCGATGCGATCGCGCAGATGGCGTTCCTCAGTGGCCGTGATGCCCGCCAGCTCCTCGGGATGCTCGCGCTGTGCCAGCCTATGCTCGCAGCGCAGGCTCTCCTCCTGAGCGCGCAGATCGGCGATCTTCTCCTGCAGCTCGGCTTCGTCGGCCTCGGTCTTCTCCAGCGTTTTGCGATTCGCCTTCAGCGTCTCGATGGAAGTGTTCAGGTCGCTAATCTTCGCCAGCAGCTCGTCGCGCTGCGGCTTCAGCTCGGCGAACTCGCGGTCTTCGCGCTTCAAGCGCTCTACGCGGTCGGACTCGGCGGCGATGCGGCGACGCAGCTCGTCCTGCTCCGATTCGAGCTTCACCAGCGATTTCTCGGACGCGGCGGCCTTTGAGGTGAACTGTGCCAGGCGATCTTGCAGCGCTATCAACGCATGCGCCGGGGAAGCACCCGTGCCGGAACCGGCCGTGAGCAGCTTTGCCGTCACATCGGTGGTGTTGCGCAGCTGGCGCAGCTCGTCGCTGGTCAGGCTGAACATGGTGCGGTACGTTTCGCGGTCGATGTCGTCGGCGACCGACGCGTCGCCCTGCAACCCATCGGCATTGCGGATGCGCGAGACTCGCGATGCCTCCGAGCCGTCCTCGTTGGCAAAGAACAGCGTTCCCGCACGTTCGGCGTTATCGGGCTTATAGGTGTTGCGTTGGCCGCGGGCCTCTTCCCAACCGAACAGGACGCCACCTACGAACTGGGCAAACGTGGTCTTGCCGGCCTCGTTGCGGCCGAACACCACGTTCATGCCCGGCCCGAACGGCCCGATCAGGCGGTTAGAGAACGCGCCGAACGCGTCCATCTTGATATGTTCCAGATACTTGCCCACTAGCGCTCTTCCCCTTGCGACAGCATATCGAGCACCAGGTCCTCGGCCTGCTCCGACAACTTCCCCACCTTGCCGGCGCAGCTCGACGGCATCTGCAGCCCCCGATCGAGGAACTCCTGCTGCAGGAAGGCCACCTGCTCTTCGGGAAGGGATCGCTGAGTCTCGGCCACGCGCAAAAACACCGCCGGGAACAGTCCTTCCTCGCGCAGGGCCTTCTTGTCGCGCGGCTCCCGCGTTTCATCGAGCATGGTGTCGCAGAAAAACGACGCATACGAATCGTTCACGTGCTTGCGCAGGTCCTCGAGCACATCGGGACGGGAAAGCACCTCGTGAAGCGCGGTCGTGCCCGTCAACGCGATGCGCGAGATCATCTCCTCGCAGTGCGCTTTGCCGTTCGCACGGAACAGCTCCCGAATGATCAGGTCGCTGATCTCGGGCAACGTGGTGCAATCGGACACGTCCACGCGCAGGCGCTGCCATACCACGCTTGCCGTGGGGATGAATTCAAGCTGCGGGACCGCGCCTTGGGAAAGCGTGACCAGCTGCGCTCCGCGCGGGCCCGTTTCCTTGATGTCGCGCCCCTGGATGCACCCCGAGAACGCGATGCGGGGACCATCCTCGCCAGGGTGGATGTATCGCATGTGGATATGCCCGCACGCCCAGTAATCCATGCCGGCGGAAAGCAGCACCGAGGGGTTGACCGGCGCTTTCACGGGGTCCAAGTTCAGCCCGGTATGCAGCATGCCGATGGCGAAGGGGACCTGCGCAACGTCAGGTTCGCGCTGCTGAAGGGCCGCAAGCGCCGCATTTCGCGTGATGCCGTCGGCGATGCATTCGTCTATGGGCCACGATTGGTTGTAGTATCCGCGGCCGCCGATGATGCAAAGCGGCTTCCCGTTGCGCCTGAACAGCTCGAAACCCGGCTTGTCCGCCGGTAGCATATGGACGTTCTCCGGCAAGGAGAACGTGCTTTGCTGCCAGGAGGTGTAGGGATCGTGGTTGCCCGTGATCAGGTACACGGGGATTCCCGCTTTTCCCAGCGTGCGCATTCCCTCGAAGAATCGCAGGTAGTCGCCGTATGATGCGCGCGACGCGTCGAACACGTCGCCCGAGATGACCACGAAGTCCACCTTGCGGGAGACTGCCGTGTCTATGACGCGATCGAATGCTTCAGCGATGGCCTGCACCAATCGGGCAGCCCACGCAGGCGACACCTTGGAAAGGCCGCGGAAAGGCGCGCCAAGGTGAAGATCGGCGGTGTGGAGGAATGTCAGGCTCTCAGTCATAGCTTCAGTTTACCCCGGCCCCGTCGTTGCGTGCGCTACATATAGTCGGGAACGCGCGAATCGTCGATGAAGTCCATGAAGCGCGTGTATTCCGCGTTGAAGGCGAGCGTGATATCGCGCGTGGGACCGTTGCGGTGCTTGGCGACGATCAGCTCAGCGGTACCCAGGTCGGGACGGTCCTCGCTTTCCGCCTCCATCTCGTCCATGCTTCGGTCGATGAACATGACGATGTCGGCGTCCTGCTCGATAGCGCCGGATTCACGCAGGTCGGACAGCATCGGACGCTTCTTGCCGCGCATCTCCACGGCACGGGAAAGCTGCGACAGTGCGATGACGGGCATATCCATTTCCTTGGCAAGCACCTTCAAACCACGGGAAATCTCGGCGACCTCAACGGCGCGGTTACCGTCGCGGCGCGCCTGCGGCGGCTGCATCAGCTGCAAGTAGTCGACGATAATCAGGCCCTTTTCAGCGTCGCGCAGCTCACGCCGTGCCTTCGCGCGCAACTCCAGGATGGAAAGGGCCGGCGTGTCGTCGAACTCGATCTTCAGTTTGGAAAGATTGCTGGATGCCTCGATGATGGCGGCCCAGTCCGCGTCCTGCACCTGGCCGGCGCGCAGCTTCGACAAGCTCACGCGCGCCTCGGAAGCAAGGACACGTTGCACCAGCTGGGAGGCGCTCATTTCCAGCGACAAGAACGCCACGGTGGCGCCCAGTTTCGCCGCGCTCGTGCACAGGTTCAGGGCGAAGGCCGTCTTGCCTACACCAGGACGAGCCGCAAGGATGACCAAGTCGCCGCCGCGGAAGCCGTGGAACAGATCGTCCACGTCCTTGAAACCCGACGCAACGCCCGAAATCTTGTTTTCCTGCGCTGCCATCTCCTGCAGTTCTTCGAAAGCATCCACCAGCAGCGTATCGATGCCGGTAAACGCACTGGACACGCGCTTCTCCGTAACCGCGAACAGCGTTTTCTCCGCCTGCTCCACAACGACGCCCAGGTCGTCGGGGGCATCGTAGGCAAGCGAGCGAATCTCACCGGATGCGCGGATAAGATCGCGCAGGATGGACGTGCGCTTGACGATCTCAACGTGATTCTGCCAATTGACCAGGGCGAACGAATTGCTGGCGAGCTCCAGGATGTACGCCTGGCCGCCAACGGCCTCAAGCTGGCCCGATGCCTTCAGGTTATCGGCAACCGAGATTTGGTCAAGCGGGATGTGACGCGTGTAAAGATCGAGCATGGCCTCGAAAATGCGCTGATGGGCAGCTCGATAGAAGTTGTCAGGGATAAGTTTGGCGGCAACGTCCTCGATGGCTTCCTGATTGAGCAGGCACGCCGCCAACACCGATTTCTCAGCTTCTATGTTCTGGGGCTCCATTTTGCGGATCGAGGAGCTCTCAGGCACCTCAGGGGCGAAATCAGGATTGTAGGGAACGTCAACGGGCATGCTGCTCATCCTTTCTTGTATCCGGCTTATCATACCGCACTCGGAGTTGCGCCGCGGATACCGCATGGCGTCACCTGAACACCGACAGAAGCGCTAAGCAAGATTGGTGCTCCTCACACCGCCTAAATCTCTGCCAGGCAATAATGCACCCCCCCTTCACCTGAAACAGCGATAAGCGCCATGTGATATGCCCAAGTAGGAGACACGCGCCCCTTTAACCGTTACGTGGATGAAGATTCGCTAATGGCTCCTAAATAAAAATCCCCCGCACATGAGTGCGGGGGATTTGCTAGTTCGCTTTAAAGCGCTGAGTTATTCAGCGGCCTCTTCAGCAGCAGCCTCCTCGGCGACAGCCTCGGTCTCGACCTCTTCGGCCTCTTCCTCGGCAGCAACCTCGTCGATGCCCACCAGCAGCGTAACCGTGGCCTTGATGTCACGGTAGATGGAGATGACGACCTCGTGCTGACCGGCGGTCTTGATGGCCTTGCCAGCCTCGATGCGACGGCGGTCGATCTCCACGCCCAGAGCCTCCTTGATGGCCTCGGCGATCTGGGTGGCGGTGACGGAGCCGAACAGCTGGCCCTCTTCGCCGACCTTCGCGTCGACCTTCACGGAAGCACCGTCGAGCACGGACTTCAGCTTGTCAGCATCGGCCAGGCGAGTAGCCTCGCGCTTGGCGATGTTGTTCTTGCGCATCTCCAGCTGCTTCAGGTTGCCCTTCGTAGCCAGGATGGCGATGCCCTGAGGCATCAGGTAGTTGTTGGCAAAACCGGGGGCCACGTCCACGACGTCGCCTTCGCCGCCCTTGCCCTTGAGCTCTTGGAGCAGGATGACTTTCATGGTTCCTCCTTGCGCCTAGCGATTGCGGCGGTCGCCGCGGCCGCTAATTGCGGGAACCGCGTAGGGCATCAGAGCCATCTCGCGAGCGCGCTTCACGGCGTTCGCGATGTCACGCTGGTGCTGGGTGCAGGCACCCGTCACGCGGCGCGGCTTGATCTTCCCGCGGTCGGTAACATACTTGCGCAGCATCTGAGTATCTTTGTAGTCGATGTACTCCGCGTCCTCTTTGCAGAACTGGCAGTACTTGCGACGAGGCTGCTTCGCGTAGTCGGACATTTGGTAAACCTCTTTCGCTTAAAACGGGATGTCTTCGTCGTAAACCGAAGCAGAGGCATCTACGATCGGAGCTGCAACGGGAGCGGCCATCGGAGCGGGCTGCGGGGCATAACCTGCGGTCATACCGTTGTCGTAACCCTGGTTGGCGTTGTTGCCGTTGCGGCTGGACATGAACTCCAACTCGTCGACGATCACTTCAAGCTTGCTGCGGCGCTGACCATCGCGCTCCCACGAGCTGTAACGAAGCTTGCCCTCGATGGCCACTTTCGTGCCCTTCGTAAGGTAGGGCTGCAGCTTCTCGCCACGGGTGCCGAACATGGTGCAGTCGACGAAGTTCGGGTAGTCCTCCCATTCGCCGGTCTGCTGATTCTTGCGGCGGTCGTTGACCGCAACGCCGAACCCCAGGATGGCCATACCGCTTTGCGTGGAACGAATTTCGGCGTCGCGCGTAAGATTTCCGCTGATCATGACACGATTGATGCTCATGTGTATCTACCTCTTCTCATGCTGGGACCTTGTGGGCCCCTACGTAATCCTATTCGCGGTCGGTGCGCTTCACGATCATGTGGCGAACAACGACATCAGAGATGCGCAGCACGCGATCGAGTTCTGCAACCTCGGCGGGATCAGCATGGAAATCGATGAGGGTGTAGACACCGTCGGTCAGACCATTGATCTCGTAAGCGAGTTTACGCTTGCCCCACTCGTCAACGTTGTCGACGGAACCCTCAGCGGACGTGATAATGCCCTGGATACGATTCATCGTATTTGCACGGGTTTCCTCGTCGGTAGACGGAGCAATAATAAACAGCAGTTCGTAAGCCTTCATCAGCTCACCTCCTTTGGACTTTACGGCCCCGGGCTGGTGAAGGCATACACCGGGGCAGGAATTAGCCTGACTATATTATCAAGCCCGATTCCTCAATGCCAGCCTTTCACCTTGCTTTCTTCCTTCTGCACCGTTTCAACACATCGCCGCACCTCAGACGGCAGGCCCCTGCTCCACAGCCCGCCGTCTGCCCGCATCTCCAACTATAGGCACGCCATCTTGCAGAACCCTTGTCGAAATGACGAAGGCGGTTCACCTGAACCTTGCAGGTGAACCGCCTTCGCGTCTATCGCCAGCCCATTGCATAACCGGATAAGCTTGCATGGCTTGCCTGTGTTTTGGCTATTCCTCTTGGGAACCCTCGTCCACCATATCGAACTCGGTTTCGTCCTCTGCGGTGTACTTCTCGTCGATCTCGTCATCGCTGTACTCGCCCGGGGCCTTCAGAGCGATCATGAAGTTCGGGGCCTCGCCGATGTACGCCGGCTCATCCTCGAACTCGACGGTGCCGTCCTCGGAGCACTCGTACAGGTAACCCACAGCGAAACCCTTGTCAGCGCCGGGCACGCCGCCCTCGGCGATAAGAGCATCCTTCGTACCCTCGTCAACCTCGACGTAACCGTCGTAGCAGAGTGCATAAGCCTGCGCGCCCTGGGCATGCTGCACCGTATGGCGAGCCGCGTTGAAGCATGCCTCCACGGACTCGCCGGGATGGTTCTCGATGAACAGGTTCTCTTTGACCGCCAGCGCGGTGAAAGGGACCACTTCGCTGCTCTGGGTCAACTTCTGCTTCGCCTCATCCAGCGAGAACAGCAGCACCTTCTCCAAGATCTCGGGGATCTCGGGAACTTCGTTATCCTGATTTTCAACGACGCGATCAGCCATTGCCGTATCCTTTCGATTCTTTACAATGCGAAAGCCACGCCCCCGCATGCATTTCATGATGCATCCAGTGTAGCGTGGCTTTCGACCCGCGATATCGTTATTGCAACGAACCGTTGAAAATCCGCGTTCAGGTTTTAGCGACGATGACGCTTGCGGCGCACCTTGTAGCCCTTCTTCTTGCCGCAGATGCCCTTATCCCTCATCGCCAGGATCAGCTTTTCGGTGATGGCATCGAGCTGGGCGACCTCTTCGTCGCTCAAGCAGGAGATGATATCCTCGGCAGTCTTATCGTTGGCTGCAACGCGCTTCTCGGCAAGCTCACGGCCAAGATCGGTAAGTTTCACCGCGTAAGTGCGCGGCTGATCGACCGACTCGATGGTCACATAACCGTTGCGCTCGGCCTTCTTCACGATGTCCTTAAGGTTGCTGCGGTTCATGCCCAACGTCTTGGTGAGATCGCGCTGCGTAGCACCACTGTCGGCCAGCAGGGCCTGAAGCAGTGCGCCCTGACCGCGCTTGAAGCTCTTCGGACCGTTCTTGCGGAATGCCAAGCGGACGAGCTTGTTCGCCTTCTTCATTTGAGCCAAAGACTTTGCGGCTTCGTTCATGGTGGTTCCTTTCCATGCCGATAAGGTAAGGGCAGTCTTCGAATAACCTCAGTATATGAGTGTTGTTCACACGATGTTTCACGTGAAACACGTTATCCATAAACACTCCGTGGATTACTATTTTCCCAGGTTATATTCATAGATATAATTATTCATGAATAAGGTGTTTCTTGAAAACCCCAAAGCAATCGCGCAACTACCTGGAAAATGAAAAAGCCCTTGCATTTGCAAGGGCTTCAAGTTTCCTGGCGGAGGAGGAGGGATTCGAACCCTCGTCACCGGGGTTGCCGGTGAAACGGTTTTCGAGACCGCCGCATTCAACCACTCTGCCACCCCTCCGCGTGGGGTGGGCCGGCTGGGTATTTATGCCGACCTACAAAAAAGGCGTTACCGTAAAGGTTCCGCCGGAATAATCTGGCGGAGAGATGGGGATTCGAACCCCAGATACGCTTTTGGCGTATACACGATTTCCAATCGTGCACCTTCGGCCAGCTCGGTCATCTCTCCGCTTGCTTACAGCCTGCATCGCTCTCACGTTTTCTCTCGTGCGCTCATGCAGCGTTTAGGTATTCTACACTATCTAGTACGAACTCACAAGAGAAAAATACTCATTCTTTTTGCCATTTTTCGCAACCTGCAGCGGAACGTCGAACAGCGAGCTCATCATCTGGTCGGTCAGCATATCCTCTTTCGAGCCATCAGCGAACAACTTTCCTTCTTTGACCAGGACCAAACGCTTGATCTCGGGGATGATGTCCTCCGGATAGTGGGTGATCAGCACGATTCCCTTGCCCGCCCTTGCGAGATCGCGCATGCTCGAACGCACGTAATACATGCCTTCAGGGTCCAAACCCGTGCACGGCTCGTCAAGCAGCAGCGTGCTCGGGTCATGCACGAGAGCGCGAGCGAAGAGCACGCGGCGCGCCTGACCGCTCGACATGGTCATGATGTCCTGATCGGCAAGCTTCGCCACCCCCAGCATCTCCATAGCTTCAAGCGCCTTCGCATGCGTGCGCTCATCCGGGTGGACGTGACGTGGAAGGCCGAGCGTGCCGAACAGGCCGCCTTCGACGATATCCACGGCAGGCAGATGGACGTTAATCTGCGCCTGCATGGTAGACGACACGATACCCAGCGTTTTACGCACATCCACCAACGTCGCGCGCGGATTGCCGTTGAACTTCACCGGGGGCTGCTCACGATAGAGCGGCATCACTTCCCTGGTGATCAGCTTCACGAACGTCGATTTACCAGCGCCGTTCGGACCCAAAAGCGCGATGTTCTCCCCTTTTGCAAGCAAGAATTTATCAACGTGCAGGATCGTACGGCCTGCTCGCACAACCTCGGCATCGTTGAGCTCGAACAGCGGCTGCACTTCGGTGTTTTCTTCGCTCATACACCCATTCCTTATCAAACGAAGAAGGGAACCCGTTGAAGCGGGTTCCCTTCTTATCCTTGCGTTACACGCCTTTTCAGGCTAGTTTGCCGAAGACTTTTCCTCGGCATCGGTTGCGCTGGCGGAGTTGTCAGCGGAGCCATCCGTGCTGGCAGAGGCGTCGCCGTCCGTCGAGTCAGCAGCCGAAACGTTAGTATCGGCATTATCGGTGCTGTTGGAATCCTCGGTCTGATACTTCGACATATCAACGTCATAGGGCAGGCCGGAAGGCATGTCGTTGATCTTGAGGTCGGAAGACTCCTTCTTCTCCTTCAGCCAGTTCTGGTAGTTCGCGGTCTGGCCCTGGGATTGCAGCGACTCCTTGATAGTCTCCTGCCACTCGGAGGGGATCTGGTCGAGGCTGGTGATCTTCACCGTCTCGGTGCCGTCGTCGGCCTTCTCCTTTGGGGCGTTGTACACGTCGGTGCACTTGATGATATGGATGCCATAGCTGCTGGTAACCAGACCGCTGACCTGGTCCTTCTGAAGGCCGCTCAGCGCATCGGTGTACTCCTGCACAAACGAGCTGGTCTTATCCCAACCCACATCGCCGCCGGCGTCCTTGGAACCCGTGTCCTTGGAGTACTGCTTGGCAGCCTCGGCGAAGTCGAGCTCGCCGGAGTTGATCTTGTTCAGCACGTCCTGAGCGGTTGCCTCGTCATCGGAATCGAACAGGATATGGCTGGAGCGCTTGGCGCCGTCATAGGCGCTGGCGTACATCTGCGCGTACTGGAGCATGTCGTCGTTGGAAGGCTCCTCGCTGGAAGTGAAGGTGTTGTACAGCTCCTTTGCCTTCAGCTGCAGCTCAATCTCAGAACGATACTCATCCTCGGTCATGCCAGCCTGCTCAAGGGCGGACTGCCACTTCTCGTCGCTATCGTAGTTGGACTTCATCTTGTCGACATAGCTATCGATCTCGGAGCTGTCGACGGTAACGCCCTTTTCCTCGGCGCCGGAATTGATGAGCTCGCGGGTGACGTACGTGTTGATGATCTGCTCGCGCACGCCTGCCGGATCGGTGCCCATCTGCGCCAGGTAGTTGCCCCAGGAATCCTCATCGGTCAGACCCTGCTGCTCGCGAACGCTTTGGATATAGTCGGTAACCGTATCCTCGTAGATTTCGGTACCGTTAATGGTGGCGGCCACCGCGCCCGAACCGGAGTTCTGGTTATTGCTGGAGCAGCCGGCAACGCCCATGACGCACGCCGCCGAAAGACCCATCGCGCAAACCGTTGAGATAATGCGAGATGCCTTCATAAAACCCTTCCTCAAACGCATGAAACCGCTGGACAGATGCGTCCCACGGTCAAATCGAATGCCTCGTGCGTATTTTCCCACACGGCGGAATTCGCCTTTCTTCCAGCACAATATGCCCATGCAGGTTTCACAGGAGCTGGGCTTTCTTACAATATTCAAGGTACTTCACCATAGAAAAAGGCGGCCCAGAGGCCGCCTTTTGGGGTTTCAGCCGATTCGATTTCATCTGCTTCGCAATGCGATCGAATCGGCGCTCACGCATGAAGCCGAAAACGACTGTTACGTTATTTCTTGTTCGCCTTCTTGCGCTCGATGGTGCTCAGGATGCGCTTGCGCAGGCGAATGGACTCGGGAGTAACCTCCACCAGCTCGTCATCCTCGATGTACTCCAGCGCCTCTTCGAGCGTGAAGGTGATCGGCGGGGTCAGCTGGATGGCCTTGTCCGCAGTGGAGGAACGCTGGTTGCCCAGGTTCTTCGTCTTCGACACGTTAACCACCATGTCGCCTTCCTTGGCGGACTCGCCGACGATCATACCCTCGTAACACTCGTCGCCGGGCTTGACGAACAAGCGGCCACGCTGCTGCAGCGTATCAAGCGCGTAGGCGACGGCCTTATCGGTTGCCATGGCGATCATGCAGCCGTTCTTGCGGCCGTCCATCTCACCGGAATACGGGCCGTACTCACGGAAGTGGTGGAACAGCACTGCTTCGCCGTGCGTCGCATTGAGGATGCGGGTTTTCAGGCCCATAGTGCCGCGGGACGGGATGCTGAAGGTCAAGTGCGTCATGCTCTCGTCGGAGAACATGTCCTCCATGATGCCGCCGGCGGTGCCCATGACCTCGATGGCCTTGCCGGAGTAGTCGTTCGGCACGTCGACGGTTGCTTCCTCGATCGGCTCGAGCTTGTTGCCGTGCTCGTCGGTCTTATACACGACCTGCGGGCGACCGACCTGGAACTCGAAGCCTTCGCGGCGCATGGTCTCCATAAGGACGGACAGATGCAGCACGCCACGGCCGGCAACGCGCACGCCGGACTTGTCCTCGGTCTCGTCGATGCGCATGGAGATGTTGCTCTCCTTCTCGCGCATGAGGCGCTCCTTGAGCTGACGGGCGCCGACGATGTCACCCTCACGGCCAACCAGCGGGCTGGTGGAAGCCTCGAACACGACCGCCATGGTGGGCTCCTCGACAGCGATGGGCTCCATCTCCACCGGGTTCTCGGGGTCGGTGATCACGTCTCCGATATCCGCCGCCTCGACACCGATCACGGCAACGATATCGCCGGCATGGGCTTCGGGAACCTCGGTCTTGCCCAGGTTCTCGAAGGTGTAGACCTTGCGGATGGTGGCGTTGTACTGGTTGCCGTCGGGCTGCACGACCAGCACCTGCTCCTTCTCGTGCAGGGTGCCGCTATGCAGGCGACCGACGCCGATACGACCCTCGTAGCTGCTGTGGTCGACGGTGCAGACCTGTAGGGCCACCGGACCCTCGGCGTCCACCTCGGGACACGGGATCTCGTTGATGATGGTGTCGAGCAGCGGGATCATGTCCATGTTGCCGTCTTCGGGCTCCAAGCGTGCGTAGCCGTTGACCGCGGAAGCGTACACCACGGGGAAGTCAAGCTGCTCGTCTGAAGCACCCAGCTCGACCATCAGGTCGAACACCTTGTCCACGGCGCCCTCGGGATCGGCGTTGGGACGGTCGATCTTGTTCACGACGACCACGATGCGCAGACCGCGCTCGAGGGCGTGGGAGAGAACGAATCGGGTCTGGGGCTTGGGGCCCTCGTAAGCGTCGACGATGAGCAGAGCGCCGTCGGCCATGTTCAGCACGCGCTCCACCTCGCCGCCGAAGTCGGCATGGCCAGGCGTGTCGATGACGTTGATCTTGACGCCCTTGTAGTGAATGGAGATGTTCTTGGACAGGATGGTGATGCCGCGCTCGCGCTCCTGATCGTTGGAGTCCAAGACGCGCTCCTGCACTTCCTGGTTCTCGCGGAACACGTGGGACGACCACAGCAGGCGGTCGACCAGCGTGGTCTTGCCATGGTCGACGTGCGCGATGATGGCAACGTTGCGAAGGCCTTCTTGCTTCATACGGGTGTGCTACTCCTCTTCAGATTCTTGCGCGATCTTGCGCTCTTCCCTATTCAATTCGTCAATATGCTCGGTAAGCGTGTTGATGGAACGTTGCGATGATACCACCTGGACAATGCCCCAGATGGCTGCAGTGCTGGCTATGGCGGCAACCACACCGAACAACCCAAAAGGGCGTCGGCCGCAGAACAAGGCCACCAGCCCGCCGATAGCCGCCATGCCAAGGCCGTTGCGACGTTCGTCGTACACCGCATCGCGTTGACGCACCAGCTGCGTCCTGGCCGCGGCTATGCCGGCGAGACGAGCATCGACATCGTCATAGGCCGCGCGCGTTGAACGTGCCGAGGCCGAGGAGCCACCTGCTTTCCTGCGACCCTTGGACGACGTCAGGAAATCGTAGGCCTCTTGCAGGTTCTTGAATTGCTCGGTTGCCCGGTCCTGCAGCTTTTTATTGGTGGCGAAGCGGTCGGGATGCAGGATCTGCGCCGTTTCGCGATAAGCGGTCTTGATATCTTCGTCGGTAGCGCCCTCGTCCAATCCCAAGGCACGCAATGCTTCCAGACGGTTCATGACACCTCGCTTATCAGCTCGATCGCTTCCTACCCCGATACGAACACAGGCCCGTTTCCGGACCTGCGGCAAAAAAAATGCAGGCCCGTTTCCGGACCTGCAAATAATCTCAAATGGTGGAGGTTAGGGGGATCGAACCCCTGACCTCAGGCTTGCAAAGCCCGCGCTCTCCCAGCTGAGCTAAACCCCCAACTCGCACTTTACAATAATAAACGCTCCACCGGCAAACTCGGCTCACGGTGGAGCGTTTATCGCAAATACTGGTGGGCCCGAATGGATTTGAACCAGCGACCTCACGCTTATCAGGCGTGCGCTCTAACCAACTGAGCTACGGGCCCCTTCGAAAAGTGCTCGTTTATTATAACCAGGGTTTCCAAGAATGGTCAAGAAGAATTTTCAACTTTTAGGAAAATTTTTTCCTACTGCCGTTTTACAAAAGAAACCGCAGGTCAGAGCCGCATTCACGCGTATAATCCCTTACAAGAAGGCGTCATAAGGGCTCGATATTATATATAAGCGAATCGCTTATAGTTAGGAGCAAGCTTGGTTCCCATTGCTGTGCAAAAGATCATTATCGGAAGCGCACCGGGTCCTTCCATCCTTGTGCTGCAGCCTATCGAGGAGAGCCCCGTGCCTGGTGTATCGCGCATCGTGCCCATTATGGTGGGCGCCGCCGAAGCGGCTCAGCTGCACTTAGCTGTCACGCATACCAAGGTTGCACGCCCCACTACGCACGACCTGCTACTCGACGCCCTCACCAACCTTGATGCAAGCGTCGACCACGTCCTTATCGACAAGGTGAAGGGATCGCTGTTCTTCGCGAAGCTCACGCTGCGCCAACACGGGAGGCTCATCGAGCTTGACGCCCGCCCCAGTGACGCGCTCTCTCTGGCGTTGCGAGAGGACGCCCCGCTCTATATCAATGAGAACGTCTTGGAGCGCGCCTCATACCCTTATATCGTTCGAAAGCCCATCGTGGACGAGTCCGCCGAAGAGGAACTTGAGGAGTTCCGCTCGTTCCTGGAGGACCTCGACCCAAAGGACTTCTCGTAGCACTGCAGCGACCACCGTACCCGTAAATCCGCACTCCACGTGATTATCCAGCCCAACCGCACCCTCCTATTGAGATGTTTCACGTGAAACATCTCACGCTGCCGTACGGCAACACGCCCATGCAACAAGAAAGCCGCCCCTTACGGAGCGGCTTTCTTAATCGTTCCTATATGCCTGAAGCTGGCTACTCTTCCATCTCGTCGATGGACGACTCATCCAACTCTTCGGTGCCATCGGCATTCGCATCGCGCTTCTTCTTGCCGTGGGCGGCGATGGCGACGGCAGTCACGCGGTCGTCCTCGGCAACGTTCATGACGCGGACGCCCTGCGTGGAGCGGCCGAGCTCGGAGATGCCCTCGACAGGAGTGCGCACCACGACGCCCTCCTCGGACATGATCATGATCTCGTCATCGGACCCGACGATCTTCATGGCGGCCAACAAGCCCTTCTTCTCCGTCATGGTGATGGTGAAGACGCCCTGGCCTCCACGATGATGCGACGGGTACTCAGAGATGGGCGTGCGCTTGCCATAGCCCTTCTCGGTAATGACGAACAGATCGGTCTCGGGACGCGCGATCTCCATACCGAGCACCTTGGCATCCGCCGGCGCGTTCATGCCGCGCACGCCCATGGTGCCGCGGCCCATGGCGCGGACCTCGTCCTCGGGCCACATGATGGCCTTGCCAGCGGACGACACCATGATGACGTTCTCGCCCTGAGCCACGCGGCGCACGCTGATAAGGCGGTCGCCATCCTTGAGGTTGATGGCGATAAGGCCGTCACGGCGCGTACGGTCGTACTGCTCCATGGACGTCTTCTTCACCATGCCGTGCTCGGTGGCGAACATAAGGTACTCGTCGGTCGGGAAGTCCTTCGTCGCGATGACGGCGCTAATGGTCTCGCCCTTCTCAAGCGGCAGCAGGTTCACGATGGCCGTGCCGCGCGCATGGCGGGACGCCTCGGGCAGCTCGTAGACCTTCAGGCGATATACCTTGCCCTTCGTGGAAAAGAACAGCATGAAGGAGTGTGTGGACGCGACGAACAGATGCTCGACGTAGTCGTTGTCCTTCAGGTTCACCGCCTGCATGCCCTTGCCGCCGCGCTTCTGCTGGCGATACGTGGCAACGGGAAGGCGCTTGACGTAGCCGGCCTTCGTGACCGTGACCACCATGTTCTCCTCGGCGATGAGGTCCTCGACGTCCAAGTCCTTGGCGGCATCGGAGAGCTGCGTTCTGCGGGGAGTGTCGAATTTCTTCTTGATCTCCTGCAGCTCCTCCTTGATGATGTCGCGCACCAGCTGAGGGTCGGAGAGCACGCGGTTGTAGTACGCGATCTTCTCGCGAAGCTCTTCCAACTCGGACTGGATCTTCTCGCGCTCCAAACCGGTCAGGCGGCGCAGGCGCATCTCCAGGATGGCCGTGGTCTGCTTGTCGGTCAGGCCGAAGCGCTCGGTCAGGCGAGCCGCCGCCTCCTTATCGGTTTGCGATGAGCGGATGATGCTGATGACCTCGTCGATATGGTCGAGGGCAACTACATAGCCTTCCAAGATATGGGCGCGCTCCTCGGCTTTGGAGAGCTCGTAGCGCGTACGACGCACGATGACGTCTTCCTGATGGGCGATGTAGTAGTGCAGCGTCTCCTTCAGGGAGAGCACGCGGGGCACGCCGTCGACGAGCGCCAGCATGATGACGCCGAAGCCCACCTGCAGCTGCGTGTGCTTGTAAAGCTTGTTGAGCACCACCTGCGGGATGGCGTCCTTCTTCAGCTCGATGATGATGTCGATGCCGTGGCGGTCGGCGCCGTCGTGGATGTTCGAGATCTCGGGAAGCTTCTTCTCGCGAACCAGCTCGCCGAGCTTCTCGAGCAAGCGCTGGCGGTTCACCTGGTACGGGATCTCCGTGACCACGATGGAGCTTTTGCCGTTCTTGCCCTCCTCGATCTTGCACTTCGCGCGCACGGTAAGGCTACCGCGACCCGTCTCATAGGCGTCCAGGATGCCCTTCTTGCCCATGATGATGCCGCCGGTCGGGAAATCCGGACCGGGAAGGGCGGTCATGAGCTCGGCGGTGGTCACCTCGGGATTGTCGAGCATCATACACGTGGCGTCGATGGTCTCGCCGAGGTTATGCGGCGGGATGTTGGTGGCCATGCCGACGGCAATGCCGTTGGAGCCGTTTACCAGCAAGCTGGGGAAGCGCGCGGGCAGGACCGTGGGCTCTTCCAGGCTTTCATCGTAGTTGGGCTGGAAGTCGACCGTTTCTTTGTCAAGGTCGCGCAGCAGCTCCATAGCCGCTTTACCCAGACGCGCCTCGGTGTAACGCATTGCTGCAGCCGAGTCGCCGTCAATGGAGCCGAAGTTGCCATGGCCGTCGATGAGCGGCACGCGCATGCTGAACGGCTGGGCCAAGCGCACCATGGTGTCGTACACGGCGGAGTCACCGTGCGGGTGATACTTGCCGATGACGTCGCCGACGGTACGGGCCGACTTCATATGCGGGCGGTTCGGCGTGTAGCCGGACTCGTTCATGGCGTACAGGATACGGCGATGGACCGGCTTCAGGCCGTCGCGCACGTCGGGCAGGGCGCGGCTGACGATGACGCTCATGGAATACTCCAGGAACGAAGAAGCCATTTCCTTGCCAAGATATGCCGCACGAACAGTAGTGCCTTCGCCGCCGTTGGCGTCCTCGATGATGGAGCCATGGGGGTTAGCGACGGTGGACATGTCGATAAGCGAGCGGGCCTTGTCCTCCTCGGACACCGGGCCCGACGTCACCGTATGGCCGGGCTCGGGCTGCTCGACGTCCTGCTCGCCGGCGTCCGCCGCGTCTTCCCCAGCGGCATCGACCAAGCGCTTCAGGTCGTCGGGAAGCTCCTCGCCGCCCTGGCCATCGCGGTTGTCAGTGTTATCTGCCATTCAATTCTCCTAGATGTCCAAGAATCTAACGTCGCGGGCGTGCTTCTGGATGAACTCCTTGCGCGGCTCGACCTGGTCGCCCATAAGCTCGCTGACCGTGCGCTCGGCCTCGGCGGCATCGTCGATGCTCACCTGAAGAAGCGTACGGGTGGCGGGCTCCATGGTGGTTTCCCACAGCTGCTCAGGGTCCATCTCGCCAAGGCCCTTGTAACGCTGCACGTCGAACTTCTCGGAACCGCCCATTTCCTCGAGCTCGCGGCCCAGGCTGTTCTCGTCGTAGATGTAGCGCTCGATCTTCGTGGAGCGCGTGTTCTTCTTCTTCACGCCGAAGATGGGCGGGCATGCGATGTAGACGTAGCCGCGGTTGATGAGCTCGGGCATGTAACGATAGAAGAACGTGAGCAGCAGGATGCGGATGTGCGCACCGTCGACATCGGCATCGGTCATGATGATGATGCGATGGTAACGCGCCTGATCGGCGTCGAAATCCTCGCCGATGTTCGTACCGATGGCCGTGATAAGCGAGCTGATGGTATCGCTGGACAGGGCACGGTGCAGGCCGGCACGCTCGACGTTCAAGATCTTACCGCGCAGCGGCAGGATGGCCTGGGTCTTGCGGTCACGCGCCTGCTTGGCGCTGCCACCTGCGGAATCGCCCTCTACAATGAAGATTTCGGACTCTTCGGGCTTTTTGGACGAGCAGTCCGCCAGCTTGCCCGGCAGGGCGAACGAGTCGAGCACGCCCTTGCGGCGCGTCATCTCGCGGGCCTTACGGGCGGCCTCGCGAGCCTTCAGGGCCTGCGTTGCCTTGCCGATGATGCGCTTGGCCGGCGCGGGGTTCTCCTCCAGGTATTCGGCCAGACCCTGTGTGACGGCGTTCTGGACAAGCGGGCGGATCTCGGAGTTGCCGAGCTTCGTCTTCGTCTGGCCCTCGAACTGCGGGTCGTGCAGCTTCACGGAGATGACGGCGGCCAAGCCCTCGCGGGTGTCGTCGCCGGAGAGGTTGTTATCCTTTTCCTTCAGGATGCCCTTGCTGCGCGCGTACTCGTTGATGGTGCGCGTGACGGCCTGTTTGAAGCCATCAAGGTGCGTGCCGCCCTCATGCGTGTTGATGTTGTTGGCGAATGCCATGACGGAGTTCGCGGAGAACGACGTCGACCATTGCATGGCCACCTCGACAGTGCCGTCGGCGCTTTCGGCCTCGAAGTAGATGGGCTTGTTCAGCGTTTCGCGGCCCTCGTTAAGATAGGTCACGAAGTCGATGATGCCGCCTTCGTATTGGAACACGTCGCTATGCGGCTCGGGCGAGACATCCGACACGACGAGACTCGGGTTTGCCCGCTCGTCGGTCAGCGTGATCTTCAGACCCTTGTTCAGGAAGGCCATCTCGCGGAAACGCGCGGCAAGCACGCTGTAATCGTAAATGGTGGTCTCGGTGAAGATCTCGGGGTCGGGCCAGAAGGTGACCGTGGTGCCGGTGTGGTCGGAAGTGCCCACCTCGTGCAGCTTCTCGCAGGTTTTGCCCTGCTCGAAGGCGATCTGGTATTCCTTGCCGTCACGGCGCACGTTCACCTGGACGCGCGTGGACAGCGCGTTCACAACCGACACGCCCACGCCGTGCAGGCCGCCGGACACCTTGTACCCCTCGCCGCCGAACTTGCCGCCGGCGTGCAAAACGGTCAGGACGACCTCGACCGTGGGGATCTTCTCCTTGGGATGCTCATCGACCGGGATGCCGCGTCCATCGTCGGAGACGGTGATGGAGTTGTCGGGGTGAATGGTCACCTCGATATGGCTGCAGTAACCGGCCAAAGCCTCGTCGACCGCGTTGTCCACAACCTCGTAAACCAGGTGATGGAGACCGCGCGGGCCCGTGGAGCCGATATACATGCCAGGACGCTTGCGAACGGGTTCGAGGCCCTCGAGGACCTGAATGTCCGAGCCGTCGTAATGATCAGGTTTTGCTGCCACTGACACGCTCCTCTAGTATTGAATGTTTCGATTCCGGATGGTTCTGGAACCTATTAATTCTACCACAACGCGTCTTGGCACCGGGGCTCTCCACGCCCTTTACAGGCCTTCAGATGCCTTCTAAGGCATGATTTTCGCTCTAAAGACCACTTTTGCCGTTTTTTGAGCTTTCCGGCTTTTCGCTTGCCTCCAAGGCTTTCAAAATCGATTCCCTGAGGCGCTTGTCCTCAACGCCGGCGGCCTGCTCGCGCAAACGGGCCGCGGCCTCGGAGCTGATAAGCGGCTCCGGAGTGCGCGAGGCCTGAGCCGCCTGCTGCGCGGCGCGCGCCGCCTCCTCGCGAAACGGATGGCGGGCCTTCATATCGAAGCGGGCGGGCTTGATGGAGAACAGGGCCACATGCTCGCCTTGCTCGTTAAGGCGGATCTTCAGCATTTCCTGGCGGGCATCGATGTCCGATCGGATCATGGCATCGTCGCAATACACCACGAGCAGGGTCTTGCCTGCGGGCACGCGCGCCGCCATGGGGTCGTTGGCCTGTTCGGGCTTCATGATATACACGCCATTGGTGTGGTCGAGCACCAGCGGCGCAGAATCGCGATAGACGGCCTCCACGGCGTACTTCCAGCGAACATGCACCTCCGCAACGCGTTGTGAACGCGCGGCTTGGGCGCCGGCGGCACCGAGGCTTCGCAACAATTGCTGCAATCCGCTGCCAAGATCGGCCATCATTCACCGTCCTTCCGCTCAAGGGGCAAACGCACGACGCGGGCCGCCGCAAGCAGATCCTCGTCGAAATACGCCAGGTTTGCCGTGGTTATAAACGTTTGGATATCCCCTGAGACGAACTTCACCAACGCGCGGCGGCGCTGCTCGTCGAGCTCGCTCATCACGTCGTCGAGCAGCAGCACCGGCTGCTGGCCCAGAAGGTCGCAGATAAGCGCGACTTCCGCCAGCTTGAACGCCAGCACCGCCGAGCGCTGCTGGCCTTGGCTTCCGTACACGCCCACCGGACGCCCCTCGACGAAGAACTCGATGCGGTCGGCATGGGGTCCCACCAACGCGCGATGACGGGCACGCTCCTGCGCCATCGACCCCGCAAGAGCTGCGGCGAAACGTTCGCGGGCCTCGTCACGGTCGAGCGTTTCACCGGCATCGAGCCATTCGCCCTCGGCAAACCACGACGGCGCATAACGGGCCGACAGCGCCTCCCGATTCCCCACGATCTCGGCGTAATAGCTTGCCATAGACGCCGCCAGCTTGCCGAACAGGGCCGCCCGATAGCACACCAGCTGAGCACCGCAGGTGACCATCAGGTCGTTTAGACTCTCCAGCAAAAGTGGCGATGCCTCGTCTTTCAGCAGCGAGTTCTTATGACGCAGCACCTTGTCGAAGTCTCGACGAATCAGGTAATGGTTGCGCGAAAGCTGCGACCCCACGGCGTCGAGCGCGTTGCGGCGGGTGGTACCCGAACCCTTCGCCAGGTTCAGATCGTCAGGGGTGAACGCGACCGAGGGGATGACGCCCTTCAGGTCCGCCGTTCGTTTCTGCTTGCCGTTGAGGGTGAACCGGCGTTTCCCTGCCTCGATCGTCAGGCCCAGATCCAGCAACCTGTTTTCGTCGGCGGCGGTTGCATGCAAGCGCGCAAAATCGGCGCCATCGCGCACAAGCTGCACTCCGGTGGGATTTCTGAACGACGTTTGCGCCGTAAGCAGCTGAATCCCTTCCACGACGTTGGTTTTGCCGACGGCATTGGGCCCCACCAGCACGGTCAGGGGCCCGATGTCGCTCAAGCGGAAATGCTCATAGCTGCGGAAATCATCGAACGAAACGTCTTTGATGCGAAGGCTCATGCAACGCCTTCGTTGTTAGGAGATGCGCACAGGCATGACCAGATACAGGAAGTTCTCGCCTTCGCCGGCTTTGAAGATGCCCGGTTTCATGCCCGACTGGACTTCCAGGAACACGTCATCGGTGTTCACCGAACCCAAGCCGTCGAGCACGTATGCGTAATTGAAGGCGATCTCGACGTTCTCGCCCTCGCCCTGGCACGCCAGCGTCTCCTGAGCACTACCCACATCCTGGGCGGCGGCGGAAAGCTGCACGGTCTGGCTTTCCACGTCGATGGCGAACTTCACCGGCGAGCTTTGCTGACCCAGAATCGACGTACGCTTCACGCCGGAGACAAGGTGGCTCACGTTGAGGCGAACGCGCGTCGCATAGGAATCGGGCAGCAGCTGACGATAATTCGGGAAATTGCCCTCGATGCGGCGGTTGATGAACACAGTATCGTGATAGGTGACCACGATTTGGTTCTCCGCCAAGGCGATGGTCAGCGGATCGTCCGTACGCGTCAGGGAAGCAAGCTCCTGCAGGAACGAGCCGGAGATGACGGCCTGGAAGCCCTCGGCCGCGGGCTCGCCAAGCTGAGCCTCAGTGATGGCAAGGCGATAGGAGTCGGTTGCCACCATCTTCAGCGTCTCGCCCTCGAACGTGATGAGCACGCCGGTGAGGATGGCGCGGCTCTCGTCCTTGGAAACCACGCGTGCCACGCGCTTGACCATGGACGAGAATTGGGAGAACGGGATGGAGATAGCCTGCTGCGTATCAACATGAGGGAATCCCGGGAAGTCCTCGGCATCCAACGTCTTGATGGAGAACGAGGATGCGTCGCACGTGATGACGGCGGAATCCTCGCCCGTTTCAACATGCACGGCGGCATCGGGCAGGTTCTTCACGATATCGAAGAACAGCTTGCCGGGAAATACCGAGCGACCCTCCTCTTCCACCAAGGCAGGGATGGTGAATTGAATGGACAGCTCCAAGTCGGTTGCCTGCAGCGTCAGGTTGTCGTTATGGGCATCAAGGTAGATACCCGAAAGAATGGGCAGCGTGGAACGGGTGGCAATGCCCTTGAGCACAACGGCGAGCGCATCCTGCAGTTCCGATTGGTTGATGCTGAATTTCACTGGCTCCTCTTTCCTTTTACGTAAGGCGTTGCTCCATGATAGATGGTTCATGCAACGTTGTTATTTATCTTCAATGCTTTTCTTTTAATAATAGGTTTTTGAATAGTAGTAATAATAAGCGCGGTGGAAATGTTGAGAACTCGCAAAACCCCATGTCATTCTTGAAAAGTAATTCAACTTCAAATGTGGGTTGCCTGTTCCTTCCATCCACCGCGATTATTGACTACATTATCTTTCCTCTTGAGTTCGATGGTTTTCGCCATGTTTTACGATGTTTATCCCCATGTTTTCCCGAATCCTTTAAAGTGCCTGTTCAACCTGGTTGTTTCACGTGAAACATTGCGTTTCCCTCGATGGTGTTGCGTTATAGCTCGCGAATGATCTGTCTGAGCGCTTCCATCTCCTCACGGGCTACGCGGTTCTCCTTCATCTTCGCTTCGATGTTGCCTACCGAATACATGATGGTCGAGTGGTCCCTGTTGAACTTCTTCCCGATGTCCCCGTAGGGGATGTCGAGCAGCTGTCGGCACAGGTAGATGGCGGTTTGGCGCGCGTGGGCGATGTTACGCGTCCTCTTCTTTCCCACGATGTCGGTGTGGCTGACCTTGAAGAAGTCCTCCGTCACCTTCAGGATGTCGTCTGCGGTGAGCCTTTTGCTGGGGCCGCCTGAGAAGTGGTTCTCCAGCAATTTGCGCACGTCGGCAACGGTGATATCCGAGCCTTCCCCGCACTTCATCTTGACGATGACGTTAGTCACCGCGCTTTTCAACTCTCGGATGTTCGACCCTGAGCTCTCGGCGATGCATATCTGCACGTCTTCGGGCATGTTGATGGGCCCGGACTGCTCCATATCCTCGTATTCGCGGATGAAGCTTTTGACGATGCTCAGCTTGGTCTCGATCTCGGGTGGCTGGATGTCGAACGTGCCGCCGGAGTTAAATCGCGTTTTGTAGCGTTCGTCGATGTCGATGTTCTTCGGCGCGCGGTCGGCGGAGAGAACGACCTGCTTGCCTTGGCTTGTCAGCTTGTTGAATATCTGGAACATGATGTCGAGCGTCTGCTTCTTACCCTGCAGTTGCTGGACGTCGTCGACAAGGAGGACGTCGGCTTCCTCGTAGTACATCTTGAAGTTCTTGTAGCTGGACTTCTCCGTGTCGTGCGCCGCGGATGCGTCCATGTAGTCCTCGAGCAGCTCATTCGAGTCTTTGTAGACGACCTGCAGGTTGGGCATGTTGCTGTTGATGTAGTTCTGTATAGCCCGAAGCAGATGCGTCTTGCCCAGGCCCGACCTTCCGTAGATGAACAACGGGTTCAGGTGCGGTTTGCCCGGGGTTTCGGCAACGGAGACGGCCATGGAATACGCCATGCGGTTCGAGTCGCCGATGACGAAATTCTCGAACGTGAGCGTCGAGGTGACGGAGTTGTTCGGCGCAGGTTGACCGGCCGCGGCGCTGTCAGCCGGGATGGCCTGCGGGGCGGGTTCTTGCGGGCTGGTGGCGACGGGCACTGGGGCGGTTTGCTGCTCCGGTGCGCTTGCGGGAGCAACAACGGGGTCGGCGGCTTGCTGCTCCATTGCGGCAGTCGGTGCTGCGACCGAGACGGGCGTCGGGGCCGCCGGCTGGCCAGGGTTGGGCTGCGCAGTCGTTTGGGCCGGCGTTGCGGTCGGCGCTTCGGTCGCCTGCATCGTCGCTGTCGCGGGGACTGTTGCTTGTTGTGCGGTGACGGGATCGGCTGCTGCCGCAGCGGTGGTTTGCGCTGTCGTTTGCGGCGCAAGCGCGGGGGCTGCGACCGGAGCCGCGGCCGGCGCTGTGGCGGGGCTGGGCGCGGCTGCCGGAGCCGGTGCAGCTGCCGGAGCCGGTGCAGCCGGCATGGTCGCAGGAGCCTGTGATTCGTCGATGCCGATGAGCACGTCGAAAGGCACCCCGCGAATCTCTTCGAGGGCGCGCTTGATACAGTCGATGTAATGGCGCTCGATGAAGTTCTTGATGAATTCCGTATTAGCGGTCAGCATCATGAACCCGTCGCTTGCGGCCTGGGGAAATAGCTGGCTGAACAGCGCATCCACCTGGGGGCCTATGATTCCCTCGTAGCTTTTGACGCGGCTGCATACCTCCGCCCATAGCTGATTGATTTCTTCCGTGTTCATAAGCAGGCCTTCGATCATGCGCGTTCGGGCGTGTTCGCCTTGCGCGGTTTCGGTTCGTTGAAAACTGATTGCCGCCGTGTTTTACAGCAGCTGCGCAACCTGGATGCCCAGGTTCGTGAGCATGCGCTTTTTGCCGGACATTTTCAAAAGGCCGATACCTTCCAGTTTTTTCAGCGTGTTATGCACGCTTGATTGCGCTGCTCCGGTCAGTTTGACCACGTCCGATACACCCAGCACCCCTTCTTTCAGGTAGATGACGAGGAAATCCTTCTCGCGCTGGGACAGGGACGCGATGATCGGCTGTGCATCCACTGGCGCGGGCTGAATCTGCGGTTGCTGCTGCATTTGCTGGCCGTAGGGATAGCCCATCGGTTGCTGGATAGGTGCTTGCATGTAGCCCTGCTGGGCAGCCGGCGCATATCCGGGCTGCGCGAACTGTTGCGGGGCTGCGTATGCCATCTGCGGAGCCTGCTGATATGCCTGCATAGGCGGCTGGGCCGCAAACCCCGGTGCGTATTGAGCCGAAGGCTGAGCGTATGCGGGTTGGGCGTTGTATGCGGGTTCGTGATCCTCCTCGGCGATTCGATAGCGCGGCGCCGTGGGTTCGGGGGGCTCTGCGTCCTCGTCCTCCTCGACGTGGTCGATCTCCAGCTCCTTGGGAAGCTGCGGGTTACTGCCGTTGGCGCTGATGGTGACTACCGACCCTGTGCCGAGGTTGTCCTCGATGCTGATGGTGCCGTGGGTGAAGTCGAGGTATTCCTTCACGATGGGAAGGCCCGACCCTACGCCGCGGATGTAGCTTTTCATGGGTTCGATGGCGGAGGTGAATCCGGGCAGTTGTGCACGGTCTTTGCAAGCGATGCCCGGCCCCTGGTCTGCGAAACGGATGGTGCAGCCGTGATCGAGGATGGATACCGTGGCCTCTTGGAATCGCGCGTGTATGAAGTTCTCCGAAACCTCGCGGATAACCGTATAGGGAATGGTGCCGCCTGCCGCCTGCGATTGCTGGTATACGTTCGTTGCCAGGCTTTCGATGAACTCGCCGGTGGGGGCGGGTTGGATTTCGGTGACACGCGGCGCGCTCAGCAAGTTGTCGTATAGGGCGATGCGTGCAACCGAATTCACGTGAGTGAAGTCGAAACCCTCATCATCGTTGTTTTCAGGTGATTCCTGATGCTGTTCTTGCTCGCTCATCTGCGCTTTTACCGCTTTCCACATTCGTCGTTTTCCAAAGTTTTACACATTTTCGGGAAAAATCCTTGAAAAGTGTACCTTCTTTTCCCATCGAATTCCATTCAACTGGGCAAATTCCGGAATCGAATGTGGAAAAATCACTATCGGTTGAAAGTTTTTCACAACGATGAACTCATTGTTTCCTGCGTTTTCCACTTTCTATTCAAAGATTGTTGAAAACTGGAATGAAAACTCGAATAAGTGTGAAAAACGGAGGTGCAAAGGTTTTCGACATTGTTGAAATTCCAGCTTGTTCCGACAAGTTTCGACGGGTTTTTTCAGCCGGTGAGAGGGTTTTGCTACAGGTGTCTGAAAGCACCAGGTCAGTCGTGCATTCCAACGAAAAAGCATCCTAGTGGTGATATAAAGAACGGAGAAATGCCTGGTCAGAAGCGTGTTGAAAACTATGCACATGCTTAATTGCCTGGTCAATCGCTTGCCTGCTTACGGTTTTGAGCAATCCGAAAACGCGTGTTTCGATATTTTTCCACAGCGGTTTTCGAATGAATTCCAAGTTTTCAACGTTTTCCACAATCGCCGGAATCGCTCGATGAGGAGAGGTATGTTTTTCCAGCCCTTCGTTGCGGGTTTCGGGGCGTGTTTCCTTCTTTTTGCAGGCATCGATCGGCTGTAAGGTCCGTTTTCTTTGAGTGTCGTTTCATTACCCGCCTCGGTTTTCCACCGATATCCCTTCATGTGTTGAGGGTAGGTGCTGCCGGGGTCGGTGGAGCGTGCTTCTCGCGCAATCTCCCTCGGGTTGCCGAAAGCGCCTTCGTTAGATGAGGGGGATTTGGCGTCCCCAGCCAACATAAGGGGGGATTCCCTTTTCGATTTTTTCTCATACCGGTGCGTTCGAACCGCTGGAAAGACGTCTCCACTAGATGTTGCGACCCGCGTTTTCGATCCCCCAATGAATTGTTGAAAACAATGTTTTCCCGTGCATTGGCAATGTTGTGGAAAACTTCGTGTTTTCGCAGGTGGGCTTTCATAATGTGGGTATCTTGTGCATCGGCTGGCATATATAGGTAAAAACCTTTTGACAGCTGTGCTGTTCCGGTTATACTCAACAAGTTGCTCTAAACCATGAAAGGGAAACGATATGAAGCGCACCTATCAACCTAACACTCGTAAGCGTGCCAAGTGCCACGGCTTCCGTGCCCGCATGGCAACCAAGGGCGGCCGCAAGGTTCTGGCTGCTCGCCGTGCTAAGGGTCGTAAGCGTCTCTGCGTGTAAAGAGTATTCGATTGGAGACTATCAAGTCCAAAGCGGACATCTCCGATCTGTTCTCTAGCGGAAAGCGCCTGCGTACACCGTACCTTACGCTCATAGTGTTACCAGCGAAGCAGCACGGCCTTCACGGTCGTGTTGCTTTTATTGCAGGAAAAAAGTCCGGTAACGCTGTATGGCGTAATAGCGCAAAACGTCGAATGAGAGCCATTTGCCATGAGCTGGGCGGCCCATTCCCGAATCTCGATGTGATATTTCTCGCGAAGTCGGGTATTTGCCGCGCTAAGTATAGTAAAGTGCTCGAAACATGCGACGAAGCGCTGAAACGCGCTGGAATTCGGTAGGGTCTGATTGGAATGAAGAAAGGTTTCGGAAGCATACCGTGCAAGGTGGCTATGTTTCTCATTACCTTTTATAGGGCGGCGATTTCGCCTATGTTCCCGTCGTGCTGCCGTTTTACCCCGACGTGCTCGGAATACGGGCTCATCGCGTTTCAACGCTACGGTTTCGCAAAGGGCTTAAGGCTGACGGTAAAACGTATTCTACGGTGTCGACCTGGAGGGCCGCACGGCTATGATCCCGTTCCGTAAGGGCGGGGCTTCAGCCGGCGGCTTTTGTCGGTTAAAGGAAGGAAAACCATAGTATGTGGGAAGTATTCAAGAACTGGATATTTGACATCATCCAATTCTTCTTCGGCTTCTGCCAAGACTGGGGCTTGGCCATCATTATCGTGACCATCATCTTCCGTGTGCTTATCTCCCCGTTGATGCATAAGCAGACGAAGTCTTCTTATCAGATGCAGAAGGTTCAGCCTCTGATGCAGGAGATTCAGACGAAGTATGCCAACGACCCGCAGCGTATGCAGGAGGAGATGCAGAAGCTTTACGCTGACGCCAAGTTCAACCCCTTGGCCGGCTGCCTCCCCATGCTCCTGCAGATGCCTATCTTCATCGCCCTGTTCCAGGTGCTGCGCGAGATGCCGAACTACCTGGGTTCCGATGAGGGCTACCAGTTCTTCAACCTGGTTCCTAACCTGGTTATGACGCCGTCCGGCGCGGTTGCCGGTGGTTTTGGCACGTTCCTTCCGTACCTTATCCTCATGATCGTGTTCGCTGGCGCTACGTTCCTGCCCATGATCTTGATGCAGATGGGGCAGAAGGATAACCCGCAGCGCAATCAGACCATGATCATGGCTGGCGTCATGAGCTTGTTCATGCTGTGGATCAGCTGGAGCTCCCCCGCTGGTGTTCTTCTGTTCTGGGGCGTTTCCTCCATTATCGGCGTGTGCCAGCAGCAGATCTCCATGCGCCTCATGAAGAAGCGTGATGCGGAGAAGGAGGAGACCATCGAGGTGAAGCCGATCGAGGTCGACGTTACCCGCAAGGCTAAGAAGCCGCGTCCGAAGAAGAAGGACACCTCCAAAAAGCACGCTTAATCGATTTTGCGTAATGGTGCGCGGTGTTTCACGTGAAACACCGCGCACTGTGGTTTTTAGTTCTAAGGAGCTGCAAATGGCAGAAGAAGAGAACGTGGAATTGACCGCAGAAGAGGCTCAAGACGCCCAGGTCGAACAAGACGGCATCAGCGACGAGGATCTCGATCGCATCGCGGATACCGCCATTGCAACCATCCAGGACATCCTGAAGCACTTCGACGTCGGTGAGGTCACTATCGACGAGTACGAAGGCGATGAAGGCGAGCTTATCCTCGATATCACCGGTGACGACCTGGCCGTTCTCATTGGCCGTCACGGCAAGACCCTTGATGCGTTGCAGTTCCTGGTGTCCGCCATCACCGTTCGCACTATGGGCTTCCGCTACCCCGTCATCGTCGACGTTGAGGGTTACAAGAACCGTCAGCGAGAGAAGCTTGAGTCCATCGCTCGTAACGCTGCCGCAAAGGCTGCTAAGCAGCATCGCAGCGTGAAGCTTCGTCCTATGACTCCGTACGAGCGTCGTATCGTGCACATTGCCCTTCGTGACGACGAGCGCGTTGAGACGGCATCTGAGGGCGAGGGTTCCGCGCGTCACGTCGTGGTTGTCCCGCTCTAGGCAGTTGCTTCTATTCGGTTCTTGGCTGATATCGCAAGAACTTATCAGGCCGCATCTTCGGATGCGGCCTCTTTGTTTTTCAAGGGGTTCATATGCTTGGTATCCAATATGCTGCATGAAGGGCTAAAGTATGTTTCACGTGAAACAACAGGACAGAAGGAACGGTTCATGCACGAGGACTTGCTCAAGCGACATTTGGAGTTGGTTATCGAAGCCAACAAGACCACGAACATCACGCGCATCTCTTCTTGGGAAGATGGCATGGTGCTCCATGTGCAGGATTCCCTGCTCGGTCTTGATGCTTTGAATGCGTGCCCTGAGGGCCGCTATGCCGATATCGGAACGGGCGCGGGCTATCCTGGTATTCCGCTTGCCATTGAAACCGGTAGGCCCACGTTGCTGGTCGACTCCGTTCAAAAGAAGGTTCAGATCCTTGATGGTTTCATTGAGGAGCTCGGCCTTTCTAACGTTTCCACGTACGCTGGCCGTATCGAAGATCTGGGTCGTGAACAGTCTGGGCAATTTGCTGCGATCAGTGCCCGGGCGCTGTCGAAGCTATCCGTTCTGCTGGAGCTCTCTTCCCCGTTGCTGAAGATGGGTGGTCGTCTAATTTGCTTCAAAGCCCTTGTCGAACAGGATGAGCTTGATCATGCTCGCGTTGTCGGCAAGCAGGTTGGTATGGAACTGGTCGACGATCAGACTTACGAGCTTGATGACTACTCGCGTAGAATCCTGTGCTATGAGAAGGTTGCGAAGCCGAAGCTGAAGCTGCCTCGCAGAACCGGTTTGGCTCAGAAAAAGCCGTTGTAGTGTTATAAGCCGTTCCCGATATTGTAGGGGCGGCTTTTTTCTTATCGAGGTTTCGTTGATTTCCGTTCAAAAGTCCCCATTGTGCGTTGGGGTTTTATACGCGTGAATCGAAACACGGTATACTAGCGTCTGAAACCATGAAAGGGGGTTCCTGTGGGATTTTTCGACGGCCTCAGGAAAGATAAAAAACAAGCTGAGCCGGTTCAGCAGGAACAACGCGTACAGGAAGATGCCGTTGAGGATGAGATAGCCATCGAGCACATCGAAGTGGTCGAGCGCGACCCTCATAGCTCGACTGAGCTTGAGCCTGAGCCTGTTGAATCTCGCCCCGAGATCGAACCTACGCCTATTCGCTCCTATCGCGATAAGAAGCCGGTGAAGCATGTGGTCGGCCAGACGAAGATTATGGCGATCATCAACCAGAAGGGTGGTGTGGGCAAGTCCACTACCGCAATCAACCTTTCCGCTGCGCTTGGCGAGATGGGCAAGCAGGTGCTTCTTGTCGACCTTGACCCTCAGGGTAATTCCTCGAGCGGTCTAGGCGTTGAGAAGAGTCAGGTGCAGAATTGCATCTATGACGTGTTGCTCAACGATGTTCCCGTCGAAGAAGTTATCATCCCCGATGTGTGCGAGGGTTTGGACCTGGTTCCGGCGACCATCAACCTTGCCGGTGCTGAGGTTGAGCTGGTTTCCGAGATGGCGCGTGAGAATCGCCTTAAGGATGCCATTGGAGCTCTTCGCGGTAAATATGATTACATCTTCATTGACTGCCCCCCTTCCCTGGGTTTGCTTACGGTTAACGCTCTAGTTGCCGCTGACAAGCTGCTTATCCCCATTCAGTGCGAGTTCTATGCACTGGAAGGCGTGACAAAACTCCTTGATTCAATGAAACGTGTCAAAACTCGCCTGAACCCCACGCTGGATATCTATGGCGTGCTCATGACCATGTACGACGGTCGTACCACGCTGTCCCGCCAAGTGGTCGAGGAGGTGCGCAGCTATTTCGGGCGATTGGTGTTCGAAACGCTGATTCCCCGCACTGTGAAACTCTCCGAGGCTCCTAGCTTCGGTCAACCGATAACCCTGTATGACCCTTCGGGCAAGGGTGCCCAGTCGTACATGAGTCTTGCTAAGGAAGTGATAGCCCGTGGCTAGGAATGGTCGTGGTGGTCTTGGTCGTGGTTTGAACTCGTTGCTGGGCGGTGCCTATGAGGAGGCTATTCCTCAGGAGGAGCCGCAACGTGTGCGCGTGGAGGCAGAGCAGCCGCAGCAGTCTCAGCCGAAGCCTCAGCCTGAGCGCGAGGTGATTCGCGAAACCGTTCCCGCACAGAAATCGCCTGAGCCTCGGACGGCTCGCGAAGCTGTTCCCTCCTCTTCCTATGAGGAGCAGGAGCCTGAGTCGATTGTCGAAAATGGCGTTGAGGTCACCATCAGGGGGGTTGCTCAGCGTGCTGCGCGTTCTGCTGTTCAGGAAGTGGTTGAGCGCACGGTAGCGCCCTCTGATGCAGCACAGCACGGCGGCGATGCGCAGTCCCGCGAAGTAAACGAAGTCGATATCAACGCTATTGCTCCTAACCCCGATCAGCCTCGTACAAATTTCAAGCGCGAGGAGCTGGAGGAGCTTTCCGCTTCCATCCAGAAAGACGGGCTTTTGCAGCCGATTCTGGTGCGTCCGCTTGAGGATGGCACGTATCAGATCATCGCCGGCGAGCGTCGTTGGCAGGCATCGAAGCTGGCAGGTTTGCAGCAAGTGCCTATTCGAGTTAAAGAAGCTAACGATGATAAGGCTCTGGAGCTTGCTCTTATCGAGAACATCCAGCGTTCCGATCTTAATCCCATTGAGGAAGCGTACGGCTATCGCCGTATGATGGAACGCTTGAACATGACGCAGGCCGAGGTTGCTCAGGCGATGTCGAAGGGGCGTTCCACGGTTGCGAATGCCTTGCGTTTGCTGGAGCTTCCCGAGGAAGCACAGCAATTGCTGTTTGAGGAGAAAATCACCGCCGGTCACGCACGAGCTATCCTTTCCATCCCTACGAAAGAAGGACGCGAGCGCCTGACGCGTAAGCTGGTTGAGGAAAAGTTGTCCGTTCGCGAAGCCGAGGCTTTGGCGCGCTTGTTCTCCGGAAAGAAAAACGAGAACGCTAAGCCGAAGACTCCCATGCCGAAGGAATACCGAAAGGTTGCCCGTACGCTCAAGGATGTTCTGGATACGCCGGTTAAGGTGAAATCCGTCAATGGCAAGAATAAGATTGAAATCGAGTTCAAGGACGAAGATGATCTTGAGCGCTTGTTCAAGGGTATTCTTGCTTCGAACCTCGCATAAAGAATTTCGATTTTAGGCAAAGTAAACGAGCCGGCGTTTTCATCGTCGGCTCGTTTTTTTTGTTTAGCGGATGGTTATGTGTTGCATTGTCGGTGATTATTGCTGTCTATTTGTGAACGTGTTCTTCAGCTGTCCGCAGGCGCCGGCGATATCTGATCCTCTGGAATCTCTCAACGTGGTTTCGATTCCGTGACGGCCTGCTTCCGCAATCCATTTATCGATAGTCTTGGAAGTGCTTGGCTTGTAAGGGGATTCCGGAATCGAGTTGATGGGAATCAGGTTGATATGGCAAAGCAGGCCTTTGCAGAAGTCCAGCAGCGCCGTCAAGTCCGCATCGGTATCGTTAACGCCGTCGATCATGATGTACTCGAACGTGACGCGACGATTTGTTTTCTCGATATAACGTAGCAAGCTTTGCTTGAGTTTCGGCAGAGGGAAGCCGCTTGTTTTGGGCATGAGCTCAAGACGTACGTCCTGTCGCGCTGCATGAAGGGAGACGGCAAGCGTGAATTGCTCGGGTTCTTCCGCAAAACGGTCTATTCCAGGAATGATGCCGCACGTGGAGATGCAGATATGACGCGCTCCGATTCCTAGGCCTTTTTCGTCGTTGATGATGCGCAGCGCGTTCAAGACGTTGTCGTAGTTCAGCAGCGGTTCGCCCTGCCCCATGCCGACGACATTGGTCACACGGCGTCCCATAAGGCGCTGAACCGTGACTATCTGGTCGACGATCTCGCCTGCGGTTAAATTGCGCGTAAGGCCTTCTTTTCCCGTTGCGCAAAACGCGCATGCCATGGGGCAGCCAGCTTGTGTGGAGAAGCAGACTGTAAGACGGTCGCCGTTGCGCGACGGGATGGCAACGGTTTCAACGCATACGCCGTCGTGGTATTCCAGGAGCAGCTTGTGGGTGCCGTCGTTGGAAACAGCCTCCTCAAGTACGTTGGGTACGTACAGCGGATACTCCTCGGAAAGTTGATTTCGAAGCTTTGCAGGCAGGTTGGTCATATCGTCGTAGCTTTGAGCACCTTTGTTGTAAAGCCACTCATAAAGCTGCTTCGCGCGAAAAGATGGTTGACCGAGCTCCTTCATGAGAGGGGCCAGGTCGCTTTGGGTGAAGTTTTTGATTAGTGTATTCATGCGGGTCATTATACCTGTTTCACGTGAAACATCAGCGCTTACCTTGCATGCTGCGAAGCCTGTGTGCGGGTTTTGCTATACTGCAGCAATACGGTCTCTAAAGGAGAAAGAAGGAGTCATGTCTTCAAGTATCGATCCTCGTTCTTGCCGTGTTGCTCTTTTGTGTGGCGGCAAAAGCAACGAGCGTGAAATTTCCTTGGCATCTGGTAAGGGTGCTCGCGAAGCTTTGGAGACGGCGGGCTTTTCCGTCACCGATATCGATCCGGCGAATAAAGAAGACCTGAAGCGTTTGATCGAAGAGCCGTTCGATGTGGCATTCCTTTGTCTGCATGGCAAATATGGCGAAGACGGTACGGTGCAGGGTTTGCTCGATATCGTCGGTATCCCTTATACCTGCTCTGGCGTGTGGTCGAGCGCGCTTGCCATGGACAAGGTGAAGGCGAAGGTCTTTTACGAACGTGAGGGCATCCCCACTCCTCCGTCTTTGACGGTTAACAAGGGTGACAAGGTTGATATCCAGCAGGTTATCTCGTCTATGGGCGAGAAGGTCGTCGTGAAGCCCGGTACCGAGGGTAGCGCTATCGGCGTGTTCATCGTAGAAGGTGCGGAAGCTATCGAAGACGCTTTGCAGAAAGCGCTCGATATCGATGATGAGGTGCTTATCGAGCGTTATATCAAAGGCCGTGAATTCACTGTCGCCGTTTTGGGGAACCATGAGCCGAAGGCTATGCCCGTTATCGAAATCGTTCCCAAGAGCGATTTCTACGACTTTGAGTCGAAGTATGCCGTGGGCGGCTCTCAGCATATCTGCCCTGCTCGCATTCCTGATGACGTGACGAAGGTCATGCAGCGCGAAGCGGAGAACGCTCACAAGGCGCTCTTGTGCAGCGGCACCTCTCGCACCGACTTCATCTTGGAAGAAAACGGTGATTGCTGGGCGTTGGAAACGAACACCATTCCCGGTATGACGGCAACGTCCCTTCTTCCCGATGCCGCTCGAGCCGCAGGCATGACCTTCCCCGAGCTGTGCACCAAGCTTATCGAGCTTGCTTTGGAAGAGCCTGTGCGATAAACGGGCTTGTGCGGAATAAGTCTGTTTGGCAATCGATCGGAACGATTGGCTTTCCACGAACGGACGATTAAAAGCGATTCAACGGCATCCATGAGAAATGGAAGTCGTTGGATAAAGAATGAGTGACAAACAGAGGGGGCTGGTCCCGGAAGCGTTCCGGGACCAGCCCCCTCTTACTGTAGCTTGGCGTCTTGCGGTGTCCAGCGGGTTGCATAGCGTTGAAGTTGATTTCAGGACCATGCCTTATTCACGGAGCAGGCGATCATGTTGTCCATCGATTCAGAGGTTGAACTTTATGCAGGGACTCGAGATTGAATAGTCTTGCAATAAAACTTTATGTCGTCCTGCGGCGGGATGAACTCCGTAGTGTTGGACAAACCCCTGAAACTTCCTTTAAGAAAGCCATTAGCTAGTTAAGATTGGTGAAGGGATGTGGCTAGAACAGCCCACAGCTTTTCAATCCGAATACCGCCAATGCGACCAACGCAAGCAAGAATGCCCAGCTGATCAAAAAACAGCCCTTGTTCCCTTCCCTGCTTTTCTGGACCATCAGGTCGGTGAAGCCACGGGATTTCTTGAGGATGGCGGTATGACTGTCGCCCTTGGGCATGTCGGCTCGCTGCGAAGGCTGCCAGGTTCCGTGAGAATCGAGAATCGATTGCACACCCTGGTTCTTGATGTCGATGCGTGGGCGTATGCCTTGCGAAAGCGACTTCATGGTCGTGCGCATGAAGGTATCGAAATCCGATTGATGCACCTTGTCGTAGCAGAAGAGGGCGACTTCGCCCCAGTAGAAACCCGGTTCCGGTTGATCGGTGAAAGCTACGAACGATAAGACGGCATGTATTTCCCAGCTTTTAGCGGCTAACAGGTTGAGTTTGTGGGACGTTTGCTCATCAAGGTAGCCTAATACATCGCCATAATCGTTCACGACCCATGCGCGTGTTTGGCCTTCCAAGGGTTTAAATTCGATATTGAAAACGTCGCCGATGATGCAATTTGATCCAAGCAGAATCGCCGCATCTTTCTTTGAAGTGGTGTCAAAGCGGGCGTATGCGCCGTAATAGCAATCGGGCAGCATGGGGTCTCCTATCTGAAATGAAGTGAAAAAAGCGTAACACAAACGAAGAACCGGAATACCCGGCATCCATCGATGCCGGCTGACTTACAATAAGAAGGTTACAAAGTGATAGAAGCAAACATGGAAGCATCCATGTGGGAGATAAGGAATATGCCGTGCGTGGTGATTTGCTCGCATATATCAGTGATGGAACCCCTCAAGCGATTATCGATCGCTATGCATCGCTCGCTGATGCTTCGAAAGAAAGCGATTACGGTGAGCTTGACCGCGATATCGTCGTTATAGACACTGAGACGACCGGCTTCTCGTTCAATCACGACGAGTTGACGCAGATTGCGGCCGCCCGCATGGATAAGGGCGAGATAGTCGATTGGTTCGTAACGTTCGTAAACCCCGGAAAGCCTATTCCGGAAGATGTTGCGCACTTGACCAATATTCACGATGAGGATGTTGCCGATGCTCCTTCTCCTGAAGAAGCACTTGCGCAGCTTGCCGAATTCGTTGGCGATTCGAAGCTTGTGGCCCATAATGCCGCCTTCGATCGCACCTTCACCACGCGACATCCAAGCGGCTATCCTTTGCTGGAGAACACCTGGCTTGATTCTTTGGATCTTGCTCGCATTGCTCTTCCCCGCCTGAAATCCCATCGACTTATCGACTTGGTTCGCACCTTCGGGGCACCGGTTTCCACGCATCGCGCGGATGATGACGTTGCTGCTACGTGCGCCGTGTTCCGTATTTTGCTGGCTGCAGTGGATGCTATGCCGAAGCCCCTTGTGGCTAAAATCGCATCCCTTGCAACGCCTGAGCAGTGGGAAACCCAGGTTGTTTTCCAGTACTTCGCCGACCATTCCGGCGATGCTGCGGATGTAGCATCCGATGAGGTTGCCCTAATCGAAGACGCTGCGCATGACATTGTTTCACGTGAAACAAACGAGGGGCAGCTCTCGTGGGCAACGAGTCAGCTGGATCTGTTCTCGCTGCAATCCATTCGCCGTGATCGTCTTCGTAAGATTGAAAACAGGCCGAAGGTCGATGCCGATGCGATTGCCTCCGATCCTATGCGCAGTATGGAGTACCCCACTGCCGAGGAGATTGCCAAGGCCTTCAGCCAAGAGGGTCTTGTGGGCAACCTGTACAAGAATTACGAGCCGCGCGCCGAGCAGCGAGACATGAGCACTTCGGTGCGTGATGCATTCGCTTCTGGGGACAATCTTGTGGTTGAAGCTGGAACCGGCGTCGGTAAATCCATGGCGTATCTGGTTCCTTTGGCGCTTACCGCGCAGAGGAACGGCATTACCGTCGGTGTGGCAACCAAAACGAATGCTCTGCTTGATCAGCTGGTATTCAAAGAGGTTCCCGCTCTTGCGAAGGCATTGCGCGCATCCGATCCCGACGCAAAGCCTTTGACGTGTGCGCCGTTGAAGGGCTTCTCCCACTATCCTTGTCTTCGCAAGATTCGCAGCGTGGTGGATGACGGCGCTGCGATGAAGGAGGTTCAGGGCAAAGAGCTGTCGCAGGCCCTAGCGATGGCGGCGCTGCTTTCGTTTATCGAGCAAACGGAATATGACGATATCGATGGCTTGAAGCTTGATTATCGTTTGCTGCCGCGAAAGGTGATCACGACGAGCAGCCAGGAATGTCTGCGCCGCAAGTGCCCGTTCTTCGGTAACCTGTGCTTCGTCCACGGGGCGCGCAAGCGTGCCGAAGCTGCGGATATCTTGGTTACCAATCATAGCCTGCTGTTTTGCGACATGGCCGCCGACGGTGGTTTGCTGCCGCCGGTTCGCTACTGGGCGGTCGATGAGGCCCATGGTGCCGAAAGCGAAGCGCGCCGTGCTTTCTCTATTGAACTCGATGCCGAGAATATCCTCCGAGAGGCTCGCCGAGTAGCGGCAGATGATGCTCGCAGGAACGTGTTCTCCCGTGCGGAACGTCGTGTGGTCCTGAACGGCGCGAAAGAGGAAAGCGAAACGCTGTTCTATACGCTCACGCAAAAAGGCAAGAGCGCGGGTGAGGCATATCGTCAGACTGCTGAGGCTTTCTGCGCCAGCCTGAAGGGTCTGCTGTTCTTCGATACGAACCGGCATGGGCGCGGCTATGAAATCGTTGAACTGTGGGTGAACAGCGATATCCGGAGTTCCGCCACGTTCGGCGACATCGTGGACAAGGGTGTCGCGATGAGGGAATCTGCCGAGAAGCTGATTGCAGCTTGTCAGAACCTGGTGGCGTATCTTGAGGAAATCGAGAACGCAGCTGCGATACAGCGCGAGATAGCTGCGATGGCTATCGACTTGAAGGAGCAGGTCAATGCGGTGCAGGTGATCCTCGAAGACCCCAACGAAAGCTATGCGTACGCTGCAACGCTGTGCCGGAAGAAGGACCGCGTCGGCGAAAAGTTGCAAGGCATGCCCGTTAACGTCGGCGGAAAGCTGAACGATACGCTGTATGCTTCCACGCATTCGGTGGTGTTCGCGTCGGCAACGCTGTCTGTCAACGGCAGCTTCGATGGATTCACGAACGCCATGGGTCTGGGTCAAGGAGAGTTCTCGCCGGTCAAGACCTGCCAGCTTGATTCGAGCTACGACTTCGACAAGAACATGACGGTGTACGTTGTTGCCGATATGCCCGAGCCTAATGAGCCTAGCTATATGGCCACCCTGCAAAAGTTCCTTGTTGAGGCGCATAAAGCGCAGCAGGGTTCGATGCTCACGCTATTTACGAACCGTCGCGAGATGGAGCGTTGCTTCGACTATGTTCAGCCTGAACTGAAAAGCGATGATTTGCGCTTGGTGTGCCAAAAGTGGGGCGTGTCGGTGAAGGGTCTGCGCGATGACTTCCTTGCTGATGAGCACTTATCGCTGTTCGCGCTGAAAAGCTTCTGGGAAGGGTTCGATGCCCCGGGTGCAACCCTGAAAGGCGTCGTTATCCCGAAGCTCCCCTTCATGAAGCCGACCGATCCGCTCTCTTGCGAGCGTGCGGAACGCGATGACCAAGCTTGGCGACATTATGTGCTTCCCGCGGCGGTGCTCGAGGTAAAGCAGGCGGCTGGTCGATTGATCCGTCGTGCCGATGACACCGGCGCGCTTATCCTTGCGGATCATAGGTTGGTTTCGAAGAGCTATGGGAAAGTGTTCCTGAACTCCTTGCCAAGCAGCAACATCAAAGTGCTGCCTGCTGCCCAGATCGTTGCTGAATTGGCGGCAACGAACCGAGGCTGAACCTGGCGGCGTATATGAGAAGACGAGACGATAAAATCGCCCGAGCAGCTCATATCAAAGAGAGGACGCACGGAACGTCCAACGAGATATCGTTCAGCGTTCTCGATGCTGCTAAATATAAGGAAACAACTCATCGATTCAGCTTGAGGGATTTGCTCGCTACCCGTAGGGATGCGAATGCTCAGAGTGTTTCACGTGAAACAGGCGAACATGTTTCACGTGAAACATCCGGTCGTAAGGCGTCAGTTGGTTCGCACGCTAACGAAAACGGTGCTGGCAGGCGGCGAAGCGGAGTCTGGTTTAAACAGAAGCAAGCTAAGCAGGCAACCCAACGCAAGAATGCTCTCCACGCATCAGGCTATAGCGAAGAAGCTTCGTCTCAGGCGCCGGCTGCTGCTAAGCGCATGTCCATCGAAGAGGAGATAGCGCGAAGAAAAGCGCGCCGTCGCAAAGGGAGGATTGCTGCGGTATCCGTGGTGGCGGCTGCCTCTTTGGCAATCGTATCCGTTGGCGTTTGGGCGTGGCACTGTCAGGTCACCGAGCAGCAAGGTTACGAGTCTGAGCTTATGGATGCGCTGAGACTGGTTTCCGAAGCTGATGAGATCATCTTGCAAATTGATGCGATAGTGGATGACCCCTTTGCAGCAGAAAGCAAAGGGAAGAGGCAAGATGTTCTTCCCTCCGTCGAGCAAACCAAGCAGTTGCTAGTCGATGCTGATGGGAAGGCGCGCAACGTTTCGGAAAAGCTATCCGATCCTTCCGTTCGCGAAGTCGCCAATCAAACGGTTATATCGATAACGGCACGCAAAGGCATGATAATGCAAGGCGTGCAGCTGGTTGAGGCGTCGGAAGATGCTGAGCAGGCGGCGAAGGAATGCGACGCTGCGTGGCAGGTGGTGCTGGACGCGGATGCCAAGGTTCGCGAGGCGACAAAACTTGCCGGACGGAACGAGGTCGATGCATCTAGGGAGTGCACCTTGGAAGCAAAGGAAACGTTTTCCAAAAGCCTTGATCAGCTGAAGGTGCTTCAAGCGGATTACCAAACGGCTGATGTTTCACCGCTGATCGAGTATGTGGAAAAGCGAATGGAAGCGATGGATTTGGCTGTGCAGTCCGATGAGGCTCTCGCCGCGAAAAACAAGGATGAGGCCATCGCGCGAAACGATGCTTACAACGCTGCCGAAGAGGAAGCGGCGACGATGGCTGCAGCTTTGCCAAGCGACCCAAAGCAATTGGTCAAAGATGCGTATTTCGCAACATGGGCAGAGGTTATCAGAAGCTATTCCGGACAGCGTGCTGCTGCCGGCACCAGTGATGCAGTTATACGTGATTATTTGGGCGCGCAAGGCAAATAGCGTATACTGCAACCCGTATATGCCTTGCTGTAATTGAGGAACGAAAGGCACAAAAATGCCGGATATTAAAGAGCATATCGCATACCTGTCGCAGGAAATCGGCGCCCGTCCCGCTGGCACCGAAGAGGAACAGCAGGCTGCGTTGTACATTACCGAGCAATTCCAGAAGGAAGCAGGTCTGCCTGCTAACATCGAGGATTTCAACGGGGTCGGCGACCCTCATCTGCCTAGCATGATCTGCTGCGGCGCAGCTGTGGTGCTCGCCTTGCTGTCGTTGATTGTGCCCGTGCTGAGCATCGTCGGGGTTATCGGCTGCCTTGCGGCAGCCGGTTTGTTCGCCGCCGAGTATCTGGACAAGCCCATCATCTCGAAGCTTCTAGGGAAAGGCGTGAGCCAAAACGTTGTGGCGAAGTATGCCCCCGCAGCGCCTGAGGATGGCGAAGGAGCTCGACGCCGAAAGGTGATCTTGGTGGCTCGTTACGACACCGGCAAGGTTCGTGCCGAGCTTGCCGGTCCCACGGCGCAGGTTATGCCGCTTGTCGGCAAGATCTCCTTCGGTGCAATGGCTGCCCTCCCCGTGCTGTTGCTCATCAAGGGTGTTGCCCTGGGGTCGTCCGAAGGTACGCTCACCACGATCTTCACGCTGCTGACCGTTATCGCTATGCTGCTCACCGCTATCCCGCTTGCTCTTGGCGCATTGCATCAGACCGCAGCCTACAACGAAGGTGCGAATTGCAACGCTTCCGGCGTCGCCACCCTGCTTGAGCTGGCTCGCCGCATCGGTGCGGGCCGCGTGAGCGAAGCCGAGATCGCCGAGCGCGAGGACGCCCTGATGCATGGACCTGAGGCCGCGTATGAAAGCGGTCTTGTGCCCGAAGGCGCCGAGTTCGTGTATTCGTCCCATCCCCGTTCCTCCATGGAGGACGAGGAGAGCCTCATCGCCGCCAAGGCTGCAATCTCGGCGTTGTCCGGCAAGCCCGTCGACGGTATGACTGCTGAAGAGGTTGAGCGCAACCTTCAGAAGATCGAGCGACACGATCGCGAGGAAGCTGAAGAGGAAGCTCGAATGCAGCGCATGGAGGCGCGCGCCATCGAGAGCGCCCGCCGTGATGCCGAGCAGGCTCGTCTTGCGGCCGAGCAGGAGCAGCAGCAGGCTCTTGAGGCCCAGCAGGCAGAGGAGGCTGAAAAGGCCCAGGCTGAGTTTGAGGCCCAGCAGGCAGCAATGCAGCAAGCCGAGCTCGAGGCCCAGCAGGCAGCGGCCCAGCAGGCTGCTATCCAGCAGATGCAGGCGGCTGTGGAGCAGCAGCGCGCAGCGCAGGCAAGCGTGCCTGATTGGTATGCCCGCGCTCAGGAGAAGGCCAAGAAGCCCCGTAACGCCGAGAAGCCGGCGCAACGTTCCCGTTACGCTAGCGCCCTTGATGCCGCGGTTGCCGAAAGCGCCGGTCATTTCGCGAAGGCGAACAACATCGTGGAGCATGAGCTTGAGCGCTCCTTCGATATCGATCGCGATACCATTCGCGAGGTTCGCGCTCCGCAGTGGGCAACCATTGCGCCCGTGCAGCCCGCGGTGCAGCCTGAAACCGAGCAGCCGGTCGTGAACGCCGCATCCCCAGAAGTCTCCGTGAACGCGGTGTCGGCGGCTGAGCAGGCTGCGCAGATGCAGCAAACCCCCGTGCAGGAGGAGCCTGCCGTCCAGGCACCTGTGCCGCAGCAGGCAGCACAGCCCGTGCAGCTCGAGGAGCCGCTCGAGGTGGCTTCTGCTGACGAGATCGCGGTTGCGGCGCCTCAGGCCGATACTGCCGTTGCAACCTTCGCCCCCGAACCCTCCGCTCCTGTGTCCGAGCTCGCGGCTGAGCAGATGACCGCTCAGCAGCCCGTCGTGCAGTTCGCCCCCGCGCAGGTTTCCGCACCGGAACCCGCTCAGACCCAGGTTGTCGCTCCTGCAGAGGTTGCTGACCCCTTCGCCACGGCGGCTACGCCCCCGATTGATGTCACGAAGCTCCATCTCGAGGATGTTCCTCCGATGGGCGACGTTCCCATGCCGGCGTTCTTGGATCCGCGCAAGGTGCAGGAAGAAGCCCAGTCCCGTCAATCCGATGCTCCCCGCTCGGGCAATCGCGTCGATGTGACGCAGGCTGCCATCAACGAGGCTGGCCGTGTCGATGCGGCAAACGCTCCTGCGGTGCCTACGCCCGCACCTATGCCCAAACCTGCGGATGAGACGGTGCCGGAACTGCAGGCCAAGCCGCTCGATATCCCGGACGCTTCCGTGGTCCCCGCGGCTCCCGTCACCTTGCCGGAAATCTCTGCGACCGCTCCGGCGGCCCCCGTTGCGGCGGCTGTGAAGCAGCGCGCTCCGCTTGCCGACGTCGAATCCGCCGGCAAGACCGCGGCACGCAGCTTGCTGAACCTGCTTCCCTCCATAGGGTCGTCCGACATCAAGGCCGCTCATGAGCAGGAGGATGAAGAGGCTGAGACGTCTGGCGAGAAGAAGGATTCCAGGCCTTCCCTGCTCGCATCCCTGCCTTCGCTGTCCGGCTCGATCAAGGCAGCAGATGCGGCTCAGGCCCAGCCGGGTGTAAACGCTGCCGCAAGCTTCGGCACCGCTGGCGCTACCGGTTCGTTCGCTCCGGTGAGCAGCGAGCTTGCCAGCACCATGGACCCCGAAGACATGTACGTCGATGATGCGGATGATTCCGCTTACGACGATCACTTCACCGAAACGGGTGCATTTGCGGGCCCTGGCTACATGGAGATGCCCAAGTCGCGTTTCCGCCGCCTGTTCGACAGGTTCCTTCATCGCAAGGACGACGAAGAGGATACGCCGCAGGAATGGCTCGACGTGGACGACAACTTCGAGGCCCGCGCCGCCGGAAAGGCGCGCGGCGGCTGGGAGAGCTTCCAGGAAGAGCATTACGAGCAGGGCGAGTATCAGGGTGATTACGCTGTCGAACCCGATCAGGATGCTGCAGCGTATCCTGGGGCTACGCAGGCTCTGCCCGCTTTGCAGAGCGACGACCTCGGCGCAACCCAGGCATGGACGCCTCAGCCGATCGACGTTGAGGCAGCAGGCCAAGAGGCTTCGCAGATCGCGTACGACGATTCGTTCAACGTCGACGACGTGGCAGACGACGAGCAGTCCGGGTCCAACCGCTTCCGTCCGTGGCATGGCGGCGCTTACTCCGCACGTCGCATGGAGAACAGCAACCTGTCCTCCGAGGAGCTTGCCGACGAAGCGGCCGCGGCGGCGGTGCCCACGCCCGTTGAGCTCAACGAGGAGCTCAACGAGGTGTACCAGTTCCGCAACCCCGACATCGATGCCGAGGTGTGGTTCGTGGCTTTGGGCTCCGAGCTTGCTCAGAATTCCGGCATGAAGGCGTTCCTTGAGGCTCATCAGTCCGAGCTGCGAGGTGCGTTCATCGTCGATATCGATGCTATCGGCGCCGGCGATCTGACCATGATCGAGCGCGAGGGTTTCTTGAAGCCCTCGAAGGCATCGTCGCGTATGAAGCGCTACATCCGCAAGGCCTCGCAGGCTACCGGCATCAAGGTGGCATCCGGTGCGCTGCTCGGCGAGGAAAGCGCTGCATCGTATGCGGCGAAGCATGGCTGCCAGGTTACCCATCTGGTGGGCATGGAAGGCGGCAAGCCTGCGCTGTACGGCCAGCAGGACGACATCGTCGAGAACATCGACGAGAAGAAACTGGCCTCCAACGTGGACTTCCTTATGGAGTTGTTGAAGAATATGTAAGGCCTGTAACATGCTCGTTATCAGACTGGACGGCCGCTGGCCTATAATTTCAGCCCGCACGAGCATGAACTGAAAGTGCATTCACCGATTCACGGCGCTTGCACTCTTATACGGCAACTAGAGAGGTTTACTATGGCTATCGAGGCATATTGCGTGAAATGCAAGGCAAAGAAGATCATGAAGGATCCCGTTGAGGGCGTCACGAAGAACGGCAAGCCCATCACGAAGGGCAAGTGCCCTGACTGCGGCACCACCATCTGCCGTATCGGCGCTGCAAAATAGCATATCGTTTGAGCAACAACCAGCAATGCCCGCCCTGCGCGGGCATTGCTGGTTTTGAAGCGGCGGGAATGAATGACATGAAAGGAAGGGAGCGTAATGGGCGGCACGCAGAAAATCGACCTGTACGAGAATTTCAAGAGCATCAATTCTATCGATGCTGAAAAGTACAAACGCTACGATGTGAAGCGCGGCCTGCGCAATGCCGACGGAACCGGCGTTTTGGCGGGTTTGACGGGTATCTCCAACGTGCATGGCTACGTCATGTCCGATGGCGAGAAACGCGCCGACGAAGGTGAGCTGCGTCTTCGCGGGTATGACCTGTACGACCTTCTGGGTGTTGATGCGAAGGATCGTCGATTCAACTACGAAGAAGTGTCTTATCTGCTGCTGATGGGCGAGCTTCCCACGGAGCAGCAGCTTTCCGACTATATCGCCACCATCGACGCCCAGCGCGAGCTCCCCGATGGCTTCACCGCGTCCATGATCATGCGCAACACTCCTCCCGACATCATGAACGTGCTGGCTCGAACCATCCTGCTTTTGTACGCTTATGACGAAAACGCCGAGGATCGATCCGTCCAGCACGAGATCAGCACCGCCATCTCCCTCATCTCCCGTCTCCCCCGCATCATGGTGTTGACGTACTACGCGATCCGCGCGCGCTACAACAACGAGTCCATGATCATGCATCGTTTCATCCCAGGTCAGTCCACGGCGGAGACCATTCTGTCCATGCTGCGCCCCGACAGGCAGTTCACGGCCGAGGAAGCGCGCATGCTCGACATCATGCTGTGCCTGCACGCAGAACACGGCGGCGGCAACAACTCGTCGTTCACCACGCATGTGCTGACGTCCGCCGATACGGACGCGTACTCCACGTATGCGGCGGCCATCGGTTCTCTGAAGGGCCGCAAGCACGGTGGCGCGAATCATCAGGTTCTGGCCATGCAGAAGGAGATCAAGGACAACGTCGTCAATTGGGAGAACGATGACGAGGTTGCCGCGTATCTCGCCAAGATCGTGAACAAGCAGGCCTACGACAAGAGCGGTCTGGTTTACGGCATGGGCCATGCGGTGTACACGCTGTCCGATCCCCGTGCCGTCATTTGCAAGCGCTTCGCCGAGAAGCTGGCTAAAGGCACTGAGTTCGAGGCGGAGTTCCGCTTGCTCGAGAAGATCGAGCGCCTGGCGCCCGAGGTGATTCTCAATGAGAAGGGCACGAGGAAGGACATGTGCGCGAACGTGGACATGTACTCCGGTTTCGTGTACTCCATGCTGGGAATCCCAGAGGATCTGTTCACCCCGCTGTTCGCCTGCGCCCGCATGTCGGGTTGGGCTGCGCATCGCTTCGAGGAGATCGTCTCGGGCAAGCGCATCATCCGCCCGGCGTACAAGTCGATCTACAGCAAGAAGCGCGCATACATTCCCATGGACGAGCGCTAAGCGTAAAGCAACGCCAAACCATGTTTAAGCGCCCGGATCGATTCCGGGCGCTTTTGCGTTGTTTGGGAACGAGTAAGTAGGCGAAAGGGTTGAAGGTTACATAAAACTGAAGCATTCAACATGCAATTGAAAAAGAAAACGCCCGGGGACCCGGGCGATAGCATTCTGGCGGAGGAAGTAGGATTCGAACCCACGGAACCTTGCGGCTCAACAGTTTTCAAGACTGCCGCCTTCAACCACTCGGCCATTCCTCCATATAGCTTGGTAGGATACCATATAATGATGCTTATGAATGACGAAGAATACATGCGCATGGCGCTTGAGGAGGCGCAACGCGCGGCGGCTATGGGAGAGGTCCCCATCGGCGCCGTGGTTGTGTACCACCCTATCGACAAAGCAACGCGTCGCCCCCTTGCGGAGCCTCGCGTAATCGCGCGAGCGTGCAATATCCGCGAGACGCAGCAAGATCCCGCAGGGCATGCGGAGTTCGTTGCCATGAAGATGGCGGCAGCGGAACTTGGCGTGTGGAGGCTTACGGGCTGCACGGTGTATGTGACGCTGGAGCCGTGCATCATGTGCGCTGGGCTCATGCACCAGGCTCGCGTCGACCGCTGCGTGTTCGGTGCGCCCGACCCGAAAGCGGGTGCTTTGGGCACGCTGTATTCCATTCACGAGGACAAGCGCCTCAACCATACATTCGACGTAAAGGCCGGCGTGCTGTCGGAGGAATGCGCAACCATATTGCGAGATTTCTTCAAGGCGCGTCGAAAGAAACGAACGGAGCAGCAGTGATGCAGCAAGATGAAAAACAGAATGTTTCACGTGAAACATTGGAGGGGTCCGTGGACATGCTCGACATAGCTCGCGTTGCCCAGGACGTGGAAGCGCGCGAGTTTGCCGGTATGGGTTCGCTCAAGCTTGTCGCCCCGGCGAAGGTGAATCTGTACCTGAACGTCAAGGGCGTGCGAGACGACGGATACCACGAGGTGTCCACGACGATGCATGCGCTGATGCTGCATGACGTGCTGCGCATGAAAATCATTCCGGGCACCGGTGAAGCGGTGAAGCTGACCACGCGCAGCTTCGAGGGGCTGGCTCCCTTGGATGTCGATCCGCAGGACAACATCGTGGTAAAGGCCATCTTGAAGCTGGCGGAGGCGTTCGGCCGCACGCTGGGCGAAGCGGAAACGATGCGCGTGCATCTTGAGAAGCGCATTCCCGTTCAGGCCGGCCTGGGCGGCGGTTCCTCGGATGCGGCCGCAGCGCTGCTTGGCTCGGCGGTTCTGTGGGGCGAAAGCGTCTTGGATCCGCGAATCAAGGAGGTTGCCGCTCAGCTGGGCGCCGATGTGGTCTTCTTCTTGCAAGGCGGTTGCGCGCTTTACGACGGCATCGGCGAGAACTTGGTCCGTACGCTCAAACCGATGAATGACTTCCTGGTGCTGGTGAAGCCCGAAGGCGGCGTTTCCACCGCCGAGTCGTACAAGAAGATCGACGAAGACCCCCAGCCTATTTCTGCCGAGGATGCGCAAGCGGCGGAATCGGCGGAGTATGCTATGAGCGTTCCGCTGCTGAACAACATGGCGAAGGCCAGCGAGCAGCTGAATCCGGGAATTCGCACCGTGCGCGAATGGCTGCAGGAGCAGCCGGGCGTTTGCAATGCCATGATGTCCGGCAGCGGCGCCGCGGTGTTCGCGGTATGCGATTCTTTCGCATCGGCGGCAAAGGTGGCAACCGATGCGCAGGCGAAGGGCTGGTGGGCCCGCACCACCACGTTCGGTCCCTTCAAGGCGACGCTTACCACGAATTGCTAGACAAACCCCGCAGGGCGGAGGATTCCAGCATGGCGATGTCGTTTATGCTGTATCCAGGGTCGGAGCATTCCGTTTTGGGAGGGCGCCTTGACCTTATAAGGGTTCGGACTGCGATTTGCAGAGAACCGAGATCTTCAAGGTCGCGTAATGCAGGCAACCGGTAGAAGGAGGAAGCCATGACAGCGGTAATCATCCTTGTCACGATAGCGGTAGTGCTCATCGCGTTCATCATCGCGCTCTATAACAAGCTGGTGAAGCTTCGCAACATGGTGGACAACGCTTGGGCGCAGATCGATGTGCAGCTTCAGAGGCGTTTGGACCTTATCCCGAACGTGGTGGAAACTGTGAAGGGTTACGCGCAACACGAGAGCGCTACGTTGGACGCGGTGACGCAGGCTCGCGCGGCAGTGGCGAACGCGAGCACTCCCGAGGGCCGTATGGGGGCTAACAATCACCTCACCGAGACTTTGAAAAGCTTGTTCGCGGTGGCTGAGGCGTATCCCGACCTGAAGGCGAACGCCAACTTCCAGCAATTGCAGGCTGAGTTGTCGAGCACCGAGGACAAGATCAGCTACATGCGCCAGAGCTTCAACGACACGGTGATGAAGTACAACACCGCCATCCAGACGTTCCCGGCTGTGCTCTTTGCGGGCATGATGGGATTCAAGGAGCGTCCGAGCTTTGCCGCTGAGGAGGGCGCCTCCACTGCACCGAAGGTGACGTTCTAGCATGGTCGCAAGGCTGACGCGCATCATACCGTTGTTACTGTTGCTGGCTTTCGTGGCTGGCGTGGTATACGTGGTTGCAGCATGGCGTTATTCGCCGGCACGGGCGAAGGAGATCCTTATCAAGGCCTTTACCGTGTTGAACGTGGCGCTGACGGCGTTCTTCGGCTTGGCAAGCCTATATGCGCTGTCGGAGAGCAACGGCGATGTGCTGGATTTAACGCTCTCGTTCATGGTCACGGCGTTGGTGGCGCTGGGAATCACGCGGATATGCCGAGCCGTGTTCCTGAAGCACAACCCCTCGTATCGGATGAAGCCGATGAAGGCGAAGCGTTTGCGACGCTGGCCCTGGGGAAGAAGATAGATTGCGAAGGCGCCCAGTCTCGGACGCCTTCTTTTTTGGTGCGGGAAGGCATTGGGGATACGGTTCTCGAAAGAGTGGGATAGCATCTCTCAAAGCCTAAGCCGTTGAGGTGGTTTCTTGCGTAAGGTGTCGCCTGTAGGCGTTCTTGTTTGAATTCCCTGCATTGCTCACGACCGCCTACGAAGTTTAGAAAGTTGTGGCAAAGGGCTGGTTGTGGGCTTGTAGAATGTGGCGTCGATACAGGTGATGCCAGGGTATAAAAAACGAACCCCATCAGGATTGCCTGATGGGGTTCGCGTAAGTATCCGGTGGCGGAGAAGTAGGGATTCGAACCCTAGATGCCCTTGTGGGGCATACTCACTTAGCAGGCGAGCACCTTCGGCCTCTCGGTCACTTCTCCACGCTATAATAGGTGCGGGTAGATATAATACCTTGACTGTCGGAAACTTGCAAGGAGCATTCTCGATGCAATACACAAGGACACCTCATTTCCCAGGCAGCCAGCGGGATGGTGCGCGTCGCCGCGTCGCATGGCTGATTGCGGCCGCTTTAGTGGTCGTTGCTTGCACTTGCGCGCTGGCGGCTTTGCCCGGCAAGGCCTACGCGAAGTCGTACACCATGCCGCAAGTGGATATCCAAGCTCAGCTTGAAACCGACGGAACGCTTCACGTGGTTGAGCAGCGTACGTTTGATTTCGACGGCTCGTTCTCAGCCGTATGGTGGACGCTGAACCTGCTGCCCACGAATGCGAAGTTCACCGTGAACGGCGTTCGCATGATGAGCGTTGACGGGTCAAACGACGCCGAAGGGTCCATGTCGGCGATGCCCGAGGTGCCCTTCGAGCTGAAATGGCGTGAGGAAGGTGGCCCGGGAAAGGATTCGTATTCCGTCGATAGCCCGAAGAACACCGTGTACGTATTCTTCGGATCCCAGCCCCAGCGTGTGGTCGTGGAGCTCGACTACACCATCACCAACATGGCGCAGGTCTACGATGACGTCTCTGAGGTGTACTGGCAGTATCTAGGCTCCGCCTGGGCGGTTCCTTCCGAGAACGTGACGGCTACGCTTCAGCTTCCCCTTCCCCAGGGCGTTACGGTCGATCCCGGCGAGAACGTGCGTGCGTGGGGCCATGGCCCGCTGAGCGGCAACGTTTCCATTAATGCCGATGGATCGGTCACGTGCACGGTTCCCCGTGTGGAATCCGGCGAATATGCCGAGATGCGCGTGTGCATCCCCTCCAAGTGGTTGACGAACGTGTCGCTGAGCACGCAGCGTCTGCATGCCGGCGAGCAGCGCCTGGACACGGTCCTGAAGGAGGAGAAGGCCTGGGCGGATACGGCGAACAGCAAGCGCATGATGTCGCTGGCGTTCTCCGTGGCATGCGTTGCCGTGTGCGTTGCGGTCTTGATTTGGGCCATCGTCATGTTCTTCCGTCACGGCAAAGAGCACAAGCCGGACTTCACGGAGCAGTATTGGCGCGACGTGCCGCGCCAAGGCATGCACCCAGCCGTTATCGGCCGCCTGTGGCGTTGGAACAGGGAAAGCACCGACGATCTTACAGCAACGATCATGCATCTGGCGCAGACGGGAGCCGTGCGTATTGATTCCGGTTCGTATATGGCACCGAAGAAGCATGGCGGCATGAAGACCGTGAACGACTTCTATATCACGAAGCTGGTGGAAGCCGATGCCGTGAGCGACCCGATCGACAGGGCGACGTTCAATCTGCTGTTCGACAGGGTGGCGTCAGGTCAGAACTCGCTATGGTTCGGCAGCATCAAGAAGTATGGCGAAGACCATTCGGAGCAGCTGGTAAACGCGGTGAAGAGTTGGCAAGGTGTGCTGACCGCGGAGACTGATAAGCACGGCTTCTTCGAGGAGAAGGGCAATAACCTGCGCGGATGGACGTGGACGATCGCTGTTGCGTTGCTCGTTATCGCCATGGTGATCTGGTTCATGTCCGACAACATGATGCCGATGATGTGCGCCGTCCCGACCGCTGCGGCCTTGGCGTTCATCGGCAACAACATGACGCGACGCAGCATCGACGGCAACAACCTGGTTGCGCACTGCAAGGCGTTGCGCAATTGGCTGCGCGACTTCAGCTCGCTTGAGGAGCGCCCGCCCGCCGATGTGAAGGTGTGGGGCGAGTTCATGGTGTACGCGTATCTGTTCGGCGTTGCGAAGCAGGCAATCGAGCAGCTTCGCAAGACGCAGCCCCAGCTGTTCGCGGTCGACCAGACGTACGGAGATACCTATGTGCCCTGGTGGGGTTGGTACACCTCCTATGAGAGCGGCGCGAACGCCGGGATGCCTGATGTGGGAAGCTTCCTTTCCTCGTCGTTCAACCAAGCTGTGAAGACCGCTAACGAGGCGATTCAAGCCGAATCGAGCGGCAGCGGAAGCGGCGACGGATTCTCCAGCGGCGGTGGTGGCGGCTTCGGCGGTGGCGGCGGCGGAGCTCGCTAGTCGTTGAGAAAGTGAAACGCCGATCTGCGTCGCTTTGTGCGGCTGCAGGTTGGCGTTTCTTTATGCCCCTGGTAGCGGGTTGTGATAGAAGGCAAAGGGAAGGGTGTATGAAGAAGGAATTGCCCGCTTGGGCGTATAAGGTTGCCATCGTGGTGGCAACCATCATCTGGGGCTATAGCTTCGTGTCCATGAAGGGCGTTGTGGCGGTTATCCCGCCGGCGTGGCTGCTAGGGTTCCGATTCCTGTTCGCGGGTATCGTGCTGACCGCTATCCTTTGGAAGCGTGTTCGCAAGGCGTTCAGCGGCAAGATGGTGCTTGCCGGCACGGTGCTCGGTCTTGCCGATTTCCTGGCGTTCTGGACGCAAACCGTTGGTCTGGAGCACACGACACCAGGCATCAACGCGTTTCTGACGGCGACGTATTGCGTGATCGTCCCCTTCTTGTGGTGGATCGTGGCCCACAGGCGCCCAACGGTGTTCAATATCGGAGCCGCCGTGCTTGCCTTGGTGGGCATTTGGCTCGTGTCGGTCCAGTCGGGCGGCATGACCATGGGATTCGGCGAGGTTATGACGCTGCTGTGCGCGGTCTTGTTCGCCGTGCATATGGTGCTGGTTTCGAAGCTCTCCCGCTTCCATGACGTGCTGGCCCTGACGGCGGTGCAGTTCGTCGCTGAAGGTTGTATGGGCTTGCTGTCGGGAGCGGCTTTTGAGACGTTCCCAGGGTTCGCGGCCTTCACGCCCGACATCATCGGCCAGCTGCTGTTCCTGTCCATCTTCGCTTCCATTGTGGCGTTCGGTATCCAGAATGTGGCGCTGGCGCACATCCCTCCTGCGCAGGCATCGCTGTTCTTGAGCCTAGAATCGGTGTTCGGCGTGCTGTTCAGCGTGGTGCTGTACGGCGAGCAACTAAGCCTGCGTTTGCTGGTTGGCTTCGCCTTGATCTTCGTGGCCATCATCATCAGCGAGACGTTTCCGTTGAAGCGCAAACAGCCTGATGGCGCCGTTGGGGAGGCTATATAAGAACAGCTTGTTACCGTTGTCTTGACGCATGAGCAGGCATGATACAATTCGAACGTACATGACCGATCAAGGAGGGCTTACCATGGCGGAGAAGAACAACGTTGTTCTTATCGGCATGCCCGGCTCGGGTAAATCCACGCTGGGCATCGTGTTGGCGAAAATCATGACGAAGGACTTCATTGACGCCGACATCGTCATCCAGAACCAGTGCGACAAGACGCTGCAGAAGATCATCGATGCATGCGGTCCTGAGGGCTTCATCGAGGTCGAGAACGAGATTCTCAGCAAGATCGATGCGGAGAACAGCGTCATCGCCACGGGCGGTTCCGCCGTGTATTCTGATGAGGCTATGAAGCATCTTGCGGAGATCGGCACGGTTGTGTACCTCAAGATCTCCTATGACCAGCTGGTGCATCGTCTGAGCGACCTGCAGGAGCGCGGCGTCGTTCTGAAGGGCGGCATCGGTATGAGCCTGAAGGAGCTGTATGACGAGCGCCTGCCGCTGTATGAGCAGTATGCTGGCATCACGGTGGATGTGAACGACCTGTCCATCACCGCCGCGGCTCGCAAGGTTGCAGATGCGCTTGCACATGAAGGCGTAAAGTAATGTTTCACGTGAAACATTAGATGTTGAAAGGCCACCGAAAGGTGGCCTTTCTTAATATGAGCAGGACATTGTCAATAGACAATATTGGGCCTGGCCTCGATTCTTTCGAACCGGGGTCAGGCCC
>CAKTWI010000004.1 GCA_934630815.1 uncultured Senegalimassilia sp.
GCTACCGACGGCCCCATGGCTCAGACCCGCGAGCACATCCTGCTCGCCCGTCAGGTCGGCGTTCCCTACATCGTCGTGTTCCTGAACAAGTGCGACATGGTCGACGACGAAGAGCTCATCGAGCTCGTCGAAATGGAAACCCGTGAGCTCCTCAACGAGTACGAGTTCCCCGGAGACGACCTGCCGATCATCAAGGGCTCTGCACTCAAGGCTCTCGAGGGCGACCCCGAGTGGCAGCAGAAGATTTGGGACCTCATGGACGCTGTCGATGAGTACATCCCGACTCCGGAGCGCGACGTCGACAAGCCGTTCCTGATGGCTGTCGAGGACACCATGACCATCACCGGCCGTGGCACCGTTGCTACCGGTCGTGTTGAGCGCGGCGTTCTGCATGTCAACGATCCGCTGGAGATCATCGGCATCAAGGAAACCCAGAACACGGTCTGCACCGGCATCGAAATGTTCCGTAAGCTGCTCGACGAGGCTCAGGCTGGCGACAACATCGGCTGCCTGCTCCGCGGCATCAAGCGCGAGGACATCGAGCGTGGCCAGGTTCTCTGCAAGCCGGGTTCGGTTACCCCGCATCAGGAGTTCGAGGGCCAGGTCTACATCCTTACCAAGGAAGAAGGCGGCCGTCACACCCCGTTCTTCGATGGCTATCGTCCGCAGTTCTACTTCCGCACCACCGACATCACCGGTGTTGCTCACCTGCCCGAGGGCACCGAGATGGTTATGCCTGGCGACAACGTGACCATCACCGCTGAGCTGATTCACCCGGTTGCAATGGAGGAAGGCCTCCGCTTCGCTATCCGTGAGGGTGGCCGCACCGTTGGTTCTGGTCGAGTGACCAAGATCATCGCTTAGTTTTAAGCTGCAGCTTTTAAAGGGCCCGCTTTCGGGCGGGCCCTTTCTTAAGATTCATGTGTATGCGTTCAAGCTTGTTTGAATACGGCTTATAAGGAGAGTTCATGCGCACGATGGTTACCTTGGCGTGTACGGAGTGCAAGCGCCGTAACTACACGACCAAGAAGAACAAGCAGAACAACCCTGATCGTATCGAGTTGAAGAAGTACTGCAAGTGGTGCCAGAAGCACACGTTGCATAAAGAAACCCGATAGTTTTCAGAGGTTAGCACGGGCATAGGCCAGTAGCTCCAATTGGTAGAGCGGCGGTCTCCAAAACCGCATGTTGGGGGTTCGAGTCCCTCCTGGCCTGCCAGCTCGAATAGCGAGCAGCTTGTAGTCAGGTTGCTAAATTGATCAGCAGCTTGATGCCAGGCTGCTTGTTTGGCGTTTAGAGGTAAAACGATCCCTAAAGGAATCAGATGGCTAAGAAATCAAAAACTCAGCGTGCGAAGGCGTCTGCCGCTCGTGCCGCTCGTAAGGAAGCTCGTCAGGCCGAAGCAGCAGCCGAGGCATTGAAGCAAGCCCAGGGCGAAAGCGCTGATACCGAAGCTCCTAAGAAGAAGCTGTTCGGTAAATCTTCTCAGGCTGCTGATTCCGCAAAAGACGCTAAGCAGAGCAAGGCTGTTGAAAAGAAGGCCGAGAAGAAAGCTGCTAAGCCCAAGAAGAAGCGTTTTCAGTTCCTCAGGGATGTCAAGGCTGAGATGAAGCGCGTTACTTGGCCCAGCCGTCAGGACGTTCTTCGTTGGAGTGTTGTGGTGGTTGCCGCGCTTCTCTTCTTCGGTATTTACGTTGCTGTTCTTGACAATGGCATTATCACGCCGCTGTTGTTTTTGATTTCCGGATTGGGGGCTTAAGGCATGTCGAAGAAGTGGTATGTGCTTCACACCTACTCCGGCTATGAGAACAAGGTGAAGACGAACCTTGAAACCCGCATTGAAACCATGGGTCTTGAGAACAATGTCTTCGCTATCGAGATTCCTACCGAAACCGTTACCGAGATCAAAGAGGGCGGTCGTCGCAAGGAAAGCGAAAAGAAGGTGTTCCCTGGTTACGTGCTGGTTCGCATGGAACTTGATGATCGTAGCTGGGCTGCCGTTCGCAATACTCCTGGCGTGACCGGCTTTGTCGGCGCTGACAGCAAGCCTGCGCCGCTTACTCGTGACGAGTACAACAAAATCATGAAACGTACTAGTCATGAGGCCCCGAAGAAGACCTCTACCAATCTTGAGGCAGGGCAGGCCGTCAAGGTCGTTTCCGGTCCTCTGGCCGAGTTTGATGGCGTTGTCTCTGAGGTGATGCCTGATGCCGGCAAGGTTAAGGTCATGGTTTCGATCTTCGGTCGTGAAACCCCGGTGGAGCTTTCGTTCGATCAGGTTTCCTGCATATAGAATGGTCTCTGCAGTTTTAAGGCGTGCCCGCGTGGACCGGGGCTTCTCATTCCTTAGGCTGTGAAGATATATAGTGCAAAAGCATTTTGAAAGGTAATTAGAATGGCTGAGAAGAAAGTTACCGGCTTCGTGAAGCTGCAGATTCCTGCTGGCGCTGCGAATCCGGCCCCGCCCGTCGGCCCGGCTCTGGGTGCTCAGGGTGTCAACATCATGCAGTTCTGCCAGGCGTTTAACGCTCAGACGCAGGAGCAGAAGGGCACCATCATCCCTGTCGAGATCACGGTGTACGAGGACAAGTCCTTCACCTTTATCTGCAAGACCCCGCCGGCGGCCGTGCTGATCAAGGAGAAGCTGGGTCTGAAGTCTGCTTCCGGCATCCCGCAGCTGAAGTTCGTGGGTACGCTTACCCAGGATCAGCTCCGCGAGATCGCTGAGATCAAGCTGCCCGACCTGAACGCTAACGACATCGATGCTGCTATGCGCATCGTTGCCGGTACCGCTCGTTCCATGGGCGTGCGCGTCGAGGGCGTTGAGATGAAGAAGACCTACGTGCCTTCCAAGAAGCTGGCCGCTATCCTCAGGGGCGAGGCTTAAGAATTCCGCATCGTTTGATGCATTTGATTTTGGACAGTGGAAGGGCTTTGCGTTAGAAGCCGCATAAGCTCGCTACGAACCACGAAAGGAACTATCATGGCAAAGCATTCCAAGGCTTACCGCGCTGCCGTCGAGAAGATCGGCGATGCCACCTACGCTCCGCTTGAGGCGTTTGCAATGGTGAAGGAAGTCGCCACCACCAAGTTCGATCAGACCATCGAGGCTCACTTCCGCCTGGGTATCGACACCCGTCAGGCTGATCAGCAGCTGCGTGGCACGGTCTCCCTGCCGAACGGCTCTGGCAAGACCGTCCGTGTTGCTGTCTTCGCCGAGGGCGCTGCAGCTGACGCTGCTCGTGAGGCTGGCGCTGACATCGTCGGTACCGACGAGCTGACTGCTCAGATCCAGGCTGGCGAGTTCAACTTCGACGCCGCTGTTGCTACTCCTGACCAGATGGGCAAGGTCGGTCGTCTGGGCAAGATCCTCGGCCCCCGCGGTTTGATGCCGAACCCGAAGCTCGGCACCGTCACCCCGAACGTTGCTCAGGCTATCAAGGAGCTCAAGGGCGGCCGTGTGGAGTATCGTGCTGACCGTTACGGTATTGCTCATGTCATCATCGGCAAGGCCAGCTTTACTCCCGAGCAGCTCGCTGAGAACTACGGTGCTGTTTACGACGAGATTCTGCGCATGAAGCCTGCTGCTGCTAAGGGCAAGTACGTCAAGTCCGTCAGCGTTTCCGGCACCATGACCCCGGGTGTTGCTGTCGATTCTTCCGTGAACAAGAACTACACGGTTGCTGCTGAATAACATCTCAGCCATTTCAGCTTTTAAGGAGCGGTCCTTCGGGCCCGCTCCTTTTGTATATGTTCGCGGTTCTATTAGCATGTATGGATGTGGCTTGTTGAAGGGCCACTGATTGCAGGATGGGTATTACTCCTTGTCGCCATTTTGCCGATCTTTGCTTGTTGGAACGCCATGACGAGAGTGCTCTTGCATCTGGCAAAGTGCGAGTTTGGTACCATTGCCTTGATTGCAGATTGCAGATTGCAGATTGCAGATTGCAGATTGCAGATTGCAGATTGCAGTTGATGAAGCTATTGGGTTAGGAGCATGGGTTATGTCGGTTATCTTGAAGTCTCCGGGTGAGATTGAAGCTATGAAGGCTGCAGGGCAGCTTTCCGCCGAGGTGTTGCGCAAGGTAGGGGAGTTGGTAAAGCCCGGTGTCTCTACTTTGGAGCTTGATGAGTTCGCCGAAACCTATATTCGCGAGCACGGGGGAATCCCTGCTTTCAAAGGCTACGGTGGATTTCCTGGGACGATCTGCGCATCGGTAAACGAGCAAATCGTTCATGGCATTCCCTCGAAAAAAGTTGTGCTTCGGGACGGCGATATCCTCAGCGTCGATACCGGTGCAACCGTTGATGGTTGGGTTGGGGATAATGCCTGGACGTTCGCGGTTGGGAAAATCTCCGAGCAAAATCGAAAGCTCCTCAAGGTCACCGAGGAATGCATGTGGGCTGGTTTGGATTGCGCTGTCGCGGGTAACCATTTGGGCGATATCGGCCATGCTGTGCAATCGATTGCCGAGAATGCCGGCTTCGGCGTAGTTCGTGAGTATGTTGGCCATGGCGTTGGCAGAAGCATGCATGAAGAGCCGAACGTCCCAAACTATGGACATAGGCATTTTGGCTTGAAGCTGCAGGTTGGCATGGTACTGGCTATCGAGCCTATGATCAATATGGGAGCCAGAAAAGTGCTTCAGGGCAAGGATGGATGGCTGGTCAGCACGCGCGATGGCAAGCCCAGCGCGCACTTCGAGAAGATGGTCGCCATCACCGAAGCCGGCCCCGTGATTCTCACCACCGAACCAGACCATAGGCGTCCTCTGTAACACGACCTTAAGGTATGTATAGCAAAGGGGGCGTGCAGCGCGTATACACGCTGCACGCCCGCCCTTTTTTAGCATTACGAGAGGACAATTGGCAAGGGCCTTCTACTTCAGCTGCTTTCCGTTTGTGTCCCAGTAGAAGCGCTTGAACTTGCGAATCTGGTTCAGGTGCATGATCTTCGCCCACATATTGTGTTTGAAGGAATCGGGTGCGTAGTGCAACGGGTAGGGCTCATCGGTGGCCTTCAGAGCCTTCAGGGCATGAGCAAGGCGCTCCTGGTTGTCCATGCTGCGCTTGAGCACATAGGCGGGTACGCAGCAGTACAAGAACGGGTTATAGGCCTCGTGATACTCCACCGGCTGGCCCATGACGAACTCGCGCACGATCAACTCGACGAAGTTCTGTCCGCCAAGGCTCATGTAGTAGGTGTTGCGCCCGCAGCGCGTGTTCACCTCGAAGAAGCGGAAGCTGCCGTCGCGGCTGTCGTACTTGATGTCGAAGTTGGCGAAGCCGCGATAGCCCACATGCGACAGGAAGCGCTTAGCGCACGAAATGATGGCCTCCTCGCGCTCGCCCATGATGCACAGCGGGTTGCCAAGCGCGGTGGGGTCGTGGTCCTGCAGGCAGACCACGCCGCCTGCCACTACGCGCATGTTTCCGGAAGCGTCCGAGAACGTGGTAAGCGTGCGGATGGCGTCGTCGCCGCCGGGGATGAAGTCCTGCAGCACCAGCAGGTTGTTGTAGTCCGACGTGCGGATGCTGCGCCAAACCTGCGCAAGCTCTTCGGGGTTTTCGATCTCGTAAATCTTTCGCCAGCCTTCGATGGTGGGCTCGGCATCTTGGAACTGGGCCGAGTTGGAAGGCTTGGCGATAAGCGGGTAAGGGAACTCGCTGACGGGAAGCTCGTCGGGGCCGTTGCCGCAGTCGAAGTACCAGGTTTTCGGGAACGGGATGTCGAGCTCCTCGCAGATCTCGTAGAAGCGGCGCTTTTGCGTGATATCGTCGAGCAGGGGGAAATCGATGTAGGGAACCACGTAGCCAAGGTCCTGCAGGCGCTGCTTGCCCTGCGAGAGCATGCGGGCATGGCAGTCGTCGCAACCCAAGATGATCAGCGTCTTCTCCGGATGCGCGCCGTGGACCTCCTTCGCGATGCGCTCGAGCGCGTTGTAAAGGCCCTCCTGCTCGTGGATATGCGGCTCCAAACGATAGTCGGTGAAACGGCTTTCGGAGAGCATCTTGATGTTTTGCGTGGCAAGCACGATGGTGCTTTCGATACCGAAGGCGCGATGCAGTTCGCGCACGTAGCTGTAGGCAAGGATATCGCCGCCTACGACCACCGGTTGCAGCAGGCGCGCAACATCTTCGGTGCAGGTGATAGGTGCGGGGTCGACGTTTGCGGTCATGAAATCTCCTTTGAGACCCGATAACGTATGCAGCCTTGCATTATCGCACACGCCGGTAGCCGCGCGTAGGCGTGACGCGCGTTTCGTGGAAAGTGCCCATAGGGCGGGCCGGTGGCGTATGATGGGCGAATGCAAAACGCCGGTCGGCGAACCTGTAAGAGAAGGAGCTTTCCAAAGCATGTGCGGATTCGTGGGATTCACCGCTGTTGATTTCGATGGGGGCGTCAATCGCGCCATCGTCAAGGACATGGCGGATCGCATTATCCATCGCGGCCCTGATGATGAGGGCTTTTTCGTAAACGATGATGTGGCTATGGGCTTTCGCCGCCTGTCCATCATCGACCTTGAGGGCAGCCACCAGCCCATGCAGAACGCCGATGGCAGCGTGACCGTCACGTTCAACGGCGAGATTTACAACTTTCAGGAGCTGCGCGCCGAGCTTGAGGGCATGGGCTATCAGTTCAAGACCAACGGCGACACCGAGACCATCGTGCATGGCTATGAGGCATGGGGCACGGGCGTGTTCGAGCGCCTGCGCGGCATGTTTGCCATCGCCATCTGGGATGCCAAGGAAAAGCAGCTGGTGCTGGCGCGCGATATCTTCGGCATCAAGCCGCTGTACTACCAGCATGAGGGCCGCCGTCTGATTTGGGGCAGCGAAATCAAGTCCTTCCTGGCGCACCCGCGTTTCAAGAAGGAGTTGAACCGCGAGGCGCTGCCGCAGTACCTGTGCTTCGAGTACATGAACGACTCGCAGACCATGTTCAAGGACGTCCATAAGATGACGCCCGGTCATTTCATGGTGCTCAAGGACGGCAAGGCCACCATCGAGTGCTTCTACAAGATCACCTACAAGATCGACCGTTCCAAGGGCCTTGAGGAATGGGCCGACATCATCAAGGATACCTTCGACGAGAGCGTGCGCGCCCATGAGATCGCCGACGTGGAGATCGGCAGCTTCCTGTCCGGCGGCATTGACAGCTCGCTGGCCGCGTACTGCATGGGCCAGCATCACGACGAGGGTGTGAAGACGTTCTCCGTGGGTTATGACATCACCGGCAGCGAGGAGCAGCGCGACAAGGCTGAGAACGCCGGCTTCAAGATCAAGCTGGACGAGCTGAAGGATGCGCGCGAGTTCGCCGAGTGGGCGGGGCTTTCCAACAAGGACGTGCAGGTCACGGCCAAGGAGTTCTTGGACATCGTTCCCACTGAGCAGTACCACATGGACGAGCCGCTCGGCGCGCCGTCGGCCATCCCGCTGTACTTCGTCAGCCAGCTTGCTTCTAAAGAGGTGAAGGTGGTGCAGTCCGGCGAGGGCGCCGACGAGCTGTTCGGCGGCTACTGGATCTATCACGACCAGTACGAGTTCTCCAAGTACTTCAAGGTGCCCCGTGCGCTGCGCGCGGCCGGCGGCGCGGTCGCTCAGATGCTGCCGCCGTTCCATGGGCGTCACTTCGCCATGCGCGGTTCGGGCGGCCCGGAGAAGAGCTATCAGCGCGCGTGCATGAACTACATGTGGGACGAGGTCCCCAACGTGCTGAAGGGCTACAACGGCCCGTGCAAGCCGTGGGAATGGTGCAAGCCGCACTTCGACGAGGCCGCGGTGCAGACGGGCGGCGGCGACGTGATCACGCAGACGCAGTACGTGGACATGGTCTCCTATATGCCCTACGACATCTGCCTGAAGGCCGACCGCATGTCCATGGCGCACTCCCTTGAGCTGCGCGTTCCCTTCCTGGACAAGAAGGTGCTCGACGTGGCGCTGCAGCTGCCCACTGATTGCCGTGTCACCGATGAGCATTCGAAGTACGCGTTGCGCCGTGCGGCAGCCCATCTGGGCTTCCCACAGAAGGTGGCCGACATGCCCAAGCAGCCGTTCATCACGCCGCTGACCGTGTGGCTGCAGACTGATCTGTACTACGAGCGCATCAAAGAGGCGTTCACCAGCCCCGCGGCATACGAGTTCTTCAACGTGGACTACCTGATGAAGATGCTTGACGACCACCGTAGCGCCGACTTCAGCACGCAGGAAGGCCGCTCCAAGCTCAAGATGATGCGCATTTGGAACGTGTACTGCTTCCTGTGCTGGTACGAGGTGTTCTTCGGCGAGACGTCGAAGCAGTACGCCCCGAAGACGCAGGTGGCGTAAAGCGCATTTGCCTTTGCATAGCAAAACGAGAAACGGCCGCGGATGGTTCCGCGGCCGTTTGTTTTGCATGAGGCTACTTTTCCCAGGCGATGAAGGCCCAGGTGATCACGCGGGGGTTGCGTAGGCGCAGCGCCTTTTGCACGCCGCCGTGGCCATCGGGCGATCCGGCGTGCTCGTTGGGCACGAGGTTGTCGTTGAGCCAGGCGTGCAGGCGCACGTAGGCGGCTTGACGCTGTCGTTCGCCGACGACGGCGCCGGCGGCCCCGTCGATCATGCGGCGCAGGCTTTCCGCAGCCTGCTCGGGAGTGTCGAAGGTGTCGTTGCGTTCGGAGCGGATGAAGTCGACCTGGGGGAGGATTCCTTCTGCGGCCAGGATGTTGATGGCGTACAGGTAGTCGGGGCACAGCGCATCCTTAAGCCCCAGCTCGGCCATGATGCGCTCGTCGGTGCGAGGGCTTGAGCCGGTGGTCAGCGTGATGCATACGCGCCGACGCGCGATGTCGGTCAGGCGCAGCAAGCTATCGCGCAGGTTGGCGGTGGCGATGCTGCGGGAGGCGGTGCACACGTCCACCATGCCCGGGCGTACGCCCTTAGCCGCCCAATCTTCCTCCCAGCTCAGCTGCATGGGGAAGACCGTGTGGATATCGGCCTGCTTAAGCGCTTCCGACATGCGGCCAAGCATGCCGCGCGAGAAGTCGGCGGCAACCACCTTGTGGCCGGCAAGCCCAAGCGGCACGGCAAGCGCCCCGGTGCCGCATCCCATATCGAACACGGTTTCCCGGGGCCGGATATCCGCCAGCTCGATGAAACGTCGCGCGTAAGCGCTGGGTTCGGTGCTGGTGGGGAAGGTGTGAGAGCGGGAGTCCCAGTAGGAGGGGTCGTCGGCCTTGCGACGCGCCTGTTGCAGGGCCATCCATTCCGCGTTCCAATCGGTGGTGGTGAGGATCGGGGTGAAGGGCTGCGCGTCGATGGCGGATTCGACGTCGATCTTGTCGGCCGGGGCGTTTGAGCCGAATGACTCGGTGGATGCCGGGGTTCGGTCGAGTCGGCTGCCGTCCGTTTGGTCGGTGGATGTGCCCGTGAGGTCAAGTTGGGAGCACCTCGTCTGTTTGAAGGACGAAGCGGGTTCGGGCGTGTTGTTTCCGGCCATTTTGAGCATCCCTTCCATGAAACGGCTGTGCAGCCGATATATTCGTTAGCACGTATAACCATAGTATCCGATTGCGCGCCCGCCTAAGCGACGGACGGGCAATCGTTCTCAGATAAGGAGCATACCATGCATGTAGAGCTGCTCTACCACACCCCTGATCCGGAGCGTGCCATCGCCACGGCTGCGCGCCTGTGCTACGCGCCTGTAGGCGCCGCCGAGCTGATGGAGACCATGCCGCCCGAGCGCATCAAGAGCGTGCTCACCACCATCATGTCCTCGGGGCATTTCAGCACTCTTGAGCATGCAAGCTATACGTTCGCCGTCGACGGCGTGTCGCGAGCGCTCACGCATCAGCTTGTGCGCCATCGCATCGCCAGCTTCAATCAGCAAAGCCAGCGTTACGTGAAGTTCACGGGCGAGGTTGCGGTGGTGAAGCCCGAGAGCATCGCCGGCAACACCGAGGCATCCGAGGCGTTCGACAAAGCCATTCAGGCAGCAGTGGATGCCTACCATGCGCTGCTCGAGGCGGGCGTGCCCGCCGAGGACGCGCGCTATCTGCTGCCCAACGCTGCGGAGAGCAAGATCGTCATCACCATGAACGTTCGCGAGCTGCTGCACTTCTTCAGCCTGCGCTGCTGTAACCGCGCTCAGTGGGAAATCCGCGACATGGCGCACCGCATGCTGGAGCTGGCGCGCCCCACGGCTCCGTTCATCTTCGCCGACGCCGGCGCGCCATGCGTGCGCGGTACGTGCCCGGAGGGCAAGATGACCTGCGGCAACCCGTATCCAAAGGTCGTGCGTGAGTAACGTGGCGAAACCTAAGAGCGACCTTTCCCGCGCGTTTTCCGAGGATGGTGCGCGCAAGACGCACGTGGGCGGCCAGGCGCTGCTCGAGGGCGTGATGATGCGCGGCAAGTACAACTGGGCCGTGGGCGTGCGCGAGCCGGATGGCGGTGTGTATGAGGAATCCCACGACCTGGCAAGCGGCCGTGCGAAGAACGGCTGGATGTACTGGCCGTGCGTGCGCGGGTGCCGCGCGATGGTGGAATCGCTGGTGCTGGGCTACAAGGCGCTCGAGATCGCCGCGCTCCATGCGTTCAGCGAGGATGAGGAAGACGAGGCCGCTTCCGCGTCCGCGCAGCGGGCGAGGGTGACCGGTTCCGACGGAATCGCTGCGAAGGCTGCAGCTTCGATGCGGCAGGCGGAAGCTTCCGGGTCCGGCAAGCACGCTGAGGAGAAGGCGGTCTTTGAACCTTCGGTGGCGGAGGACGCGGCGGGCGTAGGCGCCGCTTCGTCGCATCCGCTTGTCGGCGATGCCGATGTGGAGTCGCCAGCGCATTTGTCCGCTTGCGACTCTGGTGTCGAAGCTCCCGTGTCCGCGCCTACGCCTGCAGATGCCGCGTTCTCCTGGAAGGATGATTTCGGCCGCCCCGACACCATGATCGACGCCTTGGGCGCTCAGCGTTCGCTGGAGGTGGTTTCCGAGCCGACCTCGGCTGATGGCGCTTCCGCTGCGGCCGCGAGCGCTTCTTCGCCGAAATCCGACGGCGATGCGGTGTTCGGCAAGAAGGAGATGGCGTTTTCCATGGTGCTGGGCCTGGTCATGGGCGTGGTGCTGTTCATCGTGGCGCCTGCGTTCATCACGAACCTGCTGGTGGGCGAGTACGATGCGCATACACTGGCCTGGAACATCGTGGACGGCCTTTTGCGCGTGGCCGTGTTCGTGTTCTACATTTGGCTGATCGGGCGCATGAGCGACATCAGGCGCATGTTCGGATATCACGGCGCCGAGCACAAGACCATCCACTGCTACGAGCACGGGCTGCCGCTCACTCCGGAAAACGCGCGGCAGTTCCCGCGGCTGCACGTGCGCTGCGGCACGGCGTTTCTGATCATGGTGATGATCATCGCCATTTTGGTGTACACCGTCACGCCGCTCAACGCGCTCATCTCGGCGTGGGGCGTGCCCGACGGCGCCCCGAAGCTGGCGCTCGTCATCGCGGCGCGCATCGCGTTGATGCCGGTGATCGCGGGCATCAGCTATGAGATCACCGTGCGCTGGGCGGGCAGCCATCCGGAAAACCCGCTGGTGAAGGTGGTGCTGTGGCCGGGCATGCAGATGCAGTACCTGACCACTAACGAGCCCGACGATGGCATGCTCGAGTGCGCCATCGCCGCTATGCAGCAGGTGCTCGAGCGCGAGGAGCTTGAGGCGGCGAAGGCCGCCGCCGCGGCCGGGAGCGCTTAGGCGTAGGCTTAGCTGGTTACATAAGCGAAGAAGAAAGGCGGCTTGCGAGGGGATCGCAAGCCGCCTTTCCTTTTATGTTGCGTCTACTGGTTCGCGCAGGCGATGAGCGGTAGATATTGCTGCGCGGCGGCCGGGACGGCAAGGTCGATGCTTTGGCCGTAAGCGCTTACCGTGACGTAACCGGGGGTGTTGTACGTGGTGAGCGTGGCGGGGACGCCCGCAGCGGAACCGGATACGGTGTTGGCAGGCACGGCGTTGGCGGGAAGGTCGGCAACCTGCCAATCCTTGATGTCGAGGTTCTCGATGCAGGTTTGCACTTGCGAGGACGAGATGCCCGTGGCGTTGGCGATGTCCCAGGTGTGGGCCAGAAGCGCATCGGAAACGGCGTCTTTGACGCCCGATGCGTCGATAGCGGAGTTCATGGCGGTGGTCTTCACGCTGCTTGCTGCGTTGGCAACCGGGGCTGCGGTGGATGTGGCGGGCAATAACGCGCTTGCGCAGCCTATGCCAACGCAAACGACCAGAATGCTCCCAAGGCAAACTCCCAGTGCTTTTCGTACCATGCGGCGCTCCCTTTCCGCCCAATGGGCGGCCTCCATGTTGCTACGTACGGGCAGGATGCCGTCGGTGATGCTGTGATACGGCGATTGCGCTGCGAAGATGCGGCGGTTCGACGGCTCCTTGATGCTAAGGTTACGCGAAGGCGGGCAGCGGGGACCAAGGTTCTCGAAACCATCGCGGTTCCTTCGCGCGCCGCCGACGAAATCAACACGCATTCTGCAATTTCGCGGTATCGTCGTGTATAAGGCGGCCGGTTTTGCGTCGTTCGGGGCGCGTGCGGGCGGCTCGCGCAGAATCGCAAGCTCATCTTCGCCGTCAATCGTGTATAGTACCCCCTGCGCCGCCCGCGACGTTTCGCCGCGCGGCGCTACTATCCCCGCACACGTAAAACTACGAATGGGGCAACCGTGTGAACGATAGGGCCGCAAGGGCGGCCGGAGCAGGCAAGGAGGGTGCCGCATGAAGCTGGTGGTGACCGAGAAGAACGACGCGGCGACGAAGATCGCGGCGTTGCTGGGCGTGAAAAAGCCCAAAGCTGACAAGGTGTATTCCACGCCGGTGTATCGGTTCGAGGTGGATGGCGAGGAATGGGTGACCATCGGCCTGCGCGGCCATATCTTAGAGCCCGATTTCACGCCTACTCTTATATATAAGAAGCGCGGCGGCTGGCGCGGCGTCACCGCGGAGGGCGAGGCTATTCCGGCGCAGCTGCCCGCAAGCTTGGCGCGCCCGCCGTTCAAAAAGAAGAAGCCGTTCATCGAGGACGGCGTTGAGCTGAAGGCGTGGAAGATGGACGCCTTGCCGTATCTGATTTATGCGCCCATCGAGAAGCTCCCGAAGGAGAAGGAGATCATCCGCAGCCTGAAGAACCTGGCGAAGAAGGCGGATTCCATCGTCATCGCAACCGACTTCGACCGCGAGGGCGAGCTGATCGGCTCCGATGCCCTGTCGTGCATCCAGGAGGTCAATCCCACGGCGCCGGTTTCCCGCGCCCGTTACAGCGCTTTCACGAAAGAGGAGATCACGCACGCGTTCTCCAACCTGGTGGAGCTTGACACGAACCTGGCCTCGGCCGGCGCATCCCGCCAGGACATCGACCTGATCTGGGGAGCGGTGCTTACGCGCTATCTTACGCTCGTGAAGTTCGCCGGCTACGGCAACGTGCGCAGCTCCGGCCGCGTGCAGACGCCCACGCTGGCGCTGATCGTGGCGCGCGAGCGCGAGCGGCTAGCGTTCATCCCCGAGGATTACTGGGTGATCAAGGGCGCCTTCGATGCCGCCGCGACCGCCGGCCCCACCGCAGGCGACGGCGAGCTTGCTTTCACGGCGCCGCACTCCACGGCCCGCTTCAAGGACGAGGCGGCGGCGAAGGCCGCCATGGCCGCTGTGGCCGGCGCGGCAAGCGCCACGGTGGCGGCGGTGGAGAAGCGCACGCGCAAGCAGCAGCCGCCCGTGCCGTTCAACACCACCAGCCTTATGGCAGCGGCTTCGGCAGAGGGTCTTTCGCCGGCGCGTACCATGCGCATCGCCGAGAGCCTGTACATGGACGGTTACATCTCTTACCCGCGTGTCGACAACACGGTGTATCCTAGCTCGCTCGACCTGGCCGAAGTGGTGAAGACCATCTCGGGCAACCCGGCGTACGTCCCGTATTGCCAGCAGCTGCTCTCCGCCGGCGAGCTGCACGCCACGCGCGGCAAGAAGGAGACCACCGACCATCCGCCCATCTATCCCACGGCCAAGGCAACGCCCGACGACCTAGCGCCGGCAGATTACAAGCTGTACAACCTCATCGCACGCCGATTCCTGGCAACGCTGTCGGATGCTGCCGTGGTCGAGGGCACGAAGGTGACGCTTGAAGTGGGCGGCGAGCATTTCGCTGCCAAGGGCGACGTGCTGGTGACGCCGGGCTATCGCGCCATCTACCCGTACGGCATGAAGAAGGACGAGCAGCTGCCTGCCATGAGCGAGGGGCAAGAGGTCGCCTTCAACGGCGCCGAGTGCACCAAGAAGCAGACCGAGCCGCCGGCGCGCTACAGCCAGGGCAAGCTGATCCAGGAGATGGAGAAGCTGGGCCTGGGCACGAAGTCCACGCGCCACAGCATCATCGAGCGCCTGTACACGGTGAAGTACATCCAGAACGACCCCATCGAGCCCAGCCAGCTGGGCATGGCGGTTTGCGACGCCCTTGACAAGTTCGCCCCGCACATCACTCATCCGCAGATGACGGCAGAGCTGGAAGAGGAGATGGACAACATCGCCGAGGGCCGCAACACCAAAGACGCGGTGGTCACCAACAGCCGCAATCTGCTCTCCGAGCAGCTGGCAAACCTGCTGCCGCATTCCGAAGAGGTCAAAGACGCCCTGGCCGATGCCGTGGCGGCCGACGCCTACGTGGGCAAATGCCCCAAATGCGGCAAGGACTTGCAGATCCGCGTTTCGCAAAAGACGCGCGGCATGTTCATCGGCTGCGCCGGCTGGCCGGATTGCGATGTCACCTACCCGCTGCCGAAGGGCAAGGTGGAGTCGCTGCCCGACCCGTGCCCGACGTGCGGCATGCCCCAGGTGAAGGTGACGGCGTTTCGTTCCAAACCGCGCACGTTGTGCATCGATCCGAACTGCGAGACGAACAAGGAACCCGACGTGGTGGTGGGCGAGTGCCCGAAGTGCGCCGAGGCCGGCAAGAAGGCCAAGCTCATCGCGCAGAAGAACCCGCGTACCCTGAAGCGCTTCATCCGCTGCGAGAACTATGACGAGTGCGGCGTGGGTTACCCGCTTCCGCAGTACGGCGCCATCACGGCCACCGACGAGGTTTGCGAGCACTGCGGTGCGCCCATGGTCATCGTCACGACCGCGCGCGGCCCATGGAAGCTGTGCCCGAACTTCAGCTGCCCGGGCAAGGAGATCGAGGCCGAGAAGAAGGCCGCGGCCAAGGAAGCCAAGGCGGCCGGCAAGAAGGCTCCGGCGAAGAAGACGGCTGCGAAAAAACCTGCGGCAAAGAAGCCCGCTGCCAAGAAGGCGACTACGAAGAAGGCCGCGGCCAAGAAAGCTGAGTAGCGTGGACCGACCCGCAAGCAGGTTAATAGCGAGTCGTTCGCCCAGGCGGAAGTTGTAGGGGAGGAAACGACAACGAGCCGCATAGGCGCGATTGCTCTGCGGTGGTTTTTGGCGGTTGCCTTGTTTGCTGTGTTTGTGATTATCGCTGCTGTTGAGCGCGTTTGGTAGGTTGCGGTTGCTGGCTTGCTTGCTGCAGGCGTGCTTTTCAGCTGTTCTTACGTGGTTCTTGAATGGGAGCGCTCCGCTGTGTTGCGCTTCGGCAAGTTCAATCGTGTTGCTGGCCCGGGCTTGATTTTCATGTGACCGTTCGTGGAATACTGCGCGGCAACGGTTGATATGCGTATGCGCTCTACGACATTTCGCGCGGAGCATGTTTTAACGGCCGACTTGGTCCCTGCTGACGTGGATGCGGTTTTGTTCTGGACCATTTGGGATGCGGGAAAGGCGTGCTCTGAGATTCAAAGCTATGAGCGCCTTGTGTATTGGGTAGCACAAACAACGTTGCGTGACGTTATGGGCGCGGTCAACATTGCTCAGCTTTCTACCCGTCGCAAGCAGATTGACAAGGAAATTGCCGATATCCTTGAAGAGAAAACGAACGAATGGGGCATTACCGTAGTGTCGGTGGAGATCCGCGACATCACCATTCCCGATGATTTGCAAGAATCACTATCGGCTGAGGCGCGCGCTGAACGCGAATACAACGCGCGCATCATTTTGGCCGAAGTTGAGAAAGAAATATCTGAAATGCTTGTAGACGCAGCCACTACATATAAGACGCTTCGAAGCGCCTTGTTGCAGGGGTCATTGGGGAATATGGCGTTCCTTTCCGACGCATGTTGGAGAATTATCGCCGCTGGGCACGCGACACAGAGCTTGTTGGCCGAGCGCTGCGTTGTGCGGCGGCGGCTCGAGGGTCGGTTGTTGTTCATTGCGAGCAAGGTAAGGACCGCACGGGTGTTGTCTGCGCGGTTGCATAAAGGCTTGCGGGCGTTTCGCGTGAGAATACCACGGCAGATTACCTTGCTTACAATGCTTGGTGCGCTCGAGACATCGCGGTAGATGCTGAGAGGCTTGGACGGGGCATGGCTAGATTTGAAAAGGCCATTCTCATGTCGTTTTTGGAAGCACAGGAAGAATATCTTGATGCGTTTTGGGATGAGATTGATGCCGTTTTCGGTTCGTTCGACGTCTATGTGCTGCAGGGATTGGGCCTAAGCGCGGCGCAGATAGATGCGCTTACATCAAGAATATGGGTGAGTCTATCGTACCGGCGTATTGCGGTGTGATGACTTTTCGACAATTGTTTGCTAGCAAGCGGGCGGCCAGGTGGGCTGCCCGCTTCGCTACTCCTTGCCCCATTTCCAGGTTTCGGGGTTTTCGGGAGTGCGCCAGCTCCTCCAGCTTTCGGCCCCTGCGATGTTTTTGGTGCCGTCGATGATGATGTCGAGCCCTTGGTGGAAACGTTTTGCGCCGCTAGAGTCGCTGCGGATTGCCGCCCAGTCGCCATTGCCGAACGGATCGTCGCCATTTGCTTGTTGAGTGCATAATTCCGTGACCTCGCGGTCAATAAAGCCGGAAAGATACGCCCGCATGGTGCTCCACATGGAATCGTAGACCCCTCGAGGAATGCCCTGGTCGGTGTGAAGTAGGTAAGTATTGCGGTTGTGCTCCATGGGCCAAGCGATTTGCGTTTGCATTTGCATGAAGCGTACACGCGCATGCTTGAGCGAGTTTTCGCGAATCGAGCCGCAAATGCGGTGCAAGGAATCCTCCCAATATTCGCCGGGAATGGGCTTGTTATCGATGTTTTGGCGCATTTTTGCAAGTACGAGAAACAGCAGCTGCTTTTTCGAGGGAACGTAGGTGTAGACGCTCATGGTGCCGATGCCGAGTTCGTCGGCGAGGGCGCGGATGCTGAACTTTTCATATCCTCGTTCGTCAATCATGCGGAATGCGGCGTTTACCACTTCTTCTTGGGAAAAGGCATGTGCCCCGCGCTTCTGATGTTTCTTGGTCACGGTGATCTGCCTGCAATCGTTGCTTGCTATTCGACTGAAAGAATATAAAGCAAGCTCGAAGGTTTCTCCTCGCACTGTCGAAATTGCCCATAAAGAATGCTTGAAAAGTTAATCCGTACAGTGTACGATACAAGACTGTTGTACTCCGTACAGTGTACGAACGGAGTGGAGAAGGGGGCAAGCGGTAGATTCGCTTGCTGAATCAGAACATTAGGGAGGGAAGATGGCAGAGCGAGCAGAAAGCGGGATGTCCCGCCGCGGCTTTATGCGCGCTGCAGGTATTAGCCTGATCGGCGCTGCTGCGGCTACGGGCGCTTTCGGCCTGACCGGCTGCTCCGGCGAGGCGAAGGCCGCCGGCGTGACGGTGGAAAACAAGGGCGGCTGCGGCGACTTCAACGAAAGCGTCTATACTGACGTATTTCCGGTGAAGACGCGCAGTATTCCGGTAGTGGACGCGGACAGTGGCATCGTTCGTCAGGGCAACGTGGCGTTTGAGCTGCGTGATATTCCTGCGTCTGAGATTCTGCGCACCGAAGAGACGGATGTGCTGGTCATCGGCTGCGGGCTGACGGGCTCCGTTGCGGCCGTTGCGGCATCCGACGACGGCAAAACAAAGGTTTTGTGCGTCGAGAAGATGAACGTCGGTCGTGGCATGTTCGAGGGTATGGGCGTCGTTGGCGGCAAAAAGATGGAAGAGGCCGGCAACAACGTCGATAAGGCCGAGATGATGGACCGCATGCGTCATGCTGCGTACTATCGCGTGCCGATCGATCCCATTAAGCTGTGGGCTGATCGTTCTGGCGAAGCGGCAGACTGGCTGCAGGAAAAGTTCGACGAGGGCGAAGGCAAGATCCAGACGTACTTCAAGAAGGGAAACCCCAGCGCGCATAACTTTGAGGTGCCGCAAACGGAGATTGCCTTTAAGAGTGAGCTGTGGAGTGAGAAGACCACGTCTAACGCCGGCGGCGCCGGCATTTACATCGTCGCCGATCTGGCAAATACGTTCAGCAAGCGTCCGAACGCCGATTTGCGTTACAACGTTGCTGGTGTGCAGCTTATCCGCGAGGGCGACAACGGGCGCGTGACGGGAGCCATCTTGAAAGACGCTGACGGATATTTCCGCGTAAATGCTTCCAAGGGCGTCATCGTGGCTACGGGTGGCTTCGACGCAAACCCTGCCATGCTCAAGGCATGGTGCCGTGCCGAGGATATCGCTGCGTGCGCAAGCTGGTGCCCCAACGAGGGCACAACGGGCGACGGCCAGCTGATGGGCCTTGCCGTGGGCGGCCAAATGGATCCGCTTCCGGCAGCTATTATGAATTTCGACTACGGTAGCCCTGAAGCATTCTATTCGGCGTGCTTGGGCATTCGCACCATCGTGGGTGGCATCATGATTAACGAGCAAGGCCGTCGTTTCTGCAGCGAGGGATTGCCGTTCCAGGCGCGCTCCAATTCCATCACGGCGCAGGCGCACTACGGTACCGACACATGGCGCGTGGCGTCTTCCACGCAGGTGGGTAAGGACAAGGAAAAGGTTGAAGCTGCGTTCCAACCGTTTATCGACAAGGGCTGGGGTTTCAAGGCTTCTAGCCTGAAAGAACTTGCTGGCATGATGGGTGTGCCTGCCGATACGTTGGAGTCCGAAGTCGCTCGCTTCAATACGTTCTGCGACAACAAGAAGGACGAAGACTTCAATCGTCCTATGGAGAAGGCCACCAAGATCGAGGGCGATACCTACTATGCCGTGAAGCATCAGTCTTCCATTTTGGCTACGGTGTCCGGTCTGGTCGTTGACTACAACTGCAACGTGCTGGACTACGACAATAAGCCGATCGAGGGCCTGTTTGCGGCCGGTGGTGCTTCGGGCGGTTTCTTCTCCGGTAACTATCCGCGTCATATTTTCGGTCCGTCGGTCGGCCGTTGCGTCACGTTCGGCTATGTGGCTGGTCAGACCGCTGCGCAGGGGGTGAAGTAATCGATGGCAGAGAACAAGAATTCCGGCAAGAAGCGCTGGCCTATCGTGGTGGGCGTTGTCGCCGCGGTGCTGATCATCGCATGCTGCGGCGGTTGGGCATGGCATAACACGCCGAGCTTCTGTGGCACGGTGTGCCATGATTCCATGGGCAACCACTTGGCGAACTACGAGGGTACCGACGAATCGAACGGCGCGGGCCTCGCCGCATGGCACGGTCAGCACGAGGGCACGACGTGTCTGGACTGCCACACCGCCGAGCTTGACGTGCAGGTGGCCGAGCTGCAGTCGCAGCTGGCTGGCGACACGGACAACCTGGGCCTGGCCGATCGCTACTACATCGACAACGACAAGTGCCTGTCCTGCCATGGCGGTTCCTACGAGGAGCTGGCAAAACAGACGGCGGATTTGGGCGAGTACAACCCGCATCAAAGCCCGCATGGCAATTTGAACTGTAACGAGTGCCACAAAGGCCATGCTGCCCAGGTCGACACCTGCGGTCAGTGCCATCCCAACGGTGGCCAGACGATGCGCGGCAACAACTAAGCTGCACTCGACAGTCGGCAAGCGCCTATAGCGGCGCATAACGAAAGGCGGCGTCCCAAACGGGGCGTCGCCTTTCGGGTTGTGGGGTGGGTGATGCAGCAAGCGAGGCAACGTTTCGCTCTCGTCGAGGGCAAAACGCGATACGTTTGTGTTTTAATGTGCGCTTCCGAAGTAGAGCCTGATTGGTGGTTCGTATTTACCCAGGCCAGGAGCTTGGTGTGGAACGGCTTAGGTGGGCTGGCCTCGTTAAAACACAAACGTATCGTGTTTTCCGCGGTGCGCATTTTGCGCGCCGCGGAAAGTTAGTGAGTCAAAACCTTCCGGAGGGGTTGACTCATGTGCGCCGCGGAATGAGGGGCGCTACAGTTGCTCGCCGTTCTCGATGGCGCGGTAGAGGTCGCGGCCACAGGTGTCGACGGCTACGAACACGGGGAAGTCGTCAAGCTCGAGGCGACGCAGCGCCTCGGTGCCAAGGTCGTCCCAGGCCACGGTTTCGCTTGCGGTGACGTGCTTGGCCAGCAGCGCGGCGATGCCGCCGACCGCCGCGAAGTATACGCCGCCGTTTTCAACGCAGGCGTCGATGACGGCCTGGTTGCGCTTGCCCTTGCCGATGCACGCTGCGATGCCGGCCTGCATAAGCTGGGGCGTGGCGAAGTCCATGCGGCTTGCCGTGGTGGGGCCCACGCTGCCAAGCGGGCGGCCGGCAGCGGCGGGGGTGGGGCCGGCGTAGAACAGCGTCTGCCCGGCCAGCGCGAACGGCAGCTCGCCGGTTTGCTCGAGCGCTTCGAGCGCACGGGCGTGGCCGGCGTCTCGCATGGTGTAGCAGGGGCCGGTCAGGCGCACTTCCTGGCCAGCTTTCAGGTTCGCCAGCTGGGACTTGTCCAGCGGTAGGTTCAAACGTACGGGTTCGCTCATTTCCCCTCACCCCAATCGATCAGCTCGATGGATGCGCTGCGCATGGCCGAGCAGCCCATGTTCACTGCTACAGGCAGCGCGGCGATGTGGCACGGCGCGGTTTCCAGATGCACGGCCAAGGCGGTCGCGCCGCCGCCGAGGGCCGCCGGTCCGATGCCCGTGGCGTTGATGGCGGCAAGCAGCTCGGCCTCGCGCTCGGCGGCCTGCGGGTTTGCGGCGGGGGTTCCCACCTCGCGCAGCAGCGCGTGCTTGGCCAGGCCCGCCACCTTGTCGAACGTGGCACCCACGCCCACGCCCACGATGAGCGGCGGGCAGGCGTTGGCGGCCTTCTCGCGCACGCAGTCGAGCACGACCTTCTTCACGCCCTCCCAGCCGGCGCCGGGCGCGAGCATGACCACGCGGCTTGCATTGTCCGAGCCGCCGCCCTTGAGCAGCACGTGCAGCGTGGCGCCGCGGCCGGGGCGCAGGGCGATCTCGGCGAAGGCGGGGGTGTTGTCGCCGGTGTTGGTGCGGTCGAGCAGCGCGTCGGTCACGACGCTCATGCGCAGGCGGCCGTCGGTATAGGCGCGCGCCACGGCGTCGTTGACGCCCGACAGGATGTTGCCGGGGATGAGCAGCTCCTCGCCGACCTCCAGGCGCACCCAGCAGGTGCCGGTGTCCTGGCAGATGGGCACGCCGTCCTCCTGCCCGATGCGGGCGTTTTCCAGCAAGCAGTCCAGCACGGACTGCGCACGCGGCTGCGTTTCGTCCGCGCGCGCCGCCTGCATGGCGGCAAGCACGTCGGGGCGCAGGTGCGTGGCGCAGCGGCGCACGGCGCGGTACACGGCGTCGGCCACGGCGTCGGCGGTGAGCGCACCGGGCTGCGCCGCGGGCATGTTCTCGTCTTCCACGTTGTTCCTTTCCTTTTGATGCGTGTTCCTATTGTGCGCCATGCAGCGGCCCGGTGGGGGAATTCCACGCAATCCGGGGAGCGGGGCGGGGTTTTCCGCGTGACCGCGCGACGTGAAGGGGCCTCCCGCCCGTATCGCCGCGAATGAGCGGGGGCTCGCCGCGTATCGTTTTGCGTTTTCGTCCTCTTCTATCGTTGCTTTTGCCGGGCGTATCGCGTGTCGCAAATGGTTTACCGCGCATCGGGCCTTGCGTCGACGGTACGGCCCGAGGGCTCGGCCGCCTTTCCCCGCATTCGCTTACCTATTCTTTGTACGCCCCCAGCTCATCGGGCAAAACACACCTCATGGGCGTTTTTCGGGGAGAGCGGGCATGGTGTGCGGGTGGCAAGATGCAAGGGGTATAATCCCTAGCAGGACATCCGCTTTCCGCAAGGGGCGGGAACACTCACGTTAAACGGCGCCGCCGGCGCCGTGCATAGGGAAAGGTGCATGGAGCAGCATGGATATCGCGCAGGAATCGTTGCGTTTGCATGAGCAGTGGCAGGGCAAGCTGGAAACCGTCCCGAAGATGAGGATCGAAACGCGCGAGGACCTGGCGCTGGCCTACACCCCCGGCGTCGCCGAGCCGTGCCGCAAGATCGCTGAGAACCCTTCCGATGCGTACAAGTACACCATGAAGGCCAACACCGTGGCCGTCGTCTCCGACGGCTCGGCCGTGCTCGGCCTGGGCAACATCGGCCCGGCCGCGGCCATGCCCGTCATGGAGGGCAAGTGCGCGCTGTTCAAGACCTTCGGCGGTGTGAACGCCGTCCCGCTGTGCCTTGACACGCAGGACGTCGACGAGATCGTCGAGACCGTCAAGCGCCTTGCCCCCAGCTTCGGCGGCATCAACTTGGAAGACATCTCCGCGCCGCGCTGCTTCGAGATCGAGCGCCGTCTGATCGACGAGCTCGACATCCCGGTGTTCCATGACGACCAGCACGGCACCGCCATCGTGGTGCTTTCCGGCGTCATCAACGCGCTTCGCCTGACGGGCAAGCAGAAGGAGGCCTGCCGCGTGGTGGTCAACGGCGCCGGCTCGGCGGGCATCGCCATCGCCAAGCTGCTGCTCAACTACGGCTTCAGGAACCTTATCCTGTGCGATAAGTGCGGCATCATCAACTCGCGCTCCGAGGGCATCAACGAGGCCCAGCGCGCCATGCTCGCCACCACCAACCTTAACGATGAGGAAGGCACGCTGGCCGACGCCATGCGCGGCGCCGACATCTTCGTGGGCGTCTCCGCCCCGGGCATCGTGTCCGCCGAGATGGTCGAATCCATGAACTCCGACGCCATCCTGTTCGCCATGGCCAACCCCACGCCCGAGATCTTCCCCGACGTCGCTCGCGCCGCCGGCGCTCGCGTGGTGGGCACCGGCCGTTCGGACTTCCCGAACCAGATCAACAACGTGGTGGCGTTCCCGGGCATCTTCAAGGGCGCCCTGGAGTCGCGCGCCACGCGTATCACGAAGCAGATGAAGCTGGCCGCCGCCGAGGCGCTGGCCGCGCTCGTCTCCGATGAGGAGCTGTGCGAGGACTTCATCATGCCCGAGCCGTTCGATCCGCGTGCCGTGGAAGCCGTGGCGGCCGCCGTGGCCGGCGCGGTGCAGGGATAGCAACGTGGCCGATATCCGCAACACGGGCATCGTGAGCGAGGTGCCGATGATGCGCGAGGGCCGTTCGGCTTCGGGCGCCCCGGTGCACCCGGCTGCTCCCGCGCAAGCCGCCGATCAGGGGCTTTCCGCAGAGCAGGCGCCCGAGCGCGGCGTGTTCGTCACGTTCGAGGGCGGCGACGGCGCCGGCAAGACCACCCATATCCGCTTTCTGGCCAACGCCCTCACCGCCATGGGCCGCGAGGTCGTGTGCCTTCGCGAGCCCGGCGGCACCGAGGTGGGCGAGCAGCTGCGCGGCGTGGTGCTGAACCCGGCGAACTCCAATATGTGCGATGCTTCCGAGCTGCTCGTCTTCGAGGCGGCACGTGCGCAGCTGGTCAGCCAGGTCATTGCCCCGGCGCTCGAGCGCGGGGCCGTGGTCCTGTGCGACCGCTTCACCGATTCCACCGTGGCCTACCAAGGCTATGGGCGCGGGCTCGACCGCTCGTTCGTGGAAGCGGCCAACGCGTTCGCCTGCCAGGGTATCGTGCCCGATCGCACCATCTTGCTGGTGGCGGCAAGCGCCGCCGAGGGGCTCGAGCGCGCCACGCGCCGCGCCGGGGCCGATCGCATGGAACGCGCAGGCGAGGACTTCCACGCTCGCGTGAACGCGGCGTTTTTGGAGATCGCCGAAAAGAACCCGAGCCGTGTGCGGCTGGTGCGCTCGAACGGACGCAAATCGCATACAGCCGTGCAGGTATTCGCTCAGCTGGCGGACTTGTTCCCGTGGATGGGCGATTTCGTGCGCGCCAACGAGGCCTACTTCGAGCGCCTCGACGTGCATCGCACCCATGAGGGCCGCGTGGATTACCGTGAGGATTCCGCATCGGCGCCTCGTGCGGATCGTTCGGGCAAGGAGCAGCAGTAGCGCTTATGGCAGACGCATTCGAGAACATCTTGGGCCAGCCGCAGGTACGCGAGTTCTTGCGCGCTACCGTGGCATCGGGGCGCGTCAGCCACGCGTACCTGTTCTGCGGGCCCGCCGGCTCGAACAAGACGCTTGCGGCGCTTGCCTTCGCGCAGGGCATCTTGTGCCCGAAAGGCCCCAAGGGCCCTCGCGGCGGCAATTGCGGCGCATGCGATACCTGCGGGCGCATCATGCGCAAAAAGCACCCGGATGTGTGCATGTTCGAGCCCGAGGGTGCTGCCGGCTATTTGGTCGAGCAGGTGCGCGGCATCGTGGCCGACACGGCCTTGGCGCCCATCCAGGCAGATCGCAAAGTCTACATCCTCGATCGCGTGGACCTGCTGGGCGTGCAGGCGGCCAACGCGTTCCTGAAAACGCTCGAGGAGCCGCCCACCGACGTGGTGCTCATTCTGCTCGCACGCACGCGCGAAAGCGTGCTGCCCACCATCGTCTCGCGCTGCCAGGTGGTGCCGTTCCGCACCATCCCGGTTTCCGAGGCGGCGGGCATCGTGGTGCAGAACTCGGGTGCAAGCCCCGAGCAGGCGCGCGTGGCGCTGCAGGCCTGCGACGGCTCCATTACCCGTGCGGTGGAGTTCCTGAAATCCAACGAGCGCTTGGAGTTCCGCGCCCGGGTGCTCGAGGTGCTGGCGTGCCTGCGCCGCGCCGACGACTGGGATGTCATCGGGTTCGCCGCCGACCTGGTGGTGCGCGTGAAGCTTCCGCTCGATACCGTGCGCGCCGAGCAGGAGGCCGAGCTTGCCGAGAACGCCGACTTCCTGGCGAAGTCGGCCATCCGCCAGATCGAGGCGCGCAACAAACGCCAGCTCACGGCCAAGACCGCCGAGTCGCTGCGCCAGCTCACGGGCATCACCCGCTCGTGGCTGCGCGACGTCATGGCCCAGGCCGCGGGCGCGCCCGATCAGGTGGTCAATGCCGACGTCAGGCCTTCCGTCGAGGAGGCCGCGGCGCGCACCGACGCCGCACGTGCCGCCGCGGCCATCGCCGCCGTGCGCCGCTGCGACGTCGCCATCTCTTATAATGTATCTCCCGAGACGTGCATCGACGCGATGCTGCTCGAGGTTCGCGACATACTGTACGGCCGCGCGCTGCCCAATGCGGCGCCGCGGGCGTATGCCAGATAGAAAGAAGGAGCGCCATGGTCCGCATAGCGCCTGTCAACCTGCCCTACAACCCCAAAACGCTGTGGTTCGATGCGGGCGAGCTGGAATTGCACGCCGGATGCGACGTCGTGGTCCAAACCGCCCGGGGAACCGAGTTCGGCCATATGGGCGAGCCTGCGTTCGAGGCAACGCCCGACCAGGTCAAGAAGCTGAAAACCCCTCTGAAGCCCGTCTTGCGCGTGGCCGATGACGAAGATCGCGCCAAGCAGGCCGAGCTCGAGGCCCGTGCCGCCGAGGCGCTTCCCGTGTTCAAGGAGCTTGCCGCGAAGGCCTCCGAGGAGATGCGCCCGGTTTCGGTTGAGTACCTATTCGATGGCGATAAGGCCGTGTTCTACTTCGAATCCGAGAACCGCGTCGACTTCCGCGAGCTGGTGCGCACGCTCTCGTCGCGCCTGCACGTGCGCGTCGACATGCGCCAGATCGGCGTTCGCGATGAGGCTCGCATGGTGGGCGGCCTGGGCCACTGCGGCCAGGAGCTGTGCTGCAAGCGCCTGGGCGGAGAGTTCTGCCCGGTGTCCATCCGCATGGCCAAAGAGCAGGACCTGTCGCTGAACCCGCAGAAGATCTCGGGCGTATGTGGCAGGCTCATGTGCTGCCTTCGTTACGAATACGACGCTTACAAGGACTTCAAAAGCCGTGCGCCGAAGAAGAACGCCCAGGTGGAAACGCCCGATGGTGTGGCGAAGGTAGTGGATTTGGACGTCCCGCGCGAAGTGGTGTCGCTGCGCATCGAGGGAGAGAAGCCCGTGCGCGTCCCGCTTTCCGATTTCGAGGCGCCTGAGGAGGGCACACGTCCGAAGTGCGTGGGATGCGAGGCTTGGGAGCGCGCGCTGAGCGAGCAGCCCGGCGATGCTTTCGGCGCGGCCGCAGCCTTGGCAACGCCGCAGCTGTCGGGCAAGGACAAGCTTGCTGATCGCGCCAGCGTGCGTCACGTCCCGGGCGGCAAGAAGGCCGACGGCGCCGCCGAGGCCAAACCCGGTCGCTCCAGCAGGCGCGGTCGCGGCAAGGGCGAGCGCGCCGAGCAGAAGGCCGCCGAAGCTCAGCCCGCGCGCAAGCCGCGTCGTCGCCGCTCCACCAAGGTCTCGGGCGGCGCTGCGCAGGCGGGGGAGAATCAGGCTCCGCGTACCGATTCCGCCCAAGCTGCAAGCGCCGCGTCCGCCGGCAAGCAGTCCGGCCAGGGCGGCAAGCAGCCCAAGGAGAGCCAGGCCAAGCGCCGCGGCATGCAGCCGAGCAAGCGCCGCGGCCAGGGCGGCAAGGACGCCAAGCAGCAGAACCAAGGCGGCAAGCAGCCCGGATCTGCCCAGCAGGCGGGCAAGCGCGGCCAGGGCCCCAAGGGCGGCGCCGATGCGCAGCGCGGCGGCAAGCCCGACAACCAGGGTCCTAAGCCCCGCGTGCGTCCCGGCCAGAAGTCCTCGGGCTTGGCTCAGGGGCCCCGTCCCGACCAGGGCGGGCAACGCAAGCAGCGCGAAGGCGGCCAGGAAGGCCAGGCTCCCGGCCAGCACCGCCGTGCTCGTCGCCGCAGCCATAAAGCCGCAGGCGCCGGCGAAGGCCAGGGCGCCCCGCAGGGTAACTAGCAGCATCTCGCGCCCCCGCTTGGGCAAAAGCGGGGGCGCCTGCGTCAGGAGGTATCAACGTGCACGGGGAAAACGGCCACGAGCTGCTCACCGATCTGTATCAGCTGACCATGGCACAAGGGTATTGGGAGACGGGGCAGGGCGCCACGCAGGCCTGCTTCCATGCGTATTTCCGCGACTATCCCTTCCGCGGCGGCTATGCCATCGCCTGCGGCATGGACCAGCTTGCCGAGCTCATCGACGGGTTCTCGTTCAGCGCTGAGGACGTGGAGTACCTGGGAAGCCTTGATGCGCCGGGCGGGGGGAGGCTGTTCAAGCCGGCGTTTTTGGAGTACCTGCGCACGTTCTCGCTGCGCGTTGACGTCGACGCCGTGCACGAGGGCGCCGTGGTGTTCCCGCATGAGCCGATTGTGCGCGTGATGGGCCCCATCATGGATTGCCAGCTCATCGAAACGGCGCTTCTGAACTGCGTGAACTTCGAAACGCTCATCGCCACCAAGGCCGCTCGGGTGTGCTTGGCTGCCCACGGGCTGCCCGTTGCCGAGTTCGGTCTGCGCCGCGCCCAGGGCGCCGGCGGCGGCATGTGGGCAAGCCGCGCCGCCGTGGTGGGCGGCTGCGCATCCACGTCCAATGTGCTTGCGGGTAAAACCTACGGCCTGCCGGTGTCGGGAACGCATGCGCACTCGTGGGTCATGTCGTTCCCCAGCGAGCTCGAGGCGTTCCGCGCCTATGCGCGCGAGTTCCCGCGCAACTGCGTGCTGCTCGTGGACACCTACGACGTGGAGCAGGGCATTCGCAACGCCATCACCGTGGGCCTCGAGATGCGCGCCCGGGGCGAGCGCCTGGCCGGCATCCGCATCGACTCGGGCGACCTTGCCTGGTTGGCGAAGATGGCGCGCCGCATGCTCGACGCTGCCGGCTTGGACGATTGCGGCATCGTGCTGTCCAACGACCTGGACGAATACACCATCCAGTCCATCTTGGACGAAGGTGCTCCTGTGAGCAGCTGGGGCGTGGGCACCAAGCTCGCCTGCGCGTTCGACCAACCTACGCTCGGCGGCGTGTACAAGCTTTCGGCGACGCGCGCCCCGGGGCAGGCCGAGTGGGTCGACCGCCTGAAGATCAGCGAGTCGGCGGCGAAGCTGACGGTGCCGGGCGTGCTCGATGTGCGCCGTTACTATAACGACGACGGGACCATCGCCGGCGATATGGTGTTCGATGTGAACGCCGGCGTGGACGAGGGCCAGGTCATCGTGGACCCGCTCGATTCCATGCGCCGCAAGAAGCTTGCGGGCAAGCGGTTTTCCACGATGCTCGATCCTCTGGCCCGCAACGGGCAGGTGGTGCTCGACGCAAGCGGCCGCAGCGCCATGGAAGCGCAACGACGTTGCCGTGAAGGTCTGGCCTGCTTGGACGAGAGCCAGAAGCGCATGCTCAACCCCCACACCTATCCGGTGGGCCTGGAGTATGGTCTTTGTGAGCGCCGCCGCGCGCTTGTTGGCAAGCTTCGCGGTATCGCGTAGGGTTGAACGTAATGTACGCGCGCTTAAGCCGCGCTTCCGATTGGGGGATTCATGATCAGAATCATCACCGATTCCGTGTCTTCGATCACGCAGGAGATGGCCGCCCAGCTTGATATCCAGGTGGTCACTCTGTATGTGAACCGCAACGGCAGGGAATACGAGGACGCAACCATGGACCTGGATGCGTTCTATGCCGATATCTACGACATGGTGGATGATATCCCCACGTCAAGCCAGCCTTCACAGCAACTGTTGGAAGAGGCGTTCGAGGATGCCGCCCGCGCCGGCGACCAGGTGTGCGGCATCTTCATCTCCACGGGGCTTTCGGGCGCCTATGATGGCGCCTTGCGCGCCATCCGCGCGGTGGCCGCGCGCAACATCGGCTTTGAATGGGAGCTTGTCGACTCGCAATCGTGCGGATTCGACGAGGCCTTCCCCGTGCTCGAGGCCGTGGCGGCGCGCGATGGGGGCGAGGATTTGCGCGGCGTGGCACAGGCGGCCCTCGATGCTATCGAGCGCACCCGTTTCCTGTTCACACCGGAAAGTCTGACGTTTCTGCAGAAAGGGGGGCGCATCGGCGGCGCGGCGGCGCTTTTGGGCAACCTCATCCAGCTGGCGCCGGTGCTTACCGTGCGCGATGGGTCACCGGTCACCTTCGCTAAGGTGCGCACGCGGAAAAAGGCATTGGACAAGATCGTGGCGGCCATGAAGGCCGATATCGAGGAGCATGGCCTGCGCGATGTGGTGGTGCACTATATCGGCGACAAGGCCCCGGCGGTGAAATGGGCGAGCGAGGTCATCGAGCCCATGCTCGGTCGCAAGGTCAGCGTGCTGCCGGTAAGCCCGGTGGTGGGGCTGCATGTGGGTCCGGCCGTCGGCGTCGCCTACGAGTGCGCGCATGCCATATCGGGCAAGTTGACCGGGTCGAAGGCGGCCCTGACCTGCGCTTCCTAGGCGCGAAGCGAAAACCCGTCCACCGCCTGCGGGCGCGGGCGTTCTAGCGAAAGGAGATGCATGGAAGCCCAGCCGAAATGCAATCTGATTATCGACTCCTGCTGTGACCTCCCCTTCGAGGTGATCGACCGTCCTGGCGTGCAGCTGCTGGAGTTTCCCTATATCGATGAAAAGGGCGAGCATAGCGACGATCTGTATCGCAGCGTCACGCCGCACGAGTTCTACGAGGGCATGCGTGCAGGGTCGCAGCCTTCCACGGCGCAGGTGCCGGTGACGGTGTTCCATGACGTGTTCTCGAAGGCCATCGAAAGCGGCGTTCCCACCGTGTACCTGAGCTTCACCAGCGGCCTGTCCGGCAGCTTTAACACAGCGGTGATGATGCGCGATCAGCTGATCGCCGAGCACCCCGAGGCCGAGCTGTACGTGGTCGACACCTATTTGGCATCGGTCGCCGAGGCGCTTCTGGTCTACGAGGCGCTCAACCAGCGCGACAACGGCATGACGGCGCGCGAGCTTGCCGCATGGGCCGAAGAGGCGCGCTACTTCGTGGACGCGGAGTTCATGGTGGATGACCTGGAATCGCTGCGCCGCGGCGGTCGCATCCCCAGCACCGTTGCCTATGCGGGCGCGAAGCTCGACGTTAAGCCGCTGCTCAACATCAGCATCGAGGGCAAGCTCGCGCTGACGGGCGTGGCGCGCGGGCGCAAGAAGGGCATCAGGCAGCTGGCCGAGTACTGTTCGAAGCGCATGACCGATCAGATGCCGGGCCGTTGCGTGGTCATCGGCAACGCCGACTGCCCCAAGGATGCGGCGCGTCTGAAGGAGCTGCTGGCGAAAGAGGACGACAACCTGCTGTTTTTGGAAAGCAGCATCGGGCCGGTCATCGGCAGCCACGTGGGGCCGGGCATGCTGGCCGTGGTGTTTTGGGGAGGCGATAGGCGCGAGGAGCTTTCAGTGGCCGATCGCATCGCCCGCAAGATCAAGAAAGAGGGTTAAGCCATGACGAAGGCTTTCGTGTTCGCTGGAAACGAGACGGTGGGGAATATGGTGGCCGATCGCCTGTGCGGCGCGGGCTGGCAGCGCGTAGGCGATGCGGGAGCAGCCGACGCCATCCTCACCTACTTCACTACGCAAACCGCGCTCGAGGACGCGTACTTCGGCGATAACGGCATCGTTCAGGGCGCGCGCAAGGGCACGCTGCTCATCGACTTTTCGTGCACCACGCCCACCTTCGCACGCGAGCTCAACGCCATGGCCTGCGTCGCCGACCTGGTCGCCGTTGAGGCGCCGCTCGTGGTCACCGACGTAGCCGTGCCCGACGCGTTCGCGGCTCGTGAGAACCTGGGCTGCTTCGTGGGCGGCGAAGAGGACTGCGTTGAGGCGGCGCGCGAGGTGCTCGATTTGCTGGTTGCCCACGTGACCGACGCCGGCGGCCCGGGCTCGGCTCAGCTTGCCCGCGCCGCATACAGCCTGCAGGCGACGGCGCAGCTGGTCGCCGCTGTGGAAGCCGATGCGCTGTACCATGCGGTGCGCACGTCCTCCGACATGGGCGAGATCGCCGGCATGCGCGCCGGCGCGATCACGCCGGCCGGCGATGCGCTGCTGGCCGCCGTCACCGACGGCCGCTTCGACGGCACCTACACGGTGGAGATGCTTATGGGCGAGCTGACCGCGGCGCTGACCACCGCCGACGACGCCGACCTTATCCTGCCGCAGGCCGAGGCCGTCCAGCGCTTGTTGGAGCTTCTGGCCATCATCGGCGGCTCGGACAAGGCCCCCTCGGCGTTGTCGCTGGTCTATCGCGAGGAAGACGCATGCGCGAAGGAAGGCCTGGACTGGACCCGCGCTGAGCAAACGTACGGCGACCATGGTCACGACCACGACCATGACGAGGATGCCGATTGGGGCGACGATTTCGGCGATGCCGGCATCATGGACGATGATGGTATGACAGGCGCTTACCCCGGCTTCAACTAGGCGTCTTGCCCGTAAAGGGCAATCGAATGATGTATGAGGGCCCGCAAGGCGGCGGCCCGGCTGCTTGGAAGGGCGCAATCGCTGACGCGTGCTGCCCGTTGCGTGCCGGGTCGTGCATAGCGGGCCCTTTTTAGCGGTAAGGGCGATTGCGCATTTGCTTGATCTGGGCGGATACCGTAGCCGTGCGCCGCAAAGCCGGGTTGCGCGATGCGGGTCCGTTTCGTCGGGTGGGCGGCTGGGCCGTCGTTTGGCAGGGCGAGCGCTACGTCGCAGCAGGTAGTGGCAAGTGCGAGCGGTTTCGACGCGCAATCGCGTAGAGAAGCGGGGAAGGGTCTGCTATGGAGTTCGAAGAATCGTTGGCTTGCTGCCGGCTGTGCCCGCGGGCGTGCGGCGTCGACCGCGCTGCCGGCGAGCGTGGCGTGTGCGGGGCGCAAGGGGAGCTGGTGGTGGCCCGCGCGGCATTGCACATGTGGGAGGAGCCGCCTATCAGCGGCTCTCGCGGCAGCGGCACCGTGTTCTTCTCGAACTGCCCGCTCCGATGCGTGTACTGCCAGAACCAGGTGATCGCCGATGGGCGCGCTGGCGTGCCTGTTACGGTGGATGATGTGGCGGATATGTGTCTTGACCTGCAGCAGCAGGGGGCGTTGAACATCAATTTCGTCACGCCGACGCACTATTCGCCTCATATCCGGGCCGCCGTAGCCCGTGCCCGTGCGCGTGGTTTGGCGCTGCCCGTGGTGTGGAACACCTCGGGGTACGAGACGGTGCAGGCCGTGCGGGACAACGTCGGCACGGTGAACGTGTACCTGACTGATTTCAAGTATTGTTCGAGCAACCTTGCTCGCCGTTACTCCGCGGCACCCGATTACCCCGAGGTGGCCATGGCGGCGCTTGAGGAGATGATATGTTGCGTGGGCGCTCCCGAAGGCGATGAGGTGGACGGGCAGTCGCGCCTTACGCGCGGGGTGGTGGTGCGCCACCTGATGCTGCCCGGCGCCTTGGAGGATTCCAAGCGCGTGGTGCGCACGATATGGGAGCGCTTCGGAAACGACGTGCTGCTGTCGTTGATGAACCAGTACACACCGGTGCTCGCCGATGCGGCGCATGTCGGGGATGTGTGGGCGCAGCGCCAGCTTCAGCGCTGCCCTGAGCTGGGCGGACGCGTATCTGATGGCGAATACGAGGAGCTGCTGGACTATGCGGACTCGCTAGGGATCGAGGACTATTTCTGGCAGCAAGGGGGTGCGGCGCAGGACAGTTTCATCCCTGCATTCGATTTGACCGGGGTGCAGCGGTAATATCGCACAAACGTTCTTGACCACGAACAAGCGTACGAGTATAGTATGCGAATACTATACGTACGGATGTTTGTGGAAGGGGCTGCTATGGATGTGCAGGAGAAGCTGGAGATCCTCGCCGATGCGGCGAAATACGATGTCGCCTGCACATCGTCAGGGTTGCAGCGCGGTTCGAAGGCCGGCTATGTCGGTAACGCGCTCGGCGCTGGATGCTGCCACAGCTTCACGCCCGATGGGCGGTGCATCTCGTTGCTCAAGGTGCTCATGACCAACGTATGCGTATACGACTGCGCGTATTGCGTCAACCGTTGCAGCAACGAAGTGCCCCGTGCGGCGTTCACGCCCGAAGAGCTGGCCGATCTCACCATGGCGTTTTACCGCCGTAACTATATCGAAGGGCTATTCCTCAGCTCGGGCGTCATCGGGTCGCCCGACCATACCACCGAGCTCATGATCCGTACGTTGCAGCTGCTGCGCGATCATCACCGATTTCGTGGATATATCCATGCGAAGGCCGTGCCGGGAACTTCGCCTGAGCTCATTGATAAGCTTGGGCATCTTGCAGATCGTATGAGCGTGAACCTTGAGCTGCCCAGTCAGACAAGCTTGAGTTTGCTGTGCCCTCAGAAAACCAAGCAGCGCATCATAGCTCCTATGCGTCAAATCCGAGACAACATGGCGCAGGACCGCGAGTCGCGTGGGATATCGCGTCGAAGCACAACGTATCTGCCTTCCACCCGCCCGAAGGAGCGGGGGCGTGCGTTCGTGCCGGCGGGGCAGTCCACGCAGATGATCATAGGGGCCACGCCCGAAACCGATTTTCAAATCCTCAACCTGTCGCAGGCGCTGTATAAAACCTTGCAGCTCAAGCGCGTATTCTTTAGCGCTTATCTGCCGGTAAACTCCGATGAGCGCCTGCCGCAGAATACCGCGGTGCAGCTGAACCGTGAGCATAGGTTGTACCAAGCTGATTGGCTGCTGCGCTACTACAAGTTCGACGTATCGGAAATCATCAGCGCCGACGCCCCGAACCTGGAGATGGACGTGGATCCGAAAGCTGCATGGGCAGTGAACCATCTGGATTTGTTTCCGGTTGAGGTGAACACGGCTCCGTTGGAGGTGTTGCTGCGCGTGCCGGGGATAGGGCCACGCGGGGCTCGCTTGATCTTGCGTGCCCGACGCACAACCTGCTTGCGGGAAGGTGAGCTTCGAAAGCTGGGAATCGCGTTCAAGCGAGCACGTTATTTCATCACCTGCAACGGGAAGTACCAAGGCAACGGGGTGGAGTTTTGCCCCGAGGCGTTGCGGGCGCAGTTGGCAAGCCCTATAGATGGCGGCCGGCATGGTGCCCGCTCAGGGAAGGTGTTGCCCGGTCAGCTCAGCTTGTTCGGGTCCGAAGTCGGGCGCGCCGCCATAGGCGCAGGGGATAAGGCTGGCATGTCGGCAGGTGGCGCGATCGGCGCGCGGCAGCTGAAGGGGCCGGCGGGCGCCGAAGGCGCTGCGTTAGCTGACGGGGTCTTCGGCTGGCAGCACGCGTTGCGGGGCAGGCAGAAGGTGCCCGCATGAGCTTGGATGTTGGCGCAGAGCCGCTGAGCAATGTGGCGTACGTGCACGATGGCACTACAGAGGGGCTGCTCTCGGCTATTTTTCAGGCGTATGCGCTTCATGAGCAGCCGGATGACTTTTCGACCGAGACCGCGTTGCAGCCTCGCTTGGGGCAAAGCCTGCGCTATATCGAAACCGATGCGGCGTTGGCAGCGCGCGTTAAGGCGGGGATCGTGCGAAAAGCAGGGAGGGATGCCTGGGATGTGGTGTTGCATGCATCGCTGTCAGATGACCCTTCAGCTGGCGTTGCGATATACCGGTTCGTCCGGCATATCATGGCGACGCCTGCCGCTGCGAACGGCGGTTTGATTCGCAACATGGCCCATCCCATCGCCGGGCCCGTTGCCCGCCTAGATCGCTCAGTGATGAACGAGCGGCACTTGATGATGCAGTTCCTGCGCTTCGAGCACTTTGAAAACGGCATATGGTTTGCGAAATGCAACCCCAAGGCCAATGTGGTGCCGTTGCTCATGGACTGGTTTGCGGGTCGGTTCAATACCGAGCGTTTCGTCATATATGACGAGGTGCACCAAGTTGCGGGCATCTACGATGGCTCAGGCTGGAATTTGGCGCAAACCGACGAGGTCCATCTACTGAAACATGCCGCAGACGAAGCGGCTATGCAAGCGGCATGGAAAGGGTTCTACGATGCCATGTCCATATCGGCTCGTTATCACCCAGAGCTTCGAAGGCAGTTCATGCCGAAGCGTCTATGGCTCAATATCGTGGAGGTGCGTGATGAGCTGCCGGACGGCCGTGGGAAGAGCGCTTTACCTGATGCAGCTATGTCCTCAGGTCGACGGCTGGAAAACCGCGATTGCATGCGCGGACAATGCGCTTCTGCTGCTGCGCTGCCTCTGGGTGAGCGGCTGTAAAACCGCAATTGCACACGGGCGATCTTTTGTTGCTGCGATATCGTTGGGAAAGCAGGTGGGAACGCGTCGGTTGGAAGGGAGCGTTGCGTTTGGGTGCCGCCGATGCCTGGTGACAAGCATCGGCGGCAGGGCTTTACCTACAGCGTACGTGCTGCGTTGTCCGGATCGATCGACATGCTTTGGAAGCGTTGCTCCATATACTGATTGTCGAAGTGATCGTCAATGAAGCGGGAGATGGCGTTGTCGGGGGCGACGCCGGCTTCGCGCTGATACCAGCGGTCAAGCGACATCAAGGTCATGCCGCAGTCCACGATCATCAATGCAGCGCATACGGTGGTCAACGTATATCGCCAGTTCCAGGGAATACGGTTGACCAGTCGCAGCATCCAAGGAAGGCATAGCTTCACCCAGAACAGCCCCAGAACGCCCCACATTGCCATGAACATGCCGTTGGTGCGGCCGTCGATGGAAAGGAACGTTCCGGTGTAGTCCCAGGCGACGATGCCAAAGGCGAATTGCATGAACCAGCTGACCGCATATTCGAACGCGCCGCCGATCACGGCGCTTACTAGGAAGATCACGGGGAAAGGCGCTTTGTGGAAGCGGTTGAGCGCCATGGTCATCAGCATCGCGCCAACGCCGTAGATGGGGCTAAAAGGCCCGAACAGCAATCCGGCACGGTCCTCGTAAACGCCGGGGTCCACTACCAGCACGTGATACACGGTCTCGATGACAAGGCCAAGCACGCTGCACACCACGAATATCCAGAACAGATTGAAGAAATTTAGGGTGATGTAACCGCGTCCTGTGGGATCAAGGCCGAGCGTGCCGTCTTCTGCTTGCTCCCTGGTTTCCATGTCGCGCAGCTTGCGGCGCAGCTCGCGCTCGCCGGCGAGCGCCGGGTCGAGGTAGGACTGCATGACGATCAGGAACACCGCAACTACAGCATGGGGGATCACATTTGCTCCAAGGCCGTTGAGCATGATGGAGCAGATGATGATGGCGGCCAAGATGAATATCATGGCCTCGGTGCCATGAGCGGCGTGTTTGCGCTTGTTTCGCAGCAGGCGGATGCCGAAGATGGCGAACATAGCTGCCAGCGCCGTATACAGCACCGTTTCCACCACATAGATGACCACGGTGGCGGTGGAAGCTTCGATGTCAAGGTTGCCGGAGGTGAACGCCAGCACCATGGTGACGATGGTGATCGTCAAAAGCACCGCGGTAGCTCCACCTGCCACAAGGCACAGCACGCCGAATACCTTCACCGCCAAGGGAAGGCGTTTGCGGTCGATGGCGTCTCGGTCTGCTCGGAATCGCTTCTTGACCGTGGGGGAGGGCGTCGTGTTAGGGGAAGATTGTCGTTCGTCGTTAGTCATAACACTCCAATAGAGGTATCGCGTTCGAAGGATGGCGGATTCTTGCCGCGAACCAGTATAACCAGATACCGGCGGCAGTTCGACAAGAGCGGTTTACGGTTCGGTTGCGATGCGTAAAACAAGAGCATCTGTGCATTTGTTTTGCATTAACAATGATAAATGCAGGGCGGTGGCTTAAGCGAAACGCGTAAGAACCTATGGGGGCGTCCCTTATGCCTTCAGCCGTATTCGGGTGCGTAACGCGTTCGGCTCTATCTTGGTGTTGATGGTTGTACCTTTTATGGGATGAGCTTTGAGAATCCGGGTTGTTGTCGTACAATGGCTCGACACGCACTTTCGTGTGCCGGCATGACGCAATGGTAGCGTAGCAGTTTTGTAAACTGCCTGTTGCAGGTTCGAGTCCTGTTGCCGGCTCCATCGTTACGTCAAGGCCATCGCTTTCCTGCGGTGGCCTTTTTGTTACACGCTGTTCGGGTTCTTATCCGCGATGACGCGGCGTTGGTTGGAGGGAGGCGGAGTGAACGAGGTGGCTGGGATAGAGGCTTCGCTTGGTCTCTCATCCGAAGAGGCGCAGGCTCGCATCGTCGCAGGCGAGGCCAATGTCGATGCGGGCGTGAAAACGCGGTCGGTCGGGCAGATCGTCCATGACAACGTATGCACGCTGTTCAACCTGGTGAACGCCGTTTTGGCCCTTATCGTGCTGTTCACGGGGTCGTACAAGAACATGTTGTTCATGGTGGTCATCGTGTGCAACACCGTTATCGGAATCGTTCAGGAGATCCGTTCGAAGCGCATCACCGACAAGTTGTCCATCATAGCCGGTTCGAAAGCCCATGCGCTGCGCGATGGCACGGAAACGGAGTTGCTGCTCGATGAGCTGGTGCGCGATGATGTGGTGGTGCTTCGTCGAGGTGATCAGGTCCCTGCGGATGCGCGGGTTGTGAGCGGCGAATGCCGGGTAAACGAGAGCTTGCTTACCGGTGAGGCCGATCTTATCCGCAAACAGCCTGGCGATACGCTTATGAGCGGATCGTTCGTTAATTCGGGCACGGTGTACGCGCGTGTGGTCCATGTTGGCGCTGAGAACTATGCGGCGAAGATATCCGCCGAGGCAAAGGAGCGCAAAGCTGTGCGCTCCGAGATCATGCGCTGCCTCAACGGCATCATCAAATTCGTCAGCTGCATCATGTTCCCGGTTGGCGCGTTGCTGTTCGGACGGGATTATCTTTCGGGTAACTCGGAACTGGACAGCGCCATCCTATCCACGGTATCCGCGCTGGTGGGCATGATACCCGAGGGGCTGATCCTTCTCACGTCGACGGTTCTGGCAGTGGCCGTCGTGCGCTTGTCGAAAAGCCAGGTGCTCGTCCAGCAGCTGTACTGTATTGAAACGCTGGCGCGTGTGGATGTGCTCTGCCTGGACAAAACGGGCACCATCACCACTGGCGACATGGAGGTTGCCTGGGTGCGGCCTGTAGAGGGCGAAGCCGCTCAGGATGCGCCCGATGCGCTTGATCGGGAAGCGCGCCGCGCGTTGCGCGCCATCGTCTGCGCCGATGATGACCCGAACGAGACATCTCGAGCGATAGCCGAATATTTCAAGGATGTCGAAGGTCGCCCTGAAACGTGTTTGCGCATGATCCCTTTCAGCTCGGACAAGAAATGGTCGGGTGCCCAGCTTTCAGATGGGTCGTGCTATGTCATGGGCGCTGCGCAGTTCGTGCTCGGCGATGCTTATGAACATGTCAAATCACAAGTCGAGCGGCTTGCAGCCGAAGCGCGCCTGCTGTTCATCGCTCGCGTGGAAGGATTCGATCAGCTCGGGAACATTCAGGGCGATCTTCGGCCGCTCGGGTTCGTGGGTATTCGGGATCAGATTCGCCTAACGGCGGCGGAAACCATCGCCTATTTCAAAGATCAGGGCGTGCGCGTGCTTGTCATCAGCGGCGATGATCCGCGCACCGTTTCCGGCATCGCTGAAAAGGTGGGGGTGGAAGGCGCCGATCGCTACGTCGACGCCACCACGCTGAAAACCGAATCCGATGTGGAGCGTGCGCTAGCGTGCGACAGCGTGTTCGGCCGCGTGAAGCCTGAGCAAAAGAAGCAATTCGTTTTGGCGTTGCAGAAGGCGGGCCATACCGTCGCCATGACCGGCGATGGCGTCAACGATACGCTGGCGCTCAAGGCCGCAGATTGCAGCGTGGCCATGGCGGCAGGTTCGGATGCTGCGCGCAATGTGGCTCAGCTAGTGCTCGTGGACAACGACTTCGCCAGCATGCCGAAGGTGGTGGCGGAAGGGCGGCGGTCCATTAACAACCTGCAGCGTTCCGCATCGCTTTTCCTGGTGAAAACGCTGCTGTCGATCGCTTCCGCCCTGCTGTTCATAGCAGCGCCGTGGCAGTATCCCTTCCAGCCTATCCAAATGACGCTCATCAGCGCGTTCACCATCGGCATACCGTCGTTCGTGCTTGCGCTCGAGCCGAATCGTGAGCGCATCCGGGGTCGTTTCCTGGACAACGTCATCGTCAAGTCGATTCCCGGCGCCGTATGCTCGGTTTGCTGCATTCTTGTGGCGAACATCGCTGGCTATTACCTTATGGGCCTTGACTACGAGCAGGTGTCCACGTTGTGCGTGCTGTTGACTTTCTGGGTCGGATGCAATCTGGTGATCCGCCTGTCCATACCGTTCACGGCTATCCGTGCGGCATTGCTTGCCGTGGTGGTCGGCGGCACCGCTGGAGCGTGCCTGTTCATGCCTGGCGTGTTCTGCATTGCGCCGTTCACGCCGAGCATGTGGGTGTTTTACGGCATCGTCACGGCGTTATCCGCCGTGGCGTTCCACGCGCTCTACCTCAAGCTCGATGCGCTTCACGCTGCGCGCATCGGCGAATCAGAGTAGGGCTGCGTTTCGGCGGGGGCGACGGGCGGCGGCTTGCGTCCCGGCGGGGGGCGATGCGCGCGGCCCGTCTCCTCGCGGTGGGCGATGGGCGGCAGCCTGCGTCTCATCTGGAGAAAGGGCGGCAAACCGCCTCGTTAGCGCCCTTGCCCCGCGCATGGTGGGGCTTCCGGCGCTATCGCCCGATGCCTTCCAGGTTCATTTCGTAAACGAACATGCGCTCGGGAAGGATCCGCGCCTCGTCATCAGCGAAAGATTGCTCGGCCGCCCGCCTCATGCCGCGGTGCTCGTAGTATTCCCATGTGCAGTCGGTATCGGTGAAGATGAACGCCTTCGAGGCTCCTTGAGCCGCCAGATAGCGTTGGGCATGTCCCATGAGCGCGCTTCCGACTCCAAGCCTTCTAGCTCTGCCGGACACGGCGAACAACACCAGCTCGAAATCCGGGTTGCAGCCGCTTTGCTCGAGCAGACGATGGTCGGCCTGCTTCATGGCCTCAAGAAAGCGCATCAGCTCTGCGCTGCTGCCGCCCAGCTCGTCAAGTTCCTTGCATGCACGCTGCTCGATGTCCTCCCAATGCGCCTGCGTCTGCTCATCAGGGGCGCCCGCTCTTGCCATGATGACGCCGATGGGGGAGCCGTCGACGATGGCGACTTCGGCGAAGGTGTTGCGCCGTGCGAAGTTGGCGAAGTCGACGATTCCCGAGATGACGCGTTTTCTGCCGTCAGCGTAGCCGTGCCACGTGTCGCCGAGGATGGCGCCAAGCGTCTCGATATCTTCATCCCGAAGCGGGCGATATTCAACGTGTTCCCTAAATGCCTCAGTGCTCCTTGCGAATAGTCCAATATCAGACCAAATAGTATGATAATGGACCATAGCAAAGCATTGTTTGTAATGCAAATCGAGTTTACGAAGAATCGAAGACTTACATGCGAAAGGCGATAAGGTGTCGCAAATCATTAGTGGGAAGCGTTATTCCGGCTGCGAGGGCCCTAGCATGCTCGGATGATCTTGCGCATTGCGAGAGTCGTGAGCGAGTATTACCACCGTCGCGTGAGCACCGGTTTTTATGAAGGGCGTGTGCGCACCCTGTGTGCAAATGGGGCGATTCCGCCTGTTAATGGTCGTATATTGGAGTAAACGCCGCTGTTCGCGCGACAAACGAGCCGCATGTCGCTATACTTCTTTAGGTTTGAAACGTTCCGCTTACAACGAACCTACAACTACAGCACATGCGCGCGGGACGTTGCCTGATGCCGTACGGGCATCTGGGGGCGCCGAAGGCGGCGTCTAAGGTCGGCCGCGAAGCGAGTGCGGCCCGTAAAAGGAGCAAAGGTGCTAGATCGGTTCTTCTCGCATATCTCGTTCGTGGACATATTCAACTTCTGCGTCTTCTTGGCGTTCACCATCTGTTACACGTACCAGCTTTACTATGTGTTCGTGGTGCTCACCCGCAAGCCCAAGCAGCTTGTCGCGAAGAAGAACCACAAGTTCGCCGCCGTCATCAGCGCCCGCAATGAAAGCGCGGTGATCGGCCAGCTCATCCACTCCATCAAGGTGCAGAACTACCCGAGCGAGCTTATCGACGTGTTCGTCATCGCTGACAACTGCACCGATAACACCGCCGAGGTCGCCCGCGAGGCCGGCGCCATCGTGTTCCCGCGCTTCAACACCGAGCAGGTGGGCAAGGGTTATGCGCTCGATTACGGCTTCAACGTCATCCGCAGCCAATATGCCGATCGCGGCTACGAGGCCTATTTCGTCTTCGATGCCGACAACGTGCTCGACGTGAACTACTTCCGCGAGATGAACAAGACCTTCGACAACGGCGCCGTCGCATCCACCAGTTACCGTAACTCCAAGAACTACGACAGCAACTGGATCTCCGCCGGTTACGCCGTGTGGTTCCTGCGTGAGGCGAAGTTCCTCAACCAGGCCCGCCTGACGCTCAACACCAGCTGCGCCGTTTCCGGCACGGGCTTTTTCGTGTCCGCGAAAATCATCGAGCGTAACGGCGGCTGGAAGTGGCACCTGCTCACCGAGGACATCGAGTTCTCCGCCAACTCCATCCTGGAGGGCGAGCGCATCAGCTACACGCCCACGGCCGTGCTCTATGACGAGCAACCTGTCACGTTCCGCGATTCCTGGAACCAGCGTTTCCGTTGGGCGAAGGGCTTCTATCAGGTGTTCTGGCATTATGGAGCCCGACTGGCCAAGGGCATCGCCACCAACCCCAAGGGCAGTCGCTTCGCCTGCTACGACATGCTCATGACCATCGCCCCGGGCATGCTGCTCACCATCATCAGCGTGACGTTCAACGCCATCATCATCGCCCTGGCGGCTGCGGGCCTTATGTCCACGGGCGTTATGGTCGCCTCTTCGGTGTCGTCGATCTGCTTCTGCCTCATGAACTACATGGTGTTCATGTTCATGTTCGGCGTGCTGACCACGTTCGTGGAATGGGATTCCATCCACTCCACCACGGGCAAGAAGATTCGCTACATGTTCACGTTCCCGTTCTTCATGCTCACCTACGTGCCCATCGCGCTGGTGGCGCTCGTGAAGAAGTGCAACTGGAAGCCCATCAAGCACTCCATCAACGTGGACGTGCAGGAGTTCGCCGAAAGCGAATCCCGCCGCGAGCGCGCCTAGCGCTGAACGGCAAAACAACGTACAAAAGGGAAAGGCGGCCTTGGGGCCGCCTTTCTTGCGTTGCGGGTGGTATTTGACATGCGTGGGAGCATGCGTTCCTGGTTCGCTTGACGTTTGGACCTGCTAGCTGTACCGGGCTTGCCCAGCTGCTGTAGGTGGCGATCCCTTGGATCGCCTTTGTTTTCAATGCTTATAAAACCCCTTTTGAAATCGGTGATAAAAACCTGGCACCTTTCTTAAGATGCGCTTCTGGGCGTCGGCCCTTGTCATGGGTGCGTTCGTTAGACGCGGGCGAACACGAGGCAGTGCAGCTCCACCGCGCCTGCCGCGCGAAGGGCGTCGCAGGCCGCGTTCATGGTGGATCCCGTGGTGCATACGTCGTCGATGAGCAGGATGCGAGCGGGCACCGTCGCGCCCGGCAGCGCTTGGAAGCGCCCCTGCAGGTTGTGAATGCGCCCGCGCCGTCCGAGCGCGCGCTGGTCGAATGTGCGGGGCCGCGCCAGCGCCTCGACCACGGGGATGCCCGCTATGCCGGCAACGGCGCAGGCGAGTTCACGGCCGTGGTCGAAGCCTCGTCGACGGCGTGCGGCGGCGCTCGCGGGTATGGGCGTTGCCACCGTGCCGGCAAGCCATGTGGGCGGCACCTGGGGAAGCATGAGCTGCGCCATCTCGGCCGCCAAACGCCTTTCCCCGGCATCTTTCCAGGTGCGCACGATGCGCGCCGCGCCTTCCTCGAACGACACTGCCGCCGCCATGCCGTCGAACGCCGGCCGCGTGCGCCCTTGCGCTGCAAGCATCACCTCGTTGCACTCGCAGCACTGCACGCGCCCGAACGGTGCGCCGCAGCGGGGGCAGGCGCGCCACCAGTCCACGTAGGCGAGCGCCGCCCGGCAGGAATCGCACAGCACGTGCCCGGGCGTATCGCAGATCGCGCATCGCGTCGGCCATACGGTCTCGGCCAAGGCCTCGGCGGCCTCGGCGGCGATCGGGGCGCAAGCCCCTGCTATGTTCGACAGCATTCCCATGCTTTGAAGCTTAAGCGCGCCGTCTTGCGAAACCCTTGCGGAAAACGCGCCGCGAAACCCTCCGCTCCTTGCGTATCTGATACACTACTAAGGCTTCTTTCGAGTCTGTAGTTGCGGGCTTTCAGCGAAGGCCCTAGTCCATGGCAGATGCGGTCGAAAGGATCCACGTAAGTCCCGCGGCACGTCCGCGAAGGCGAGCACGGCGTATCCTAGAGGTAAGACGCACCCTCCGTTTATACGAGCGGCATACCGTCGCGACGGGGGAGAGGGTGGCGCGAAAGCCAAGCCCCGGTGCGCGAGTGTGGGGTCGAAAACTAGGTCAGTCGGAAGAAGCTTGTTTTCACATGCACGAGATGGAGGAAGTCGGAACATGAAGCATCTCAAGCGCTTTGCCGCATGCTGCGCCGCGGCCGTGTGCTGCGCCGCCATGCTGCTGCTAGCCACCGGTTGCCAGCAGCAGCAGGAATCGTACACGCCGCCCGAGGCCACGCCTGCGGTCAGCAAGCCCGTCATCGCCCAGGAAGGCGTCCTGCGCGTCGGCGTCAACGCCAACAACGCGCCCCTTGCCGGTCAGCCCTCCTCTTCCACGAAGATCGTCGGCATCGACGTCGACATGGCGGCCGCCCTGGCCGACCAGCTCGGCCTGAAGCTCGAGGTCGTGGACGTTTCCACCGACGCCGCCGGTGCGCTTACCTCCGGCAAGGTCGATGTGGTCATGGGCGTGAACAAGTCCGATTCCCCCAGCTTCTGGACGTCCGACACGTACCTGCCCACGGCGGTGGCGCTGTTCGCCCAGTCCTCCAACTCCACGGTGCCGGCGAACTCCGCCTCCACCAAGATCGCCGCGCAGGTGTCCTCCAACAGCGCCTGGGCCGTTACCAACGAGTTCGACAACTCCACCATCACCACCACTGAGGACCTCAAGAGCGCCTTCTCCGCGCTTGAGTCCGGCAAGGTGCAGTATGTGGCCGCCGACGCCGTCGTGGGGTCCTATGTCTCCAACAACGCAGGCATGGACGTTCACATGGTCGCGCTCATGCAGCAGGCCAGCGGCTACTGCGTTGGCGTGCTTGACGGCAACACCCAGCTCAAGCAGGCAGTGTCCAATGCGCTTTCCGCTATGAACTCCAACGGCGTGTCCTCCATCATCCAGAAGAAGTGGCTCGGCACCACCATGGACCTTTCCGGCATCAAGCTGACCGCCGGCGCCTCCGATGGCGAGGACGACATGGGCGAGGTTCTCAACTCCGCCAACGCGGCCATCGGCACGCTCACGGGCAACACCGGCTCCAGCACCAACAAGACCGACTCCGACAGCAAGACCGCCAGCTCCGATTCCGATAGCAACTCCGCCGCTTCCAGCAGCACTAGCGACTCCAGCGCTTCGAACGGCGCCGCAAGCACCGCTTCGAACTAATCGGCAGCAAGCTGAACTCGGCTTCATCTCCGATCAAGGCCCTCGCAATCGCGAGGGCCTTGCTGTAGAGGGCCGCAGTCAATCGCAGGGTCTTGCTGTGCTGGGTTGCGGTTGCTCGCGAGAGCCTCGCCGTACTGGGCCGCAGCCGATCGTGAGGTCTTGCCGCATCGGGCGGGGGTCATCGATCGCGGGGACTCGCCGTGCCTTGGTCGCGTCGCGGTATGGCGGCTGTCGGGTCCGCTGCATTTTTGCCAGCGTCTATGGCGAAAGCGTGCAGCCCTTCGCTCGTGCTTGACCTGAAGTCAACTTCTGGTGCTTCAATGGTTGGAAAACAACGATGGTCCGCGTTTGGCGGGCGGGGAAAGGAGCGGGTCTTATGGAGCCGCAGCAGATCCTGCATATGCTCGAGCAGGTGGCGTCGGGCTCGGTAAGCCCTGCGGCCGCGCAAGGCATGCTTGCCGACCAGGGTTACTTCGACCTGGGCTTTGCGAAGGTCGATACCGACCGCGCGCGCCGTACGGGCGCGGGCGAGGTGGTCTACGGCGCCGGCAAGACCGCCGACCAAATCGCCGACATCTGCCTGGCTCTGCGCGATGCCGGCCAGACGTGCGTGCTCGTGACCAGGGTTGAAGCGCAGAAGGCCGAAGCGGTGCGGACTGCGCTGCTCGCCCGCGACCCGCAGGCTGCGGCGGTGTTCGAGTATCGACCCGTTCCGCAGTTGGGCCTGCTCGGCGCCCCCGCGAAGCCGGTGCGCGATAGCTACATCGCGGTAGCGTGCGCAGGTACCAGCGACCTGTACTGCGCCGAGGAGGCGGCCGCCACCGCCGAGGCGCTTGGCTCACGCGTGGTGCGCCTGTACGATGTGGGGGTTGCGGGCATCCATCGCCTGCTGGCGCATCGGGAGGACATCGCAGGCGCCAGCTGCGTGGTGGCGGTTGCGGGCATGGAGGGCGCGCTTGCCAGCGTGGTGGGCGGGATGGCGTCATGCCCCGTGATCGCCGTTCCCACGTCGGTGGGTTACGGCGCCAGCTTCGGCGGCGTGGCGGCGCTTCTGGCCATGCTCAACTCGTGCGCATCGGGCGTTTCGGTGGTGAACATCGATAACGGCTTCGGCGCGGGATATCAGGCCCACATGATCGAGCGCGCGGGCAGCCAACGTGGAAAAGGAGAAGCTGACATGAACACCCTCAGATGGAACCTTGGCGAAAATGCCACGCGCGCCCAGCTTCTGGGCGACACGCTGCTGCAGCTGCCGGCCGATACTCGGCAGCGTCTTGAGGCTGCGGCCGATGCCGCAGGCGTCCCCGATCGCCATCATCACGATATCGGGGAGGTCATCGCCACCATCGACGGCTTGGCGGTATCGCCGGCGGTGCGCGATCATATGCGCGCCATCTACACCATCTTGGCCGAAGCCGAGGCCGCTGCGCACGGCTGCGCGGTCGAGCAGACCCACTTCCATGAAGTCGGCGACGGTTCCCGTATCCGCAACACGCTGCTCGTCTGCTTGGCGGTGGAAGCCACGGGCGCCAAGCGCATCGTGGCTACGGCGGCGCAAACGGGGCAGGGCGAAGTTGAATGCGCCCATGGCACGCTTTCCATCCCGGCTCCGGCCACGGCGGCCATCATCGCCCGCGGTATCCCCGTGTGCGAGCGCACGTTGCCTGGCGAGCGTATGACGCCTACCAGCGCGGCCATGATCTTGCATTTCGTGGACGAGTTCGAATAATCGAAGGTTGTGAAGCTGCGACCCGAGGCCATCGCATCCGGGCCGCAGCTTCGTTTTGCGCAAATGAAAAGCGCCGCAGGCGTGGTCCCGCATCTTGTAGCGGGCCTTGCCTGCGGCGCTTCGCCGTTTTCAGGGCCTTCGGACGTTTTCGCTAGCCGTTGAGCAGGTCGATCACGTCCAAATCGGCTTTCGCGCCTTCGAGGATGGCCTTGTTGCCGAACACGCAGACGGCTTCCTTGTCAAGCGCCCCTTCGATGACACCCGCAAGCTCGCGCAGCTTCTCTGGTGTGGCCTGGATCATTTCCGCTCGCGTCTGCGCACGCGCCTCGGGCGTGCGCCCGCTCAGGAAGTCGCCGTCCTGGCGGCGGATCTGCATGCGCTCTTTAAGCGGCGCATCGAAACCGGCAACGGTGCTGACCACGTAGCCGTCCATTTCCTCGGGCGAGGGGTCGAACGCGGCAAGCCATGCGGGCGTGCCGTTGAACCGCTCCAGCGTCTCGTCCAGATGCGGGTCGCGATACGAATAGAAACGCACGGTGCCGCTGCGTGCCGCTTGGAAGCCCGCTCCGTAGGCGCCGCCCTTCACGCGCACCTCGTTCCATAGGTAATCGTAGGAAAGCGCGCGCGCTGCGATTTGCCACACGCCGGTGTAAGGCACGCCGAGCGAGCGGCGGTCGAAGCCCGTGGAGGCGTAGCACACGTCGGTAGGCACGATGAACGCCTCGTTGCGCACCTTGGGCTTCGGGATCTCCAGCGCGGCCGGGGCCTTGCCCGTGCCTGCCGTGATGCCGGCGCTTTGCCAGAAGCGCATGACGCATTCGTCGCTGCCGGCGATCGACACCAGCAAGTTCGACCCGTCGAACAGCTTATGCGCAACCTCATTCAGGCGTTTCGCCAGCTCATCGGCGCGATCGTCGAAGTTATCCAGCAGCTGCACCAGGAAGCGGTGGAAGTCCACGCCGCCAAGCTGCTGGCGCACCACGCCCGCCGGCAGGAAGTACGACGTCAGGCGCGCCATGGCTGCTGCGTGCCCGGCGTTGGCGAAGCTCTGCTCCATCCCGATGCGGCGCTGCTGCAGTGCGTCGCGGATCTTGCCGGTGTCGGTGAAGTCGGTTCGCGCCAAGATCTCGCTCGGCAGCTTGGCCAGCCATTCGACGTTCTCGGCTAAAGCCGATGCGCTCGCCACGAACGTGGGCGTCACGGCATCTGGATCGTGCTCATCCTCGTACACCTCGCAGAAAAACGAGCAGTTGCCCAGCTTGCCGTTGGTGAGCGTGTCGATCTCGGCCGCTGAATGCGCATCGGTGCCGAGCTTGCCCAGCACGATGCCGAGCACCGCCGCATAGGGCAGGTCCTCGAAATCAAGGCAGCTCATGTCGAAATAGCGGTAGGCGAAGACCAGGCCGCGCGTGGGCAGGTGATGGCGAATGCTGGGAACGGGCGTGCCCTCGGCCAGGCCGTATGCGGGCTCGACGGGCGCGGGCCCGATGTCGGCGACCGTCAGCTGCGGCAGCTTCGCCACGTCTTCGGGCGCATCCGGCGTCTCCTGCATGCGGCGAAGCAGCGCGACCTCGTCCTCGACGCACTGGAAGTCGTCGTCGGTGAAGCCGGCGGCAAGCTCGCCCAGGCGACGCTGGCCGGGGTCGTCCTGCTGCTCGACGGGGACCACCTCCACCTCGGCCATATGGGCGCTGTCTAGGAACACCTCGCGGATGAGGCCCTCGAAATACCCCTCGTCAAGCGCGCGGCGCAGGTAGGCGAAGTCGTCCTCGTAGCGCAGATAGGCCGTGGCAAGCTCATCGTCGTAGAGCCAGCCGCACAGCGACGTCATGGCAAGCGCCACGCCGTCGGCCATGCCGAAGTCGCGTTCGCGCATGACGAACTCGGCGCGGGAGATGGACGCCTCCACCAGCGCATGGTCCAGGCCGCCTGCGGCCAGGCGCTCAAGCTCGGCATCCACGGTGGGGCGTAAGCGCTTGGCGGCGTCTTCGCCCAGGTCGCGCACCTGAAGCACGGCGAAGGGCTGCTGCACGGAATCGGCCAGGTAGGACTGCACGTCCCCGGCGATGCCGGAGTCCAGAAGCGCGCGCTTGAGCGGTGCCTCGTTGCTGCCGGCGATGGCGTCGAGCAAGATATCGACGGCCACGATGCGCGTGCGCTCGCGCACGTGCCCGATAACCCAGCCCAAGCCCATGCAGGCGTTTTCCGGCGCGGTTGCCATCTCGCGGCGCACGCCCAGGGCGCGCACGGGCCCTTGCACGGGCAAGGTGCGCGGTGCAAGCTCCGCAAGCCCCTCGGCTGCGCGCTGCTCGCGGCGTTTCGCCTGCTCGGCGGCCACGGGCGTCAGGTAGCGCTCATCCAAGAACGCAAGCATGCGGTCAAGGTCCAGGTTGCCGTACAGCACGATGTAGCTGTTGTCCAGGCGGTAGTGCCGCTCGTGTTCCTCCAGGTAGTGCTCGTAGGTGAGCGTGGGAATGGCCTCGGGGGTGCCGCCGGACTCGAACGCGTAGGGGGTGTCGGGGAACAGGCTTGCCTGCAGCTGGTCGTATAGCACGCTGGTGGGGTCGGACAGCGCGCCTTTCATCTCGTTGTACACCACGCCGTTATAGATGAGCTGGCGGCCGGTCTCGGCCTGGCCCTCTTCGGCGTCGGCCACCTCAAGGTGCCAGCCTTCCTGCTCGAACACCTGGCGTTTGCGGTAGATATCGGGGTGCAGCACCGCGTCCATGTACACGTCGGCCAGATTCATGAGGTCCTGGTCGTTGGTGGATGCTACGGGGTAGAGCGTCTTGTCGCCGAAGGTCATGGCGTTCAAAAACGTTTGCATGCTGGTTTTCAGCAGGTTGACAAAGGGCTCCTTGACGGGGAACTTCTCCGAACCGCACAAAACCGAGTGCTCCAGGATGTGGAACACGCCGGTGTCGTCGGCAGGAGGGGTGCGGAAGGCGATGGAGAACGCCTTGTTGCGGTCGTCGTTGCGCAGGTACAGAAGCTTCGCCCCGCTTACCGGATGGGAAAGCGTGTAGGCATCGCCGTCGATCTCGGGCAAGGGCTCGGCCGTGAGCACGGTGAACCCGTGCAGTTCCTGGCCTTGTTCAAGGTTCATGCAAGTTGCCTTTCTCTTTACTGGTTTCGCCCGCTATTGTCGCACAACGGTAGCGTAGCCGGGCAAGGTGCCGGGGCTGCTCCGTGGTTTTTCTACCTAGGTGTCGGGGCCTGTCGGCCAATCCTATATAATCAATGGCATACACAGCATGGAAACGCACAAGGCAGGAGGTACGGCATGGCGCAAGACCAGCGCTTCTCCCATATCACGGTCAATGTCGCCGATGACGAAGATGTGGTCATCCAGGCGGGAGCCTACGGCCGTCATCGGGGCGAAGATGTTCTCGAAGAGCCCGTCTACGCAGAACCCGAGCCTCAGGTTGCGCCTGTGGCGGTGCCCGAGCTGCAGCATGCGGCGCGGCAGGTGCCTGCTCAGGACCATGCCCATGCCGCCAAGCCGCATGCCGCGCACGCCCGCAAGCCGGAAATCGTTGCGTCCGATAGCCGTCCGCAGCCTGCCCATCGCGCCGAGCAGACGCTCGAGGACCTGGACGCCGGTCCCATGTCGGGTATGCAGAAGGCGGTGCTCGTCGGCGTCGGAGTCGTCATCATCGCGGCGATCGTCTACTTCGCCCTGTTCATGCGCTGATCGGCTGTTTTCAAGAGAAAGGCCTGACCATGTCCAAACATAGCTTCAACATCGCCCGCGGCGCCCGCAAGCAGCAGCCCGAAGGCGACGCGTCCCTGGGTCTGACCGAGGCGTTCGCGCCCATCGGCGCCGGCGGCGCCCCCGAGCAGCGCGGCGCGGCCGACGGCGATACGTCGCTTGGCCTGACCGAGGCGTTCGCGCCCGTCGCGGCCTCCCACGGCGCGCATGCCGCCGGCTTCAGCTATCAAGGCGACACCTCGGAGGACTATTCCGACCCGGTAGAGAGCCTCGAGCCGCGCGACGAGCCCGTATTCGGCGACGAGATTCCTGCCGCGGCGCCTGCCCAGAACCGTGGCCGCCACGGCAAGCCCGAGCCGCTGGAGCATCCGCACCTCAAGAAGTCGCGTCGCGTCCGCCGCGTGCTCGTGATCATCGTGGCCCTGCTCGTGGTGCTCGCCTGCGCCCTGGGGTATTTCGCCTTCCAGTTGTGGAACGAGTCCAGCCGCGCCATGGTGCAGCAGACCCAGGCCCAGCAGCAGTCCACTGACGTGGGCAACCTTTCCCAGGAAAACTCCGGCAAGGACGCGGCAAGCGTCACCACCACCAAGAAGACCGAGGTTCCCAACCTGGTCGGCGTGCTGGGGCAAACCCAGGATGCGGCCATCACCGCGCTTGCGCACGGTGCCACGGTCACGTCCTCCAAGGACGTCAACGAAGAGGGCAATTCCGTGAAGAAAAGCGTCACGGTGGCTCTGACCGCCGAACCCGCCGATTCCCGTTCGGGCACGCCCACGGTCTATTTGGGGCTTGACGCCGACGGCAAGGTCATCCAGGCCGGTTACTCCGCCGCCACCGCGTCGCTCGGCTACGGCTCGCTCAGCTTCGCCGACGCCGTGAAGAACGAGCACATCGTCGAGAAGACGCTGCGCGAGGCGGGCGTGAACGTGGCAGACGGCTCGGCCAAGCTGCCTACCGACAAGACTTCGTACTCCACGTACGCATCGGACGGCACCACGCTGGTGAAGGAGAACTGCTCGTTCAACGGCACCGTGGACATCAACGGCGCCGCCCACACCTGGTCGAGCGTGCTCATGTACGACTACAGCACGGCCAACGCCTCCGGCAACCTGGCCGACACCGTGCGCATCATCTACATCTATATCAACGCGTAGCTTGCAGCCGGCGGCCGAATGGCCGCCGGTGCTATATTTGGCCTGGAACCGGGGCCGTGCGCTCGGCATGTCGGAACGCAAGGGCTTGGTCGATGGCCCAGGCTGGAATCGGGTGGGCCTACCGCAGCGCGTGTCGGCGATCGGCGGGCATGGCTTTCGCCCACGGGCTTTCGCTTCTTGTGTCCATCTTGTGAACGCCGGCCGGTGAGAAGGGCGATCCCTTGCACCGGGTGGCGTTCGCGCTATAATAAACGAGCTGTTCACAAGCGGGGGCGTAGCGCCTCCCACCTAGTTCGGCGCTTTCAAGCTGCTGATGGGTCGTATGAATACCTGAACATGGTTCGTTCATCACGCCCGCATGCTTGAAGCTGTGGGTTTTTTTATGCCATGCGATACCGCATGCAAGGAAGGAAGGTGAGTGCGATAGCCGCTCAAGAGCCTAGGCTCAACGAACAGATCACGGTGCGCGAGTGCCGCCTGATCGGGTTCGACGGAACGCAGTTGGGTATCTACCCGGTTGCCCAGGCGCAGCGCGTTGCTGACGACCAGGGGCTTGATCTTGTTGAAATCGCCCCGAATGCGGAACCGCCCGTGTGCCGCATCATGGATTACGGCAAGTTCAAGTACGATCAGGCCATCAAGGCGAAGCAGGCTCGCAAGAACCAAAGCAAGATCGAGACCAAGGAAATGAAGTTCCGCCCGAAAATCGATGTGGGGGACTACACCACGAAGAAGAAGCACGTGCTTCGCTTCCTCTCCGCTGGCAACAAGGTCAAGATCACCATCATGTTCCGTGGCCGCGAGATGGCCCATCCGGAACAGGGCCTGACCATCCTGGAGCGCCTGGCCGACGACCTGAAGGACATTGCGGTCATCGAGAGCCAGCCGAAGATGGAAGGCCGCAACATGCACATGCTCATCGCCCCGCTTCCCGCAAGCATGGCGGCGAAGAAAAAGAAGGCAAACGACAAGAAAGACGAAGGAAAGGACGAAGGCAATGCCTAAGATGAAGACCCATCGCGGTACGGCAAAGCGCTTCCGCGTTACCGGCTCCGGCAAGATCATGCGTGCAAAGGCCTACAAGAGCCACATTCTGACGAAGAAGTCTCAGAAGCGTAAGCGTAATTTCCGTCACGAGACCGAGCTGGCTGCCGCTGACCGTCGCGTCGTGGCCCGCAACCTCGGCCTTCGCTAAGTTTTAAAGGAGCAGTGATAATCAATGGCTCGTATCAAGCGTGCAGTCAACGCCAAGAAGAAGCGCCGCACCGTCCTTAACCGTGCAAAGGGCTACTATGGTGCCAAGTCCCGTTCCTACACTGCTGCTAAGGAACAGGTCCAGCACTCCCTGCAGTACCAGTACCGCGATCGCCGCAACAAGAAGCGCGAGATCCGTCGTCTGTGGATCACCCGCATCAACGCCGGCGCCCGCCTGAACGGCATGAGCTACTCCGCCTTCATGAACGGCCTGAAGAAGGCTGGCGTGGAGCTGGACCGCAAGGTGCTTTCCGACATGGCCATCAACGACCCCGCGGCTTTCACCGCCATCGTCGAGGTCGCCAAGAAGGCCCTGTAAGCTGTTTCAAGCTTCAAATGCGAACACCCCGCTTGGGAATCCAAGCGGGGTGTTTTGCGTTCTGGTTACGTATCGCCGAGCATGTTGCATCGTTACTTGCATGCAGACGGTTGTCCGCATAGGCGAGATGGGTTGTTGCCGATCGAGCCCTGCGATTGTGCGCCGATGTTTTCGAATCAGAGGTGTTATAAGGGTATTAAGCCCTGGATCGTAACTAAAGATATTAGCGTTCAAGGCTGTTTTTAGCAGGTTTATTCTGCTAGCGTTCACCTGCCTTAGAGGCTGTAGATACGAAAAAAGCGCCCCAAGGCGCTTTCCACGTGCCATGCTATCGCGTAGCGCATATGCGCTTACGATGCCTCCAGCTCTTCGTGCGTTCCAGACAGCGTGCGCCCGATATAGGTGCGCGCAGCCGCGGATGCGGTGCCGGTGTACCCGGTTTGAACCTCGATTCCGGCTGCTTTCAGAGCCGTCTCCGAGGTTGGATCGATCCTGTCGACGATCATCACGCTGACGTCAAGGTCGTTCAATACCTGAGCCAGCTGAGCCGGAGGGAACGAAAGGTTGGGCATATTCTGGCAATCGGCGAACATGCCACGGTCAACGCGATAGCACATGAAACTTGAACTGCGTGCAAACCTTGGCGCCACATCAAGCCCCTGGCAAGCTACCGCTATGCGCATGGCGTCCTCCCTCCTAAAGACGATATACACTTTACCGATAGATTACCGGGCTGTTATGCGCCGGCCCCTTAACCGGCGCATAACCAACTGTTAGCGGCGCCTGTTGCGCTGGTGCGCAACCTGGGCGCGATGGGCGCGTCCAGGGCGAAAATCGGCGCCCTGCGCACCGGATGCGCTGCTGGTCTTGGCACGGTTGGCGGAAGCGTTCCTAGAGCCGTTGCCGCGCTTCTGCTGCGAGCCGTGGTCGGCGTTGCTGTGCTTCCTTGCGGCGTGCGCCGTTCCGCTTGCGGGCTTTTCGGCGGCTTTGCGGCTGCCCCGTTTGGCGCGGCGGGTGTTCACCTCTTCGGCCTGCGCCGCCTCGCGCGCCTTGTTCTTCCTGCGCGTGCGGGCGGCTTGCTCTTTCTTGGCCTGCTGGATTTCGGGGTCGCGACGAGCTTCGGCACGCTGGGCCCTTGCAGCGGCTTCGTTTTCGGCTTCATGCATGTCGAAGTTCTCAAGCTCAAGCTCGGGGATGGTGCGCTTGAGCAGCTTCTGGATGTCGCGCAGCGCATCGGTGGTTTCGGGGCTGACGAAGCTGACGGCGAATCCGGAGGCGCCTGCGCGGCCCGTGCGGCCGATGCGGTGCACGTAGTCCTCGGGCTGCGTGGGCAGGTCGTAGTTCACCACGTACTCGACTTCTTCCACATCGATGCCGCGTGCGAGCACGTCGGTGGCAACCAGAACGTCGGTGGTGCCGTTGGTGAAGTTCTCAAGGGCGCGGCGGCGCTGGTTCTGGCTGCGGCTGGAGTGGATGGCCTCGACGGAGTAGCCGACCTTCTTCAGGCGGCGGCAGGTGGCGTCCGCGCGGCTACGCGTGCGGCAGAACACGATGACGCGCCTATGGCCGCGTTCCTTCATAAGGCCCTTGAGCAGCTCGGGCTTCACGGCCTGCTGCACGTGCATGACGTACTGCTCCACCGTGTCGGCCGTCTCGCCCTTGTGGGCGATCTCGACCATGGCGGGGTCGTGCAACAGCTTGCCGGCCGTGTTCATGATGGTGCGGTCGATGGTGGCGCTGAACAGCAGGGTTTGGCGGTTTTGCGGCGTGGCGCCGATGATTTTGCGCATGGCCGGCCAGAAGCCCATGTCGAGCATGCGGTCGGCCTCGTCGAGCACGAGCACCTCCACGCTGCTCAGATGGGCGGCTCCTTGGTCCATAAGGTCCACCAGACGGCCCGGCGTGGCGATGAGCACGTCGACGCCGCGGTTGAGCGCCTGGATCTGCGGGTTGTAGGAAACGCCGCCGACCACGGTGAGGATGCGGTGGTGCGTGTTCTTCGCTATGGTGCCGCACACCTCGCCGATCTGCTCGGCAAGTTCGCGCGTGGGGGTGACCACCAGCATAAGCGGACCCTTGTTGCCCTTGGCGTGACCGAGCTTGTCCATGGTGGGCAAGCTGAACGCGGCGGTTTTGCCGGTGCCGGTCTTCGCGGTGGCGATCAGGTCGCGGCCCTCGAGCACCTTGGGGATGGCCTGCTCCTGCACGGGAGTGGGGGTGCTGTAACCCAGTTGGGCCACAGCCTGCAATGCCTGGCCCGAAAGGCCGAGGTCGTCGAAATGCGTCATATAAGGTAGATCCTTTCCAGATGCGCGCGGCTCTATCGCACGTGCGCGGGTTTATGCCCCCAATAGAAATGGAGGAAGTGCTTCTTGTACAGCGGGTTGGCCGGGTCTTTCTCGGCGTTGGCAAGCTCCATGGCGGCGCACGCTATGTCGCGTGCGGCGTCGGGGTGGCGAAGGAAGCTGCCGTTGACCAACATCGAACGTGCGCTTTCGGGGCTGCGGGAGATGTGCCGGAGCGCTTCAAGCAGCTCTCGCCAGGTGGTGACATGCATGGCGGCACCGTGTGCGGTAAGCAGCCTGACGTTGGCGTTTTCCTGGCCGTATGCACGGCCGAGCAAGATCATGGGCACCTTCGCGCACAGGCACTCGGTGACGGTAAGGCCGCCGGATTTGCAGATGACCAAATCCGATGCCGCCATAAGGCCTGCCATGCCCTCGACATACTCGAGCACCGTCACGCAATCGGAGATGCCCAGGTCGTCGCAGGCCCTTCGCAGGTGGCCGGCGTATTCGGCATCGTTTCCCGCGACGAACACGAAGTGCAGCGTGTCGCTGAACGTGTGCAGATATGGCAACAGGTTGTCGAGCGCCGTGCGGAAGTGCACGTAGGGCCGGGGCAGATAGGCTCCGGCGAGCGCTAGCACGATGCGCTTGTCCTGCGGCAGGCCCAGGCGTTGCCGAGTTTGCTCGCTGTCATAGCTTGCGCGGAAGTCCTCGCGCGTGGGGATGCCGGTGATGCGGATGCGTTGCTCGGGCACCAGGCGTGGGCGCAGCGTTTCGGCCATGCTTTCCGTGGCGACGCAGAACAGGTCGGTCGACAGATGCGGCCACAGGCCCTCGGTCTCGTAGTCGGTGGGAACGCACACGATGGGGAAGTGCTGGCCGGTAAGCATGCGCGCCGCCACGGCGACGTTGGCTGCGGTGATGTGCGTGCATATGATGGCAAGCGGGCGACGCTTGCGCACCAGCTCGGTGAATTTGCCGTACATCAGGTGCGACCAGATGCTCCCGCCGCCCCATAAAAGCCTGCCGGTAAGCGTGAAACGCCACGTCAGGTCATATATCGGGCGGGTAGGGCCGGTGAACATGGAAGCGGTTTTGTCGCCATCGAACACCACACGGCCGAAATCGAGCACATCGAGAACCTCGACCTCAAGACCGTCGGGGAGCTTCGGTACTTCGGGGAAGGCCTCCGTGGGCTGCTCCCGCCCTTCGGCCTGCTCGGCTTTCATATATTCGAAGGCTTGGGCCACGGCGTTGGCCGCGCTGCGATGTCCCGAGCCCACCGAAGCGTGCATGACGATGACCAGCGGTGCGGCCTGCTCGTTGTGCGGATCGGTTTCTGCGGGGGTTGCGATGATGGATGCCTTTCCCTTCAAGATAGCGAAAAAGCCGGCGAACCGGCTTTTGCTAACAAAAAGGGCCGGTACTCGACCAGCCCTAGCGTTCGAATGGTGCCCCCAACGAGAATCGAACTCGTGTCTCAGCCTTGAAAGGGCCGCGTCCTGACCTCTAGACTATGGGGACGGGTTGCGCTTCCGTGTCGAAAAGCAGCCCGTTTAGTATGCCAAAAAGCAATTCGTTTCGCAAGACCCGATTGCGGAGTTGTGCATATTTCTTACACAACTCGGCCCCATTTCAACAGACCGGATGGGCTCGCTCGGCGCAAATCCCCGTAAACTGATGATCGTCGATGGGGGCGTGAAACGATCGGGTGCATTGGCCTGCGCTGATGGGGGACGCCCTTCTCGACGGGAAAAGGGGGACACGGGAAGCCGTCGGCCTACTTCGCGGCGCTTGAGCGCCCGTAACGCTCGTAGGCTTCCGTGACCTCGATCTCGTACTGCTTGCGGTTGCCCTTGACCACCGTGTCCAAGATCAGCCCGCACGCGAAGCACAGCAGGCCCACGAACACCAGGCCCACCGCCAGAAGCGCCGTGGGGAGCTTGGGCACCAGGCCCGTGGCGGCGAACTGCGCGATGACCGGCACGCCGGCGACCAGGCCCAGAACCACGAACAGCAGCGCCACCCAGGAGAACAGCGCCAGCGGCTTGTAATCCTTGAACAGCGACATGATCATCATGAGCACCTTGAAGCCGTCGGAGAACGTGGACAGCTTCGACTCCGATCCCTCGGGGCGGTCGCGGTAGTCGATGGGCACCTCGGCGATGCGCCAGCGCTTGTCGACGGCGTGGATGGACAGCTCGGTCTCGATCTCGAAGCCCGGCGAGAGCACGGGCATGGTCTTCGCGAAAACCTTGTTGTAGGCGCGGTAGCCCGTCATGACGTCGGAGAACTCGAAGCCGTAGATGGCTTTGATCAAAAAGCGCACCAGGTCGTTGCCGAAGCCGTGGAAGGCGCGGTCGTTCTCCTCGCCGTAGGTGCCGTTCGAGAGGCGGTCGCCCACCACCATGTCGGCCTCGTCGGCGAAAAGCGGCGCGAGCAGGGCCGGGGCCGCCTCGGCGGGGTAGGTGTCGTCGCCGTCGACCATGAGGTAGGCCTCGGCGTCGATGTCGCGCATCATCTGGCGCACGACGTTGCCCTTGCCCTGGCGGCGCTCCACCTTGACGCAGGCCCCGTGGGCGCGCGCGATGTCGCCCGTGCCGTCGGAGGAGTTGTTGTCGTAGACGTACACGGCCGCCTCGGGCAGCACGCGGCTGAAGTCGTCGACCACCTTGCCGATGGTGACGGCCTCGTTGTAGCAGGGTATGATGACGGCCACGCCTTTGCCCGTGAGGGCGGCCTTGTCGGTTTCAGTCACCGGGCGCTCCTTCGTGAAAGTTGAATGCACAATTACTAGGCATGCTACTCGAAACCGCGCGGTTTCGCTACGTGAATGCCATGCTTTCCGCAGTATATGCGCGGATGGCGTGGGATTGTTGTGCCGATGGGGCAAGGGGTGCCATAATCGACAGGTTGCGCGAGAGCGCTTTTCGCCTGGCGCACGGGTCGTTCGGCCTGCTGCCGGTGCCATGTTCCGGCATGCAAGGTTGACAGCGCGTGCGTGACGGCATTTGGGAATGTATCGAGCCGGGCATTGCTTGAAGGTCCGGCGGATGCGGGATGCCCCCGCTTGCGATGGAGAGGAGCCCTGCGTGAAGAAGCTTATCGCGCAGCTTATGAAGTTCGGCGTGGTCGGCGTGATCGCGTTCGTCATCGATTACGGCCTGCTGGCCCTGCTTACCGAGGCGTTCGGCGTGAACTACCTGGTCAGCGCCACCATCTCGTTCACGGTGTCGGTGGTGTTCAACTACGTGGCGTCGATGCGCTACGTGTTCACCCATAAAGAAGGCATGTCCCGTCGCCGTGAGTTCATCATCTTCGTGGTGCTGTCGGTCATCGGCCTGGGCATCAACAACGCATGCATGTGGGCGGGCGTCGAGCTTCTGGGCGTGCATTATCTGATCACCAAGATCTTCGCCACCGCGGTGGTCATGGTGTGGAACTTCGTCACCCGCAAAATCTTCCTGGACGCCGGTGATGCCCCGCAGGGGCAGCAGGCGTAATCGTCGCTACGCCTGAAGGCACGCCTGCTCAAGGCTTTTGTCTGGCGGGTGCGTGCGTCGGGTGATTGAGCGCTCGACGCCGAAGATGCGTGCGTTGGGAGGCGAAGTGCCCGACGCTGATCAAGGCCTTCGTCTGGTAGGTGAGCGCGTCGGGTGAAGAGATGCTTGCGACGCTGAATTACGACGCGAGAAACGACGAACCCGCCCGGTTTGACACCGGGCGGGTTCGAGGAGAATCGGAATGGTGCCCTAGGCAGGGTTCGAACCTGTGGCCTTCTGCTCCGGAGGCAGACGCTCTATCCAACTGAGCTACTAGGGCGTATCTGCCAATTATACGCTACTATCGCCCGAATGGGCCCGAAAAAGAAACGAGTGTGAACATGACCGAAACCATCACCATCGAGCGCATGGGCTACGGCGCCGAAGCGGTCGGGCACCTGTCCGACGGCAAGACCGTGTTCGTGGAAGGCGGCGCCCCGGGCGATGTGGCAAGCGTGGAGGTGGTCGAGGACAAGCCCACGTTCGCCCGCGCCCGTATCGCCAATCTCGAGCAGCCCGGAGCGTGCCGCGTGCTGCCGAAGTGGGCCGAGCCCGCGGCAAGCGGCGCGGCACCGTGGCAGCATATCGCCTATGATGCGCAGCTTGAGGCCAAACGCGCCAACGTGGTGGCGGCGCTTGCCCGCACGGGCGGCTTCGGCGATGCGGCCTCCGAGCTGGTGGCGCCGTGCCTGCCCTCCAAGCGCCAGTGGGGGTACCGCAACAAGCTGGAATTGGGCGCGCAATGGGACGCGAAGGGCACGTTCAACCTGGGATTTCACCAGGAGGGCAGCCCTGATGTGATGCAGGCGCTGTCCTGCCCGCTGGCCCATGACGCTATCGCGAAGGCGCCCAAGGCGCTGCGCGGGGCGCTTCGCTATCTGCAGGGCTCCGATGACCTTGGCATCTTCCGCGTGGGCGTGCGCACGAGCGTGCGAACGCGCGAGACCGAGATCGCGCTTTGGACGCGCCCGTCGGGCTTCCCGCGCGCGGCGGCCGCCAAGATGCTGAAAAGCTCGCTCAAGGCCACCAGCGTGGTGCGCGTCATCGCCGATCCGGGCAAGGCGCGCAAGATCAAAGGCCTTGAGGTGCTCGACGGCAAAGGTTGCTGGCAAGAACAGCTGCTCGGCGCGCGCTACGTGGCGCATGCGCCGTCGTTTTTCCAGGTGAACACCGCACAGGCCGAAAAACTCATGGAACAGGCCATCCGCATGCTCGGCGGAAGCGTGGGGGAGGACGGCCCCGAGGGCCTCGACGGGCTGCTCGTCGCCGACCTGTACGCGGGCTGCGGCACCTTCGGCGTGGCCATGGCGCGCGCCGGCGCCGACGTGATCGCCGTCGAGTCCGCGGCGTCCTCGGTGCGCGACCTGCGCCGCAACGCCGACGAGAACTACGTCGACATCGACGTCATCGGCGGCGACGCGGCCCGCGAGCTGCCCGAGCTGGGCGGCCTTGACGCGCTGGTGGTCGACCCGCCGCGCGCGGGCCTTGCCGATGGCGTGCCGGCAGACATCGCCGCCGCCCGCCCGGGGCGCGTGGTCTACGTCAGCTGCAACCCCGCAACCTGGGCGCGCGACGTGCGCCGCTTCGAGGATGTGGGTTACCGCCTGGAGCGCGTGCAGCCCGTCGATCTGTTCCCGCAAACCTATCATGTGGAGCTGGTCAGCTGCTTCGTTCGCGGCTAGGCATCGGCGCGTTCGTGCGGTTCGGCGTTCGCGGGGCCCGGGTTTGCATGGGCCGGGCAGGAATGCGCGCACGGCGCTGCAGCGCCGCGTTTGTGCGAGCCGGTGAGACGTCCGTGCGGCGTCGGTTGCCGCTTGCCGGCGCCCCGGCCCCGTTTGTGCGTTCTACGGTTTTTCCCCGCAGGCGTTTTCAGGTTTCGCCGCGTCCGGTCCCAAGCTGCTAAACTACACATCACGAGATTCGTTTAAAGCAACGCCCGCCTTCTGCGCGGGCGTTTTCGCGAAGGCCTCCGGCAAACGTCGGGGCCGGCTTGAGAAAAGGAGAAGTCCCATGGCTTTGTACACTCCCGCGTACCAGCCCACCGGCGAGGAGATCGCCGTCATCAAAACCTCCAAGGGCGACATCCGCGTGCAGCTGGCGGGCAAGGACGCCCCCATCCACGTCGGCAACTTCGTCGAGCTTGCCATCAAGGGCTTCTACGACAACCTGAAGTTCCACCGCTACGTGCCGGGTTTCGTCATCCAGGGCGGCTGCCCCAACACGCGCGACCTTGATTCCGACCAGGTCATCGCCGCTGCCGGCAACCCCTTCGCCGGCCTTGGCACCGGCGGCCCGGGCTACTGCATCAAGGAGGAGTACTCCACCAACCCCAACAACCATCACGCCGACGGCGCGCTGGCCATGGCCCGCAGCCAGAACCCCGATTCCGCGGGTTCGCAGTTCTACCTGTGCCTGGGCGCCCAGCCCATGCTGGACAGCGGCTACACCGTGTTCGGCCAGACCATCGAGGGCAAAGACGTCATCGCCCAGCTTCGCGTCGGCGATGTGATCGAGGGCATCGAGATCGAGAACGCCGCCGAATAACCTGCTAACCGCAGCATTCCGAAGCGTACAAGATAGCGAAGGATCCAGATGAACAACCAGTTATTCCAGCAAGCCCGCGCAACTTATGCGCAGAAGGATTTCCAAGGCGCCTTGGAGACCTACCAGCAGTGCTTGCAGGACGAGGCCAGCCCCCTCGCCCCCGGCGAGATGGGCCAGCTGTACCACCAGATGGGCAACTGCCTGGTGAAGCTCAAGCAGCCCAACGAGGCCATCCAGGCTTACGGCCAGGCCGTGGCCGACGAGGCATATGACGCTCGCGGCGGCGTGCATTACAACCTGGGCATGGCCTATGCCGCCCTGCACGACTACGAGGACGCTGTGGCCAACTTCGAGGCCGCCGCTTCCGATGCGAAGTACGACTCCGCCTATAAGGCCTACACGGGCATGGGCAACGCGCTTCTTAAAATGGGCAAAACCGCCGAAGCCGGCGTGGCGTTCCGCAACGCCGCCCTTGACGAGGCTAACCCCGATCCCACCAAGGCCCTGCTGAACCTGGGCGTGTGCTTCATGGCGCTCAACCGCGCCGCCGATGCGGTGTCGTCCTATGAAAGCGCCCTGCAGTTCGACATGCAGCCCGAGATGCGCAACCGCTTGTACGCCAACCTCGGCCAGGCCTACGTCGCAACCGGTCAGATGCAGAAGGCCGTCAACGCCTTCGAGGAGTCCATCGCCGACAAGACGTACTTCCTGTCCGACTCCGCAAGCGTCGATTACCAACGTGCGGTGGCCGCCGTCGCCCAGGGCACGTCCGAGATCACCCAGGTCATGGCCCCGGTTTCGGTTCCCGGTGGCGCAGCGCCCTCCGATTCGGCGGACCTTTCCGGCATCGATGTGGCGGCTGACGGCTCCGCTATGTATGCCGAGCAGGATCCTTACGCCGCTCAGCAGGCCGACCCGTACTATTACGGCGACCCCTACGCCGCCGATGCCGGCCAGTACGGCGCGGCAGCAGGCGACGATCGCTTCTTCAGCGCCTCCGACGAGGAGTTGGAGCAGTGGTCCAAGGGCGTTGCCAAGCGCGATCGCAAGCGCCGCAACGTGGGTCTGAAGATCTTCGTCGTCATCATCCTGCTCGTGGTGGCGGCCTTCGGCGGTGCGCTGTTCATGTACACGCAGGGTTGGGGCTATCCCAGCCAGGACAGCGTGGCAACGCAGCTGTTCGCCGACCCGGATAACGCCTCTGCGCTGTATTCGGCCGAGGTCAGCGACACCTCCGCCGCTTCTATGACCAACTCGCTGGTGAAGGATTCCGCACCCACCATCAACGCCGTGGAGAAGTCCATGACCGACTCCACCGTGTACGTGACCGCCGAGACCGACCAAGGCGGGCAGATGCAGTACAAGCTGTCCATGGTGCGCGACCTCATCGGTTGGAAGGTCAGCAACGTGGAGCTGTACTTCCCCAGCCAGAACTAACGGTTTGACGAGCTGCGGACTTCGCGTCCGTTCCTGTCGCCAAACGGCTCGATGCGCTTGCCGGGCATCGAAGCCGCAACCAAGGTAACCTGCGCTCGTGGAAACGGGCGCTTGGGATAAGAGATAAGAAGAAAGGTACCAATCATGGCTATCCAGAAGACCTACAGCATGATCAAGCCCGACGGTGTACGCAACGGCCACATCGGCGAGATCGTCAACCGCTTCGAGCGCGCCGGCCTGACCGTCGAGCGCATGGAGCTGGGCATGGTGACGCTTGACCAGGCCAAGGCCAACTACGCCGAGCACGAGGGCAAGCCGTTCTACGACGGCCTCATCTCCTACATCACCTCCGGCCCGGTTGTGAAGATGGTCATCTCCGGCGAGGGCGCCGTCGCCAAGGTGCGCACCCTCATGGGCGCCACTAATCCGGCTGAAGCTGCCCCCGGCACGATTCGCGGCGATTTCGGTCTGATTATGGACGAGAATGTTATTCACGGCTCCGACTCCCCGGAGTCCGCTGAGCGCGAGATCGGCATCTTCTTCGCATAAGCCGACCGGCATCCTGCAACTTTGGAAGCCCTTTGCCCGCTCGAGCGGGCAAAGGGCTTTTTGATTAGGCGGGATGCTGGAATACTGTTCGCGCGTGTTGCCTCGGTACGCTGCCTTAAGGGGGTGGCCGTGCCGCTAGCAAGCGCCCTGCGGATCGCGATGCAGGTGCTTGCGATATCGGAGCCCGCAATGCCGTAAGACGAGAAACGGATGAAACATGCTCTATCGAGTTTTCGACGCCGCGGAGCTACCCGCATTGGTGTCGGCATTCATGGACGGCTACGAGGTTGTGGCCCCCGTGAAGCGCGGTGCGCACTATTCGTTCGAGGCCATCACCTCGCCTGACGAGATGGATTTGGCCTACGACACCACGCTCGCATCGCCGAAGCGCTACTTCCTTCCTCCCACCGAAACGCTTATGCGTTACAACGCCGCCACCAACGAGGTGGCCGATTTCCAGGAGGAAGTGGTCCCGCGCGTGATCTTCGGCGCCCATGCGTGCGACATCAACGCCATCAACCGCCTGGACCTGGTGTTTAGCGACGGGCGTTATCCCGATCCGTACTACAAGGCGCGCCGCGCCGCCACGTTGATCGTGGGCGTGTCGTGCAGCCCCGACTCCGATTGCTTCTGCAACCTGTGGGATGCCGACGAGGCGCGTTTCGGCTATGACCTGTTCCTCCATCGCCTGGGTGACAAGTTCCTGGTCAGCATCTCCAGCGTCGAGGCCGCCAACATTCTTGAGTCCGCGGTCGATCTGCGCGATGCCACCAACGAGGACCGTATCGAGTTCCGTCACGCCACGCGTGCACGCCAGGCGTCGTTCAATCCCGAGATTCCCGAGATTCAGGACGTGGCCATGCTCATGGACGCGTTCCACTCCGATCCGTTTTGGGAGGAGCTGGGCAGCAAGTGCCTGGCCTGCAACGCTTGCGCCGCCGTGTGCCCGACGTGCTTCTGCTTCGACATCCAGGACGTGCTCGACCCCGACGGCCAAACCGGCGAGCGTCAGCGTATCTGGGATGCGTGCACCTCGCCGCAGTTCGCCGTGGTGGCCGGCGGCCACAATTTCCGCCCCACGGGCCGCGAACGCGTGCGCCATCGCATGTATCACAAGCTCAATGGCTTTTTGGCAACCTACGACCGCATGTTGTGCGTGGGCTGCGGACGCTGCGTGAAGGCTTGCAAGGCCGACATCAACCCCATTCGCGTGCTGGAGTTCTTCGAGAAGAAGGGGGCCGAAGGTGCCTGCTAACACCGATTTCAACCCCGTGGTCGTATCGCCGTACCACGATGAGCCGGCTGCCATGACGGGGCAGGAGCTTATGGCTGCCAACCCGTATCGCCCGTGGCCGGCGCGCATCACGTCCATCACCGAGCTGACGGCGACCGAGAAGCTGTTCGAGTTCCGCCTGATCGATGAGCGCATTCGCGAGGCGTTCCGCCATGAGCCGGGTCAGTTCGTCGAGCTGACCATCTTCGGCGTGGGCGAGGCTCCTATCTCCATCTCGTCGAGCCCCTCGAAGCGCGGCTTCATCGAGCTGTGCGTGCGCCGTGCCGGTCGCTTTACCGAGGCGCTGCACAAGATGCAGTGCGGCGACATCGTGGGCATCCGCGGGCCCTTCGGCCGCGGCTTCCCGTTCGAGGAGATGAAGGGCCACGACATCCTGCTGGTTGCCGGCGGCCTGGGCATCGCGCCGCTTCGCAGCCTCATCAACAACATCCACGACGAGCGCAGCGACTTCGGCAAGGTCACCATCATCTACGGTTCGAAGAACCCCTCCGAGGTCATGTTCCGCAACCAGTTCGAGATGTGGCGCCACCGCAAGGACTTCGACCTGTACCTGACCGTCGACAACCCCGATGACACGTGGGATGGCGAAGTGGGCCTGGTCACCAAACCCTTCGAGCATCTTGAGATCAGCCCGGCGAACACCTTCGGCGCGGTGTGCGGCCCGCCGGTGATGTACCGCTTCGTGGTCGCCGAGATGCGCAAGAAGGGCATCAGCTACGACCATATCTACATGAGCTTCGAGCGCCACATGAAGTGCGGCATGGGCAAGTGCGGCCACTGCCAGATCGGGCATCAGTACTGCTGCATCGACGGGCCCGTGTTCAACTATTGGGAAGCGAAGAACATCCAGGGGTCGATGTAGATGGGAGGCACGAACATGGGATGCGCAAACGACGAGCGCCAGGTGCGCGACCTTCCTCGCGTTGTGGTGGTCGGGCTTGCCAGCTGCTTCGGCTGCCAGCTGCAGATCACCAACGTTGAGGAGCACCTGACCGACGTGCTCGGCCAGATCGACCTGCGTTATTGGCAGCTGGCTTCCAGCGAGCCTATGCCGGAGGAGTTCGACGTTGCCGTCGTCGAGGGCGCCGTGACCACCGAGGAATCCGAGGCCACGGTGCGCAAGCTGCGCGAGCGCGCCAAGTGCGTCATCGCCCTGGGCGCCTGTGCTGCCACTGCCGGCATCCCCGGCATCGCGGCGCGCAACTTCTTCAAGCGCCCCAGCCAGGTGTACAAGGACGTGCCGGCGGCATGCGGCTCCATGGTGGTGCCGCGTCCGGTCGGCGCGGTCATCGACGTCGACCACACGGTGCGCTGCTGCCCGGTCGACACCATGGACTTCATCGACGTGCTGCAGCGTGCGCTGTACGGGTCGAACAAGTTCGACCGCACGGGCACCATGTGCGGGCAGTGCAAGCGCAACGGCACCGATTGCTTCTTCGACCAGGGCCAGCTGTGCTTGGGCCTGGTGACGGTGGCCGGTTGTGGCGCGAAGTGCGTGAACCTTGGGCGGGCGTGCAACGGCTGCCGCGGGCTTTCCCCCGATGCCAACCTTGACGCTGCGCGTGCCGCGTGCGAGCGCGCCGGCGTGGACCCGGACGATTTCGACGAGGCGCTGGCGCTGTTCAACCAGGTTGAACGCGTGCAGTCGGCGCGCGAATAGGAGACGAATCGATATGACGAGGACCGCCATTTCGGTAGACCATATCGCCCGCGTTGAGGGCCATGGCAACGTGCATCTGTCCATCAAGGACGGTGCGGTGGAAACGTGCGAGATGAACGTGGTGGAGCCGGCACGCCTGTTCGAGTCCATGGTGGTGGGCCGCAAGTTCGCCGACGTGCCGTATATCGCCAGCCGCGTGTGCGGCATCTGCTCGGCAAGCCACGTTATCACCGACATCCTGGCTATCGAGCGCATTTTCGGCGTGGAGGTCACCGACCGCACACGCGCTCTGCGCGAGCTGTTGGTGTACGGCAGCTACCTGCAAAACCACGCGTCGCACCTGTTCGTGTTCGCCGCGCCCGACTTCTTGGACATGGCAAGCGTGTTCCCGCTGGCCAAGGCAAACCCCGAGCTGTTCGACCAGGCGCTGGGCCTGAAGTCGTTGGGCAACCAGCTGTGCAACCTGGTGGGCGGGCGCTCCATCCATCCGATCACCGCGGTGGTGGGCGGCTTCACCCACGAGCCCACGCGCGACGAGTACCTGGCCATGGCCGACAAGTTGGACGCCGAGCGCGAGTTCGCCCGCGCGGTGGTGGACCTGTTCAACGGTTTCGCCGTTCCCGATATCGCCACCCAGGGCGACATGATGGCCATGGTAGCCGAGGGCCGCTACCCGGTAGCCGACAGCCGCTGGGCGCGCTTCTTGGACGCGGGCGTCACGTTCGATGCCGATAGGGCTTGCGAGCAGGTCGAGGAGTACGAGGTGTCGCATTCCGCGGCGCTGTTCGCCCGCTGCAGGCAGACCGGGAAAACCTATTTCACCGGCGCGCTGGCGCGCATCAACGCATCGTGGGGCGCGCTTTCGCAGGAGGCGAAGGTGGCGGCGGCAAAGGCGGGTCTGCGCCCGCCCGAGCGCAACCCGTTCCTGAACAACGTCGCTCAGGCGGTGGAGGTGCTCGATGCGCTGGGACGTTGCGCCGATCTGTGCCGCAAGCTTGCCGAGCCCGACGGTCCGTTCGAGGGTAGCAGCGCCCCGGTGCCGTTCGAGGTGCGCGCGGGCGTGGGTACGGGCTTCACCGAGGCGCCGCGAGGCACGGTGTTCCATCAGCTCGAGCTCGACGATGCCGGCCGCGTGGTGCACGCCACCATTATGACCCCCACGGCGCAGAACTGCGCGAACCTGGAGGCCGATATGCGCGTGCTGGCCGAGAAGCTCATCGCCGACGGCGCGGAGGCGCCGGAGGTGCGCGCCGAGGTCGAGAAGCTCGTGCGAGCCTACGACCCCTGCTTCAGCTGCAGCGTGCACTAGGAAACCGAATAGCACGACCGAAAGCGGCCCGCGAAATGCGGGCCGCTGTTTTGTGTGTGGCAAGAAGCTGTTCGCGATGCGTCGCCTTCCAAACATCGTCTACGTTGATCGATTGCAGCGCTGGCATACATGTCGGCCTCAAAGCAAGAACGTTGATGGTTAATAAAGGTACCGGATATACAATGGTCGCAGGTAGAATGCCTTGGCATGGAAGGATCCGACTATAGGTTGTCTGACTACCCGGTAGACGATTCGCCATTAAGAACGTACCAGGTGGTTTTAACGTTGCCGATTTGATTAATTATTTAGAGCATCCCGGTTTCATCATCAGAAGGAACACCGCGAAAGCTCATGAGGGGAGAGACGATGGCAAAAGGCAAGAAAGCGACGATAGGGAGTCAGGAACAGGCCATCCAAAAGCATCGAGACATATTGATCGATGCGAAGAACCTTATTCTCCGAGGTGCTCCTGGCACTGGGAAGACTTACCTTGCTAAACAGATTGCCGCAAGCGTCGTTAGCAATGGGGAGATTGATAGGTATGAAGATCTATCGCTTGAGCAGAAAGCCCAAATCGAGTTCGTTCAATTCCATCCGAGCTATGACTATGCTGACTTCGTTGAGGGGTTGAGACCCAGTCTCAATGACGACGGAAGCATGGGCTTTGAATTGCGGGATGGCGTCTTCAAGCAGTTCGTTGACAGGGCAATTCAAAACTATGAAAACTCACGAAAAACGAGCGAAGTTATCGCAAAAGAAAAGATCGTTCGAGACTCAATGGAGTATTTCTTCAACGATGTAGATTTTGGCAAAACCGAGTATACGAAAATAAATGGATCGGTGTTTACTATTACCGATGTAGATGACAAACTCGTCTATGTTCGAGGAAATGAGACTTCCGACGAGCTTGAAATAAAGCTTGATGAGATTAGAAAGTTGCTGCTGTCAGACGAGCAGTTCGAAAGCGTAACAGCCGCTGCGTCGTTTTTCGGGAGATCCCGTCAGCGAAAAGATTCTTATAATTTACCCATCTATCAGCAAATCAAAAAGAGGGAAGCGAAAATAACAACCGACTCGAAAGTGGAGGTAGAGCGAGAGGAGCTCAAACAGTTCGTCTTTATCATCGATGAGATCAACCGTGGCGAAATGTCAAAGATTTTTGGCGAGCTCTTCTTTGCGATGGATCCTGGCTATCGAGGTGAAGCGGGAGCGGTTTCCACGCAGTATGTCAACTTGCATCCTGATCCCGATGAGAAGTTCTATATCCCCGAAAACGTTTTCATCATCGGCACTATGAACGATATTGATCGTTCTGTTGACAGCTTTGATTTCGCCATGCGTCGGCGTTTCCGTTTCGTGGAGCTGAAGGCAAATGACAACCTTGAAATGCTGTCAGCATTAGGCGACAAGAAAAAAGAGGCGAGCGCGAAAATGCTTGCTCTTAATAATGCGATTGCGAGCGATGAGGATTTGAATGAGAATTACCAAGTCGGAGCAGCGTATTTCCTGAAGCTGAAGACCCTTAGCTTCGATGAGCTTTGGGCGGACTATTTACAGCCGCTTCTGCAAGAGTATATTCAAGGAACATACAACGAGAACAGTCGTATGAGCAGGTTTAAAAAGGCATACGACAACGCTGAGTTCGACCAGGGTGATTCAAATGAAATTGCTCACGATCAAGGATAACTCGCGGACGAACAAGAAAGTCTTTTCGCGTATAGGGAATGTTGCGGTCAAAATCGTCGACAAAACACTAGGACAGCTCGAGCGCGAAGGGATATTCGTTTTCCCGGAAACCATAAAGGACGCAAAGAGCATCACACGAGATCAGAAGGTGCTTCAAAGTGTCAATGACGATTACCATTCCAGCAATGTGATGGGTTTCATCGGCTGTGGCGAAGAAAGGCTGGTCATCGAATCTCGCTTTTGTGGAGAGGGCGAGGACTACTTTCTTCAATACCTTTTGGAAACCGTTTTGCAGCTTCCTAATATCGTAGATTTTGACTCCGATGCCAATCAGGAAGACAGGATGTTCAACATCCTGTTGTTTATGTTCCCGTATTACCTTAAAGCGGCTATGAGAAAGGGCTTGTACAAGCAATACATTCGTCGCTATTGCAATGACGCTCATGTAAAAGGCACCATCGATATCGCAAGGCACATTAAGGAGAACACTCCGTTTGTAGGAGCTATCGCTTACAGCCACAGGGAGTTTTCCTTTGACAATAGCTTAATGGAGCTAGTGCGGCATGCTATAGAGTTCATCAGAAGAAAGCCGTATGGAAGCAAGTTGCTCTGCAAAGTAAAGGACGAGGTGGCGCTTGTCTTAAGTGCGACTCCGAGATATAAGCCCTCTGATCGGCAAAAAATCATTGAGCAGAATACAAAGAGTGTTGTTCGCCATGCTTACTTTAAAGAGTATCTTGCGCTGCAAAGGTTGTGCCTTCTGATTCTTCGGGAACAGAGGCACCAGATTGGTCTAGGGACGAAACGGATATATGGCATTCTGTTTGACGGTGCATGGTTATGGGAGGAATACATTAATACGCTGATAGGAGATTGCTTCTATCACCCAATGAATAAAGGCGGCGATGGTGCCCAAAGGCTGTTTAACGGGAATATCGGACTGATTTACCCTGATTTCATTGGTAGGAACAACGAGAACCGAATCATAGCGGATGCAAAATACAAGCCGATGGACAACATTGGCAACCGTGATTATCTACAGGTGCTCGCCTATATGTTTCGTTTCGATGCCAGGGTTGGCTATTACCTGTATCCTGATTCAATAGGCGATGACGACCAGAGGTTATGGATGAACTCTGGCTCGACCTATGAGGGAAATGTGACGCCGCGTAAGGACGTCAGCGTTCTCAAGTATGGCTTGAAAATCCCTCTGGACGCACAAAGGTATTCTGACTTCGTCGCTGGAATGAAAAAGTCGGAACAGGAATTCGTAGGCGTTTTCAATGCTTGATGGAGGTCTTTGACGAGCATTTACGCCTCAATACTGAAGCCTAGATGCGGCCATAGATCGTTGAGGGCGTTGCCCAGTTCGGGGTTGCGGTGAATCGCGTTGGAGAGCTTCTTCATAAAATTGCAATCGTCAGGCAGCTCGCCAACGTAACGGCGTGCAGAAAACAGCGGCGATGGCTGGAATACGAAGCAGCGGTCGAAGAAATCCCCGTGTTTTAACGCGCCAAAGCGGATGCGCCCGTCGTGGCACGGGTACATGCATTGAGTCTCGCAGCAGTTTGTTCCGGTTTGGGTGACAAGACAGTATGCAGGACCGGGAGCAAACGGGCGGTTGTCGATGCACAGAATGTCGCCTGGGGCAAATGGCAAGGGGATATCAAGATGCTCGCTACCGGGACCGAACGCATCGGCTTTGCGCTGTGAGGAAACCCGATGCGATTGGGCGGTTTTAGGCGTGCTGAAGAATTCGATCTCACCGTCAGCGGTAGCGAAAAATACGTAGCGAGGCTGTAGGAAGCCGTCATATGCCGGTTCGGCGGCAAGGTCGTATAGCTCGATAGACCAGTACATCTCCGACCAGTCATCAAAATCGGTATCGTTTTTGGCGCGGTATATGGCTATTGCTTGCTTGGCCTTGTTCAGCGAAACGGCGGGGAAGGGGCCATCGCAGTGGTCGGCGCATCTGTCCTCTAGGTCGAAATAATTTAGGCTGACGTGGAAAATGAATCGCGATCTATCTGCTGCATGCAATGCTTCGACTGCATGCTCAGCGCTGCGAACGTATTCACCGATCACGCTTTTGCTCGTTTCGTCTTTGGTCGTGCTTTCGAGGCATTTGAGCAAACGCACCTTTTTATCGAGCGAGATGGGCGCTCCGGCGATGATTTCCGCATAGTCGGACGGCCGCAGCCTATCCTGGCTGCTTCGCAGATGGTTGATGATTTCGGTCGAGTCGAAAAGATCGAAGATGGCGTTTTGCAATAAGGCGTTCACGATGCATTCCTCTTTCAGGTGTCGATTGCGTTGAGCATTCATGTATTGGAACGCATGGTAGCCCCAAAGCAAGAACGTTGAAGGCTAATAAAGGTGCTCGGTATACAATGGTTGCATGTAGAATGCCTCGGCATGGAAGGATTCAGCATGGCAAACAAACCAAACCAGAAGCTTCGGATGTTGTACGTGCTCAAGCTGTTCTTCGAGGAAACGGATATGGAGAACGGCCTGTCGACGCAGCAGATCATCGACGAGCTTGCGAATCTGGGCTTGGAGGCCGAGCGTAAAACCATCCATCGCGATATTCGCGCGCTCAAGGATTTCGGGTTGACCATCGAGCAGCGAGGCGGTCGGGAATGGTATCTGGCAAACCGTCCGTTTCAAATCCAGGAACTCATTATGCTGGTGGACGCGGTGCAAAGCACGCCGTTTTTGACGGAGGGCACCACCGATAGGCTTATCAGAAAGATTCAGGGTCTCGCAAGCGAAAGTCAGCGCGATCTGCTGCATCGCCGTATCGAAGTCCCTGGTCGCGTGAAGATGCATAACGCAGCGGCGTTGGAAAATGCCGACATCATCCAACAAGCTATGCGCATGAAGCGCAAGGTGTCGTTTAAGTATTTCCATTACAATGCCTCGAAGGAAAAGGTCCTCAACCACGCCGGCGAACCGTTTTCGGTGACGCCGGTGCGCTTGGTGTATGCAGACGAGTTCTACTACCTAATTGCCTTCATGGACCGTTGGGCAAATGTCGAGGGCCATCAGCCGTTCAGCCCGTTTCGCGTCGATCGCATGCTTGGCGTGCAGGTTTCCGACGAACTTGCCACGAAGGACGCGCGCATCGCCACGTATCGCTCCGACGAGCATATCTCGCCTTCGTTCGGCGTTTTCGCGGCGGAAATGACGAATATCGTCCTGGAGTTCGATGAACGGGTGATGAACCCCGTTATTGATAAATTCGGCTTGGATGCGCTCGTATTCAAACAAGAGGGTGTGATGATGCAGGCGCATGTGAAGGCGCCGCTGTCGCCGCAGTTTTTCGGCTGGCTGCTGCAGTTGACGCCTTGGGCGAAGATCGTTTCGCCTACGAATGCGCAGCAAAAGTATACGGAATGGCTGAAGGACACGCTGGATATGTACGTGGAGGATTAGCGATGACCGATTGCGCACGTTTGCAGGAAGCAATGGACCGCCTGAACCCAGAGCAGTTTCAGGCCGTCGAGCACCTTGATGGGCCTCTTTTGGTCATCGCTGGTCCAGGAACAGGGAAAACGCAGCTTTTAAGCCTGCGAGCTGCGAACATATTGGCGAAGCGCGATGTTTCGCCAAGCAATATCTTATGCTTGACGTATACCGAAGCCGGCGCCGAAGCCATGCGCAAGCGCCTTATCGAGTTGGTGGGGCGTGATGCGTACGGCATTCAGGTATGCACGTTCCACGGGTTCGCGAATGCTGCACGCACGTTGTATCCGGATGCGTTTTCGCGAGCGGCTTCCGACAAGCTGGTTACGGGATTGCGTCAGATGGAGATCATGGATGGGCTGCTTCAGCGACGCTCGTTTCGTCAGTCGCTTTCCGGCGTTTACCAGGGGGTGGCCAGGTATACGCGTGAAATGCTCGCATTCGTTTCGAAGGTGAAACGCAGCGGCGTGTCGTATGAGCAGCTGGCTGTGATTGCGCAGCAGAACCAGCAAGCCGCCGATTGGTTGGAGCAGAATTCCCCGCTGTGCGATTTGGCTGCGCAACGGGCAAGCGTTGCGGTTGCGGAGCGATTTGAAGAAGAGGTGTTTCGCGCTCATTCCGCGGCTCCGCGTGAGCTTAAGCACGCGATCATCGCAACGCCTGGCGTGTATGTTCCGTTTATTGAGCAGCTCTACGATACGGTGGTGCGAACCGAACTAGTCAACGAGGAGGGCAAAACGCCCGGTTTCCGCGAGGTGCGTGACGAGTTCTTCGATGGCACGAACAAAGATGGCCGTTTCTTCAAGGTGCGCAAGCAAAGCGAGAAGCTGGCGGCGGCGTGCGAGGTTGCTCGACAATACCAGGCGGTGCTCGATGAACAGGGGCTGTACGACTACGATGACATGATCTTCGATTTCGTGCACGCTGTCGAAGAAAGCCCTTCCCTCCGTCAAACCTTGCAGGACCGTTACGCCTATATCCAGGTCGATGAATTCCAAGATACCAATGGCGCTCAGATGCGCATCGTCGAGCTTTTGTGCGAGGGCTTGGAGCGCCCCAATGTTATGGCCGTTGGCGATGATGATCAGGCCATTATGCGTTTCCAGGGTGCAACCATCGAGTGCATCAACCAGTTCGCTGATCGCTATAAGCCTTGCAACGTTGTTTTGCGTACGAACTATCGATCCACACCTGCTATCGTTGACCTGGGGGAAAAGGTTGCGTGCCAGGTTGGGCGACGTTTGGGCGCTAGCGAAGGCAAGCAGATCGTCGCGAATCGGGCGCAAGGCGATCAGCTGACGTTTTCCGAAACGGTATACGAGACGCCGGCGGAAGAGTATCGGGCGATCGCGCGTAGCATCCGCGAACGCATGGACTCCGGCTATACGGAATCGTGCGGAAACGCTGACGAGGCGATTGCCGTGATCGCGCCGAAGCATGCGACGCTTCGGGCCCTTATCCCGTATCTGGTTGCGGAGGATGTCCCCTTCTCGTACAAGCAAACGCAGGATGTGCTCACAGCTGAATGCATGCAGGCGGTGCTTGCCGGCATTCGATGCGTTGCGGCGTTGTCGCAAGGGCGTGAGCAGCTGTGCGATGGCTATTTGCCCCAGGTCGTGGCCGCACCGGAGTTCGGCGGCTGTCATGAATCGTCGGTGGCCTTCGCACTGTGGGCACGGCGGGAGCATCACGGGCACTGGCTGCGCGCGATGGGCGAATCGTCGAACACGCGCATCAAGGGTTTGCATGACGACTTGATGAGGTGGGCGGCAAAGGCTCCGTGTGCACCGGTTCGCGAGCTTTTGTTCGAAATCGCGGAAAAGCCCTTGTCGTATTATCGTCGCCTGAACGAGGCCGATCCGCTGGCGTCCGCGGAGTTCAATGCCGGCATGCGCGCGTTGCTGCGCTTTGCCGAGGGCGAGCTGGATGTCGCGGGTCGTTGCGGGACTGCGCTTCGCCTGGCGGATGTGGTCGACCGTCTTGATGCCGCCGAGCGGTATAAGATCGCCATTGATGCGAGTTTGAGCTTGGGGAAGCCCGGCGCTGTGCGCCTTACCAGCGCTCATAGCTCGAAGGGCTTGGAGTTTGATTGCGTGTACTTGGCGGATGCCGATGACGACACGTGGCATAAAGGCGCAGCAAGCGGCGGGATGTATCCGGATAACTTGCTGATCGGCGATACGAAGGACGAAGACGATGCGCGCCGCCTGCTGTTCGTCGCCCTGACCAGGGCTCGGCGTCATCTGCGGCTGTTCCGTGCTGGCGGCCAGACGCTGCAAGAGCTTGTCGGCGAGGTGTCGACCGACAACGTGCCTCCGGAGCCCGAGTGCTTGGATGCGGCAATCGAATGCGATTGGCGTGCAAACTATAAGCTGGATACGCCCCAGCTTGCTGCGCTGTTGAGTGCGGAGGAAGACGTGTGCTGGCTTACAGCCTCAAAGCTCAATGCGTTCGTGACGTATGAAGCTGGCTGCGTGAATAGCGCAACGTTTCCCGAGCGCGAGGTCGTTCGTTTGCCCAGCAAACCCAACATCACAACCGAGTTCGGTACCGAAGTGCATGCCATGCTCGAAGATGTTTCAAACATGGCCCTTAGTGCGGCGCGGCGCTCCCTTGATCAAGTTCTTGCGGCTCATAGGGCAAATATCTCGTACTTGGATTTCCCTACGGGGGAGGTTTCCCAATATCTTGAACGCTTTGATGCCATATGCAAAACGTTTGTGCCATGGCTTGTGGAGCACGTTGCCGGCTGTCGTTGCGTTGCGGAGGCTCGACTGCACGCCGCCACGGCGGCGGGGTCGCCCATATACGGTATCCAAGACTTGCTGCTGGTTGATGATGAGGCGAAAACGGTACGCATCATTGATTACAAAACAGGCCTGAAGCACGAGGTGCCCACGAAGTACGAGCGCCAGCTGAAGTTCTACAAACTGCTGGTGGAATCGTCTGCGGAATTCGAAGGCTACACGGTGGAAGCCATGGGAGACTACTATGTTGAGCCCGATAAGAAGACCGGCGAGTTGAGCAAGCCGTTCATGGCCGCGGCAACAGCAGAGGAAGTGCGCGAGCTTGAGCGGCTTACCGACGCGGTATGGGCACGCGTCCGCGAAGGCGCATGGGATACGAGCGCGTTCGAGCAAAGCCAACTGTTCGAGCTAGCGCGTGAACAGCAGGAAGGTTGTCGCAACAAGAAAGAGAAAGCTGCGATGATGCAGCAGGCCTACGAGCAATGGCTTGTGGAAACCGTGCCGGGGTGCTAAAAGACAGCTGCCTTGGGGTCGTTCCCGGGGCAGCTGTTGATCTCTCAGTCGTTTGGGTTGCTTGACAGGATGGTCAGGTCGTCTATCCATCGGTAGCCGATGGAGCTTTCTACCCAGGAATGCGTGGATTCGTGAAGGGCTTTGCTTACTAACGCGGTATAGCTGTTCAGAAGGGTGTCTATGAGGATGGGCTTGCCCGCTCTGCATTGCTTGAAGTAATAGCTGATGGCTTTAAGGGGCTGATAGGCTCCTTCGAGTGGGTTGCGGGCTAGTTCGATATCAAGGTAGTCAACCCCGTCGACGTAAGCGACGAACAGCCCTCCGTTTTCGCGCTGGTCCCACATGCTGTAGCCGTAGCACATCATGTCGCTGACGTCGCCGTTTTTTTCGTGCTCTGCTAGCAAACGGCCATAGGCTGCGGCTTCTTTTGCCGTTTTTTGCGGGAACTCTTTGCTCGCTTGCTTTGCGCCCCACGTTTTCATGGTGCTAAGCACAAATGGGCGGTTTGGCTCATCGACGTTGCATACGATGTCGCCGACATGAAACGGTGTGGGGAAGGCGAAAAACATGCCGTCGAACGAATTGTCTAGTGCGCAATCTTCATCATTGTCGTAAATGCAGCTTATGCTGGCGATCTGCCCGCGGTAGTCGAAAAACAGGCGGTCTGCTTGTTGCTCTTCGCTTGGGTCGACGAGCAGTTTCTCGATAATGAATCCCAAGTGGTCTTCGTTGCGGGTTTCGTTTTCTTCGCACTCGGCCATCCATTCCATGGCTTTGCCGAAGCACTGCTCGTACATGGTGTAGACGTGTGGGTCAACTTCGGAGCGCTCGTTTCCGCGTGCTTCTTCCCATTGGTAAACTACATCGCTGCCGCTTTTGAACTGTTGCGCATATCGATTTTGCGAGGCTATGTACTGCCGAAGAAAATCATGAAAGTCAGGAATGCCTTGCCCATGCCAGCAGCGGCGTGGGTTCATGGAGCAGTTCGGCATAGTGTCGATGATTTCCCTCCATGCAGCAATCTTTTCGTCAAGCGTAGCCGTATGGCAATGCCACACCAAAAACGCCGCTTCAGGCGTGGTGAACCGATAGCCGAGCTGTTGGAGGTGTTCCCGAATGTCGCGGGAATCGATGAAGCGATAAATGTCCACGGTTATGCCTTTCAACGGAGATTGGCGGCTAGATTACTTCGCATTGCTGGCGAGCGCCTTTCGCTATGAGCGTTATGTAGCTGTTCAGCAAGTCGTCTATGGCAACGGGCTCTCCTGTTCGGCGTTCTTTGAAGAAAGCGCTCACAACCTCAAGAGGGCGATAACGGTCGGGTAGGGGCTTGTGGGCGAATTCCAGGTCCAGGTAGTTGCCTCGACCGCCGTGGCCGTCAACAAGGATGATTCCGGCTCCTTCGCCGCTCTCTTGCATGGCGTAGCCGCTCCACGACATGTCGGTTATATCGCCTTCTGCTTCGAATAGAGAGACGATTCGGTCGTAAAGCTCCGCGCCTCTAGGCATTTCGCTTTGCGGGAGTTCTTCACGTGCGTTTTCTGATGTCCATGTGCACAAATCGGTGAGAACGCAAGGACGCTTGGGGTCTTGGATATCGCGCACGATGTCGCCAGCATGAAACGGCGTGGGAAAGGCGAACCACATGCTGGTAAACATCATGGAAAGGTTGGAGTCTTCCTCGCATGTATCAAGGCAATGGACATTAACGATTTGGCCGTTGCGGTTGAAGCGAACGCTGTCCGCCCAGCTACGCTTTTCATCAGCGTCAATAAGATATTTCGAAATAGTGAATCCGGTACACCCGTCGTCGTCGGCCGCCCAATCTTTTGCTGCATCAAGGCAGCGACAATAGCTGGTGTAAACGGCCGAGCTGACGCTTTCTTCCAGACATCCAAACAGGGCTTTCCATGAATACAATCCCTCTGATGCATCTTTGAATTGCTCCAGATCGCACATCTGCAAGTCGATATATCGTCGAAGAAACTCGTGAAAATCGGGAATACCGAGTTCGAAACAACGCGGGTTCATGGAACAGTTCGGCATGGTATCGATGATTCCCTGCCATGCGGCAATCTTCTCGTCAAGTGTGGCGGTGTGGCAATACCATACCAGGAACGCCGTCTCGGGAGTGGTGAACTGATAATCGAGCTGCTTTAGGTGCTCCCGAATATCGCGGGAATCAACGAAATGGTAGATATCCATGGTAGTACATCCTTTTCGCTAGGGTCTATTCCAGCTGTATAGTAGAGAGTGACGGCTTTGACATGGGCGCAATAAAGGGTCTGAATATTCTTCATGTGCTGGTATTCTTCTCGTTGGAAATAAGGTTGCTGCCAGCTAGAGTAACGGTCAATCAAAAAGGGTTCTCAAGATAACGAATTTGGCAATAGAGGTAGCCTCGTTATGCGCGTATGCTTATACATGGGTAGCAGCTTATGGGTGGCATACCCAGTATTATTTCGTAAGAGAAGGATGAGAAATTATGTCGATTGAAATCGAAGCAAATCCAGATGCGCCTAACCGCTTTAGGAATCCCTACCTCTTCGATTTAGACCAAAACGAGTTCCCTTTGTTCACGGACAAAAATATCCAGTTGGTAAACGCGATGATTGCCTACAACTCTTCATATAATCGCTACTCAGATGATGACCTCAAGCAAATGTATCGCGACATGTTCGAAAGTAATAAAGAGAAGCGAATGAATGCTATCAGGCAAGTTGTGTATGTGACGGACCATATCAACTCGACACACCTCACGGCATTGAAAGACAAGCATCAAAAACAGGTCGAATGTGGTTCAGTTAAAGTAATCGTTAACAAGGATAAATGCGATCTTAAAGGTGGGGCATATTTAACTGCGGAAGAAATTATTGAAATCAAGAATCTGAGAAGACTGCTGAATGAACCCGACCCCAAACTTGTTAGAACTATAGCTTTGGCAGCTCAGGAACGAGCAAGACGCGAGAAGCAATGCGATAGCGAGAAGCAATGCGATATTAACAAAAACAATTTTTCGTTTGCTACCAAGTTTTGCCACCATGCAAGTAGGTACTCTGGTGAAACGGACGATCCGGGCAAGGCGAAATATTGTATTTACGACAAGGTGGTTGGGGAAGTCTTGCCTTATTACGCATGCGCATATATGCCAGCGGCGGACATAGAGGATTTCTGCAACAGGAACGCAGAAAAGTGCGATGGAGGAAAAATTACAAAATCGCGTTATTCGTCAAGCTGTTTTTGGATCGCCGCGACGATAAAGGAGCTGGCCGCCTCCGATAAATATGAAGAGTATGCAGATCTGTATTGCTCGGTTCGGGATGGCATTAACAACTGGCGAAAGAATCATGGCAGTTTAGCTAAGGGCGAAATCAGTTTTGAGGAAATCGACAGTTTGATCTGGTATTACTTTAAAGGAGCAAGGCTTGATAAGGCTCGTAAGCGCCTGAAGGGACTTGGTGGGGATTGGGGTTTATGCTGATAAGTTCTGCTGTTCGACAAGACGAGGCGAGCCATGTCGCTGATTGTTTCATTGCTTATGCTTTGGGCATTGTTCAAGGGCATTCGGTCGTTTTGCTTGCGTATCGAGAAGCTGTGCGGAGGTGTTACCGCTAAGGCATTTCTCGTTTGCGTAGGCATTCTTACTGTGCTTGTTGCCGTTGCATGTTCCGGTGTGTGTTGATTGGTTTCTCGTGATACCAGACGCCATGCTCGCCATCGCCTGCATGCTTGTCATTTGGAAGTATGTGCTCAAGCGCTTTCTTGACGAGGCGCGCTAGCGGCTAACGCGTTTTCGACCTGCAATCTTTCCCAAAAAAGCCCCATTATTGACCCCTTTGAAAACGTCCTGCTTCGTATCATCCCCTTCTGTAAGGAATTGACCACCAGAAAGGAGAGGATATGGCTGACGTAAAGGTTTTTGCTGAGAACATCGAAGATTCGGCGCAAGAGCAGATCGACGAGATCTCAGCATGCCCGGCGTTTGAGGGTGCAAAGATTCGCATTATGCCCGACGCGCATAGGGGCAAAGGCTGCGTGATCGGTTTCACTGCCAAGCTCAGCGACAAGGTGATACCAAACTTGGTTGGCGTGGATATCGGGTGCGGCATGTTCTGCATCAAGCTTGCCGAGCATATCGACCATGCAGATCTTATTCAGTTCAACCGCGACGTTAAGCGTGCCGTGCCTACTGGCTTCAAGATTCACCGCGACCCGGTGTGCGAACTGTCCGATTTCGGCATGGACGCCTGCAAGTGGCTTGAAGGAAAGCGGCGCGTGGAGCGCTCGCTGGGCACGCTTGGCGGCGGCAATCACTTTATCGAGCTTGACGAGGACGAAGAGGGCGCGCAATACCTGGTTGTCCACACCGGTTCGCGCAACCTTGGCAAGCAGGTTGCGGAACATCACCAAGCTCTGGCGCAGGCGCTTTGCAAAGACGAGGTCCCCGAGGAGCTTAAGTATCTTGAGGGTGATTACACGCTTGAATACCTTGCCGATATGCACAATTGCCAGCAGTTTGCCAACAGGAACCGCGAAGCAATCATCGCGCAGATTCTTGAGCGCACGGGTATTCGCGTTGACGGTACGGGTTTCACCACCATGCACAATTACATTTCGGATGACGGGGTTATTCGCAAAGGCGCAATCAGCGCTCAAGCTGGGGAAACGGTGTTCATCCCCTTCAATATGCGCGATGGGGCCGTCATCGCCACAGGCAAGGGTAACGAGGATTGGAATTGTTCGGCGCCGCACGGCGCTGGGCGCGCCATGAGCCGTGCGCAAGCGTTCGCAACGCTTGATGCGGAAGCGTTTGTACAAGAAATGAAGGACGCCGGCATTTATAGCCCAAGCGCCTGCGACGGAACACTGGATGAATCGCCGGAAGCATATAAGGCCGCGGAAATGATTATGCGTCTGATGGAGCCTACGGCTCAAATCGTGCACCGCCTTAAGCCTATTTGGAACCTGAAGGCAACCGGCAGACGCGGTAGCAGGCGCTAAGGCGCTTGAAATAATGTAGCGTAAGGGAAGGGGTAGTCATGCAAGAAGTAATGCTGCATCTAGTGACGAACAGCGCCGGAATGGCGGAAGCTTGGAAAGTCGCCTTCAGGGGCTATGATGGTGTTGTCGTATATTGCACGGATTTTAGGGCGTTTATCCAACAGCACCCTGAGATCGATGCTGTTGTCTCGCCAGCGAATTCGTATGGTTTGATGGACGGTGGCTTCGACAAAGCGATAATCGATTCGTTCGGGCGCGATCTAGCCGTGAAGGTGCGAGAATGCATTCTGGAGCGATTCTGTGGAGAGCAACCGGTTGCTACGAGTTTTTCAATTCCCATTCCTGGGCGCGAGGACGTGCTGCTCATACATACCCCGACTATGCGCGTTCCTAGCCGCATAGTCGACCCTATGGTTGCCTATCAGTGCATGAGGACTTCTCTTATGGAAGCGCTGCGCACAGCGCGCACGCAAATCGTGGTTCCGGCTTTTGGAGGGGAATGCGGATTTCTGCCGTTTATGAAGATCGCACAGCTTATGTGGGAGGCCTATCGGCAGGTTTCGAATCCTCCTAGAGAGATCACCTGGGACTACGCGGAATCGCGCGACTTGGAAGGATGGTATCGCTGAAGCGTTTTCGGTTGTAGAAGGTGGCTAGGCAGGCGGTAAACTGTGCTGTACTGGCACGTTTGGCTTTGGTGCTGGCGGACACCTCCCGTCTGTCCGGCATGTTCTATAATAAACGATAGTGCTTTTGGGACTGGAGGTGCATGTGACTGCTTACATATCTTTAGGGGGAGCTGTTTACTGGCTCTTCCGATCCCTATCTGCTCGATGGTTGGTTACATGTGCCAAGCATTGTTGAGCGTTCCATGGCAACGCCCGAGCGAGTTTCGGTTGTCCTTTCGGATATGATGCGCTCGCGCGGAACAAACATTGCTTGCGTTGCTGAAAAAAGCGGTGTCCCTGTTTCTCAGGTTAGAGCTTTAGTTTCGCGTGACCAAGGTTCCGTTGGCAATTTGCTTTCCGTGTGCCGTATATTGGGCGTGAAACCGGTCAAGGTGCCCCATCCTGCTTGTCTTGAGAAAGGAAATTAGATGAGACGGCTTTTTGCTTGGATGCACGGGACGCTCTATGGATCTTTTACTGTGTGCGACGGTTTGGTGGCCTTTCGATACGAACCGGGTGTTTGCGAGCCAATTAGCATAAGCCTTCCTCTTTCAGGTGAGTGGGCGCCGGATGCGCCGAAAAACTTTCTTGACGGTCTTCTGCCTGATAGCGGCAACGAACGTCTTAGGATGAAATCGGCTCTTGGCGCGAACAGCGATGATGCGTTCGACCTGCTTGATTCGGTTGATGCTATCGGCGATTTACCATTTTCTTTGGATAACAAATGTCCGGAATCAGTCTCCAATCATTTCGTTTTTCCCATAAGCGAGGAAGACTTTCGGGCTCGCTTAGATAACATGCTTGTCTCACCTGCTGCGTGGTGGATCGCCAATGAGAACAGCCGTTTTTCGCTTGCGGGAACGCAGAGCAAGTTTTCTATGGCAAAGGTCGGCGACGATTGGTTCTGGCCGAATGTGTCGCTTCCGTCTACGCACATAGTGAAACCAGAGTGTCCTCAGAACAGGAATGCGGTAGTTGTTGAGTCTTCAACGCTTGATCTGGCAAAACTATGTGGCTTACAGGTTTGCGAGCATTCGGTTGTAAACGTTGGCGACAGTAGCGCGTTTATCACGCCGCGTTTCGATAGGCGATTCGCCCCGGATGGACTTGCTGAGCGTTTGCGTGTCGAAGACTTCACGCAAAGTCTCGGTGTGTCTCGCGATGTGAAATATGACGTGGAAACTGAAACGGTTATTGCGATGTTGAAGCACGTAGACCCAACGTGTTCGCTTTGATATGACTGGCTTGCGCAATTCGCCTTCAACGTGATGGTTTGCAATGCCGGTGCCCATGCGAAGAATTACAGCCTGCTACTTGAGGTCGAAAAGGTGAAGCTGTCGCCTTTGTGCGACGGCCTAGCAACTTGGTATTGGCCGCAATATTCCAAAGCGCTTGCTATGCTTGCTATGTCGGTAAACGACGTGTGGTTCACGAATGAGATCACATTATCTGATTGGGAAGCGCTTGCGCGTCAGAATGGGCTTGCGGTTGATAAGGCTCTTGATGTGGTTAAGCGCATTGCAACGGGTGTGGCTGCGCACGCGCAATCCGCGTTTGCGGAAATCCCTGGTTTAGCCAATATCGTTTTAGAGGCAAATAGGCTTTTGCTCGAGGACTTAAGGTGCGCATACAGCGTGAACCACGGGGAGGAGTAGAGCGTATGGACGAGCAGGGTACAAGGGCGGAAGGGCTTGTTCCCGTCAATGATGATAAGGGTATGGCTGCCAGCGCAACCTCACCGGTTGAATGCGCTGCGGGGTCTGATTTTGCTGCAACGATAGAATCTACAGTGCGTGATGTTGAGGCGCGGTGGGGCAATACGCTTCGGCTGTTGGAGGACGCGTGATGTCGTTGCGGGCGCGTGCGGAAGCTCCGTTGTGCTTCGATGGGCAGGAAGAGGCGCTGTCCTCTGCTGTCGTGTCAATCCATGATGGTCTTGTTGCGAAGCGTGGGTTTGCTCCTGAGCTTTCGAACGAAAGGCAAGAGGAAATTACAAGCCGCGTTCTGTCCGTGGTTGTATCTGCCTTTTGCACGGTATATGGTGCGAGGCTAGAGCAGCGTTTTTCTGACGTTTTCGAGCAAGTCACCGTTTTCGCGGTCCATTTAGCTAAAGATCATATTTTCCCGGACGGAAACAAACGCACTACGCTTGTGTCCGCGCTTTCTATTCTGCAGTTAGCCGGTTTCACGCTTGATTTTGAAGACGCCAACGAACCTGTTTGCAACGGCTTGTATGCATGGGTGCTAGCCGCTGCCGCAAGTGGTAAAAGCAACGACGAGCTTGCTGCGGTTCTACGAAACCATAAGCAAGAGATTGCTTATGCATAGCTGTTGTAACGTTTTACGGTAAAAGGAATTAGCGGCACCTATTCTCACAAAGCACCATTATTGGTACCGTTGATATTACTTCTGCCTATAACATTCCCAACATAACGACTTTCCTTAATTGAAAGAGGTTGGGACCATGACGATCGACATCCTTCGTTTCGTTGGCTCGCCCGATGTTCGCCAGCATATGCGCGATATCGGGTACCAGCCAAGCACGCCTGAAGCGGCGTTTTTGGTGTGGCACTGCCACGATGCAACGCTTCAAGAGCGTTTTGCGGCGTGGGAGCAGATTATCGCCACCATGCCGAATTGCGGGTACCAGACAAAGCGTCTTGAGATTGAAATCTCTGATTTCCATGAGTTTCTGCATCGCTATATAGCATTGCAGAAACGCTTGCTTGAGAACTTCAAAAAGCCGGATGGGTGCCTGTTCATTCCCGGCCTTCGAGTCTGTCAGCGTGCAGAAGATCAGAGCTGGGGGCTGTATGACACGTTCGAGCGTTGTGTGACGGCGGTTGTCGAGGATGCGCGAGAGAGCAGGTGCCTTGCTGGTTCGCATGATGGATGCTGCCCTGAAATGTGCCCGGGCGGTTCGTTTCAAGACGATGTGTACGAGCGCTATATCGTCAAGCGCCGAATAGATGATGGAGACGGTCTCGGCGAAGATGAATGCAGCATCAATGCTGCCGGCGAGGTTTTGAGGCTTGATTGTCGCAGTGGGCTTTCCGACGATGAGGTTAACCTTGACATGGCCTTTTGCGAGATGCTCTTCAAGTTCCCCTTGCCGTTTCATGCGGGCGATATCCTGTTCGACTGGCACTACGGCGGTGCGCCGTATGTGCTGACCGAGGTACGCTTGTGGGGAACCGAGGAGATGCGTCGCGAAAATCTGTCTTTAGAATCGAGCGAGGAACGCATCAAGGCTGCCGACAAGAATCTCGCGCGCTATCTTGCTCTAGGCGGGGCAGAGTATATAGATGGGTACGGGTACGTGGTTGAAGATTCCGGCAATGGCGAGCCGTATATATTCGATGATGGTTTCGGCATGCACGACATGCTGAACGCGGCTTATTGCAACCGTCCATTATCCGGTAAATACCGCCTGCTCAAACCCGTAAGCGAATATTTGAAGGGGAACATCGACGTTGGGGCGGTGGCGAATGCGGCCATTGCCTTGACGCAGCGGATAAGTGCGGAGAATCGCATGGACGCATTGCGCTCGGAATACGCCCCGAGCGTTGTAGCAGGTCTGGGTTTGGCCGAGAAGCCGCAAGACGGGCAGGACCGAATGAGCGAGTGTCTCAATCGCACGGACTGCTTGTTCATAACGGCGGCGGTGCCGGGGCAATCGGCGCGGCGTGCCTGCGAGCAAAGGCAGTTGCTTCGCACGGAGATCCGGAAATCGGGGCTTGTGCATTGCAGAGCGCGGGGGAGGTTCGCCGCAGCATCCGGCGCTACCGATGCCGCAGAGGCGGATGCCGAGGTGTTCTTGGTGGCGAACAGCCGCTTTTCGCCGCTTGACTTCATCACGCTGGCTGCGCATTGGTGCGGCATGTTCGGCCAAAAAAGCGTGCTGGTCACCTGCCCCGAGCACGTCTATGACACGAAAGGAGCTCCCGAAAAGGGTGTTGAGGCGGAAGCGAACTTCTACGATGAACGACGCGATGTTGCGGCCTCTCGGCCTTATGTGGCCGGCGAAACGGCGCGTGAATATTTCGCTGGTCTTCTAGGGGAAGATTTCGCTTTTACCGCATCTTGGCGGATTTGGAAAGATGGGAGTATTTGCCGGTGCACCACAAACCTTATGTCGGCGTCTTGCGGCTATCATCTGTTCAAGCATTGCTATCCGGGATTGGAAGCGCGAGCCTGGAATCCCTACAATCATAAACCGGTGCCCGATGGCGCTTGGCCGCGTCATTTGTTTGCGAGCGAAGAGCAATGATCGCGATGACGGCACTGTTCAAAGCGTCTGCGGCGTTGTGCAGCGCATCTATGCTGCTCGTGGTGATGGAATACTTCTCTCTGGTTCCTTCGCGCTTTCGGCATCCATGATGCTTTGAACGCGATTTGCACGGTGCTTGTCGGTTTGGCGCTGATGTACGGTATGACACAGGGGGTTTCCGTGCCTTTCCCTAATGCGTACCCCTGATGGATTTCCATGCGCAGGGAAACCGGGTGAAATCGCCTGTGCTAGAATCTGGTTTCACTAGAAACGTAGCACAAGGGGTTTGCCTACATGTCATTCTTGGATTTCTTCTCGGGTCTTACTGGCCAGATGTCATGCGACATGGCCATCGACCTCGGCACCGCGAATACCCTGGTCGCCATTCCCGGCGAAGGCATCGTCGTCAACGAGCCTTCCGTCGTCGCAATCGAGAAAAGCACCCATCGCGTTCTGGCCGTCGGCCACGAGGCGAAGAACATGATCAACCATACGCCCGACGCGTTCTCGGCCGAGCACCCGCTGCATGACGGCGTGGTGGCCGATTACGACGTCACCGAGGCTATGATCAGCGCATTCATCAACAAGGCCGCGCCGCGCAAGTACCCGTGGCAGGCCAAGCCCCGCATCGTCATCTGCATCCCTTGCGGCGCCACCTCCGTTGAGAAGCGCGCCGTGTTCGAGGCCGCCGTGCAGGCGGGCGCCCGCCAGGCGTACCTGATCGAGGAGCCTATGGCCGCTGCCATGGGCGCCGACCTGCCCGTCACCGAGCCTACCGGCTCCATGGTCGTCGATATCGGCGGCGGCACCACCGAGGTGGCCGTCATCTCCCTGGGCGGCATCGTCACGTCCTCCAGCCTGCGCTTGGCCGGCAACCGCATGGACGAGGCTATCGCCATGCACCTGCGCGACCTTCTGGGCATCAAGATCGGCGAGCGCACCGCCGAGATCATCAAGATCAAAATCGGCTCCATCCTTCCGTTCGAGGACGGCCGCGAGCGCGACATGATCATCTCCGGTCAGGACGTCATCACCGAGCAGCCCAAGGAAGTCACCATCCAGTCCGAGGATGTGCGCCAGGCGCTCATCGCCCCGTGCGAGGAGATGGTGGTGCATATCAAGGAGACGTTCAAGAAGACCAATCCCGACCTGGCGTCGGACATCATCCAGAACGGCATCCTGCTTACCGGCGGCGGCGGCCTGCTTTCCGGCTTGGACCGCTACCTTACCGATAAGCTGGAGATTCCCGTGTGGGTGAGCGAGACGGCTTTGACGAACGTGGTCATGGGCTGCCTGAAGGTTCTCGAAACCCCGCAGGCGCTCAAGCAGACGCTCATGCGATCGAAATAGGACAGCCTCAACGTTATGGCTCTTAATTTTCAACAACAAAGCTCGGCGCTTATGCGCCGAGCGCTGCTTATAGGCTTGATTACGGCCAGCATCATCATGATTACGGCTTATGGTCGCGAGGGCTCGGCCGGTCCGCTGCACACGCTGCAGTCGGCGGTGTCGGGCGCCGTCAGCCCGCTGCGCATCGTGGGCGGCTCGGTGGAGGCCGCAACCTCCACGGTGGGCGACACCATGGAGAACATCACGGCCGACCAGAACACTTTGACGGGCTTGCGCGAGTACAACAGCCAGCTTGAGCAGCAGTATGCCCAGATGGAAGAATATAAGCAGGAAGCGCAGCGCCTGCAGAAGCTGCTCGATCTGAAGGACAACTACCAGATCGAGGGCACGGGCGCGCGCGTCATCGGCCGAAGCTCCGAGGCGTGGAGCCAGACGGTCATCATCAACAAGGGCACGAACGAGGGCATCTCGACCGGTCAAACGGTTATCGGGACCTCCGGCGTGGTGGGCCAGGTGGTGTCGGCCAGCGGAAGCACCGCGACGGTGCGCTTGCTCACCGACTCGCAATCCGGCGCCGCGGCCATGGTTCAGTCCAGCCGCGCCGAGGGCATCCTGCGCGGTAGCCTGATCGGCCTTCTGTATCTTGAGGACCTGGATGCCGATGCCGAGGTCAACGTCGGCGATGTCATCGTCACCTCGGGTCTGGGCGGAAGCTACGCGCGCGGCCTTATCATCGGCACGGTGGTGAAGGTGGACGCCCAGCAAGGCGATACCAGCCGACGCATCGTGGTTTCCCCGAACGATTCCATCGACACGCTCGAGGATGTGCTGGTGGTTTCCAGCGTGGGCGCATCCGATGACGACGATTCGGGTTCCACAGCCTCCGGCAGCTCGACTTCCACAAGCGGCTCCAATAGCTCCAGCGGATCCAACACGGGAAGTTCGAGCAGCTCCTCGTCGAGCTCGAGCAGTTCCAATAACTCCGGCAACGGCAATTCATCCAACGAAGGGGGGCGCTAGCCATGGGCGAGAAGAACAACCTGGTGCTGGTGGTGGGCGCTATCGTGGCGTTCGTGCTTCAGATCGCGCTGGCCCCGGCCGTGGCGCTGTTCTCAGCGCAGCCGAACTTCCTGCTGGCCTATGCGCTGGTCGTGGCCATCGTCATCCCCACGGAGGCGGGTCCGGTGCTGCCGTTTGTCATGGGCCTTCTGTACGACCTTACGGGCACGGGCCCGGTGGGCGGCATGGCGCTTCTGCTGGTCATCGCGTGCTTCTTGGCTTCCCGCGTGTTCTCGCTGGTGGATAACGACACGCTGTTCATGCCGCTGGCCATCTTCACGGCTTGCGCGCTTTTGGCCGAGCTTTGTTACGGCATGCTGCTCATGGCATGCGGGCTTGCCGCCAACCCTGTGGAGGCGCTGTTCACTCGCGCCCTTCCGTGCGCGCTGTACGACTGCGCCGTGGGCCTGGTGGTCTACTTCGTCATGGCGCGGCTGCTTGCCGGCGGCGCCCAGGACCGCGGTCTGCGCACGCCGAAACTGCGATAGGGGGCGCGCATGTTCGCAGCTATCGTAGCCGGCTTCGTGGCCCTATTGGTGGTCGCCGCCATCCTGGTGGCGGTCTACGCGGTGCTTCGCAGCCGGAAGACCGAGAACGTCAGCGTCAAGCGCGACGTTCGCTCCATCCAATCGGTGGGCGTGAGCAGCTCGCTTCCCGATTCGCATCGTGTGCCGGCAGGCGGCGTCGCCCGCGGCGGAACGCCCGCTCAGCCGGTTGCCAACCCCGGCGACAACCTGAAAAGCCGCTTCACCGTCATGGGCGTTGTGGCGGGTCTGATCTTCGGCACGCTTGCCACGAAGTTGTGGAGCATGCAGGTGCTTGCCGGCGAATCGTTCAAAAAAGAGTCCGAGGACAACCAGTACACCACGGTTTATACTCCTGCGCCGCGCGGCTACATTCTAGACGCTGACGGCAATGTCATCGTGAAGAACCGCACGTCGCTCACGGTGCTCGCCGAGCCCGACGTTGCCAATGACCACGATGTGGTCGCCCGTCTGTCCACGGTGCTGGGCGTTCCGACCGGCATCGTGCGCAAGCGCATCGCCGACGCGACGAGCGGCGCGCAAAGCCAGCGCGTGGTGGCAAGCGACGCCAGCATGCGCAACGTCGCCTTCATCGCCGAGCATGCCGATGCCTTCCCGGGCATCACCGTGCAAACCCGCACGGTCCGCGATTATCCCCATGGCGCCCTTGCGGCGCATGCGGTAGGTTATACCGGCAGCGTGACCAGCGACGATATCGCAAGCGTGGCCGAAGGCCGCGACCTTGAGCTGGGCGACTCGGTGGGACGCAGCGGTATCGAGCAGATGTACGACAACCTGCTTGCCGGCGACCACGGCGAGCGCAAGGTCATGGCGGACGCGCAGGGCAACGTGGTGGAAGTGGTCAGCGAAACGCAGCCCGTTAAGGGCTCGGACGTGCATACCACCCTGAAGTCGCACGTGCAGTACGTGGCCGACAAGGCGCTTGCCGATATGATCTGCCCCGATGGCGGCGCCATCGGCTCGGGCAAGGGCACGGGCGGCGCCGTGGTGGTCATGGACGTCACCGACGGCAGCATCGTGGCGCTTTCCAGCTATCCCACGTTCACTCCCTCCACGTTCGTGGGCGGTATCACGCAAGACGAGCTCGACCTGCTGCAATCCTCGGCAGCGTTCAGCCCGCTGCTCAATCGCGCCATCCAGGGCACCTATCCGGCAGCATCCACGTACAAGACGTTTACGGGCCTTGCGGCACTTGAGAACGGCATGGCCACGGCAACCGAGACCTGGGATTGCACCGGCAGTTGGGACGGTTTCGGTTCGGGCGATGTGCAGAAGTGCTGGAAGAAGCAGGGCCATGGCACGCTCGATTTCCGCGGCGGCATCGTGAACTCGTGCGACACCGTGTATTACGACATCGGCTACAAGTTCTGGGACGCCGCTGCGAACAAGGGCAAATCGGCAACGTTGCTGCAGGATTTCCTGAAGCGCTACCGTTTGGACCAAACCACCGGCATCGACCTTAACGGCGAAACCTCGGGTCGTATCCCTACGCCCGAGTGGAAGCAGGAATACTTCCGCGACACTCCCGAGGATGCCCAGTGGAAGGGCGGCGACTATACGAACATGTGCATCGGCCAGGGCTACGTGCTGGTCACGCCCATGGAGATCGCGGTAGCCTACGGCGCCATCGCGTCTGGCAACATCGTCAAGCCGCATCTGCTCAAAGAGGTGCGCAACGCCGGCGGCGATGTGGCGCTTACGTATCAGCCGCAGGTTCTGGATACGCCTGACGTCTCCATGGCCGACCTTGCCGTGGTGCGCAATGCGCTTCGCGGAGTGACTACCGACAATGAGGAGATCGCCAAACTGTTCAACGATCAAGGTATCGACCCGGATACGGTTGCGTGTAAAACCGGTACGGCCGAATACACTGATATGGAGGACACGGCATGGTTCGCCTGCTATGCCCCCTATGACGACCCGAAGTACGTGCTCGCCTGCGTTGTCGAGCACGGCGGCGGCGGTTCATCGGTGGCGGCGCCGATCGGCGCGCAGGTTATGGCTGCGGCGCTTTCCTCGACCAACGCCTCGGATGGGGAAGTCGGCGATATCGCGGGCTCTTCGGGCAAGTCGGAAGCCGGCGCCGGCAAGGGCACGTCAAGCGGACGTTCGGACTAACGGGAAGGAGGGCGCTATGGCGCAGTTACCGCAAATCGATTCGCTTCGTCGCCCCAATGCGGCGGCATCAGCTGCATCCAAGCCGCGCCGTTTCCCGTGGCTGCACCTGCCGCTTGCCATTGTGGCCACGTTGCTGGTGGGATACGGCCTGATCATCGTGTATTCCGCTGTCCGCGCGGACGGCGATTACCAGTACAGCCGCCAGCTCGGCGGCGTTGCTGTGGGCCTTGTGTTCATGATTTTGGTGTGGCGGTTCGATTACCGGCGCCTGTCGGATTACACCACGCTGTTCCTTATCATCAACGTGGTGCTCATCATGTCGCCGCACATACCGGGACTCGGCACCGATGCCGGCATGGGTGCGAAAAGCTGGATCAAGCTGGGCATGCAGATCCAGCCCGGTGAGTTCGCCAAGATCACCGTCATCCTCATGGATGCCGCGGTCATGGCGCGCTACGGCGGCAACCTGGATGATCCGCGCGAGTACGTGAAAGCTCTAGGCATCATGATGGTGCCGTTCGTGTGCATCATGACGCAGCCCGACCTGGGCACCGGCCTGGTGTATCTGTGCATTGCGGCGTTCGCCCTGGTCATGGGCGGCGCTAACACGAAGTACCTGCTGATAACGCTTGGATTGTTCGTGGCCGCCGTCGTGGCGGTGTTCGCTATAGACGAGGTCATCAAATCCTCCACGGGCGAGTACAAGCTGCTCAAGCAATATCAGCGTAACCGTTTGCTCGTGTTCATGGACCAATCCGGCACGGCAACCACCGATGAGGGCTACAACCTGCAGCAGGCGAAGGTCGCCATCGGCTCGGGCGGCCTGTTCGGCAAGGGCTTGTTCCAGGGCACGCAACATTCGCTGGGCCTTCTCCCCGAGGCGCCCACCGACTTCATCTTCTGCGTGCTTGCTGAGGAGCTGGGATTTTTGGGCGCGCTCGTGCTGCTCGGTTTGTACGTCGCGCTGGTTTTGATAAGCTTCCGCATAGCCCGCAGCTCCGGTGACCTGTTCGGCTTGGTCATCGTGATGTGCGTCGTGGGCATGTGGTTGTTCCAGATCTTGGAGAACATCGGCATGGACTGCGGCCTGATGCCCATCACGGGCATTCCGTTGCCGTTCATGAGCTACGGATCGTCGTTTATGGTGGTGAACTTCGTCATGCTGGGCATGATCGGCTCGGTGTGGTCCCACAATGCGACGCTCAAGCAGCATTAAGCGAAAGGATGCCCTATGCAGCTTCCTGTTGATATCGGTGCGCTGTTGGAAGAGGCCGTCAACGTAGAGGCCGCCCGCGCCACGCCGCTTTCGGTAAGCGTCTATGTGGACGAAACGGCGCCGGGCGACGTTGCCGCGCATGTGCGCCAGGCGTTCGCCAGCGCTTCCGACACGGTGCGTGTTTCGCTCATCTACCTGGACGGACGCGAGTTCGCTCCCAGCTCCGGCGATGACATGGCCTGCATCGTGGCGGGCCTCAATGAGAACGTGGGCGCCTATGCCCGCGCTTGCCGCAAGGCCGGGGTGCCCGCCATGGTGGTCACCACGCTCCCGCAGCTGGTTGGGGCTATCGCCAAGGCGGCCGGTTGCGCCATCCCCGAGGCCGACATCGTGGCACCCAAGCTCACGGCGAGGGTGTATGAGCACGTGTCCACGGCCGCGGGCCAGGGGCCGGCGATCACGGCTTCGTGGGGTGCGCCCAAGCCGCCGGAAAACGGCGATGTGGGCATTTACGAGCCCATCGAGCTGATCGATGACGCGCGGGCCACGCTCGACGCGCGCATGGGCCAATGGGTGTGCGCGGCCTGCCGCGCCAAGCGCCTGGCGTTCGCGCAGGCCTTCCCGTTCGTTCGCCGTCCGCTGGCCTTGGAGACGGTCAGCGCCACGTCCGTGCAGAACGCCGGCGTGGGGCTGCTGTTTCTCATCCCGGGCGCCGACCTTCCCGTGATGACGCTCAACCAGGCCAAGATGCTGCTTCAGATCGCCGCAGCCTACGGGCAATCCATCGACGCCGGGCGCGTGCGCGAGCTTGCCGCTCTGGTGGGCGGCGCGTTCGCGTGCCGCGCGGTCGCGCGTCAGCTTGCCGCCGCTGTGCCGGTGCTCGGATGGGCCGTGAAGGCCGCGGTTGGCTATTCGGGCACGCTTGCCATGGGCCGTGCCGCTGTGGAGTTCTACGAAGGCGGGCCGACGGTGGCGAAGTTCGCCGAGTACGTTTCCGCCGCGCGCGACAAGGTGATCGCTGCTGCTGCGAAGCAGGCCGCGGGTGCCGCCGCCGACAACGGCGCGGCCGCCGTGGAAGCCGTTCGCCAAAAGGCAACCGATGCCGCTGCGGGTCTGCGCGCCCGCATTTCCCGACGCTAATCTTGTTTCCGAGGGGGTAACAGTGACAGATCTGTGGCCGCGGCTCGAGCCGCTGCTTGCCAGCGCCGAAAGACCGGCGCGCTACCTGAACCATGAGTTCGGCTGCGTGTACAAACCCGAGGCGGACTTCCGCTTCTGCATGATGTATCCGGATACCTACGAGCTTGGGCAGGCCAACCAGGCCCTGCGCATCCTGGTGAACGTGGTGAACGCCGTGGACGGTATGGTGGCCGAGCGCGCCTTCCTGCCGGCGGCGGAGTTCTGCGACACCATGCGCGCCGAGAGCTTGCCGCTGTTCTCCATCGAAAGCTGCGCGCCTGTGGCCGAGTTCGATGCGCTCGGCGTCACGCTGTCCCATGAGTTGGTGGCTACGAACGTGCTCGAGGCGCTTGACCTGGCGGGCATCCCGCTGCACGCGCAGGACCGCGGCGAGGACGACCTGTTCGTCATCGGCGGCGGCCCGTGCTCGTTCAACCCCGAGCCCTATGCGCCGTTCTTCGACATCTTCAGCATCGGCGAGGGCGAGGAGGCGCTGCCCGAGTGCCTGCAGGCTATCCGACGCCTGCGCGCAGAAGGGGCGTGCCGTGCCGACATCCTGCGCGCCATCGCGCGCATGGACGGCTACTACGTGCCCAGCCTGTATCGCTGGCGCGATGAGGAGCAGGCGCAGCAAGCTGGCAGCTGGATCGAGCCTGTCGAGGAGGGCCTGCCCACACACATCCAGAAGCGCGTGTTCGAGGGGTTTGCGGAAAGCCCGGGTTGGGAGCCGTGCATCGTGCCGTTCACCGAGGTGGTGCAGGACCGCTTGAACGTCGAGGTGCTGCGCGGGTGTGCCCGCGGCTGCCGCTTCTGCCAGGCGGGCATGATGTACCGCCCCGTGCGCGAGCGCTCCGCCGACAACATCGTGAACTCGGTGGTGTGCGGCCTGGCGCAAACCGGCTATGACGAAGTTAGCCTGACGTCGCTGTCCTCCACCGACCACTCGCAGATCGCCGATGTCCTCACGCGTCTGAACAAGCAGTTCCAGGGCAAGGGCGTGCGCATCTCCGTGCCTTCCCAGCGCCTTGACAGCTTCGGCGTGGACATGGCGGGTTTGGTGGCCGGCCAGAAGAAGGGCGGCTTGACGTTCGCCCCCGAGGCGGGCACGCAGCGTTTGCGCGACGTCATCAACAAGCAGGTGACCGAAGACGACCTGTTCGGCGCCGTGGACGCGGCGTTCGGCGCTGGTTGGCGCCGCTGCAAGCTGTACTTCATGATCGGCCTGCCCACCGAAACCGATGACGACATCAAGGGCATCGCCAGCTTGGTGCAGCGCGCCTACGATAGGGCGAAGAAGGCCGTGCCGGTCGAGCAGCGCGGCAACATCCGCATGTCGGTGTCCTGCGCGCTGTTCGTGCCAAAGGCTCAGACGCCCTTCCAGTGGGATGGCCAGATCGCCCCGGAAGAGGCTCTGCGCCGTGTGTCGCTTCTGCGCCGCAGCGTGAAGTACCGCGCCATCGATGTGCACTGGCACGACCCGTCCACCAGCTTCGTCGAGGCCGTCATGAGCCGCGGTGGGCGCGCTGCGGCCGCCTGGGTGGAGTCGGCATGGCGCCACGGCGCGCGCTTCGACGCCTGGACCGAGCACTTCAATGAGCAGGCTTGGCGCGATGCCGCTGTCGAGGTGGGTCTCGACCCCGCCGCCGTGGCGCAGACGTCCTATGACACCAGTTACGTCATGCCTTGGGAGCACATCTCCACGGGCGTTTCCACGCGCTTCCTGGCGCATGAGCGCAAGAAGGCCGCTGCGGAGAAGACCACGCCGGACTGCACCTTCGAGCGCTGCGCCGCATGCGGTGCGTGCCCGGGTCTGGGCATCGACAACCAGCTGGCGCAGCCGCGTATCGCCGGCGGGTCGAACGCTCGCCCGCAACAGGCCGGCGAAGAGGGTGCGGCTGCGGCCGTAGCCGCCGAGCAGGCCGCAAGCGGTCAGCCCGCCGCCGCCCCGCAGACCGCCGAGGAAGGGGAGTAGCATGGCCGAGCAGCAAACGTTCCGCATGCGCATCACGTTCGCCAAGCAGGGCCGCCTGGCGCTGCTGTCGCACCTTGAGGTGGCGCGCGCCATCGAACGCGCCGTGCGCCGCGCCCAGCTTCCCTTCGCCGTGTCGCAGGGCTTCAGCCCGCACATGAAGATCGCGTTCGGCGCTGCGCTGCCCGTGGGCGTGGGCGGCACGCACGAGATGGTCGACCTGCAGCTTTTGCGCTACGTGCGTCCCGAGGAGGCGCTGCTCGCCCTGCAGAAGGAGAGCGTCCCCGACCTTATGGTGAAGGAGTGCGTCTACATCGAGCCGAAGGCCCCTGCGGCTTCGGCGGCGTTCCCGCTGAGCACGTATCGTGCGCTGCTGTCGGCCGCGCCGGCGCAGCTGCCGGTGCCCGCGCAGGTGCACATCATCCGCAAGAAGAAGGAGAAGGTGCTCGACGTTGCCGACTTCCTGGTGGGGGAGATGCTCCTCGAGGGGGCGTCGCTGACGTTCACCTTGGAGCAGAAACCCACGGGTAGCCTTCGCCCCGACAAGCTGCTGGCCGCGTGCCTTGATCAGGTGAACGTGCCCGATGACCAGGAGCAGGAAGTTCCGCTGGCGTTTCTGGTGGACAACGCCTGGACGCAGTCCATCGAGCCGCCTGCCGATGACCAGCCGCTACGCGTGCTGTCCATGACGCGCATCGATCAGCGGGCGAAATAGGCTGAACAAACGATGAACGCCCTTGAGTCGCCTCCCATTTTTTGTGCATTGCGGGATGGGAGGCGCTCTTGCGCGTATTGCCATGATGAGGGTCGGGCACAGCGTCGATGCTAGGGCAGTCGCCGGGAGGCTGATCGATGGCGGCAGGATAGCTGCCGACAGGGCGGTCACCGAGAGGCTGTTCGAATTTCTGCCTGAGTTCGGCTTCTCTGCGCGGGCTCGAATCCGCTATGGCGTGTCGTTCCGGGTTGAAAATCGCCGGACTGCCAATTTTTTGAAAATAGTACTTGCATCGAATCGCTAACTGCTGTATTGTACTTTCTCGCAGCTGAACGGGGTGTTAGCTCAGTTGGTTAGAGCGCCGGCCTGTCACGTCGGAGGTCGCGAGTTCAAGTCTCGTACATCCCGCCATCTTTTTCAGCAGCATAGTGCACCAGTGGGGTGTTAGCTCAGTTGGTTAGAGCGCCGGCCTGTCACGTCGGAGGTCGCGAGTTCAAGTCTCGTACATCCCGCC
>CAKTWI010000005.1 GCA_934630815.1 uncultured Senegalimassilia sp.
GAAAGCCGTCTTCTGGTGGTGCTACCTGCACGTGGAGAGCCCGAAAAGCATGGCCGACACCTTGCGGGAGATGCCGATCGACGCCGATGTCGAAAGGCTGAGGGACGAATACGGGGTCAAGGCAGACGAGGTCGGCGCTCCGCAGAGATGGGGAGAGGGGCTTGTCTGGGACGAATTGCATCACGCGACAAGGTACCCGTACGCAACGGAGTGAATAAATGTTCCGGACACACTTTTTGTCCTATAAGCCGGCATCGCGCCGGGCCCGCGCACGGCATGCGCCGAGAAGGCCCGCAGGGGGTATCCCCCCTGCGGGCCTCTCCGCGTTTCGGGGCCGTCCCGCTCCTAAAGCGGAGGGCCGGCGCGAGCCCCCCTTGTTGGGCCGGCCGCGCGCACGGCGTGCGCTTAGGGCCTGCAGAGGGATGTTTCTCTGCAGGTCATTTTGTCACTGATGTTTTCTACATGTCTGTTGTTGCGTGTGCATGACAATGGCCCCAGCAATGCTGGGGCCATTTGTGTCTTTTGGGTCATTTGGTATTCACTCTAGGTCAATGTCTAGGGAGTCTTGATCTTCGATTTGGGAGGCATAGTCAGCTATCGGTGTTTTTTGGCCTTCTGCTTGCACGGGGAGTAGTTGATAGGGTAGCGACAAGGTCTCTTCGGCATCGGCATCGGCGATGATTTTTGGGTCTGCCAATACGGCTATTCGGTTGTATAACGCGGTTGTCTTATCTTGGATTTGAGCGTCGATGTGATAATGGCCGCAGAACCAATGGCGATAAGTTAGACGGTCTTGAATTGTTTGGAGCCAATCGGTGTATTCGTCCATCGGGTGGATTTCCAGGCGATCGGTGTGCTCGGATATGCCTTGCGCGCTAGATGAAGGCGCACAATGGGTGATGACGAAGTCGCAATTCCAATCTGCTGCATCAAGTGTCTCAAGGGCCGCTGCTCGCTCCTGCTCATTTGGAATTTCTTCGGTGAACCATGTTTCGTCCTGGATTCGATGCGTCCTGTCGTATTCGCTCGAAGTTGCTCCGCCCATCGTGAAGATTCGATATCCGTCTATGTTGAACATTTGGCCTCGTTTGAGGTGGAAGACGCTGGTTGCTACTTGATGTACCGCCCCTCCATTCCATGTGGTTTCGGGAAGGCTGTTCAGCAGGCTGAAGCCCTCATGATTACCGTCAACAAATAGGGTTGTGAACGGCCTGGCGTCGAGCCAACGGAGCCAATATTGCTCGCTTGCAGAGTTGTTCCATACAAGACCGAAGTCGCCGCAAATGATCACGTAGTCATTTTTGGTCAGTCCTGCGGTGTTGAAGCAGCTTTCTGAGAGTTTTGCGATGTCATATGAGGCATGGATATCGCCCGTCACGAAGATGCTCATAAGGCGAACTCGCTTCTAGAACAGTGAGGGCGTTTGCGCGGCAGGCGCCGCTTGTGCGGCTTTTGCCTTGCGCGCGGAGCGGGCGGGCTTCATTTGCTTGATTTCCTCAAGTTCGTTTTGCATCAATTCGCTGCGCTCAAGCAGCGTTTCGAGCTTGTCGGCGAAATCGGACAGTTGCAGCGCCACGCTGGTCTCTTCCTCTACGTAGCGCTGAAGCGCTTCCGTGATTGCCGCGGTTCGCGTGATGCCGCGTTTGCTGGCAACCTCGTCCACCGTTTCGGCTAGCTTTCGATCTACCCATGCGGCAAGCTGACGTTTGTCTTGACTGTGCTCCACTGCCATAGCTTGTTCTCCTGGTGCTGTGTTTGTGTAGTGTGATTTAGCTATGACATCAGTATAGCCGGTATAAGCCGGTTACCGCCATGAATTCACTCTATTCATCATCGGAAACGGGTTGGTGCTGTTCATGCCTTGCTGTATTCGGTTCCTTGCGATCGTGGGGGTGCAAAGCTGTGATAGCCCGGTGATGAGGTTGTCTCAGGTCGGCGATGTTGTGGCAGGGTTGGAGTTTGCCGATGCCAAGTGCAGGCTTGCAGAGACGGTGGAGGTTGCCGAGGTGGACGATAGCCGGGCTATCGAATAGGCTCATTGACTATCGTTTCGAAGGGCTTATGGGATGGTTTCGTTTGTTGGGGGAGCCGCCTTCAGACCGCTGGGTTACCGCTTCGGCGACCGGGCTGCAAGGTTTGACGGTGTGGTGTGTAAGATGCGGGCAAGGGTTGCGTAAGTTGGCGACGTCATGCTGGTTTGTGAAGTGATTTGCGCTTGAAAGGAACCGGTTATGGCAACCATGAATATCTGCTTGTCCCACGATGCGGCGTTTCGCTGGCTTGTGCGGAATCGCAATCCTCGCATCACGGGGAACAAGACCACGGCTCGGGTGCTGCCTTGTACGTCACCGTTTGTTTCCGAGAGTAGGACGTTGCGTTCGCTTTTGGGTATCGAGGACGGCAAGCTAGAAGTGCTTGTGCGGACTTCGGCGGGCAGGCGTGACGGTGATTGCTTGCGGTCCCATTATTCGGGAAACGCGTATCCAGCAGGATCGTTCGTGAAGGTGCCGGTTGAGGGGTTCGGCGCGGTTTGCTGTTCGTCCCCTGAGCTGACGTTTTTGCAGATTGCGGTTAAGCATTCCTTGTTGGAAACGGTGTATATGGGTTATGCGCTTTGCTCGTCGTATCGAATCGATGCCGATGCTGAAAACGGAATCGCTTTACGAGAGGGCGATGACGAGCCGCTGACGTCTGTTGCAAGAATCGGACAGTACTTGGCGAAGGTCGATGGGACCTATGGGACGGCGAAGGCGCGTCGTGCGCTCGCCTATGTACGCGATGGATCGATTTCGCCGACGGAATCTGCGATGGCGATGGCCTTGAGCATGCCGCGACGTTTCGGCGGGTTTGCGGCAGGGGATGTGGTTCTTGGCGAGAATGTTGCAGGAAGAGGTTGTTTGTCGTTGGCGGAGGGTTCGGGTGACTCGGGCCGTATGCTGACCGTGCGTTCAACGAGTCGAAGACGCGATGTGGCTGCGTTGAACATCTCGCTACCCGATGGGGTCGGCCGGGGAAGGGCAAGCGGCCTTGCCCGTGGTATCAATGGCCCGGAGGACCCTGAGGAGCTCCCTGTGGCAGCGTTTTGCGCGCAGCGAGGCGGTACTTCGTTCGATCGGGAAAGCGAGGCAGCGGGTGCGAAGGGCGACCGCAGGGCAAAGAAAGCGGTTCGAGGTGTAACAGCGAGTGAGGAGGATGCTCGAGACTCAAGGAAGACAGATCGGGGCATGGCGGCGAGCAAGAAGATCGATCGAGGTCTGGTGACTGACGAGAAGAATGCTCGAGATGTGGTAACGGATGAGAGGGGTGCTCGAGGTCTGGTGGCGGGAGAGAAAGTTGCTCGAAACACGGCAGTAGACGAGAAGGATGCTCGGGGTGCGGCAACTGGCAAGAAAGAGGTTTGCAGCATAGGGCGGTTGGCTCGAGGCGTGTACCAAGAAGCGGCTCAAGGAGCGAGGGCGGCTCAAGACGCAGATCGAGAAGCTGCGGCATCGCATAACGGGCATGGCGGGCTGCAACGTCGAGCGATATTGGTTCGTCCCGAACAGGTGCATGAATTCGATGCGTATGTGCAGCTGTGCGAGAAGGTTGCAAGGAGAATGCGCCGTCGAAACGTTCCTAGAGGCGGTTTCGCGGGGTCTTGCGAATTGCTGGAGATGGGGACTTGCGAGGGGATGGGAGTGAACGAAGAGGCGGGCATATCGTCGGCCTTTGGGGATGAAGCCGAGGCTAAGCAGCGAGCGAAAGAGGCTCGTCAGCTTGCGAGGAGGGTTGAACTCTGGCAAACGCTCGTTTGCTTCAGCGCGTTTCGTCAAAGCGAAACAGGTAGCAGCGTGAACGTGTTCGATCCTCCTGCCGATCACGTCTGCGAGCGTAGAGGGAAGGGAGAAGGTCCTAGTTGCAAGTGACCTTGATGCTTGCGCCGATGGTCTCGGCGGATGCGATACCGGGTGCGGTATCGTGACGCGTGAAGGCGCGAGCTCGCCCTGAGATCGCCTTGGCGGATGCTAACCGGTGCGACGTATCTCGATGTAAGTTCGTTCAACCTTCCTTTCCCGTCGACTGCGTAGTGAGCGAAACCGGTGAGGCCGACATGATGGTGGGTAAACATGTTCAACTTTATCAGCGATTCCGCGTGCGAATAGCAAGAAGGACGATATTGCGATGCGCGAACGCATCTGGCTCTTCTGCCGACGCGTTAGCCGGTGCAAAGAGGGGCTGCCTTTGATGTGCAATCGCTTTCGTGTCATCCGGCGTGTGCGTTGGCAAAGGGGGACGACGTCGCAGCTTATGAGTGTGCTTCGCTTCTTATGCTGATCGCGCCGCTAGCTGATGGTTGGGAGGGCGGAGGCCTGATATGCGAACGTGTTCAATCTCCCAGGAATTGCGTTGACGATTGCCGGCGGGAAGCTCGATGCGTGTACGTCTCGCTTTTCCCGGCAATCGTGTTGGCAGATAGATTGCGTTCTGAAAAAAGCATATCCCGGTGCCAGGAATTACCGATGGCGGAATAGCATGTGTCGGTATAATGAGCAACGCTATAGATACTGATAATGGAAAAATCAAAGGCAGCATTATGGATACTGTAGAAAGCATCTTCGCGCAGGCCCGCCAGACGGGCGCGCAGCCGGTCTCGTTCGAGATCTTCCCGCCGAAAGGTGAGTTGAGCATGGAGTCGGCGCGCACAATCGCGCAGGAGCTTGCAAAGCTAGATCCCGCGTTCATCAGCGTGACGTATTCCGCGGGCGGTAGCGGCAACAAGCAGGCCACCGCTGAAATCGCCGCCATGATCCAGGATGATCACGGCGTCCCCACCGTGGCCCACCTGACTTGTGCCGGCGCGTCGCAGCAGTCGATTTCGAAGGCTATCGCCGACATGAAGGACCGCGGTATTCGCAACGTGCTGGCATTGCGCGGCGATTTGCCGGAGGGCTATGAGCCCGGTGATTTCCGGTATGCCAAGGACCTTATCCCGGTGCTGGCAGATGCGGGTTTTTGCGTCGGCGCTGCGGCGTATCCCGAGGGCCATATCGATTGCGACTCTCTTCGCTTGAACGTGGAGCATCTGAAGCAGAAGCAGGATGCGGGCGCAAGCTTCCTGGTCACGCAGCTGTTCTTCGACAATGACTGCTTCTATCGCTTCCGCGAAGGGGCTGAGGCCGCTGGCATCACCGTGCCGATAACCGCGGGCATCATGCCGTTCATGAGCAAGGCGCAGATCCAGCGCATGGTGTTCATGTGCGGGGCTTCGCTTCCCAGCCCCATCATCAAGCTGCTCGCGCGATATGAGGACGACCCGGCAAGTTTGCGCCAGGCCGGTATCGAATACGCGTGCCGCCAGCTGACCGACTTGCAGGCGCATGGCGTCGAAGGGTTGCATGTGTACACCATGAACAACCCCGAGATCGCCCGTGCAGCCTCGTGCGCGTTGAAGGTGGCGCTGGTTTCTTGATGGTGCGTTATGGACGTCTTGGCGCGGGGGGCGTGCCTGATGCGCGGTTCGATCGCAGCGAGGCGCTGAGATATCTGGGATACACGGGTCAGCAGGTTGATGAGGCGCTGCTGACCCGTTTCAATAGGTTGGCCGATGAGTGCGAGAGGTCTATCAAACCCGTATTCGCTTGGAGCGTTTTCGATATCGATGAGAAGCGAACGTGTTGGGAGGCGCTGGAGTCTGCGACGACAGGTTCGCTTAACGTCCTTGATACGTCGGCGGATGCGGTCGAGAGCTGTAGCACGGTATCGAGTGGGGAAGCCGAATGCGGGAAAGGGCGCTTGCCTAAGATGGCTCTGGAAGGCTGCGATCTTATCCTCGAGGGCAACAGCATCGCCGAGCATTTGCGAGGGGCTTGCAAGGTTGCGTTGATGGCGTGCACGCTCGGCGCCGTCAGCGAGCGGGAGATGCGAAAGCATGAGGCCATCAGCGTGGCGGACGGCGTGATGTTCGGAGCTTGCTGCTCGGCGCTGGTCGAGGCGGCGGCAAACATCACTGAAGATCTTGTCGTTCGCTTCGCCCAGGACATGGGCATGAGCACGAACTGGCGTTTCAGCCCCGGCTATGGCGACTTGCCGCTGAATGTGCAGCCGGCGTTTTTGAAGGCCCTTGATGCGAGTCGGCGCTTGGGCATTTCGGTTACGTCGACGAACATGCTCGTTCCGGTGAAAAGCGTCACCGCCGTGCTAGGATTGTTCGAAAAACCCACTGATGGCGGCGAAGCGCGCGTTGATGCTTGCGCGATATGCTGTTTAAGGGATGGTTGCGAGTTAAGGAAACGAGGGGTTACCTGCCATGGATGAGAGCGTGCGCGCGCATAAGGAGCTGACCGGCGGTTGGGCGAAGGCGGCACAGCTGCCCCAGCCCGATCTGTCGGGACTTGCCATCAAAGACGAGCATTTGAAGCGAGCGCTGCTTGGGCAGGACTTCTTGGTGGTGGACGGTGCCATGGGCACGCAGCTGCAGGAGCGGGGCCTTGCTGATGCGGGGCAGATCCCCGAGATGCTGAACTTTTCCCATCCCGAAGACATCACGGCCATCCATAAAGCCTATGTCGATGCTGGTGCCGAGGTCATCACTACGAACACGTTCGGGGCGAACCGGTTGAAGCTGGAAGGTGCCGCAAGCGTTGAAGAGGTGTATCGTGCGGCCGCCGAATGTGCCCGTGCCGCCGGCGCGCCGTACATCGCCGGCGATGTCGGCCCGACGGGTGCGCTTTTGGAGCCTATGGGAACCATGAGCTTCGAAGATGCTTACGACCTGTTCGCCGAGCAGGTGCGCGCCGTTGCCGCAGCCGGCTGCGATGTGGTGTTGATCGAGACCATGGCTGACTTGCGCGAGGCGAAGGCGGCTCTGCTGGCTGCTCAGGAGAACTGCGATCTGCCGGTGTTCGCCACCATGACCTTCGGCGAGGATGGGCGTACGTTTTTGGGCACGTCGCCGGAGGTGGCCGCAGAGGTGCTTTCGAGCATGGGAGCGCATGCCGTGGGTTTGAACTGCTCGCTTGGTCCGGCGGAGCTATTGGGCGCCGCGCAGGATATGGCGCATCGCTCGCGATGCCCGTTGATGGTGCAGCCCAACGCAGGCCTGCCGCGCGTGGAGGACGGGGTCACCGTGTTCGACGTGTCGCCCGAGGATTTCGCCGCGGCTATGGAAGGTATGCTCGATGCGGGCGCCTCGATTATTGGCGGGTGTTGCGGCACGTCGCCGGAATACACGCGCCAGCTTCGCCGTATGGCGGATGCTCGCCGCGTGCCGACGCCGCGTACCTACGAGCCCGCTTGCGTGTTGTGCAGCGCCCAGGAGGCCGTGGTGCTTCCGGTGGGCGTGCCCCGCATCGCCGTGATCGGCGAGCGCATCAACCCTACGGGCAAGCCTAAGCTTAAGGCTGCGCTGCGGGCGGGCGACCTGGATTACCTGGTGGGCGAGGCGGTTTCGCAGCAGGAGCTGGGTGCCGATGTTCTCGACGTCAACGTGGGCCTTCCCGAGCTTGACGAGCCTGCTGTGCTGGCCGCTGCGGTGGACAAGCTTTCCTCCACGGTCACTTTGCCGTTGGTGGTGGACTCGTCCGACCCGGCGGCGGTGGAGGCGGCGGTGCGCGGTTACGCGGGCAAGCCGCTTATCAACAGCGTCAATGGCAAGCAGGAGAGCCTGGAAGCCGTGCTTCCCATCGTGAAACGCTACGGATGCGCCGTGATCGGCCTTGCCCTTGACGAAGAGGGTATTCCGCCCACTGCCGAGGGGCGTTTCGCCGTTGCCGAGCGGATCGTGGAAGCCGCCGAACGTTACGGCATCCCGCGAACCGATGTGGTCATCGACTGCCTGACCATGGCGTGCGCGACCAATCAGTCGGAGGCGCTTGAAATCTTGCGCGCCGTGAACATGGTCAAGGAGCGCCTGGGCGTGCGCACGGCGCTCGGTGTATCCAACATCAGCTTCGGCCTGCCTCAGCGCAACATGGTGAACTCGACGTTTCTGGCCGCCGCGTTCGGGTGTGGGCTTGATATGCCCATTCTGAATCCGAAGGCGAAGCGTTACACCGATACGGTGAACACGTTCAGGGTGCTGAACTGCCAAGATGCCGGCGCCGTCGAGTTCATCGGGGAATATGCCGACGCCGCGGACCCGTATACGGCAGGGGCGGCGGGTGCGGGTGCCGCCGTGGGCGCTGCGGAGGCGGCGCAACCTTCGGGAGCTGCCGACGCGGTAGTGGAGTGCCCGGTGGCGGTGCCTGGGGCGCTTTCGGACGCCTCCGATGCCGTGCGCGACATGGTGCATCTCATCCTGACGGGTCGAAAGGGCCCGATGGGCCCGGCAACCGAGGCGTTGCTGGAGGGGCATAACCCGCTCGACCTGGTCAACGGCGTGTTCGTCCCCGCACTTGATGTGGTGGGGCAGAAGTTCGACAAGGGAGAGTTCTTCCTTCCGCAGCTGATGGCTTCCGCCGAGGCGGTGAAGGTGGGATTCGACGTGGTCAAGGCGCGCATGGGCGATTCCGCCGACGATGGCATGGGGTCGAACGCCATCGCGGTGGCCACGGTGAAGGGCGACATCCACGATATCGGCAAGAACATCGTCAAGATGCTGCTGGAGAACTACGGCTTCCGCGTGGTCGACCTTGGCCGCGACGTCGACCCGGAAGAAGTGCTGCGCGTGGCAAGCGAGCAAGGTATCCGCTTGGTGGGGCTTTCGGCGCTTATGACGACCACGGTCCGTGCCATGGAGCAGACGGTGGAGCTTCTGCATGAGAAGCTGCCGGGCTGCAAGGTGATGGTTGGCGGCGCGGTTTTGACGCCCGAGTACGCCGAGCAGATCGGCGCGGACTATTATGCCAAGGACGCCGCGGAATCGGCCCGCATCGCCGAGCGCTTCTTTGCCGAACAGGGCTAGCGCGGCGAACGGCGGCATCGGGGACGATGGCTGCGGGTTTCGGCTTGGTAGGGTTGGTGGCTGATGCGCCGATCGCCTCAGATACTACGGCTTGTCGGCTCCAGTTCGGCCCGCTGCAGCGTTGGGCTGTGCGAGTCGGCCCGATGCCGGTCTGGCGATGTTGCTGCGTTCGGTCTTGCCGCTTCAGCAGATATCGACTTGGCCGTTAAGGGCTTCCGATCCGGCTTATTTTCCCTGCATGATATGAGAAGGCCTGCATGCTGCTGGAGCATGCAGGCCTTTGTGGCTTTCGGGAAGCTGTTAGGGTCGCCGCAGAAGCGGCGTTCCGGGCGATGCTTCGGTGCCTGGACGTTACCCGATGCCGCCGAGCACGATGCCCAGGATGATGACGATCGCCGTGAGCGGGACGAACAGATAGCGCCCCATGAGCTCGAACCATGCGCCTACGGGCTTCTCTCGTCCCATCTGAGCCTGTTTTGAGGCGAAGCCCTTGGGGCACACCCAGAAGAACATCACTGCCGCTATAAGGGCTCCCAGCGGGATTGCGTAGATGCTGACAGCATCCATCCAGGCGCTGACCGCGTCGCCGTTCTCGATGAAGGCGCCAATGCCCATGGAGACGGCGGCCACGATGGCCACAGCGGCCCAGCGGGGAAGGCGCGCCTGCTGCTGCAGCGCCTCGATCGGCGGCTCGTAGAGGTTCACCAAGCTGGTGATGGCGGCGCAGGCTACAGCCAGAAAGAACACGAAGCAGAACAGCCCGCCGAAGGGCATCTCCTCGAATACCTGCGGAAGCACGATGAACAGAAGCGGGGGGCCTGCCTGGGTGTCGGCTCCGAACGCGAACACGGCGGGGACCACCACCATGGCCGACAAAACCGCGGCCAGCGTGCTGAACACCACGACGTTGCGCGCCGACGAGACCACGTTCACGTCCTTCTTCAGGTAGCTGCCGTATACCAGCGTGCCGCCTCCGGCTAGCGACAGGCCGAAGAACGCCTGCCCAAGCGCAAGCACCCAGGTTTGCGGGTTGGCGAGTGCTTGCCAGCGCGGCATGAAGAGGTAGGCGTAGCCATCAAGCGCGCCGGGCAGCATGGCCACGCGAACGAGCAGCACGCAGAACAGGACGAAGAACAGCGGCATCATGATTTTGTTCAGGCGTTCGATGCCGCGCGAGATACCCAAGATCATGACGGCTAGCGTGATGATGAGCGCCGCGGCGTGCCAGCCGATGCTTCCGAAATCGCCGGTGATCTGGCCGAAGTACCCGCCCATGTCCGGTTGGGTGAGCAGGCTTCCGGTTGCGGCGGCGAACAGGTATTTGAGGAACCACCCTAAAACGACGGTGTAGCCGATGGCGATGCCGAGCGCGGCAAGGACGGGCACGATGCCGATGATTTTGCCGATGCGCGTTGCGTGAGGCGCGCCCCTGAGCTCGAGGGCTTTTCCGAATGCACCCATGGGGCCGCATCCCATGGCGCGGCCGAACGACATCTCGCCGACCACGCCGGTAAGACCGAGGAGCACCACGAAGAACAGGTAAGGGATAAGGAAGGCCGCTCCGCCAAGCTGCGAGACGCGATATGGGAACAGCCAGATGCCCGATAGGCCTACGGCCGATCCAATGCAGGCAATGATGAAGGCGGTGCGTGAGGTGAACGAGTCGCGGGTTTGCGAATCGCCGGATGCAGTCTGAGCCATGGGTTCCCCTTTCCGTGGCAATAAAAAAGCCGCCCTTAAGGCGGCTGTTGAATTTGGTGGAGCCTAGGGGGATCGAACCCCTGACCTCATGGCTGCCAGCCATGCGCTCTCCCAGCTGAGCTAAGGCCCCGAATCAGGTGCGTTGCCTATTATACGGAAACAGTTTCCGCGCGCAACCCCCTATTTTGAATTTTTTTCGGCCAGGTTTTTAGGCGGGGCGGGTGCTTGACTCGCAAGCTCATCCGAGCGCCTCGCTTTGCTACCGGACACAGCCGTGACGCGTGAACAGGGGACGGAGGTGTGTTCACGCGCCCCGTCGTCGGAAGCGCGAAGACCAACCGTGAACACACCTCCGTCCCCTGTTCACGAGGGAACCTTTCGTGCGGTCGGGGCGAGTGGCGGGCTGGATTTGACTTCGGGTGTTTTCGCGCTTGGGGTGCGATTGCAGATGTGGGGGGGGGAACGAAACGCGAAGAAATAAAAAAGGTTCGGCATATGCCGAACCTAGAAAATTTGGTGGAGCCTAGGGGGATCGAACCCCTGACCTCATGGCTGCCAGCCATGCGCTCTCCCAGCTGAGCTAAGGCCCCGAATCAGGTGCGTTGCCTATTATACGGAAACAGTTTCCGCGCGCAACCCCCTATTTTGAAAATTTTTTTCGGCATCGTTTTTTGGCGGGCTGAGCGCTTGATATGCAAGTTCAACAGTGCAGGTAAGTTCGTCGAATCCCTGCCTAACGGCTAGCGGTAACAGGTTGCGGCCATGCGGGCTATCTTGCGGCCCGTGTTGTCGGACACGTCCACCGTGTAAAACCCGAGCTTCCTACCCGACTTGTCGACGGTGCATTCGGCGATGAGCTTGTCTCCCTTGGCGGCGCTCAGGAACTCGATGGTGTTGCTCACCGATACCGTGGGCTGCTCGTTTACGTTGCAGGCGATGGCCAGGCAGAAGTCGGCAAGGGTGAAAATAGCGCCGCCCATGACGCCGCCTTGGGCGTTGTAGTGGATGCGATCGAGCGGCATCTCGCACACGGCGTGGCCACGGGTGGCTTCGACGATGGCGCAACCTGCAGCCTCCGTGGCGAACTTGTCGTTGGCGAAGAATTCGCGAACCTGATCGATGGTGGGGTTCTCGGGGAGCATAGGCGTCCTTTCGATGGTAGCGGGTGAAAAGCAGCGCCCTCCGATGCTTGTCGAAGGGCGCGTGATACCTTGCGGTGGTTATTCGGTTGGCGTTGCGATGGTGCCGAACAGCTCAAGCCATTCGCCGTCTTCCACGGTGATGGTTTGCGTGCCGCCGCGCAGCAGGGGCTTGGAGTCGGTGATGGAGCCATCGTCGAAGTCCAGGTCCTTCATAACGTAAGCGGCATAGTCCTGCGAGGCGTTGTGCGGGGCGTCGGGGCTGACGGTGATGGTATAGGTTCCCGCGGGAATGTCCCGGCCGACGCGGTACAGGCCGCTGGCATAGGGTGCCTGCGGTTGGAAATCGGCCTGGTCCGCGGGGATCATCAGCATGCTTTTGGCGCTGGGCATGAAGACGACCACCTGCCCGTTTTCGAGGTCGGCGAAGTAATTGCCCGTGTAGGTGACCGCCGCGCTCATGCTGTAGGTACCAGACCCTTCGGGGCTGAACAGATAGAATTCAGCTTCGGTGGACGGGTTTCCCTGGAGGAAGTACAGCCCCTCGTTGATATCGCGGCCTACCACGTACACGCCCGGGGTTGCCTTGCCCTCATCGTCGATATCGCAGGGCAGGTCGCCTGCCGCCTCCTTGATGTCGGAGAGCGTGAACCCGCCGTAGTAATCGCTATCGGGCAGCTCGTCGGGGTCGTAGCCGTACGGCAAGTCGTCGAAGTCGAACGAATGCACGCCATCGGCGCGGCTGTGCAGCGAATCGGCCACCATGCCCACCGTGGCGAAGCCTACGCATCCGCCAAGCCCCATGAGAAACGCCAGCGCGCAGCCCAAAAGCACCCAGGGCCACTTTTTCGCCGGCTTCGGCGCAACGGCGGCATAGGGGTTTGCAGGAGGCTGAGGTGCGCCGTAGGAAGGTTGCGTGTAGGGCGCCTGCGGGGTGGCGGCAGGGCCGACGTTGGCGGGCGCTTGCGCAGCGCCTGCGGCCATGTCGGGCTGTTCGGCCTGGGGCGCTGCTGGCCGAGCGGTTTCGCTGGGGCTGGGATCGGCGCAGTTACTTGCTTCCGACGCGGGGCCGGCGTTGCCGGGCGCCTGCGGGCGATTGTCAGGAGTTTCGGGCTGTTCGCCTTGTGGGGGCGTTTGTTGAGCAGATTCGTAGGGATTGGAATCGGGATTGTTGCGAGGCTGGTTCATGGAAGCGCTCCTAACGGTTTGTTCCCGGCTATCTTAGCACGCAGCCTCGGAGATGGGCTTGGTTGTTAACGTGATGGCATTGCGGGGGCATGCCGACTCGCACAGGCCGCAGCCTATGCAGTAGCGCCAATCGAGGGAAAGCGTGCCGTCTTGGGCGTCGGGCAGCAGGGCGCCGGTAGGGCAGGCTCGGGTGCAGCGCAGGCATCCCTCACAGGCATCGGCGTTGATTTCGGGCAGGGAAAGCTCCACCCGCGCAGCCATATCGGGCTGGGCGTCGAGCGCCTGCAGCAGCAGGTTGCGCGATGCTCCCATGACGCGTTTTACGCGCCCGTGCGGCGCGAACCTGTTGAATTGCGTGCCGTTTCCCAGGTCGAGCCGCTGATGGGCGGCGAACCGCTCGTTTTGCTCGCGCAGCGTTTGCAGGCGGGCGTCGGTGCGTTCGCGCATGGTGCCCGATGCCGCGTCCTTGAGCTGCGAGAGCATATCGGTGAACAGGCTGCGGCGGTCCCCGTCGGCGCCGGCGTTGGCCAGGCCGGCGAACAACCCTTCGTCAGCCGCCTGGGGCAGCGACGCCGCGAACCCGACGTCGCGCTGCGTCCATTCCTCGGCCTGTGCGATGCGCTCGGCGTAGAGGGCTTGCGCAGGCCTGCCCGCCTTCGTGCAAGTTTCGCAGCGTTCCATGTCGATGGCCACCTGCACATCGGCGCCTTCGGCCAACAACGCCGCCCACAGCTCGGCTGGCAGCATGGCCAAGCAGGGGAGCGCTACCACGTTGCTTGCAGGATCGTCTTCGTCTGAGACGTTTTCGGCGCAGGTGATGATAGCGGGCCTGGCGCCCATGGCGGCCCGTCGCGCGTCGGCGTGGGCCTGCGTGAGTGTGAAGCTTGTTGAGGCGAACGCATCGCAGGTTCCCTGGCAGATGCCGCACATCGAGCAAGCGGCGTCATCTATGACGGGCGGCTTTCCCTCGGAGAACGACAGAGCGCTTTTCGGGCATGCTTCGCCGCAGCGCGCGCAATCGGCGCCTTGGGTGCGTATGCACAAATCCCGCAGCACGAGGATGCGCTGCGGGATCTGATACGGCTGTTGTTGGTTGGTTTCGGTCAACAGGTGCCTTCCGTGCTCAGGTTATGCGCCGAAGACCTGCTCGGTAACATGGTCGATACGGGCGAGTACGTCTGCGCGGGGCATGAGCTCGATGGACTCGAACAGCGGCGGGGAGACCATGTTGCCGCACACGGCCACGCGCAGCGGCTGGAGCACGAACTTCAGCTTCATGTCCATGCTGTCGCACAGCTCGCGGCAGGCGGCCTCAAGGCCGGCTGCTTCCCAGGGGCGGGACTCGTCGGCCAGGATAGCGCGGCAGTTGGCCAGGGCCTCGTCGGCGCGGGCGCCTTCCTTGAGCAGCACCTTCTTCACCGACTTCTCGTCTAGCTCGGCGACGTTGGCGCCCCAGAACATGTAGGCGAGCTTCGCGGGCACCTCGTCGAGGCGCTGCAGGCGCTCGGAAACCAGCGGGTAGAGCTTTGCGTACCATTCCGGGCGCGCATCGATGTCGGCCTCGGATGCGCCGGCCTGCACGAGCCACGGGCGGCTTGCGGCCACCCACTCGTCGGCGCCCATGCGCTGGATGTACTGGCCGTTCATCCACTCGAGCTTGGTCTGGTCGAAGATGGCGTCCTTCTTCGTGATGCGGTCCAGGTTGAACTTGGCGCACAGGGTCTCGCGGTCGATGATGGTGGTCTCGCCGTCAAGGCTCCAGCCCAGCAGCGCCAGGAAGTTCACCATGGTATCGGGCAGGAAGCCGTTGTCGCGGAACTCCTCGACGCTGGCGGCGCCGTGGCGCTTGGACAGCTTGTGGCCGTCGGAGCCCAAGATCATGGACAGGTGCGCGAAGGTGGGCACGTCGTAGCCGAGGGCCTCGTAGATGAGGATCTGGCGCGGGGTGTTGGACAGGTGGTCGTCGCCGCGGATGACGTGGGTGATGCCCATGTTGGCGTCGTCGCAGACCACGGCGAAGTTGTAGGTGGGCGTGCCGTCGGTGCGCACGACGATCATGTCGTCCATGACGTCGGCGGGGAAGGACATATGGCCGTAGACGGCATCGTCGAACTCGATGGGACCGTGCTCGAGCGGCACCTTGAGGCGCCACACGTGCGGCTCGCCGGCCTCGATGCGGCGGGCGGCCTCGGCAGGGTCGATGTCGCGGCACGTGCGGTCGTAGCCGGCATAGCCGCCTTCTTCCGCTTCGGCCTTCGCGCGCTTGGCGTCAAGCTCGTCTTTCGTGCAGAAGCACGGGTAGACCATGCCACGCTCCTTCAGGCGCTCAAGCGCCTCGGCGTAGGTGTCGAAGCGCTGGGTCTGGAAGTAGGGGCCGCACTCGCCGCCGACCTCCGGGCCCTCGTCCCAGTCAAGGCCGAGCCACTTCATGGCGTTCAGGATGACCTGCGTGTTCTCCTCGGTGGAACGGGTGGGATCGGTGTCCTCGATGCGCAGGATGAAGGTGCCGCCGCAAGCGCGGGCGAACGCCCAGTTGTAGATGGCCGTGCGGGCGCCGCCGACGTGCAGCTTGCCCGTGGGGGAAGGTGCGAAACGGACGCGCACCGGTTTGCTCTCAGTCATGTTGCTTATGTCCTAACGTAAAACCAATAAGTACAGCAAGTATAGACAGGCCGCAGGTAACTGCAAGCCAGATGCCGCCCATGCCCATCCAAAAAGCGGTTGGATACAGGGTGATGAGCAGGCTGTCGTAGGGAAACGTCCAGGTTCCCGCTTGGAAGAACAGGCTGTGGTAGGCGGCGAACAGCCCGTCGAAGTCGATGGCCGCCCATGCTCCCAGCGCGCAAAACGTCGCGAGCACTAACCCGCCGCCCGCCATAAACGTGCATCCGAGCGCCCGCCGGCTGATGCGCACCGCCACGTGCGCAAGGCCTGCGATGCATAGCACGGCCACGATCACGAGAGCGGGTTTTGCCACGCTTGCCACGCGGTAGACGTCGTCGAGGTGGGAGATGGCGTCCGCCGGAAGGGTTCGTGCGGCGCTTTCCCTGCTCAGCGCGTTGGTGCGCCCGTTCGCCTCGGTGGCGGCGTTGGCCTTGGCGATGGTGGCGTCAAGCTTTTCGCGGTCGTTATCATCGAAGGTGTAATGTTTGCCGGCTATGGCCATGGAGGCCAGCTCGTCGGCAGTGAACGGGGTTTTCGGTTGGTCGCAGCCGGAAAGCGCCCGCGACAGGGTTGCGGTTGCCGCGTCGGGGATGGCGACGGCGGCGAAGCCGGCGCCGATGAGCGTCACGGCCAGCAGCAGCACGCTGCCGAAGGCGACGATTCCGTTTAACAATCGGGTCATGGGAATAAGGGCCTCGCAGGTCTCGGGGGAAGGGTGAAAACGCCAGCGGCCCCCGCGTCTTGGGACTTGGGGGCCGCGGGCTTTGCGAATCGGGCGCGTGCTAGTCGACCCAGATGGTGGCGCAGGTGATGCCCTTCATGGGCTTGCTGATGGTGGGGTAGGGCCCTAAGCGGCTGAAGATGCCCTGGAACGTGCCGTTGTAGCAGTACAGGCCCTCCAGGTTGTTGTACAGCACCGGTTCGCGTTGCACCTGGTCATCGGCCAGGTCGGCGATATCGTCGTCGGGCGTGAGAATCTGCGTCTTGAACGGCGTGATGTATCGCTGCACCAAGAAGGGCGCGCCGGCGGCTCCGTTTGCGAACTTCTCGATGATCTGCTCCCATTGCTCCTGCGTTTGGAAGCAGCCCGCGTACACGTCGGCCGCGCCGTAGGCGTCGGTGGGCTTGATGATCCAGGCGTCCTTGTCGGCGCGGATGGCGTCAAGGTCGACTTCCTTCTCGTCAAGGTAGCGCGTCTGCGGGACGGTGCGCTCGACGAACGCGATTTCCTCGGGCGTCAAAAATGCCTGCGTGGCAGGGTTGAACAGCGCCTCGAAGATCTGCTTGTCGTGCACGATGTGGCCGGCAAAGCTGCCGATAAGCGCCACCTTCTGCGTCTTGACGGCTTCGATGAGCGCCTGCGATTCGTCCCAGAACTCAAGTACGTCGTTGGTGACGCAGCGGCGCCAGATGGCGTGGACGGGCTGGCATTCCTTATCGCGCAGCACTTCGCCGTCGAAGGTCAAATCGCGCACGTCGCACACCGTGCAGGGGTGGCCGGCCTCGGTGAAGCGCTTCGCGAACAGGTGGAACTCGTCGACCACGCCGTTTTGCAGGTAGTCGCAGATGGCGAAGCGGGGGTTTTCCACGCGATGCTCGTAGGTGGCGTAGATGGCGGCGAATTCGCGCACCCATGCGTCGAACAGCTCGCAGCCCTCCACGTGATGGCGGCGTGCGAACTCTTTAAAGGTGGTCGTCTCCTCCACCGAATGCGTGATCTCGCGGTTCTCGTTCATGCCCGAGCTGCCGTCGCCGTTGAACTCGCAAAACGCCACGTCGCCGGTGTTCTCATCGAGGAAGATGTCGAAGCGGGCGAAGGGGAGCAGCGCGTCGTAGCCGCGCGGGACCAGAATGAGCTCGGCCAAGCGCGGGTCGTAGTCGAAGATCTTGCGGTACTCGGCGTCGTCGAGGTAGCGTTGCATGACCTTGCACAGGATGCGATGCGTAGTTTCCACCACCTCGCGCATGACCTGGCGCGATGCGGCGTCGTAGAGCTTCGGCACGAAGCTGGTGGACACAACGCGATGGTGCACGATGGCGGTGGAGGAGTCCATGTAGGCGCGTGCGGCGCGGCGGCCGGGGATGTCGCCGTCAAGCGATTCGGCGATATCGATGTACTCCTGGGTATACGCGGCGTTCTTGAAAACGGGCTGGTCGGCAGGCTGGGGTGCGGTATGCGTCATGCGTCCTCTTTTCCCGATCGGGTTGGTTTCCGCCCAGTTTAGCAAACGGGGCGGCGTGTGGATGCGGTACGGCCGGGAACCTCCGATACGCCCATATACCGCGCGTGCGAATATATGGTGATTCCACGAGCGCGACGGGCAGGGCATACAAAATGATGCCCGTGTGGTATCGTTCGCAGCTAGCATAAACGCGGACGGAGCGCACCGTCCGAACATATCCGTTTATCAAGAGTCGGGGGAGAGGGTTGGCTCGCAGATCCCGACACCAACCTGGCGCAAAAGCGTCAAGGTGGTCCGGCCGACAACGATGAAGGAGGAACATCAATGGCCAACGCGCATTCTTCTTACCTGTTCACGTCCGAGTCCGTCACCGAGGGTCATCCCGACAAGGTGTGCGACCAGATCTCCGACGCCGTGCTCGACGCCATCCTTGAGAAGGAGATCGAGCTTGCCGGGCAGGGCTACGTCTCCCCGTCCGGCCAACCGGCCGACCCCACGCAGGTGCGCTGCGCCTGCGAGACCATGGCCACTACCGGCATGATCATCGTGGCCGGCGAGATCCGCACCCAGGCCTACGTCGATGTGCCCGCCCTTGCGCGCGAGGTGCTGCGTGAAATTGGTTACGATCGCGCGAAGTACGGCTTCGACTGCGATACCTGCGGCGTGCTCAACGCCATCCACGACCAAAGCCCTGACATCGCCCAGGGCGTCGATGAGAGCTACGAGGCCCAGCACGGCCAGGCGGGCGACGACCCCTACGAGAAGGTCGGCGCCGGCGACCAGGGCATGATGTTCGGCTACGCCTGCGACGAGACGTCCACGCTCATGCCCATGCCCATCTACCTGGCACAGCGCATGGCCGAGCAGCTGGCCGCGGTGCGCAAGAACGGCACCATGCCCTACCTGCGCCCCGACGGCAAGACCCAGGTCTCGGTCCGCTACATCGACGACAAGCCCGTCAACGTGGAGAAGGTCGTGGTGTCCACGCAGCATTCCGAGGAAATCTCCACCGAGCAGCTGCGCGCTGAGATCGAGGCCAACGTCATCCGCCCCGTGCTCGAGCGCGAGGGCGTGGAGCTTGCCCCCAACGCCGGCATCCACATCAACCCCACCGGCCGCTTCGTTATCGGCGGCCCCATGGGCGACTGCGGCCTGACCGGTCGTAAGATCATCGTCGACACCTACGGCGGCATGGGCCGTCACGGCGGCGGCGCATTCAGCGGCAAGGACTGCACGAAGGTCGACCGTTCCGCGGCCTACGCCGCCCGCTGGGTTGCCAAGAACGTGGTTGCCGCGGGTCTGGCGCATCGCTGCGAGGTGCAGGTGGCCTATGCCATCGGCATGGCCCGCCCCGTGTCCGTCATGGTCGATACGTTCGGCACCGAGTGCGTGCCCGTGGCCGATATCGAGCGCGCCATCGGCGAGGTCTTCGACCTGCGCCCCGGCGCCATCATCGACGACCTGGACCTGCGCCGTCCCATTTACCGCAAGACGGCCGCCTATGGCCACTTCGGCCGCGAGCTTCCCGAGTTCACTTGGGAGGCAACCGGCCGCGCGGATGCGCTGCGCAAGGCCTGCGGTCTGGAGTAAGCGTTTCTGGCGTCTTTCGGCGGAAGGGCGTGGCGTATGGTCGGCTTTCGCCGATTGCGGCGCGTGTTACGAAATGAGGCCGGGCCGGGATCGGCTTGGGAGCCCGCTGCAAACGACGGCGGACATGATTGATATCGCGAAATAGGGAAAGCCCGCTGGAAGCAAGTGCGGCGTAGCCCGGGGTTCCGGGATATGCCGCGTTTGCCGGCGGGCTTTTCTGTACTTCGAGCTTGCTGCGGGGCTATCGCCCTGCGGGAGACAGCCGTGCGAGTGCGTGCGGGCGTTACTTCGCCATCCCTATCGAACGGTCGCGGCGCCGACTGGTATGTGCGACCGACGGGAGAATCGGGCACGAGTGCAGAGGATTCTCTAAAAGCGAATATCTGTTCGCTTTCTCGATTGCTTTCCGTGAAACGCTGGTATACTGGTGCGCTATGAAACTGGCATCTGTGATCTTGGACATACCTACGCAGGCGCTCGATGCGCCTTATACCTATGCAGTCCCTGAAGAGGGGCTGTTCGCCGCCGCATGCGAAGGCGCGGGCGACTGTGATGACGGCCCGCTTGGGCGCGACTTCGCCATTTCGGTGGGCTGCGCTGTGCTGGTGCCGTTCGGTCACCGGCGCGCCGTGGGCTTCGTGGTGTCGATCGGCGAATACGGGCAGCCCGGCGGGCCGCAGTGGCCGCAGGGCATCGACGCGGGCAAGCTCAAGGCCATCGAGCGCGCCGTCAGTCAGCCGTACTTCGATGAAGAGGGCGCCGGCTGCGCCCAATGGCTTTCCGAACGCTATATTGCGCCGTTGTCGGCGTGCGTGCGCTTGTTCACGCCGCCTGGCGGCGTGCCGCGCATGGTGCACGGGCGCGATGGCCGTTGGCGCCTCGAGCAGCCCGCGGTCGGCCAGGTCGACGATCGCTGGGTGGTCGCTGGCCCGGCGTTTTCCGAGTTCACACCCCGCGCAAACGCCGTCAAGCAGGTCGCGGTCATGGAGGCCTTGCGCGGCGGTCAGCTGCGCGTGAGCGAATTGACCGCTCAGATGGGGTCGGTTTCTTCCACGCTCAAGGCCTTGGAGGCGAAGGGCGCGGTCGTCATCGAGCATCGCCGCCGTATGCGCGGGTTTTCCGAAGATGCGGCGCGTATGGCGCAGCGCGCGATATCGGGCGCTGTCGGGGGTGCGGCTGGCGAAGAGGCGGTCGGCTTTGAGGAGGCTGCTGGCGGGGACGATGTCGAACGGGGAGGCGCCCGCTTCGCGACTGGCTGCGAAGGCCATGCTGGCCGGTCTTGCGGCGGCGTCGGCCTAGCTGCCGGCAATGAGGGCGCTGTGCACGCTCCTTCGCCGAAACCGCAGCTGACCCCGGGCCAGGCTCAGGCGCTCGACGCCATCGCCGCCGCCTGCGACGCTGCCGATGGCCACGTGGTGCTCGTCGACGGTGTCACGGGTTCGGGCAAAACCGAGGTGTATCTGCAGGCCATCGAGCGTGTCCTCGCACAGGGTCGCACGGCGTGCGTGCTCGTTCCCGAGATCTCGCTCACCCCGCAGACGGTGGGGCGCTTCCGTGGCCGCTTCGGCGATACCGTGGCGGTCATGCATTCGCGCATGTCGGCCGGGGAGCGTTACGACCAATGGGACTTCATACGCAGCGGCGCGGCCCGCGTGGTGGTGGGCGCGCGCAGCGCGCTTTTCACCCCGCTTGTCAATGTGGGCCTCTACGTCATCGACGAGGAGCACGAAGGCAGCTATAAGCAGGACAGCGCCCCGCGCTATCATGCGCGCGAGGTCGCGTGCTGGATGGCCCGGCGCAGCGGCGCTGCGGTGGTGCTCGGCAGCGCCACGCCCTCGATCGAGGCGCTTTACCGGTGCGCGAAGCATCCGCGCTGGACCCAGGTCCGCTTGCCCGAGCGCGCCAACGGCCGCCCGATGCCCGATATCCGCGTGGTGGACATGGCGCGTGAGTTCGCCGAAGGTTCTCGTTCCATGTTCTCGGCCGCCCTTACGCGGGCCTTGCAAGAGGAGCTTTCGCAAGGGCGCAAAGCGGTGCTTCTGCTCAATCAGCGCGGTTTCGCGAAGTTTTTGCTGTGCCGCGAATGCGGCTTCGTGCCGAAATGCCCGCACTGCGACACGTCGCTGACCTATCACGAGCGCGGCAACTTCCTGGCATGCCACCATTGCGGCTATCGTCAGGCGTCGCCGGCGGTGTGCCCCGAATGCTCGAGCCCTTATCTGAAGAAGTTCGGCGCGGGAACGCAGCGCGTGGAAGATGAGCTGCGCTGCGTGCTCGACGCCATGCCCGGGGTGGGGGAGGGCGTGCCCATCATCCGCATGGACGCCGACACCACCGGCGGGAAGGGCGCTCACGAGCGGCTGCTCGAGCAGTTCGCGTCGGCTCAGGCGGCGGTGCTGCTGGGCACGCAGATGATCGCGAAGGGCCTTGACTTCGACGACGTCACCCTGGTGGGCGTCATCAACGCCGACACGCAGCTGCAGCTGCCCGATTTCCGTGCCCATGAGCGCACGTTCGACCTGATCGAACAGGTGGCAGGCCGCGCCGGGCGCGCACAGCTGCCCGGGCGCGTACTCGTGCAAACCTACGAGGCCGACGCTGCGCCCATCCGGGCCGCAGCTCGTTACGACCGCGCGCTGTTCCTGCGCGACGAGCTGCCCAAGCGCAAGATGCTCGGATATCCGCCCTACGTGCGCATGGCAAACGTGCTGGTATGGGGCGCCCACGAGGCCGACGTCGCGGCGCTCGCCCGCGAGCTTGCGGCTGAGCTTGCCGAGCAAGCGCAGGCATTCGGTGGCGACGGGTGGAACGTGCTGCCGGCAACTCCGTGCGTGTTGGCGAAGCTTCGCAACACATATCGCTGGCATGTGGTGGTCAAGTGCCCCGCCGACGCCGACGTGTCCGCAGTGCTGCTGCCGGTGTTCCGCCGCCGCAAGGCCGACAAGTGGGTGAACGTCGCCGTGGACATCGACCCCGACGACTTGCTCTGACGTGCAGATTATGCTATCTTAATTTGATGCATATTTGCGCCCATTTGCGGAATGGCAATAGGCGCGTTTTTTATCCTGTCGAAAGGAAGAACACGTGGCTCAAGCTTCGAAGAACCAAGCAACCGCTTCCAAGACCGCGAAATCCGTGAAGCCGGCCGCTGCCCCCGCGGTGGTCGAAGAGGTGCTTGAGGACGAGGACGTGCTCGACGCCGACGACGTCGAGCCCGATATGAGCAGCACCGAGGCGGCCTCCGACGAGAAGCCGGAGTCCAACATCAACGAGGACGGCGAGGAGCAGGACCTGCTCGAGGGCATCCCCGAGGAGGAGCTCAAGGCCGCTTCCGACGTTTCGCTGCCCAAGGTGCGCACGAAGAAGACCCGCAGCTCGGTGCGCAAGCGCAACGAGGCCGCCAACGTCACCATGCTCACCGGCGACCCGGTGCGCATGTACCTCAAGGAAATCGGCAAGGTCCCGCTGCTCAGCGCTGCTGAGGAGATCGACCTGGCCATGAAGATCGAAGCCGGCGTCGCCGCCGCGGCCGAGCTTGACAAGGCCGAGGAGGAGGGCCGCGAGCTCGAGCGCCGCGAGAAGCGCCGTCTGGGCCGCGTGGAGCAGGTGGGCATCGATGCCAAGCAGCAGCTCATCGAGGCGAACCTGCGTCTGGTCGTTTCCATCGCCAAGCGCTACGTAGGCCGCGGCATGCTGTTCCTGGACCTCATCCAGGAAGGCAACCTGGGCCTGATCCGCGCCGTCGAGAAGTTCGACTACACGAAGGGCTTCAAGTTCTCCACGTACGCCACGTGGTGGATCCGTCAGGCTATCACCCGCGCTATCGCCGACCAGGCGCGCACCATCCGCATCCCGGTGCACATGGTGGAAACCATCAACAAGCTCGTGCGCATCCAGCGCCAGCTTCTTCAGGAGCTCGGCCGCGAGCCAACGCCCGAGGAGATCGGCAAGGAGATGGGCCTGCCCGCCGAGCGCGTGCGCGAGATCCAGAAGATCAGCCAGGAGCCCGTTTCCCTGGAAACGCCCATCGGCGAGGAAGAGGATTCCCAGCTCGGCGACTTCATCGAGGACGACGCCGCCGTGGTGCCGCCTGACGCCGCCAGCTTCAGCATGCTCCAAGAGCAGCTGTCCAAGGTCCTCGACGGCCTTGCCGAGCGCGAGCGCAAGGTTATCAGCCTGCGCTTCGGCCTGGAGGACGGTCATCCTCGCACGCTCGAGGAGGTCGGCCGCGAGTTCGGCGTCACGCGCGAGCGCATCCGCCAGATCGAGAGCAAGACGCTTGCGAAGCTGCGTCATCCTTCCCGCTCCAGTAAGCTGAAGGATTACCTGGAAGATTAACGGAAACGCGGGTCGAAAGGCCCGCGTTTCTTTTCGGGTGCGAAACGCCCGAAACTAGGTCCACCGCCCATGAAAGGCACCCAGATGACTTCTCCCGCATACGATGAATACGAGTTCTTCGCCAGCTGCCTGGCCGGGTTCGAGCAATATCTTGCCGACGAGCTCAAGCGCCTGCGCGGCCGTCGCATCCGCCCGCTGCACGGCGGCGTGGCCTTTTTCGGCACGGCGGCCGTGGCCCAGCGCGTGTGCTTGTGGTCGCGTTTGGCGTCGCGCGTCACGCTGGTGGTCAAGCGCGTGAACGCCGGCGATGCCAGCTTGCTGTACGAAGGCATCCGCCGCATTCCCTGGCATGAGGTCATCGCGCCCGGAGCCAGCATCGCCGTTCGCGCGCACGGCATGAACGAGGAGCTTCGCAACACGCATTTCACCGAGCTGAAGGTCAAGGACGGCATCTGCGACGCGCTCAGGGAGCGCACGGGCTCGCGCCCCGATGTGGATAGCGCCAACGCCGACGCCAACATCGACGTGCGCATCCGCGATAGCCGGGCCACCGTCTCGTTGGACCTTTCCGGTGAATCGCTGTACGCACGTGCATATCTGGAGCCCGATGCGGGTCAGGATGCCCCGCTTGAGTGCGCCCTGTCCGCGGGTGTTTTGGCCGTGTGCGAGTGGGACGGCATGCGCGATGCCGCTGCGTTGGTCGACCCGGCATGCGGTGACGGTTCGCTGGTGGTGGAGGCTGCCGCGGCGGCGTGCGACATGGCTCCGGGCCTGGCGCGCAGCCGCTGGGGTTTCATGGGCTGGGCTGCGTTCGACGAACCGGCTTGGAATCGTTTGCTCGACGAGGCCGACGAGCGCTTCGAGGAAGGCCTGGAGGCCGTTGGCGGCGCCGGTGCGGCAAATGCGTCGGCCTCCGATCGCCCCGATCTTGAGCGTGTGCGCATCGTGGGCGCCACCAACTCAAGCCCCGCTATCGCCCGCGCCCGCAACCGCGCAAAGCGCGCCGGTTTGCGCCAGGTGGTCAGCATCGAGCTGGGAGATGCGCATACCGTGGCCGATATGGCCAAACGCGCATGCGATGTGGCAGAGCGGCTGCAGGGCAGACGTACGGTCGACAACGGCCAAGACAAGCTGTGCCCGTGCCTGGTGGCATCTAACATGCCGGCGGGCGACCGCATCCAGTCCGAGGCTCGCGCCCAGGCGGAGGCCGCGGCGTTCGTGAAGGCAGCTGCAGCGGTTCCGGTGGGCAGCCTGTATGCCGTTGCCGGCGGAGAAGGCGTGCAGGGACGCTTTGGCGTCGATGCGGCCGACACGTTGCGGTTCGGCCGCGGACGCGTGGAAACCCAGGTGCTGCTGTTCATGCGCCCCCCGGCGCAGCTTGCCCAGGCCGTGGTTCCCGATGCCAACGGCGGCGCGGAGCATAAGGTCGAGGTGTTCGAGGAATCCTCGCAGCAGTTCGCCGACCGTTTGCGCAAGGTTGCCAAGGAGCGCCGCAAGTGGGCTCGTCGCGAAGGCGTTACGTGCTATCGCGTCTACGATGCCGACTTGCCGGATTATTCCGCCGCCATCGACGTGTACACCGGTGCAGGCCAGGCAGCAGGCAACACGTACCTGCATATCGCCGAATACGCGCCGCCGCGCTCCATCGACCCCGATAAGGCGCGCCGTCGCTTCGACGACATCCTCACCTTGGCACCTGTGGTCTTGGACGTTCGCCCCGACCACGTGTTCTCCAAGGTACGCTGTCACGATAAGGGCGGCGGGCAGTACCGTGGTGCGGGAAAGCGCAACTACGTTACCCACGTCGACGAAGCAGGGTGCCTGCTCGAGGTCGATCTTGCCGGCTACCTGGATACGGGCCTGTTCCTCGATCATCGCGACACGCGCGCTATGGTGCGCAAGATGGCTGCGGGCAAACGCTTCCTCAACCTGTTCGCTTATACGGGCTCGGCAACGGTGCAAGCCGCGGCGGGCGGGGCGGTGGAAACCGTCACGGTCGACCTGTCGCAAACCTACTTGGACTGGGCAGAGCGCAACATGGAGCAAAACGGCTTCACCGGACGCGCGCACAGCTTCGAGCGCGGCGATGTGATGAACTGGATCACCGATTGCCGTCGCAGCCCGCGCCGCTTCGATTTGATCTTCGTGGATCCGCCCACGTTCAGCAACTCGAAGTCCATGGGCAAGCGCACCTGGGACGTGCAGCGCGATCACGTCGAGCTTTTGGTGGGTGTATCCCGCCTGCTCACCAAGGAGGGCACGGCGGTCTTCAGCTGCAACCTGCGCTCGTTCAAGCCTGACATGGAGCAGCTGGACAAGTACGGGGTTGCGCTCGAGGACATCACGGCGCAGACCATCCCGCACGATTTCGAGCGCAATCCGCGCATCCACAAGTGCTATCTGGTGAAGCGCGCGTAAAACGAGCATCGGCAAACTGGCGATATAGCGTCTCGTTTGCGTATATAGGGCAGGGGCCTGAAAGCCGCATCGCTTTCAGGCCCCTGCCGTTTGCTATGTCTAGTTCCCCATCTTGATGGGAGGCCGCGCACCGCCCATGAGGCGCACGAAGAAGTTCACGACGAACCCGGTGAGAACCGCAGCAGCTACGGTGCCCTCGCGGACGCCCGTCACGTTTCCCATGGTGACAAGCGAAACCGTGCAGGCGATGATGACGCAGCTGATATCGAACCCGACCTTGGTGTGGCCGAAGTTCCATCCGGTTTTCGAGGTGATAGCGGCCACCAGGGCCTCTCCGCAGTTCATGGCCACATTTGCGACAACCGTGAACGATACGCCTGCGGCAAGCGTGATGATGCCGAAGGCGAGCATGCCCAGGGATTCGGCGTAGTTCGCGGGTGCAAACCAGGAAAGCAGGCTTGCGAACATATCGATGCTCAGGCTGAACAGCACGCTGATGGGAATCTGCAGCAACGCCAAGGGTTGGAATCGGCGGCGCAGGATGATCACCTGTCCAAGCAGCAGCAGGAGGTTCCAGAAGAACATGAACACGCCATACGATACGCTGGGGAAGGCCACGCTGAGCACGTATCCCGTCGATGAGATGGGGGTGTTTCCCGTAGCCGATTTCGTGACGATGACGATGCCCGCGGCCATGACGATGATCCCGGTGGCGAGCAGGCACCAGCGTAGCGCAAGGTGTTGCTTCATGCTTCTTCTTTCTGTTGGAGGGAGGGGCTTGGCATCGTATCGGAGATGGTGTTGCCAAAACCCTATATAGATTGTAGGTATACAGGAGTTTTCTTGCAACCAAACTTTTTCAAAAAAGTTGAAATCGGGGGTTGCGCAGCAGGGTCCTTTCCCGTAATATATATCGAGCGCGCTACGAAGTACGCAACACGGTCGCTTGGCTCAGCGGGAGAGCATCGCCTTCACACGGCGGGGGTCACAGGTTCAAATCCTGTAGCGACCACCACGAATGACAAGGCCGGAATCAAGTGGTTCCGGCCTTTTTCTTTCAAATGCGTCGAAGTTGACTCTTCAGTTGAAGTTCGCCGCATGCTTCAAGCGCGATGAAGGTGTGTTTCGAGAAAGCGAACGTCACCACGGCAATCGGGCCTGTAGCTCAACGGTGGAGCAGGGGACTCATAATCCTTTTGTTCTCGGTTCGAATCCGGGCGGGCCCACCAAAACTTCCTCGGCCAGGAGCTTCGTGCTCCTGGCCTTTTCTTTTACATCTTCCAAGTATTGGAAATCGGCGCGGTCCGTTGGCAGCGAATTATGCTTACAGCATGGGATAGCTGGCCATGCATTCCTCGTCTTGTCGCCGGGTCATCGCCGAAATCCGGCAATACGGGCAATCGTGGGGGCAGTAAAAATGCCGCCTGGATATCTGGCGGCATTTTCATGGCTTCGCTTATGCGCAGTGAGTTTCGCTTAACCGACTAACATTTAGAACCCAAGGTCCTCGGCGATCAAGATCACCTTGATGCGGCCGGCTTGGCGGCTATGGCGCGTTACCACTACGTTGCAGCACATGCATCCGGGCTCGTGGCAGTTGCCGCAAACGCCTGTGCGCTCACAGGGCGTGTCCGCGTGCAGGCGCGCGGCGTTCGGCGGGCATGCCATGGTGTGAATACGCTTGATGCCAGCATCCACGTCCTCCACCACCTTGTTCATGCCCACCAGCACGTATACTTCGCGCGGGCCATGCAGCAGGCATGCAAGGCGGTTGGAGTTGCCGTCGATGTTGATCAGTTCGCCTTTGCGCGTGATGGCGTTGGCGCTCATGAAAAAGCAATCGCTGGCGAAGTGCTGCAGCAAGATCTCGCGCGCTTCCTCGGGCGTGGTCGCCTTCGCGCGGTCGATCATGCGACAGTCGCTGGCTTCCAGCATAGCCTTCACGCCCGTTTCCTTGAAAGTCTCCGTGCCGCCCCAGGCGATGGAAGCGCCAGCGGGCACTAGCTTGCGCACCAGCTCCACAGCATCGGCAGAGGTTTCGCAGAAATAGCCTTCCATGTTGCGGCGCTCAAGCTGTTTGATGATGGTTTGCGCCGTTTGCGCGAATGCAAGGGTGCGGGGGTTTTCCATGGTGCGTTCCTTCTCTCGTCTGGCGGATGGTTCCCATTGTGCCACGTTTTGGATGTACGGTTGCATTGCGGTTGGAAAACGGGTGGTGAAGCGATGGCGCGTAGGCGAGATTCAGCCGGGCGGATGCCGAGTGTCGAGCGCGGGGCGGTTCTGCAGGGGAGCGGATGGCGAAGCGGGAAGCGTTTCGGGGCGCGTCAGCGGGTTAAGCCAGATGGATGCTTGGATTCGAAGTTGGCTTGTCCAGCTCGCAGCCTTGCGCCAAACGCTTTCAGATGGTGCGCGCCCGCATCGGGCATAAGCGCTATACTGGAACAACTACTGAATTCCCGCCTAACTATGAATGTGAGGGCATAATGGGCGATAGCTTCGAAGCCAGCAAGAAACGTAGCGATGAGATTCGCGCCGACCTTTCCGTGAACCCGGGCAAATACTGCATGCTCACGGGCGACCGCCCCACGGGCAGGCTGCATCTGGGCCATTACTTCGGCACCATCCGCGAGCGCGTGGCGCTGCAGAACCTTGGCGTCACCTCCCGCATTATCATCGCAGACTACCAGGTCATCACCGACCGTGACACCACGGCAAACATCCAGGACAACGTGTACAACATGGTCATCGACTATCTGGCCTGCGGCATCGACCCGGAGAAGACCATCATCTTCACCCATTCGCAGGTACCGGCACTCAACCAGCTCATGCTTCCGTTCCTTTCCCTGTGCACCGAGGCTGAGCTTGAGCGCAACCCCACGGTGAAGTCCGAGCAGGAGGCCTCCGGCCACGCGCTCACCGGCCTTTTGCTCACCTATCCCGTGCACCAGGCCTGCGACATCCTGTTCTGCAAGGGCAACATCGTGCCCGTCGGCAAGGATCAGCTGCCGCATATCGAGCAAACCCGTCAGATCGCCCGCCGCTTCAACGAGCGCTACGGCCACGTGTTCCCCGAGCCCGAAGGCCTGCTCACCGACGCCGTGCTCATCCCCGGCCTTGACGGTCGCAAGATGTCGAAGAGCTACGGCAACGCCATCAGCCTGTCGGCCACGGCCGAGGAGACGGCGAAGCTCATTAAGAAGTCCCAGACCGACTCCGAGCGCTTCATCACCTTCGATCCCGACAATCGCCCCGGCGTGTCGGCGCTTATCACCACGGCGTCGCTGTGCACCGGCCGCGGCGAGCAGGAGATCGCCGAGGAGATCGGCAACGGCGGTTCGGGTCAGCTGAAGAAGTACGTCACCGAAAGCGTGAACGATTTCCTGGCTCCTATCCGCGAACGCCGTGTGGAGCTTATGGGTGACATGGACTACGTGAAGGACATCCTGCGCGAGGGCAATCGCCGCGCCAACGAGATTGCGAACCAAACCCTGGAAGAAGTACGCGAAGCCATGGGCATGGTGTACTAGGGAAACGAAAAGCCGCCCTCGGGCGGCTTTTTCATCTGCAGGCGCGTTATCGGCGCCTATGCGAATCGGGCCGGGCAATATGCCCGGCCCGATTGATTCTGCGGAGTCTTATGCGTTGCTCGCATTTGAGCGAAGTGGTTACGGTGAAGCGACGATAGGCGCTGCAAAGCGTTTCCTTCGGAGGAAGTGGCGGTGGCGTTCCGCGGCGCTTACCTTGCGGGTCGTAAAGCGCGTCGTGCGCATTGCTCATGCGCCTGCCTTACGATTCGCCGTCCTCTTCCACGTAGATGCCCTCTTGTCCTAGCACCGTGGCGAACGTGCGGAAGAACACCTTCGCATCCAGCAGGAAGCTTACGTGCTTGACGTAGTACACGTCCAGCGACAGGCGCTGCTTCCAGGGCAGGGAATTGCGGCCGTACACGGCGGCGTAACCGGTGATGCCGGGCTTCACTGAAAGCTTCAGGCCCTCTTCGCCTTCGTAGAGCTCGGTTTCGCGACGCAGGTCGGGGCGGGGGCCCACCACCGACATGTCGCCGAGCAGCACGTTGAAGAACTGCGGCATCTCATCCAAGCTGGTCTTGCGCATGAACGCGCCGATCTTGGTCATACGGGGGTCGTCGACACCGTTGTAGGTGCTGCCGTCCTCCATGATCAGGTCGGGGGCGTTCACGCGCATGCTGCGCAGCTTGTACATCTTGAAGTCCACGCCATCCTTGCCCACGCGCGGCGCGTTGTAGAACACCGGGCCGCCGTCTTCCAGCTTGATCAGCGGTGCCAGCACCGCGATGATAAGCAGCACGAACGGTAGCGCAATCAGCCCGATGACGATATCCCAGATTCGTTTTTCGAAGCGTACGTACATCAGCGCGTGCCCTCCGCCTTCGCCTGCGAGATGGCCTGGTGCAGCGAACAGCACACCTCGTCGATGTCATCATCGGTGAGCTTGGTGTGCAGCGGCAGCGTGATCTCGTTTGCAAACTGGGCGAGCGCATTGGGAAAGTCGGCGATGTCGAACCCGAGGTTGCGATAGGCCGTGAGCAGTGGCAGCGGCTTGTAGTGCACGTTGGTTGCAACGCCGTCCTCGGCCATCAGCTCGATGACGCGGTTGCGCAGCTGCTGCCCGCACCCGTTCAGGCGCACGAGCATCAAATGCCCGCTCGAAGACTCCTGGCATACGTCGGCGCGCGCAGCGGCATCATCGGCGTTGCAGGCGTCGGAGCCGTCGGCTGAGCGATAGTGCTGAAGGATGGACACGTCAAGGTCGGCCAGGTTGCGCGTGTATCGCGCGACCATCTGACGGCGCCGTGCGAGCATGCCAGGGTAACGGCGCAGCTGCGCCAGGCCCAAGCCCGCCTGCAGGTCGGTCATGTTGCACTTCCAGCCGGGGAATGCAACATCGTATTCCCAAGCGCCGGCTTTGGTCTTGGCAAGCGCGTCTTTGGACTGGCCGTGCAGCGACATGAGCATGAAGTCGTGATACAGCTCATCGGAGTCGAACAGGCTCTCGCGCCAGGTGACGGCGCCGCCTTCTGCCGTGGTGAAGTTCTTCACCGCATGGAAGCTGAACGTGGTGAGGTCGGCAACTTGGCCTGCGTGCTTGCCGTGGCGCACGCTGCCAAGGGCATGCGCTCCGTCGGTGACCAAGGCGATGCGGCCGATGGCCTCCTGACGGGCGTTTGAGGGCGTGAAAGCGCCGCCGAAGGCGTCGATAGCGGCGAACAGTGCATCGTAATCGCACATGACGCCGCCCAAATCGACGGGGATGATGGCCTTCGTGCGCGGCGTGATGAGCTTCTCCAGCTGCGCGTAATCCATTTCGTAGCTGTCGGGCGCCACATCGCACAGCACGGGCGTCGCACCCACGTGGCAGATGGGCGAGCAGCTGGCGGTGTAGGTGTAGGCGCTCGTGATCACCTCGTCGCCGGGGCCGATGCCCAGCGCGCGCAAGGCGCACTCGAGCGCCGCCGTGGCAGATCCCAGGCAAGCTACGCGCGGCGTGCCCAAAAAGGCGGCCAGCTCGCGCTCGAGCTGCTTGGTTTTCGGGCCCGTGGTGATCCATCCGCTCCTCAGCGCGTCGGCCACCTCGGCGATTTCGGCCTCGGTGATATCGGGCGGGGAAAACGGTATACGGATCTGTTCGGACATGGTATCTCCTTAGCTATCCAGCTCAAGCGTCTGTCGCGTGAACGCATGCTGACGCAAGGCGGCGTACCTTTCGATGATGACGCAAACCGCGGCGCTTATATCAGATTGCGCAGCAAATTCACGATGGCGAGATACGAGGTTCGCTGGTCGAACTCCCGCTCGGCCACGGCGCGTCCGCGCGCTCCCATGATCTTGCGCAGCGACGGAGTGCGCGCCAGCTCCTCGAGCACATCGGCAAGCGCCTCGGGGTTCTCGGCTTCCACGTTCAGGCCGAATCCGTCGGTGGTCACCTTGTTGCGGAACTCCGGCGAAGAGCCGGTGTTGATCATGGGCTTGCCGGAGGCAAGGTAGTCGCCGATCTTCGTGACGATGCTCTGCACTGCGCTTTTCACCAGGGAGTTCACGGTGATGTCGCTTGCGCGAAGCCATGCCGCCATGCTGCCATGGTCCTGATAGCCCAAAAACTCCACGGGGGCGTTTTCCTGTCGGGCAAGCTCTTCGAGGCGCTGCCGGTCGGGGCCGTCTCCTAAGATCTTCACCTTCACGGGAGGGAAGGGGCGATGTTGCTTGGCTGTTCCCGCGGCGGTGGTGCGGGCGGTATGGGTTGCGCGGCGCTTCTCGAGCAACGCCGCCGCTCTGATCAGGGTTGCCAGATCATAGCTGGCGCCGAGCGTGCCGGCGTAGACGGCCCACAGCTCGCCCTCGGGCTTCACCACGTCGGCCATGTGCTCGCGAGCGCCCTCGTCGAACGCCGCAAGGTCGTTGCCCACGTACACCGTGGCATGGGGGTAGGGCGCCGTGCGGTCCTTCGCCGGGCGCGCCGTGTACTCGTCCGAGGTTCCCACGGCGCCGGAGAGCAGCTGGTAAACGCGTTTCGCATCGCGGGCGAACGGGTAGAACGCCACATCGCTGAGCACGGGGATGTTCACCACCATGCGCATGGCCTCGGGCCACAGATCGTTGATATCGGCCACATAGGGGATGTTGTGCTCGGAAGCGTACTCCGCGCACACGCGCGCCACGTCGTTGGGCGGGATCTCGGAGTAGATGAGCGAGTAGCGGCCCGCGGTGCGCTCGAAGTGCTCACGCAGGTTCTTCGCCGCCACGTGGTGGCTGCGGATGCGCTGCAGGTCTAAGTTGCGCGTGTAGCCTGGCTCGTTGATGAACACCACGTTGTAGGGAAGGCCCTGATAGCAGGTCTTCGAGGTGTCGCGCTGGGCCTTTTCCCAGTGCTGGAACGACGAGGTGATCAGGTCCACGTCGAAGCCCTGCTCGACGAGCATCTCGGACAGGACGCGGAAGCGCGTGTAGCCGCGCGTCTCGTCGCCGAGCTTGACCCCCATGGTGATCACGGCGATGCGGGGGCGCGGGCGCGCCTGGGCGCGCTGTGTGTAGGTTTGCGTATTCATGCAAGCAAGTATACCAAGCCCGCGCTACGCCGTGCTCGGCGAACAGCGAACCCCCACGAGCCCCGTAGGATTCGCGCGCTGATGGGCGCCTTCCCTCAAACGCCGTCCTTGTGCGCGGCTTGAGCTTCGCCTATTATTAGAAGTTGCGCAATCGCGCGCGCAAATAGGGCTCTTGGCGCCCGTTGCGTTGTATCCAACCAAGTGATCGGGAAACGTATGATCAAATTGCAGCACGTGTGCAAGACGTATGGCGAAGGCGAAAACGCCCATCATGCGCTGCGCAACGTGAACCTTACCATCAACGATGGCGACGTGTTCGGCATCATCGGCGCCTCGGGCGCTGGCAAATCCACGCTCGTCCGCTGCCTGAACCTGCTTGAGCGACCCACCGAGGGCGCTATCCTCTACGACGGCCGCGATATCACGGGCCTGTCCGGTCGCGCGCTGCTCGAGCTGCGCAGCCAGGTGGGCATGATTTTCCAGAACTTCAGCCTGTTCCAGCAGCGCACCGTCTTGCGCAACGTCACCTTCCCGCTCGAGCTTCGCGGCGAGAAGGGCGAGACGGCTCGCAAGCGCGCCATGGAGCTGCTCGAGCTGGTGGGCCTGGCCGACCTTGCCGAGCGCTATCCCAGCCAGCTCTCCGGCGGCCAGCAGCAGCGCGTGGCCATCGCCCGCGCACTGGCCAACAACCCCAAGGTCATGCTCTGCGACGAGGCCACCAGCGCCCTTGACACGCGCACCACGGCCTCCATCCTGCAGCTTCTGCAGGACATCAACCGCGAGCTGGGCGTCACGCTCGTGGTCATCACCCACTCGCTGCCCGTTGCCTGCAAGATCTGCAACCGCGTGGCCGTGATCGACCACGGCCGCATCGTGGAGGAGGGCGCCACGGCCGCCGTGTTCGGCAATCCGCAAAGTCCCGTCACGCGCGAGCTTTTGGCCAACGACGACATGCTCGCGGCTATCGAGCGCGATGCGGAGAAGGGCCAGGAGGGCTAAATGGATTACATCAGCAACTTCATCTCGCAGTATGGCGTCCTGTTCGCCCAGGGCACGGTGGACACGCTTGTCATGACCCTTGCGTCAACGCTGTTCGCCTACCTTATCGGCGTGCCGCTCGGCGTGCTTTTGGTCATCACGGCCAAAGATGGTTTGAAACCCCAGCGTGCTCTTAACACGGTGCTCGGTTGGATCGTTAACATCGGCCGTTCCATCCCGTTCATCATCTTGCTCGTGGCCATCATCCCGTTCACGCGCCTGGTGGTCGGCACGTCGCTCGGCGTTCCCGGCGCCATCGTGCCGCTTACCGTGGCTGCCGTCCCGTTCGTGGGCCGCATGGTCGAGCAGAGCCTGGCGGAGGTCGACGGCGGCCTGGTCGAGGCGGCGCAAAGCTTCGGCGCGAACACTTGGCAAATCGTGTGCAAGGTCATGCTGCGCGAAAGCCTGCCCAGCCTGGTGCGCGGCGCCTCCATCACCGTCATCACCTTGTTCGGCTATACCGCCATGGCCGGCGCGGTGGGCGCAGGCGGCATCGGCGACATCGCCATCCGCTATGGTTACCAGCGCTACCTGGGCGATGTCATGATCGCCTCCATCGTGCTGTGCATCGTGCTCGTGCAAGTGTTCCAGTCCATCGGCGACCTTGTCGCACGACTGGTGGACAAGCGTGTTCGCAGGTCGTAGGGGCCTGCGCTCTGGTAGCGGCGTGCGTGCCTTCGCCGGGTGCGGCGCGCCAGCATCATAGGTTCAACAGCTTTCGGGCCGCCTTTCGGGGCGGCCTTTTCCATATCTGCGGGCAGGTATCGGCCAAATGTCGCGCCGTCGATGCGTCGCGTTCCGAAAGGCTTCCGTAATGGACAACGCGCGTAACCCGCTGGCAACATGCGCTGATATAATCTCCTTTAAGAAGATGTTAGGACCCGCGCCGCCGCATGGCCTGGCGCGTGAAGGAGGAACCGTCAATGGCTTCCAACCCGGAACAGGATTTCGTCCTGAAAACCATTAAAAGCCGCGATGTGCACTTCGTGCGATTCTGGTTCACCGATGTGCTCGGCAGCATGAAGTCGTTCGCCGTCATCCCCAGCGAGCTTGAGGACGCCTTCGCCGACGGCATGGGCTTCGACGGCAGCTGCATCGAGGGCTTCTGCCGCACCGAGGAATCCGACATGCTGGCGTTTCCCGATGCCTCCACGTTCCAGGTGCTGCCGTGGCGCCCGGAGAGCAACGCCGTCGCCCGTATGTTCTGCGACATCCGCACGCCCGACGGCAAGCCCTTCGAAGGCGACCCGCGCCATGTGCTGGCGCGCGTGGTGGGCAAGGCGCAGGACATGGGGTACGTGTTCAACGTCGGCCCTGAGGTGGAGTTCTACTACTTCAAGGACGCCGAGGGCACTGAGCTTTTGGATCGCGGCGGCTATTTCGACCTGACCAGCTTGGATTACGCCAGCGACCTGCGACGCGACACCGTGCTCACCCTTGAGAAGATGGGCATCCCCGTGGAATACAGTCATCACGAGAACGGCCCTTCCCAGCACGAGATCGACCTCCGCTTCACCGATGCGCTGTCCATGGCCGATGCGGTCATGACCTACAAGCTGGTGGTGAAGGAGATCGCCATGAAGCACGGCGTGTACGCCTCCTTCATGCCCAAGCCCCTCTCCGATGCTCCGGGCAGCGGCATGCATGTGCACATGAGTCTGTTCGATTTCGATGGCAGCAACGTGTTCTTCGACCCCGGTGACCCGCAGGGTTATCATCTGTCGGCAACCGCGAAAAGCTTCCTTGCGGGCATCTTGAAGTATGCGCCCGAGTTCGCCCTGATCACCAACCCCTGCGTCAACTCCTACAAGCGCCTGCTCGCCGGCGGCGAGGCGCCCATCTACCTGTCGTGGGCCCGCGCCAACCGCTCCACGCTCGTGCGCGTGCCCGGTTATCGCCCTAATCGCGAGATGGCGTGCCGCCTGGAGCTGCGCAGCCCCGACCCCAGCGCCAACCCCTATCTCACCTTCGCCGTCATGCTGGCGGCGGGCTTGGCCGGCATCGAGGAGGGCCTTGAGCCTCCGGCGCCCGTCGAGGATCGCGACCTGTTCACCCAGTCGCGCCAAGAGCTGCGCCGTCAAGGGTTCCGCACGCTTCCCGAAAGCCTCGGCCAGGCCGTCGAGCTGTTCAGGTCCTCGAAGCTCATGCGCGAAACGCTGGGCGATCACATCTGCGATTACCTGGTGGAAGCCAAGCAGGCGGAGTGGGATGAGTACCAGTCCAACGTGTCCACCTGGGAGCTTGATCGCTACCTGGCGGTTCTGTAGCGGTGCGCGGATGCGACGTAAGGAGGTGTGCTTACAATGAGGAAAACGGTCATATTCATCGCGGACAGCCTTGATAACGCCCACAAGTTCCAGCAGGTGCTCTCGGGCCTGGACGTCGATGTAGCGGCGGGGTCTTCGGTGCAGTTCAAGAAGCTGCTGTCCCAGCATCCTTCCTACGACCTGGTCATCTACGAGGCGCGCGCCGATGCGCTGGCAACCTTGTCGCAGGTGGAATCGGTGCTGCTCGAGGACGGATCGGCCTCGCTTCTGGTCATCGTCAACGAGGCGCAGCTTCCCGAGTTCCGCCTTCCCGTGCAGGTGAAAAGCGATTTCGTGGTGCACGGCGCCGGCAGCGAGGAGTGCGCCGCTCGCATCCGCCAGCTTCTGTGGCCAGGCAACGAGAGCACCTCGACCGATTTCGTGACGGTGGACAACATGACCATCAACCTGGCAACGTACCAAGTCACGGTGGGCGGGGAGCCGCTTGACTTCACGTACCTTGAATACGCGCTGCTGGCCTTTTTGGTCACCCATCCGGGCCGCACCTACAGCCGCGATGCGCTGCTGCGCCGCGTGTGGGGCTTCGACTATTACGGCGGCAGCCGCACCGTCGACGTGCATGTCAGGCGCGTCCGCGCCAAGCTCGGGCCGGAGCTCTCGCAGCATCTGGAAACGGTGCGCGGCGTCGGCTATCTTTGGAGCGCATAGCGAAACGTGCCAACAGTGCTTGTCTGATGCGGTTGGCGCGGCTTTCCCTTCGCCGCTTATATAATGGTGGGAAAGCGCAACCAACCTGAAGGAAGCCCTATGCCTGAGAAGAAAGTGGCCGTCATCGACGGCAACTCGTTGATGCACCGCGCCTTCCACGCGGTGCCGCCGACCATGAACGCCCCGGACGGCACGCCCACCAATGCGGTGTTCGGCTTCATAGCCATGCTGCTCAAGTTCATCGATATCTCCAATCCCGACGCCATCGTGTGCGCCTTCGATGCCGGACGCCCGAAGTTCCGCACCGAGGCGCTCGAGCAGTACAAAGCCCAGCGGCCTCCTATGGACCCGGGCCTGAAAGCGCAGTTCCCCATCATTGAGGAACTGCTCGAATCCATGAGCATCCCCGTTGTGCGCGTGACGGGCTGGGAGGGCGACGATATCCTGGGAACCGTGGCGGCGCGCGACGAGGCGCTGGGGTATCGCACGCTGCTGGTTTCGGGCGATAAGGACGTCTATCAGCTGTGCTCCGAGCTCACGCACGTGGTCACCACGCGCAAGGGCATCACCGACGTGGCCATCTACGGCCCCGGCGAGGTGCGCGAGCGTTACGGCGTGGAGCCTTCGCAGTTCCCTGATTTCCTGGGACTGAAGGGCGACAGCTCCGATAACATTCCCGGCGTGCCGGGCGTGGGCGACAAAACCGCGGCGAAGCTGCTGGGCGCCTACGGCAGCCTCGAGGGCATTTATGAGCACATCGATGAGCTGCGCGGCAAGCAGAAGGAGCGCATGGAGGAAAACCGCGAGGCGGCGTTCACCAGCCGCAAGGTTGCAACCATCGTGCGCGATCTGGATTTCCCCTTGGACCTTGAGGGTGTGGCGTTCCCCGCGTTCAGCGCTCAGGCCGTCACCGAGGCGTTCTCGAAGTATCGTTTCAATTCGCATCTGACGCGTGTGCTCAAGCTGGTGGGCGAGGCTCCCAAGCGCGAGTCCGCCGCTATCGAGGTGGGTCAGGTGCTGCATGACGAAGATGCCGAGAAGCTTGTGGACGAGGTCTTGGAATCGGGCGAGCAGGTGGGCGTGGCCATCGTGGATCCCGAGCAGGAGTCGCTGTTCGGCGGCGGGTCGGTGGTGGCGGTGTCCGCTTCTCAGGGCTGCGCCGTGTTCGCCGATGACGCGGCGTTCTCCCAGCTTGCGCGTCTGATCGCCAGCGGCAACATCGCCGCGCTCGATGTCAAGGCGGCGGTGCATCGCGTTTATCCCGCAGACAACGCCCTTCCCGCGCTGGTCGACGATGCCCAACTTATGTCCATGCGCGCTTTCGACCTGGGGCTTGCCGGGTATGTTTTGAACTCGTCGGTGTCCGAGTACACTTACGACGTGCTGCTCGATACCTATATGGGCGGCGTGCTTCCCGAGGCGAAAACCGAAGAGCAGCGCGCAGCTGCACAAGCCGCCGCGGCGCGCGCCCTAGTCGGCCCGCTTACCCGTGCCCTGAAGGACGAAGGTTCGGAGCGCGCATATTTCGATATCGACCTGCCGCTTGTGGCGGTGCTCGCCATCATGGAGCGCACCGGCGCGGCCATCGACGTCGAGCGCCTTGCGCAGCTGGGCGCCTCCACGGGCGAGGAGATCGAGGGGCTTCGAGCGCAGATCTTCGAGCTTGCCGGTCAGGAGTTCAACGTGGATTCGCCCAAGCAGCTCGGCAACATCCTGTTCGAGGTGCTCGGGCTGCCCGCACGCAAGAAGACCCAGCGTGGGTACTCTACCGACGCCAAGGTGCTTAAAGACCTCGCCGAGATCCATGAGCTGCCCGCCCTCGTACTGCGCTATCGCGAGCTGGCGAAGATCAAGTCCACCTACATCGACGCCCTGCCGCGCATGCGCGCCGGCGACGGTCGCGTGCACTCCAGTTTCAACGAGACCGTCACCACCACCGGGCGCCTGTCCTCTTCGGACCCCAACCTGCAGAACATCCCGGTGCGCACGCAGTTCGGGCGCCATATCCGCGAGTGCTTCGTCCCGCTCGAGCCGGGCTGTAAATTCCTCTCGGCCGACTATTCGCAGATCGAGCTGCGCCTGCTTGCGCATCTTTCGGGCGACCAGGCGCTCGTCCAGGCGTTCACTAGCGGCGCGGACTTCCACGCCTCCACGGCGTCGCGCGTGTTCGATGTGTCCATCGACCAGGTCACGCCCGAGCAGCGCAGCCGCGCCAAGGCGGTGAACTTCGGCATCGTCTACGGCCAGCAGGCGTTCGGGCTGGCGCAAAGCCTGGGAATCTCCATCACCGAGGCGAAGGGCATGATCGACCGCTACTTCGAGGTGCATCCCGGCGTGCGCGCCTATCTCGATGAAACGGTTGAGCAGGCCCGTGCCAACGGCTATGCGGAAACCATGTTCGGACGAAAGCGCCATATCCCCGAGCTGCGCGCCGCCAACGGCAACACGCGCGGCTTCGGCGAGCGCACAGCCATGAACCATCCCATGCAGGGCAGCGCCGCCGACATCATCAAGCTTGCCATGCGCCAGGTGCAGCAGCGCCTCATGGAAGAGGGCTTCAAGGCGCGCCTGCTCGTGCAGGTGCACGACGAGCTGGACTTCAGCGTGCCCGATGGGGAAGTGGCGGCGCTCTCGGCCATGGTCCGCGACGTCATGGAGCATGTGGCGGAGTTGAAGGTGCCTTTGCTCGCCGATATCTCGGCCGCCGATACCTGGGCTGAAGCGCACTAGCTTGTGGGCATTCCGTGAAGCGGGGCGGCAATGTGGGAAAAGCCGGCAACGCCGCCGCGTGTGTCCACAACATCTGGTATCATATCGAATGTTGTGCCCGAGGAGGCGCAACGGAAATAAGTGCGATGATACGCGGAGACTGTGCATTCGATCACTTCGTTGACTTGCTACGGTCGCGCTGCTAAGCTATCGCCTTGCGTTTATTTCGAAAGTAGGAGAAAACATGTACGCAATCGTGAAAACGGGCGGCAAGCAGTACAAGGTTGCCGTCGGGGACAAGCTCAACATCGAGAAGCTGGACGCCGAGGTCGGCGCCACCGTCGAGCTTCCGGTCATCTGCTTCGTCGACGGTTCCACCGTCGAGGCCGATCCGGCCAAGGCAGCTGCCAAGAAGGTCACCGCTGAGGTCGTCGAGCAGTTCAAGGGCCCCAAGCAGCTGGTGTTCAAGTTCAAGAAGCGCAAGAACTACAAGAAGCTGCGCGGCCATCGCCAGCAGCTCACGCGCGTTGAGATCAAGTCCATCGCTTAATTGTAAGGAGGGAATGAAATGGCACATAAAAAAGGTCTCGGTTCTACCCGTAACGGCCGCGATTCCCACGCAAAACGACTGGGCGTGAAGATGTTCGCCGGCCAGCAGATCAAGACGGGCCAGATCATCGTCCGTCAGCGCGGCACCAAGTTCCATCCCGGCGACAACGTCGGCCGCGGCAAGGACGACACGCTGTTCGCTCTGTGCGACGGCACGCTGGAGTTCACGCGTGGCGTGAAGCGTCGCGTGCATGTCCGCCCCCAGGCGTAGCACAAGCCGCACGCGTGTGCGTGGCATCTATGCATTCGCGAAGCCCCCTGCCTTGCAGGGGGCTTTTTTCGTATACAATCAGGGGATACACGCAAACCTAAAACCGATGGAGGTCACATCGTGTTCATTGATAAGGTCCGAATCCACGTTAAGGGCGGCGACGGCGGCGCCGGCTGCATGTCGTTTCGCCGCGAGGCGCACGTGCCCAAGGGCGGTCCCGACGGCGGCGACGGCGGTCATGGCGGCAACGTGGTGCTTGAAGCCGATGCCAGCGTGTCCTCGCTGATCGATTACCGCTTCAAACACCACTTCAAGGCAGAGCGCGGCACGCACGGCAAGGGCAGCCGCATGCACGGCGCCACGGGCGACGATCTGGTGCTCAAGGTGCCGGTGGGCACCGTGGTCCACGAATACTTCGAGGAATCCAAGGAAACCGGTGAGCTCATGGCCGACCTCACCCACGACGGCGAGCGCATCACCGTGGCAGACGGCGGCATGGGCGGTCGTGGCAACATCCACTTCGTCACCTCCACGCGTCGCGCGCCGGCGTTCGCCGAGCTGGGTGAGCCTGCGCAGGAGCGCTGGATCGAGCTTGAGATGAAGCTTATGGCCGACGCGGCGCTTGTTGGCATGCCCTCTGCCGGCAAAAGCTCGCTTATCTCGAAGATCTCGGCGGCACGCCCGAAGATCGCCGATTACCCGTTCACCACGCTCGTTCCCAACCTGGGCGTGGCGCGCTCGGGTGACTTGAGCTTCGTCGTGGCCGACATCCCCGGTCTCATCGAGGGAGCGCACGAGGGGCGCGGCCTGGGACACGAGTTCCTCCGCCATATCGAGCGCACGGCGCTCATCGTGCACGTGGTCGATCTCACGGGCGACTGGGAGGGCCGCGACCCGCTCGATGACTACAAGATCATCAACAACGAGTTGGCGCTCTACGCCGACGAGCTGGCGGCCCGCCCGCGCATCGTGGTGGCCAACAAGATCGACGTCGCGGGTACCGAAGAGGCATTGGAGCGCTTGAAGGCGCAGGTCAAGGCCGATTCCATCGCCGCTGCCGGCGGCAACGAGTTCGCGCCGAGCCCCATCGACCCGAAGGTGTACTGCATCAGCGCGCTCACCGGCGAGGGCGTGGACAGCCTGAAGGCCGCCATCGCCAACCAGGTCCACGAGCTTCGCGAGCAGGCTCGCCAGGCCGAGGCGTCCGACGTGCAGTACGAGCACGTCTGGGAGCTCAAGCGCGAGGCCCGCGACAAGCGTTTCACTGTGCGCAAGCTCTCCGAGGGCGTGTTCCGCGTGGTGGGCACCCAGGTCGAGCGTATGGTGGTGCAGTGTGATTGGGAAAACGAGGAGGCCGTGGTGTTTCTGCAGCACCGCCTCAAGCGCGTGGGCGTCGAGGAGGCGCTCGAGAAGGCGGGCGCCGTCGATGGCGACGAGATCCGCATCTGCGGGCGCGCCTTCGAGTTCGAGTCCACCAGGACGGCCGCCGATCTGTTCGAGGAGCTTGATATCTAATGGAACAGCTGGATGCTAAGGCGGGCGCCGCACGGCGCCTGGTCATAAAGATCGGTTCTTCGACGCTCACCACGTCGGAGAGCAGCATCGATTACGAGTACCTGGCGGCGCTTGCCGACCAGATCGCAAAGGTGCGGGCCGCCGGCTGGCAGCCCGTCATCGTGACGTCGGCCGCCATCGCATGCGGCCTTGAGGCCCTGGGCATCCAGAAGCGCCCCAGCGACATGCCGAGCCTGCAGGCGGCGGCATCGGTGGGGCAGTCGGCCTTGGCCACGGCGTATGCCGAGGCGTTCGCGGTCCATGGCATCGTGACCTCGACGGTTTTGCTGACCCGTCGCGATACTGCCGACCGTCATGCGTATCTGCACGCCCGCAACACGCTTCTGCGCTTGCTGGAGCTGGGCGTGGTGCCCATCATCAACGAGAACGACACCGTTGCCGTCGAGCAGATCAAGTTCGGCGATAACGACACGCTCGCCGCACTGGCCGCGTGCCTGATCGACGCCGATCTCATGGTCATCCTGTCCGATATCGACGGCCTCTACGACGGCAATCCGAATACGAACCCTGATGCCAAGCTCATTCCTCATGTGGAAAGCATTGGGCCTGAGATCCTGGCGGTCGCCGGCGGCGCCGGCTCCACGGTGGGCTCGGGCGGCATGATAACCAAGATCAAAGCCGCGCGCGTGCTCATGGTGGCCGGCATCCCCATGATCATCTGCTACGGGCGCCAGCCCCATGTGGTCGAGGATGCGGCAGCGGGCAAGGCCGTCGGCACGCGTTTCTCGGCGCTGGAGAAGCCCCACGAGATCACGCCTCGCAAACTATGGATCGCCCTTGGCGACTCGGCGCGCGGCGCGGTGGTGGTCGACGAAGGTGCTAAGTCGGCGCTCATCGGCCACGGCAAATCTTTGCTTTGCGTGGGCGTTGCCGGCGTCGAGGGTCGTTTCGAGGCCGGCGACATTGTCGACATCAAAGACCTTGCGGGCCATCTGTTCGCCCGCGGCCGTGCGGCGTTCTCCGCCGACGAGGTGGAGCTTGCCTGCGGTAAAACGCGCGAGGTGCTCGAGCGCAACCGCCTGCTCGCCGCACTGACCCAACGCCCGTTGGTGCACCGCGACGAGCTGGTGGTCTTCGAATAGGGTGTTTTCACCCCATGTTTTGGATATACGACAGAATGTGAGTCGATCATGCTGGAACAGGAAGTGCTGGCGGTCGCGCAGGCCGCTAAGAACGCTAGCCCGGCGCTTGCCCAGGCAACCACACAGGAGCGCAACGCTGCTCTGACCGCTATGGCGCGGGCATTGCGCGAGCGGTCCGGCGCCATCGTGGCCGCCAATGCCAAGGATATGGATGCCGCACGTAAAGCCGGCACCAAGGAAAGCCTGCTCGATCGCCTGATGCTCGATGAGGGGCGCGTGATGGCCATGGCCGACGCGCTCGAGGATCTGGTGGCGCTTCCCGACCCGCTCGGCCGCGTGTTCGATTCGCGCACGCTCGATAGCGGCATCCAGCTGTCGCGCGTGGCGGTCCCGCTCGGCGTGGTGGCCGTCGTCTACGAGGCTCGCCCCAACGTCACGGCAGATGCTGCGGGCATCTGCCTGAAGTCGGGCAACGCTTGCGTGCTGCGCGGCGGTTCTTTGGCGGCTAAGTCCTGCGCCGCCATCGCGCATGTGCTGCACGATGCGGCGGTTTCGGCCGGCATGCCTGCCGGTTGCATCGGCATCATCGAGTCCACCGATCGCGCCGCGGCCGATGTGCTTATGGGCCTGCGCGGCGTGGTCGACGTCCTCGTGCCGCGCGGTGGCGCCGGCCTCATCGCGCACTGCGTGGATTGCGCGAAGGTTCCCGTTATCGAAACGGGAACCGGAAACTGCCATGTGTACGTGCATTCCACAGCCGATTTCGACATGGCTCGAAACATCGTTGTCAACGCCAAGTGCCGTCGCTACGGCGTGTGCAACGCCTGCGAGACGCTGCTCGTCGACCAGCCCGTGGCCGAGCATTTCCTGCCCGAGCTGTTCGGCATGCTCGCCGACAAGGGCGTGCGCATCCATGGCGACGAGCTTGCGTGCAAGGCTGCTCTTGCCGCCGGTGAAAAGCGGTTACCGACCGATGCCGCGCTGCAGGTCGAGCGCGCTTCCGAGCAGGATTGGGAAACGGAATACCTTTCCCCCGACTTGGCCGTGCGCTGCGTCAGCGGCCCCGAGCAGGCTATCGCCCATATCAACCGTTACGGCACGATGCACTCCGAGGCCATCGTCGCCGATCCGAAGCTTGCCGAAGGTGCGGCAGCCATCGAGCAGTTCGTCAACGAAGTGGATGCGGCCGCGGTGTACGTGAACGCCTCCACCGCGTTCACCGATGGCGGCATGTTCGGCTTGGGCGCTGAGATCGGCATCTCCACGCAGAAGCTGCACGTGCGCGGTCCCTTCGCGCTCGAGGGTCTGACCTCGTACAAGTACGTACTGCGCGGCTCGGGGCAGGTGCGCGCCTAGGATGGGCCTTACGCAAGCTAGCGCCGAAGCCGGGTGCGTGCAAGCGGCGGCTGCGCCCGTGGTCTGCGAGCGCTTCGACGATCTTGGGGCCGACGGCCGTCCGGTGCGCCTCGGCATCATGGGCGGCACGTTCGATCCCATCCATATCGGGCATCTGGCCTGCGCCGAGCAGGCGCGCGAGGCGTTCGGTCTGGATGCGGTGGTGTTCATCCCCGCGGGAAAGCCGGCGTTCAAGCTCAAGCGCGACGTCACGCCCGCCGAACAGCGCTTCGAGATGTGCCGCCTGGCGGTGCAGGGCAACCCCGCCTTCGATGTCAGCCGCATCGAGATCGACCGCCCAGGCGTCACCTACACGGCTGATACGCTGCGCCAGCTTCGTGAACATTATCCGGGAAACGTGGCGCTGTTCTTCATCACGGGCGCGGATGCGGTATGCTCCATCTTGAAGTGGCGCGAAAGCGCCGCCATCGCCAGCATGGCGGAGTTGATCGCCGCAACGCGGCCGGGATACGCCCTTTCCGAGGAAACCCGGCTTACCATAGAGCGGTCGGGCAACTTCCGCATCCACATGCTGGAGGCAACGGGGCTGGCCGTGTCGTCAAGCTACCTGCGCGCCCGCGTGCAAGCGGGCCAGTCCATCCGTTATTTGACGGTGCAGCGGGTGCTCGACTATATTGCCGCCCATGGGCTCTATGGTTGGAAGCGGAACAGGGAAGCGGTGTGCGAAGTGAGCGAAGTCGAACCGGATCAAGGTAGGGTAACGGAGCTGGGTGCGGCAGACGTTCTCGGCGATGCGTTTTACCAGGCCCGACGCGAAGACCTCGCGCATCGCGTGAAACGTAGCCGCTTCGAGCATTCCCTGGGGGTCTCCGAGACGGCGGCGCGCATGGCGCGGGTCTACGGGCAGGATGAACGCCTGGCCCGTCTGGCGGGACTTTTGCACGATTGGGATAAGGGCTACGACGACGAGGGCATCCGCGCTCGCGCGGTGGAGCTCGGCATCGCCGATCAGCTGGCAAGCTATCTCGATATGCCCCATCTGCTGCACGGTCCTACCGCCGCGGCAGCGCTGGCCAGGGAATTCCCCGAGCTTCCGGCACCGTTGCTGCAGGCCATCCGCCTGCATACCACCGGGGCCGTAGGCATGTCGCCGCTCGACCTTATCGTGTACGTGGCAGACGTCATCGAGCCCGGGCGCTATTGCGCGGGGGTCGACAAGCTGCGCAATATGGTGGGGAAGGTGGAGCTTGAGGAGCTGTTCATGGCAACGCTCGTATACGTGGTGGGAAACCTCATCGAGCGTCGCAAGCTCATCCATCCCGATACCGTGACCGTTTGGAACTATTACGTGGCACGCGCACGCAAGCGCGCCGCAAACGATGCGAAAGGAAGCAAGTGAACGAGGCAGTGGACAACAACGCCCCCATCAGCCAGGGCGTGGATATGTACGGACGTCAGAAGCCTGATCTTCTCAGCCCGCGCGAGTGCGCCATCATCGCCGCGCAGGCCGCTAACGAGAAGAAGGCCACCGATATCATGGTGCAGCAGGTCGGCGACCTGATCGGCGTCACCGAGTACTTCGTCATCTGCACGGCGTCGAACAATCGTCAGGTCGATGCCGTGGTCGACGAGATCGAGGAACAATGCCGTCTGCGCGGCGGCGCGAAGCCCTATCACATCGAGGGCACGGCCGACGGCACGTGGTCGCTGCTGGACTACGGCAGCTTCATCGTGCACGTGTTCCAGCCCGAAACGCGCGATTACTATCGCCTGGAGTCGCTGTGGAATGACGCGCCCCTGGTCGACCTGGAAGGGGAGGCCGGCTTGACCGATCTGACCTATTCCGAGCGCATCGCCAAGCTGGTTGGCCGCGAAGCGTAGCGTATCATCCCCACAACCGTTCAAGGCGCCGCCGGTGCCGTTAGCAGATGCCCGCACGTCGCAAGGAGTGCGGGCATCGTTGTATCCGGATCTCGAATCTGTTGTGAGTTCGCTTTGTGATACCCACAACATATAGTTCGAACATTCCTATGGCTTGTAAAAAATACGAAATCACCTTGCATTATCGAATTACCGGCTCTTGTCGACATCAATATATTGCGGTATGGTGGCGGCATCACAGGCCAAGCATCCGATCCCGTCTTATAGGGGGTTTGCAGGATGCTGTCCTTTTTAGCTCAATCGGCGTGCCGTGGTAACCGGCCGTCCAGGTTCTCTTCTTTGCGCGCGTATCCGCGCCCGGCGCTGGTGGCCAAGCTGTTGCGTGAGCGCAACGTCGCGCGGTTCATGGTGGCCCCGTCAGGTTTCGGGAAAAGCACCCTAGCACTTGAATACGCTGAAACGGTGTTCGCGTTCGACCACGTGTTCTGGATTGATTGCGCCAGCCCGTGCTTTTTGCGCGATCTAGACGCGCGCGGCATCGTCGATGGTCTCGTCGAAGTCGACGATCAGTCCTTTCTCGCCGTGTTCGAGGATGTCCCGCCGCTTGATTCCCTGCGAGCCGAGCTGTTCGGCGCCGTTCTCGATGATCTGCTCGACCGAGGTTGCGAGGTTCTCATCACCTGTACGCCGGCGGCGGATGTGTTTGCCGACCAGATCGATCGCATGCTCGTAGGCGCGGGCGACCTGCTGCTCAGCGACGAGGAGGTGGATTTCGCGCGCCTGCCTTCCGACATCGCCGAGATCTCAGCGCACGATGTCGCGCGTTGCAGCCGCGTGGCGGCACTTGCCTGGGGAGAGTCCGATTCCCCCGCGTTTTTAGAGCTTGCTGCGTCCGAGGAGCTGCCCGCTGATGTGATGGCGGCCCTGTTCGCCTTGCTGTGCCTGGGGTCGGGAAGCCTATCCGACGCCAGGCGCATCGTCCGTATCGACGATGAGGTGGCGGAGCTTTTGGAGCGAAGCTATGTTTACGTGGGCGTTGATCGCGTGCGCGGCACGTTTTGCGCGGCTCCGTTCGGAGTGCCCCAGATCGCCCAGGCGTTCTTGGATAGGCTGGCGAATCTCGGTGCGAGCGCGCATGAGGATGCGGGCGCGTTCGTGTTGCGATTGGCAGAGGCTCTCATGGATGCTGGGCGCTGTGCCCGGGCTTGCGAGGTCATGCGCTGTTTGGCATCCGCTCACGTGCGCTGCACCTGGCTTGCTTCGCAAAGCCGCCGGCTGCGCGATGCGGCGTGCCTTCTGAATGCGCGCACGTTATATGCAAGCTTGGATTCCCGTCAGCTTGACGCCCAGCAGCATCTTGAGGAGGCGGTGCGCTGCGCGCTGCTGGGCGAGAACGTGGCGGGCTGCCTTGCGGCGCGTCGCGCTCTTGCCTGCGGCGCCGACCCCGCGCAGCAGGCGGTGGCGCACCTCGTGCAGCTTTCCGGCTCGGTGGGGGAAGCCGCTGCCGCATGCGTGTCGGCCATACGCGAGCTGGGCGATGGGCCGTTTCCCCATCTGAACGCCATGGCCTGCGTGGTCGATCCGGCGTTTGACGAGGACATCCTTCCCGCGCAGGCGTGGCTTATGGCGTTCGAGGGGGCGGAGCTTGCAGAAGGCGCGCTGCTGTGCGCCGCGAAGATGCTTGACGATGCGGGCGGCTCCGAGGGGTTGCTGGCGGTGCAACTGGCCGAGCGCGTGGCGGCCGCGGTCGCCCGCGACGTTTCCCGGGCGTTTGCCGCAACCGGGTCGCTCACGCTTGCCCAGGCCCTTGCGGCTTGCTCGTTCTCGCGCGTGTTGGAGCGCGGATACTTGGATATGCCGGGCTTGGACCCCCGCTGCGCAATGGCGGCGAACAGGCTTGAGAGGGCGCTGTCCATGCAGCGCATGGAGTGCGAGCGTGCCCGTGCCCGCAAGCTGCGCTCCCGCATGTCGTTCGAGAGCACGCATCCCGATGCGTTTCGCAAAGTGGCGTGGGGGACGGCGATGCCTGCGACGCCGGCGCCGCCGCGTCTTACCGTGAACCTGTTCGGCCGCTTGGAGGTGAAGGTGGGCGATGTTGCGGTCGAGTCGGGGCACCTTTCACGGCAGAAGGTTCGCTCCCTGCTTGCCCTGCTCGTGCTTAACCGCGGGCGCGACGTGTCGCGCGATCGCCTGGCTGCGCAGCTCTGGCCCGAGTCGAGCGCGTCATGCCGGCGAAAGAACTTCTACGCCACCTGGTCGCAGCTGCGCTCGGCGCTATCCACGCCCGAGGGCGATTGCCCGTACCTTGTCAGGCATCAAAACGGCGTGTGCATCGAGGCCCGCCTGCTGGCAAGCGACGTTCTCGAGCTTGAGGAGGTATGCCGTGCGTTGCTGTTCAACCGTCCGGGGCGCGGCGGCTGGGGGCATCTGTTCGCGCGGGTCGAGGATTCCTTCGCCGACGAGCTTCTGCCGGGCGACGATGGCTGCGATGTCATCGACGGGCTTCGCGAGGATTGCAAAAACCGCCTGGTGGATGCCCTGGTGGCGGCATCAGGGAAGCTGCTTGATTCGGGCGATCCCCGGGAGGGCCTGTGGTTCGCCCGTGCGGCGCTTTCTCGCGACGATTCGCGCGAGGACGTGTATGTGGCGCTCATGCGCGCCCAGATAGCCTCGCTGCAGCGCACCGCGGCGCTGCAAACCTACTTCGCCTGCCGGCGGTATCTGGCTGACGATCTGGGGATCGACCCTTCGGCCGAGACGATGCGGCTGTACCGATCCATCATCGAGGTCGAGGAGCGCGTGTAGGGCGCCATCGCTGCAAGGGCTTGCAAGCTCGCGTCTTTGCAGCGCTTGATGCGGGCGGTCTCGTTTCGGTGCGTGTTTGAACGACGTGCGCTGGGCGAAACGGGGTCCTACGAGGGCAAACCCCTGCGAAAAGCTGCGCGGCGCTGCGAAGAAGCTGTGCACGTCGGTTAATGGAACCTAGCTAAATCGAGAATATGTTAGAGTGAGTTGATTGAACGAACCCGCGCCGGCGTACAGGGCCGGCGCTGAAAGGAATGGCGCTCATATGGCAGGTTTCCTCTCCAAGCTGCTCACGTTCGGCGAAGGCAAGCAGCTGAAGAACTACCAGGCCCTGGCCGACAAGATCGGCGGCCTCGAGCCCGAGATGCAGGCGAAATCAGACGAGCAGCTGCGCGCGTTCACCGACGAGCTGCGCGGTCGCGTGCAGGCCGGCGCTTCCACTGCCGACGTGCTGCCCGAGGCGTTCGCGGCGGTACGCGAGGCGTCGGTGCGAACGCTGGGCATGCGTCACTTCGACGTCCAGCTCATCGGCGGCATGGCCCTCAACGACGGCCAGATCGCCGAGATGCGCACGGGCGAGGGCAAGACGCTCGTGTCCACGCTTGCGGGCTATCTTAACGCCCTCGGCGGGCAGAACGTGCACATCGTCACCGTCAACGATTACCTGGCGCGCCGCGACAGCCAGTGGATGGGACAGGTGTATGAGTTTCTGGGCATGAGCGTGGGCCTTATCCAGAACGGTATGCGTCCCGAGGCCAAGAAGCTCGCCTACCAGGCTGATGTCACCTACGGCACCAACTCCGAATTCGGCTTCGACTACCTGCGCGACAACATGGTCACGCGCGCCGACGCCCGCGTGCAGCGCGGCCATCATTTCGCCATCGTCGACGAGGTCGACTCCATCCTCATCGACGAGGCCCGCACGCCGCTGATCATCTCCGGCGCCGGCACGCGCGCCGCCGATACGTACAACAAGTTCGCCCGCGTCATGCCCGCTTTGAAGCTCGACGAGGACTTCGAGATGGATGAGGCGAAGAAGACCATCAACGCCACCGAGTCGGGCCTCACCAAGATCGAGACCATGCTCGGCATCGACGATATCTACGCCGACCCGTCCGGTCAGTTGCCCAATCACCTGCAGCAGGCGCTCAAGGCGCAGTTCCTGTTCCATCGCGACGTTGACTATGTGGTCGTTAACGGCGAGGTGAAGATCGTCGACGAGTTCACGGGTCGCATCATGGAAGGCCGCCGCTACTCCGAGGGCCTGCATCAGGCGCTCGAGGCCAAAGAGCACGTGCAGGTGCGCGAGGAGAACCAGACGCTTGCCACTATCACGCTGCAGAACTACTTCCGCCTCTACGACAAGCTCTCGGGCATGACGGGCACGGCTATGACCGAGGACTCCGAGTTCCGCCAGATCTACAAGCTGCCGGTTGTGGCTATCCCGCCGAACAAGCAGGTCAAGCGTATCGACGAGGACGATCTGATTTATCGCACCGTCGATGCGAAGTTCCATGCCGTCGCCGATGACGTGGCCGTTCGCCATCAGGCCGGCCAGCCTTGCCTTATCGGCACGGTGTCCATCGAAAGCTCCGAAAAGCTCTCGCGCCTGCTTGACAAGCGCGGCATCAAGCATGAGACGCTCAACGCGAAAAACCATGAGCGCGAGGCTCACATCATCGCCCAGGCCGGCCGTGTCGGCGCCGTCACCATCGCCACGAACATGGCGGGCCGCGGTACCGACATCCTGCTCGGCGGCAACCCCGACGTGCTCGCTGACGACGTGCTGCTCGAGCGCGGCCTCAATCCCGACCTCGAGCCCGGCATGCAGCCCGCCGATGAAGGCGGCCTGCCGGCGCCTACGCAGGGCCAGCGCAAGGAGGCGCTCGACATCGCGCGCGCAACGTGCAAAGCCGAGCAGAAGCGCGTCTTGGAGGCCGGCGGCTTGTGCGTCATCGGCACCGAGCGTCACGAAAGCCGACGCATCGACAACCAGCTGCGCGGTCGTGCCGGTCGTCAGGGCGACCCGGGCACCACGCAGTTCTACCTGTCGCTCGAAGACGATCTTATGCGCCTGTTCGGCGGTTCGCGCATGGACAAGATCGGCGCCATGATGGAGAAGACCAACATGCCCGATGATATGCCCATCCAGGCATCTATGGTGTCCAAGGCAATCGAATCGGCTCAGCGCCAGGTTGAAAGCATGCACTTCGCAGCCCGTAAGAACGTCCTTGAATACGACGACGTCATGAACTTGCAGCGCAAGGCCATCTATGAGGAGCGTAACGCCATCCTAGACGGCAAGGACATGGAGGGCCGCATCCCCGAGATCGTGGCCGACGCCGTCGAGGCCGTGGTGGAGGAGAGCTGCCCCGAGAAGCTGCCCAGCGACGATTGGGATTGCAAGGCGGTCGATATGTGGGTGGCGTCTATGACGGGCCTTAACGACTTCCATGTGGCCGAGGTCGATCATGAGGACGACCCCGCGCAGGTTTGCGAGGTGCTTGAGGCGTATCTGGACGGCGTGGTGGCGCAGAAGACCGCTGAGCTTGGCGAACCGATCATGCGCATGCTGGAATCGCAGGTCATGCTTCGCATCATCGACCGCAGGTGGATGGCGCATCTGCAGGATATGGACTACCTGAAAACCGGTATCGGGCTGCGCGCCTTCGGCCAGCGCGACCCGTTGGTGGAGTACAAGAACGAGGCCTACCGCGCCTTCAGCAACCTGACGCACTCCATGTACGAGGAGTATCTGCGTACCTTGCTGCGCTTACAGGTGGCGGCATCTGCCGCTCCGCAGATGCCCGCCGAGCCCAACCCGCTCGAGGGCCGCGTGAGCTACTCCAACCCCGAGCAGGCGCTCGGGCAGACGGGCGTGGGCCATGCGGTCGCTCAGCAGCAGGCTGCTCAGCGTGCGCAGCAGGCGGCAGGTTCGGCGCCCAAGCCCGCGCCGGCGAAGCCGCAGACCTACGTCAAGGACAAGGATGACCCGTTCGCCAACGTGGGACGCAACGACCCTTGCCCGTGCGGGAGCGGCTTGAAGTTCAAGAAGTGCCACGGCAAGGATAGATAGCCCGAACTCGGCGTCTTCGAAGGCGCGAAGAAACTATGCACTCCAACGCCCCGCACGCAAGCGCGGGGCGTTTTGCTGGTAGTATGGAATAACTATGGCAGATAAAGAACTGAAAGATATCGAGCAGGTCGCCCAGCGCGTCGCCGACGCGCATGGTTTCCTGCACATCGATGACAAAACCGCCCAGCTTACGGCGCTCGATGCGCAGATCGCGCAGGCAGGCTTCTGGGACGATGCGCAGCGTGCGCAAACCGTATCGAAGCAGGCAAGCTCCCTGCGCGACACCATCGATGCGTACAACGCCGCCGTCTCGTTGCTTGATGATGCCCGCGCCGCGCACGAACTGGCAGGGGAGGATCCCCTGTTCGCCGAAGAGGTGCAGCAGACCCTTGAAACGCTTGACGGCAAGCTCGACGCCCTTGAGGTGGAAAGCTGGTTCTCCGGGCGTTTCGACGACGGCGACTGCATCCTCACCGTCAGCCCCGGTCAAGGCGGCCTGGAAGCCCAGGACTGGACCGAGATGCTGTACAACATGTACAGCCGCTATGCGGACTCGAAGGGCTGGAAGGTCAAGGCCCTCGACCTGGTCCCCGGCGCGGAGGCCGTCGGCCTGAACAAGGCCACCCTGCAGATCGAAGGTCGTTTGGCCTACGGCATGCTGCGCAGCGAGAACGGCGTGCACCGCCTGGTGCGCATCAGCCCAACCGACGTCAAGCAGCGCCGTCATACCACCTTCGCCGCCGTCGAGGTGCTTCCCGTGCTCCCCGACGATATCGAGGTCAACCTCGATATGAACGACGTGCGCGTCGACGTGTACCGTTCCAGCGGACCGGGCGGCCAGTGCGTCAACACCACCGACTCGGCCGTGCGCTTGACGCACATGCCCACGGGCATCGTGGTCACGTGCCAAAACGAGAAGTCGCAGCTGCAGAACAAGGATGCCGCCATCCGCGTGCTGAAATCCAAGCTCTATGAGATCGAGCAGCAGAAGCGTCGCGACCAGATCGACGAGCTGCGAGGCGAGCGCATGGAGAACAGCTTCGGCAGCCAGATCCGCAACTATGTGCTGTTCCCGTATCAGCTGGTCAAGGATGTGCGAAGCGGCGTGGAGACGGGCAACGTGGACGCGGTGCTCGACGGCGACATCGACCAGTTTGTGGTGGGCTACCATAAGTGGCGCGTGTCGCAGGAGTAACTCTTAACGTGCTTGCGGACGCATGAAGCGGCTTGGAGCACCGTCCTCTTACCGGCGCAACGCCGCCGATAGGGGAGCCATGGTATAGCGATAGCGGGATGCGGGAAGCCGCGTTCCCTGTTGATAGTGAAAGCGTCAAAACGACGAAAGGACAAGCAATGACCGAGCTTGAGCAGCGGGCATGCGATATGCGCATCGACATCGTGCGCATGATCGCCGAGGCGGGAAGCGGACATCCCGGCGGCTCGCTTTCGTGCACCGACATCCTCACCGCGCTGTATTTCGGCGGCGTGATGGATCATGATCCGGAGCAGCCGAAGCGGGAGGACCGCGACCGGTTCGTTCTGGCGAAGGGCCATGCGGCGCCCGCGCTGTACGCAGCGCTCGCGCATGCCGGCTATTTCCCGCGCGAGGAGCTCAAGACGCTGCGTAAGCTGGGTACGCGCCTGCAGGGCCATCCCGACTGCAACCTGTGTCCGGGCGTCGAGGTTTCCACCGGTTCTCTCGGCCAGGGCCTGTCCATCGCCGCCGGCATGGCCGCCGGCCTGAAGCTGGCGGGCAAGCCCCAGCGTGTGTTCTGCCTGCTCGGCGACGGCGAGTGCGAGGAGGGCCAGGTTTGGGAGGCCGCCATGTGGGCCGCCCATGAGAACCTGGACAACCTTGTGGCCATCGTCGACCGCAACCATCTGCAGATCGACGGCGACACCGCCGATGTGTGCGACCCCGGCGACATGTGCGCCAAGTTCTCCGCATTCGGCTGGGAGGCAAGCCAGGTTGACGGCCACGACATCGATGCGCTCATCAACGCTCTCAACGCCGCCAAGCGCGCCGCCGACGGCCGCCCGCATGTTCTGGTGGCCAACACCATCAAGGGCCGCGGCGTGTCGTTCATGGAAAACCAGGCCGGTTGGCACGGCAAGGCGCCCAACGCCGAGCAGACCGAGCAGGCTGTGGCCGAGCTCGAGGCCGCACGTAAGGAGGCATAAGCGATGGTTACGCTTGCAAATGCAGAACAGTCCCAGGTCAAGCGCGCCACGCGCGCGGCTTACGGCGTCACGCTGGCGGAGCTCGCCGGCGAAGGCGTGCCCGTCGTCGCCGTCGATGCCGACCTGACCGGCTCCACCACCACGGCCAAGTTCGCGAAGGCCGGCTACGCCGACCGTTTGTTCAACTGCGGCATCGCCGAGCAGAACATGGTCGACGTGGCGGCAGGTCTTGCGACCACCGGCAACATCGCGTTCACCGGCAGCTTCGCCGTGTTCGGCACCGGTCGCGCCTACGACCAGATCCGCAATACCGTGTGCTATTCCGACCTGAACGTCAAGATCGCCCCCACGCACGCCGGCGTGTCCGTAGGCCCCGACGGCGGCAGCCACCAGATGCTTGAGGATATCTCGCTTATGGCAGGTCTTCCGCACATGCGCGTGCTCGTGCCGGCAGATTACGCCGCAGCAGTCGCCGCCATTCGCCTGGCCGCCGAAACGCCGGGTCCGGTGTATGTGCGCATGGGTCGCGCCAGCGTGCCGGCGGTGTACGCCGACGGCGTCGAGCTCGAGCTTGGCCGCGCCTACACGCTGCGTGAGGGCTCCGATGTCACCATCGTGGCCTGCGGCGTCGAGGTGGAGCAGGCCCTGGCCGCTGCCGACGAGCTTGCAGCCGAGGGCGTGTCCGCCGAGGTCATCGACGCCTTCTCCGTCAAGCCCCTCGATCGTGCAACCATCGTGGCATCCGCTCGCAAAACCGGCCGCGTGGTCGTCGCCGAGGAGCACAGCATCCACGGCGGCCTGGGTACGGCCGTGTCGCGTGCGCTTGTCGAGGAGTGCCCGGTCCCCATGCGCTTCGTGGGCATGGATGATCGCTTCGGCAAATCCGGCGAGTTCGAGGAGCTTATGGCGTACTTCGGCTTGGACTCCAAGGCGATTGTCAAAGCTGTGAAAAGCCTCACGCTCAAGTAGGGCATCTGATAGAATCATCTTCGTCTCAGTACATCACTACATGAATGGAGCAAACTGTGACGAACGATATGAGCCATGCGGCTCCCGTGCGCCCGCAAAGGCGTGCAGGCGCCCATGCTGCGCCGCCGCGACAGGTGACATCGCAGCTGTCCGCGTCGCTTCCGACGCTTGAGATCGAAGATACCCCGCAGCAGTCGGGTACGCCCGTCATCACGTTCGACCATGTGACCAAGGTGTACCCGGCTCAGCCTAACAAACCCGCCCTCAATGACGTCTCCCTGCAGATCTTCGCCGGCGAGTTCGTGTTCCTGGTCGGTCATTCCGGTTCCGGCAAAACCACCTTCATCCGCATGCTCATCCGCGAGGTAAAGCCTACGCAGGGCCATATCTACATCGCCGATGAGGATCTCGCGAACATGCGCAACTGGCGCGTGCCGTACCTGCGCCGCAACATCGGCTGCGTGTTCCAGGACTTCAAGCTGCTTCCGAACAAAACGGTGTTCGAGAACGTGGCGTTCGCGCTCGAGGTAATCGGCAAGTCCCGTCACGTCATCAAAACGCAGGTTCCCGAGGTTCTGCGCCTGGTCGGCCTGCAGGACAAGCTCAACAAGCGCCCCGATCAGCTTTCCGGCGGCGAGCAGCAGCGCGTGTCCATCGCGCGCGCCATCGTGAACCGTCCTCCCATCCTCATCTGCGACGAGCCCACGGGCAATCTTGACCCGCAAACCTCTCGCGGCATCATGGACCTGCTCGAGCGCATCAACCGCACCGGCACCACGGTGGTCGTGGCAACCCATGACCGCGAGATGGTGGACAACATGCGTCGCCGCGTTATCGCGCTCGACCGCGGCAACCTGACGCGCGACCAAGATCGAGGGGTGTACGGTTTCGATGTCTAGTTTCTTCTATTTCCTCAAAGAGTCGCTGACCGGCTTCACGCGCAATCTTTCCACTGCGCTCGGTTCCATCGTCACCATCTTCCTGTCGTTGCTCATCATCGGCATTTTCCTGGTGGGCGGTTCGGTGGTCAACAACGTCGTGAAGTCCGTGGAGCAGGAAGTCAACATCACGGTGTGGATCTCCGATAGCGCCTCCAGCTCTGACGTGCAGTCGCTGCAATCCGAGATCAAGTCAATGTCGTCGGTCGCCAACGTTAGCTACACCGATAAGGAGCAGGCGCTTGAGAACTTCAAGGCGTCCTCCAGCTCCGATATCGCCGAGTCGCTTGACGGGCAGAACCCGCTGCCGGCTTCCATCGACGTCGAGCTGTCCGACCCGAAGATGGTCGAGGACGTTGCCTCCCAGATCGAGGCGAACAAGACGTTCCAGAAGATCTGCGATAACCCCTCCGACCCCTCTGATTCGCTGCGTTACGGCGAGAAGACGGTCGATCGCCTGTTCCAGCTGACCAGTTATGTGCGCGTCATCGGCGTGGCGCTCGTGGGCCTTCTCATCTTCATCGCGCTGGTGTTCATCAACAACACCATCCGCTTGGCCATTTTGGCTCGCCGCAAGGAAATCGCCATTATGCGTCTGGTGGGCGCTTCCAACGGGTTCATCCGAGGGCCCTTCCTCATGGAGGGCGCGCTGCACGCCATCGTCGGCGCTGCGCTTGCCATCGGCACCCTCGAGGTCCTGCGCAACGTGGCCATGCCTAAGCTGCAGGATGCGCTCACGTGGCTGCCCATCGACCTTTCCGCCGGCACGTTCGCGATGTTCTATGTGATGCTTGCGGTGTTCGGCCTGGTCATCGGCTTGATCGGCTCGGCATTCGCCATGCGTCGTTATCTGAAGGTGTAGCGCTTGAGGAGCATGCATGCCAAGGCATACCGATAAAATTGCCAACATGGCGGCGTCCGCGCGCAAGGCGCGTGCCCGCAATATAAAGCTCGCGAAGCTGTTCAGCTTGATCATCGTCGTAGCCGCCGCATTTGTCGGCGGCTTCGCCGTTCGCGGAGACATGGAGCTGCTCGATGCGCTGGGCCTTTCGCAGCTCACGGGCACCCAGGATGCGAAGACGAAGGCTGCGCAAACGCAGCAAACCTATAACTCGCTTTCGGCTCGTGTGGGCGAGGTGGAGACCATCGTGAACAAGGACAGCCTTGATTCCTATGATCTAGACACCGCCACCACTAAGATGCTCGATGCGTTCGCCGTGTCCACTCAGGACCCGTATCTGCGCTATTACGATGCAAGCCGCTTCGCTGCTTCCTCGTCTACTTCCGACGCCTCCGACAACGGCGGCGGCATCGGCGTGCTGTTCAACGAATACAACGGCAGCGCCTACGCGGTCGACGTGTTCGAGGGATCGCCGGCGCAGATGGCCGACGTGCGAACCAATGACGTGGTGGTTTCCATTGATGGCGACCGCAGCCACGCTTGGTCCGCATCCGAGGTCACGCAGGCCATCAAGCGCGATCAGGGCTCTCAGGTGGTCATCACCTGGAGACGCGGCTCTTCGCTTGACGACACCAAGGGCACCGAGTTCACCACCACGCTCACCGTCACGGACCAAACGGTCAAAAACGTCGCCACCGAGCTCACGAACAACGTTGGCTATATTCAGGTGAAACAGATCACGCAGAATTCCGCGCAGCTCGTGCGGCAGGCCATCGTCGATCTGGATGCAAGGGGAGCGCAATCATATGTCCTGGACCTGCGCGACAATCCTGGCGGGTACCTTACGCAAGCCGTGGATATCTCAAGCTACTTCATCAAAAGCGGCACTATCGTGCGCATCACCACGAAGAGCTCGGATGAGACCACGAAAAACGCCACGGGCGATGTGCTTACCGACAAGCCGCTGGTGGTGCTCGTTAACGGCAACACCTCGTCTTCGGCCGAGGTCATTGCCGCGTCGTTGAAGGATAACGAACGAGCTACCATCGTGGGCACCACTACGCTTGGCAAGGGCTCGGTGCAGGTCACCCATGAGCTCACGTTCGGCGGTGCGCTGCGCTATACGGCTGCGTACTACAAAAGCCCGCTCGATCATGACATCGATGGGCTGGGCATCAACCCCGACATCTCCATCGGCCGTTCCGACGATGACGACAATCAAAAGTCGTTGGCCATGGAAACCGCGCAATCCATGGTGCGTGAGTAGATGGGGCGCACGCGCAAGCACACGCGTCGCCGTCCGCGCCCCAATCCTCACGGCATTCTGGTGGTTCATGCGGGATCGTTCGGTTTTGTACGGACGGCAGAAGGGGAATACTTCATCCCGGAATCGAAGATGGCGGGGGCTTTCGACGGCGACCTGGTGGAAGTGGCACCGCTTCCTGCGCGCGGTACGTCCGGCGACGCACACGCCGATCGGCCGGCGGCCCGCGTGCTGCGCGTCATCGACCGTGCGCACGATACCGTGGTTGGGCGCTATGAGGTCGCCGAGCCTTTCGGCGTGGTGGTGCCCGAGGACCATAACATCCCCTATGACATCTTCACCATGCGCGCCGATTCGCCGGATATCCCAGATGGGGCGCTTGTGCGCGTTCGCATGACGGCGTATCCGTCTCGGCATGAAGCCGCGTGCGGCGTTATCGAGGACGTGCTCGGCATGGCAGACGATGCCACCGTCTCCGTTGAATCCATCATCGCCCGCGCCAAGCTTGAAACCGTGTTCTCGGAAGGCGCCTTGGCGCAAGCCGATGCGGCGGCTCTCGACGAAGTGGGCGCCCTTGCCGCAGGGTACCGCGATATCCGCGATCGCGTGGTGTTCACCATCGACCCGGCCGATGCCCGGGATTTCGATGATGCGCTTTCCCTGGAGCCCGCGGAGGACTTCCGCAAGCACGGCGCCGTATGGCGTCTGGGCGTCCACATCGCCGATGTGTCGCATTATGTGGAGTGGAACAGCTCGCTCGACCTTGATGCGCGCCGTCGCGCCACGAGCGTTTACCTGGTCGATCGCGTCATCCCCATGCTGCCCGAGCAGCTTTCCAACGGCTTGTGCTCGCTCAATCCCGGCGAAACTCGCAGGTGCATGACGTGTGACGTATACCTTGACGAGGACTGGAGGCCCGTCGGCTACGACCTGTACCCGGCGCTCATGCGCTCGTGCGCTCGCTTGTCGTACAGCCAGGTGCTCGATGCGCTGCAGGGCGCGCCGCTCGGCGCCTCCGGCACGCTCGACGGCTTGAAAGGCTGCGCGGCAGGTCAGGATATTGACGAAGCCATCATGCAGCGCGTGAGGAGCCTGAGCAGTTTCGCCCAGGCGCGCATCGCGTACCGGCAAGCTGCCGGCGGCCTTGACTTCGAGTTCCCCGAGGCCCGCGTGATCCTCGACGCATCGGGCAAGCCCTGCGGGGTGGACCTGCGCGTGAAGAACCAGGCCACAAGCCTTGTCGAGGAGGCCATGATCTTAGCCAACGAGGTGGTTGCGGCGCATCTGCACGAGCGCGATTTCCCCGCCTTGTACCGAGTGCATGAGAAACCCTCGCCGGACAGTCTTGCCGCGTTGCTTCCCGTGCTCTCGGAGTTCAGCTGGTTCAACCGCATCAGCCCTGAACGCTTCGTGGCAGGCGATGCACATGCCGCGCAGCAGGTGCTCTTGGAAAGCCAGGGACGCCTTGAGGCCGATCTTGTGCAGGCGCTCGTGTTGCGCGCCATGAAGCGCGCTTGCTATAAGCCCGAATGCGAAGGGCATTACGGCCTGGCAAGCGCGGCGTATGCGCATTTCACCAGCCCTATTCGCCGATATCCCGACTTGGTGGTGCATCGCATGCTGCGCGCGCAGCTCACGCGCCGTCCTCAGCGTTTCGAGCAGGAGGTTGCGGCGCTGCCTTGGATCGCCGAGCACTCCTCGGATATGGAGCGCGTCGCCGAGAAGGCGGCCCGCAAGTCGCAGGAGCTCAAGCTTGCCGAGTATATGTCCCGTTTCGTCGGGCAGGGCTTCTCGGCGGTGGTGTCGGGGGTTGCCGCATACGGCATGTACGTGAAGCTCGACAACACCGCGGAAGGGCTGGTGGCCGCCAGGTATTTGGGCGGCGAATATTTCGCCCTCGACGCGGCGGGTTGCATGCTGGTCGGTCAGGACAGCGGACGCGTGTTCCGATTGGGCCAGCGCGTTGATGTGGTCCTTGAGGCTGTGGACGCCCGGGCCGGCCGCCTTGACTTCCGCCTTGCATGAACAAGTTCAAGCCACGGGTCGAAATGCTGCGCAAGTGAAATAACCTGATTGCGAAGTCCCACGTCACAGGCGTGGGACTTCGTTTTTCCGACCGAAGAAAACGTGAATGAGATTCCGTTTGCCTTGAAAACCCTACCGCTTGCACTACCATTTTCGGGTACGCGGTTCCCGTCTTATCAGGCGTGTTCGAAGAAATTATTCGTGAATAGGATCTATGTATATGAATACCCGCATCACTGAGCTTTTGGGCATCCAAGCGCCCATCATCCAAGGCGCCATGGCGCGCATCGCCGATGCCAGCTTGGCCGGCGCCGTCAGCGCCGCCGGCGGCTTGGGCATCATCGCCTGCGGCGGCGCCCCGCTTGAATGGGTGGAGCAGCAGGTTGCGGCAGCTCGCAAGATCACCGGCAACCCCATCGGCGCCAACGTCATGCTTATGGACCCCAATGCCGCCGAGCTTGCCCGACTGCTCGTCGATCTGAAGATCGACGTGATCACCACCGGTGCCGGCAGCCCTGCCAACTATATGGATATGTGGAAAGAGGCCGGCATCAAGGTTATCCCCGTCGTCGCCACCACCGCGCTCGCCAAGCGCATGGAGCGTCTGGGCGCCGATGCCGTCGTGGCCGAGGGCACCGAAAGCGGTGGGCATGTGGGCGAGCTTACCACCATGGCCCTGGTCCCTGCGGTGTGCGACACTGTTTCCATCCCCGTCATCGCCGCAGGCGGCATCGCCGATGGGCGCGGTGTGGCGGCCGCGTTCGCGCTGGGCGCCGAGGGCGTGCAGATGGGTACGCGCTTCCTTACCGTTGAGGAATGCACCGTTTCCGATGCATATAAAGAGCGCGTTTTGGCGGCCAAGGACTCCGACACCATCGTCACGGGACGCGGCAGCGGCCATCCCGTCCGTTGCCTGAAGAACAAGTTCTCCCGCAACGTGCGCAAGCTGGAGGCCGATCTGAACAAGAACGGCGACGAGCTCGAGGCCATGTATGTGGGAAGCCTGCGCCGCGCCGTCGAAGGCGATGTGGACAACGGTTCCATGATGGCCGGCCAGGTCGCCGCGCTTGTGCATGAGCGCAAGACCGCGCAGGAGGTTATCGATGAGCTGATGGCGCAGGCGCAGGCAGTCGGCGCACGCAGCCTCCAGCAGGCCGCCGACGCCAACGCGGCGCGCGGGTAGGGGGTCGGTATGAACCCGGTATTCATGTTCTCGGGCCAAGGCGCCCAAAAGCCTGGCATGGGCGAGAGCTTGTTCGACGTTCCCGAAGTCAAGGCGGTGCTCGACTGCGCCTCCGACGTGCTCGGCTACGACGTGGCCGAGCTCATGACCAGCGCTCCTGCTGAAAAGCTCAACGACACCCGGTATGCGCAGCCGGCCACCTGTGCGCTGTCCGCGGGCATCGCGTCGGCCTTGCAAGCGCGCGGCGTGCAGCCCCAGGCTGTGCTCGGATTCTCGTTGGGGCAGGTCAGCGCCCTGGCGGTTTCGGGTATGCTCACCTACGAGGAAACGTTCTCCTTTGTTGCCGAGCGCGCCCGCCTTATGGCGCAGGCAGCTGCCGAGCGTCCGGGCGTGATGAGCGCGCTGCTCAAAGCTGACGGCGAATCGGTCGCGCAGCTGTGCGAGGAGTGCGCGCAGGGCCAGGTGCTCGTCCCCGCGAACTTCAATTGCCCGGGCCAGATCGTCATATCGGGAGAGCAGGCCGCCGTCGAGCGAGCCGAAGCCGCCTGGGGGGCGGCGGGCAAGCGGTTTGCCCGTCTGGCCACCTCCGGCGCGTTCCACAGCCCGCTTATGCAGTCAGCCGCCGATGAGCTTGACGCATATCTGGCGAAGGTGGATTTCAAACAGCCTTCCGTCCCGCTGATCTGCAACACCGATGCGCAGCCGCTTTCCGCCGAGGCGGCGCGACGCCATCTGGTCGACCATCTAACCCATCCGGTGCGCTTCGAGCAAAGCGTGCGGGCCCTGGCCGATCAGGGCGCCTCCGTGTTCGCCGAGGTCGGCTTCGGCGGGGTGCTGTCGAACCTGGTCAAACGCATCGACCGCAAGGCGGCCCGCCCCTGCATCCAGGATGCGGCGTCCTTCGATGCCTTCGTTTCCGAATACGCCGAGGATAAGGAATAGCACATGAGCGAATCTCAAGATACCACCCGCCGCGCGGCGCTTGTCACCGGCAGCTCGCGCGGTATCGGCCTTGCGGTCGCCGAGCAGCTGGCGGCTGCCGGCTTCAATGTGGCGCTGAACTGCTCGAGCGAGGCGGGCCTTCCCGTGCTGCGCGAGCAGGCTAGCCGCATCGCCGGCGAACATGGCGTGCAGGTAGAGGCCATCGCGGCAAGCGTGGCCGATGAAGCCGAGGCGAACGCGCTGGTCGAGCAGGCGCATGAGGCCTTCGGCCGCCTTGATGCCGTGGTCAACAACGCCGGCATCACGCGCGACGGGCTTATGGTGCGCATGAAGGACGACGACTTCGACCGCGTCATCGACGTGAACCTGAAGGGCACCTTCCACATCTGCCGCGCCGCCGGCAAGATCATGATGAAGCAGCGTTACGGGCGCATCGTGAACATGTCGAGCATCTCCGGCGTCGGCGGCAACGCCGGCCAGGCCAACTACGCGGCATCGAAGGCGGGCGTCATCGGGCTGACGAAGACCATCGCCCGCGAGCTTGCGGCCCGCGGCGTCACGGCCAACTCCGTCGCCCCCGGCTTCATCTCCACCGACATGACCGACGCCCTGTCCGAAAAGCAGCGCGAGGCCATCGGCGAGCAGATCCCCATGAAGCGCTTCGGCACGGTGGACGACGTCGCCCATCTGGTGGGCTTTTTGGCAAGCGAGGAATCCGGCTACATTACCGGGCAGGTCATCTGCATCGATGGAGGTTTGGCACTATGAGTCAGGTAATCGATACGTCCGCAACGCGTCGTCCCGACGGCACCCACCGCGTCGTCATCACCGGCATGGGCGCGGTCACGCCCGCCGGCGTCGGCGTGGACGCGCTGTGGGATGCGGTCATGGGCAAGCGTTGCTGCATTGGCACCATTTCGCACTTCGATCATGAAGCGTTCGATGTGCATGTGGCGGGCGAGGTGCGTGACTTCGACCCGACCGAGCACGGGTTGTCCAAGAAGGAGGCGCGCCGCTTCGAGCGCTTCGTCCAGTACGCCATCGTAGCCGCCGACGAGGCCATGGCTCAGTCCGGCATCGACATGGAGCAGGAGGACCCCACGCGCGCGGCCGTCATCTTCGGCGCGGGCATCGGCGGCATCGATGAGCTGCAAAACGGCTTCTTCACGCTGCACGATAAGGGCCCCAAGCGCGTGAGCCCGCTGTTCGTGCCCACCATGATCGGCAATATCGCAGCGGGCCACTTGGCCATCCGCTACGGCATGCGCGGCGAGTGCATCGACGTGACCACCGCTTGCGCCACCGGCGCCCACAACATCGGCGCCGCCGTGCGCTCCATCCGCCATGGGTACGCCGATATGGCGCTTGCGGGCGGTTCGGAGGAGTCGGTAAACCCCATCTGCATCGCCGGTTTCGCCAACCTGGGCGCGCTTGCAAAGGTGGACGACCCTACTCAGGCCTCGTTGCCCTTCGATGAGCGCCGCTGCGGTTTCGTTGCGGGCGAAGGCGCCGGCGCCGTGGTGCTCGAATCCCTTGAGCATGCCCTCGCGCGCGGTGCGAAGCCCCTGGCCGAGATCACGGGCTTCGGCTCCACGGGCGACGCCTACCACATGACCGCCCCCGAGCCTTCGGGCGAGGGCATCCAGCGCGCCATGCTCCAGGCGCTGTCCGAAGGCGGCTTCACGCCCGCGGACCTTGGCCACGTCAATGCTCACGGCACGGCCACTCCGGCGAACGATTCCACCGAGTCGCATGCGCTGCTTGCGCTGTGCGGCGAAGAGGAGGGTCGCAAGGTGCCGGTGGTGTCCGTGAAGGGAACGACGGGCCATACGCTCGGCGCTGCCGGCGCGGTCGAGGCCATCGTCACGGCGCTTTCCGTCGCCAACGAATGCGTGCCGCCCACCACGGGCTTCACGCAGCCCGATCCCGACTGCCCCGTCAACGTGCTCACTGAGGCGAAGACGGGCTATCCGCAGAAGGTGGCGCTGTCGAACTCGCTGGGCTTCGGCGGCCACAACGCCGTGCTCGCCATCTCGCCCTTCTAAGGCGCTGCATCGCATCTCCTCCCATTCAGCGGGCGCACCTGTGCCCCATTCTAAGGATCTACCCATGGAAACCATCCAATACCCCTGCGGCCGCGACGTCGTTGAGCGCGTCCTGCCGCATCGAGACCCGTTCGTGTGGGTCAGCCGCGTGCTCGAATGCGAGCCCGGGGCAAGCATCACCGCCGAGCTCGATGTCGACCCCGAGCTGTCCCTGTTCGCGGGTCATTTTCCCGGGCATCCGGTGCTGCCGGGCGTCATCATCATGGAGGCGCTTGCGCAAACCGCTTCGTTCTGTGCTCTCGTCGGACGCGATGAGCCCGGCGTGCTGGGCTTTTTCGCCGGCATCGACAAGGCGAAGTTCCGTCACCAGGTACAGCCCGGCGACGTGCTCACCCTGAAGGCCGATATCGTGAAGAACTCCTCGCGCATGGTCGTCGCCGAGGTGCAGGCGCTCGTCGGCGACCAGGTTGCGGCCACGGCAACGCAGAAATACGTCATGGCCAAGGGCGCATAGGGTTTTTCGAGGGGTTTGACATGAAGCTATTCAAGCAGGACTACATCTCGTTCGACGGTTCGGGTTCGTTCGTGACCGCTTCCGGCGATGCACGCGAAAGCGTCGTCGACGATGCCGATGTGGCGTATCGTCTCTCGCGTATCGCGGAAGAGGAGCGCGAGCGCATGACCGCCGACGGGACCGCTCCCAACGCGGTCGATGCCGCGGACATGTCGGCTTATACCGGGGTGGCCGCGCAGCACGCCCAGGCGCCCCTCAGCGCGCAGGCGGGTGAATCTGCGGCATGTGCGCCCGCGCCGGTCGCCCTTGTGGTGGCGCGCGGCAAAGCCGCGAAGCGCACCATCATGGCGGTGCAGGATGCCGGCATGGTGGCCTGCGTCGCGTGCACCGATGACAAGCGCACCGATGCCTCCCTCCGTTCGGCCGACGCGAAGGTCAGCCTTGGCGAGAAGCACCTTGATGCGCTGTATTCCAACGGCTATGCCGTGTTAAAGGCCGCCGAGAAAGCCGATGCTCAGGTCATCCTGCTGACCGAGGATGCCCAGGTGCTGTCGGGCGTGGATACGTTCCTGGCACGCGCGGCGGCGGCCGGCCGTCGCGTGTTCACGCAGCTGGGCGATTCGCCGCAGTTCGGCTGGGTGCTGTGCACCACCGACAAGACCGACGAGGTATGCGGCGCGTGGCGCACCTGCAAACATTGCAAGCTCACCTTCGACGGCGCCAGTTTGGCGGCGGGGCATTACGTGTGCCCCTCGTGCGGCGGGTACCTGCGCATGACCTCCGACGAGCGCATCGACGACCTGCTCGATGCGGGCACGTTCCAGGAATGGGACCGCGTCATCGACCAAACCGACCCGTTGGGTTTCCCGGGCTATCTTGACAAGCTTGAGGCCCAGCGCGGGAAAACCGGTCTTGAGGAGGGCGTGCGCACCGGCCAGGGCTCCATCGCGGGCTTGAAGTGCGCCATCGGCATCATGGAGTCCACGTTCTTCATGGGGTCCATGGGCAGCGTGGTGGGGGAGAAGGTCACGCGCCTGTTCGAGCGTGCCACCGCCGAGCACCTGCCGGTGATCATCTTCACCGCCTCGGGCGGCGCGCGCATGCAGGAGGGTTTGGTCTCGCTCATGCAGATGGCGAAGACCTCGTGCGCCATCGAGCGTCATGCGGCGGCTCATTTGCCGTACATCTCGGTCATCACCGATCCCACCACCGGCGGCGTCACCGCGTCGTTCGCCATGGACGGCGACATCATCTTGGCCGAACCCAAAGCGCTTATCGGCTTCGCCGGGCAGCGCGTTATCCGCGATACCATCCGCCAGGAGCTGCCCGAAGGGTTCCAAACCGCCGAGTTCGCGCTCGAGCACGGCTTGATCGACGCCATCGTCGAGCGTCAGGACCTGCGCGCCACGCTGGCCCATATCCTGGCCATGCATTTGTCGACCGCCTGCCAGGCGACCGGGTGCGCGCACAACGCCGGCGATCATGACGTGCTCGTCAGCTATCGTGCGGTTTGCGACAATCTGGAAAACGGCACGGCAACGTACAACACCGTCACCTATGCCGACCTGCGTCCCGAGCCCATGAGCGTCGAGGAGCGCGCCGTGTGGGAGAAGCTGCGCGAGGCCATTCCCTCGTCGCTTATCCCCGAGAGCCTGCGCGCGGGTGCGTCCCGACGCGTCGAGCGCGCCATTGCCGCCGGCACGTTCGATGCCGAGGCCGGCACGTCCTTGGAAGTGGGGGCGACGTCGGTCGCCGCAGCCGCTTCGACCGATGAGCAGGAAAACCGCGCATGGCAGAGCGTGCAGCTCGCCCGCAACGTGCACAGGCCCACGGCGATCTCCTACATCCGCAGCTTCGTCGACGGCTTCGTCGAGCTGCACGGCGACCGCGGGTTCGCCGACGATGGCGCCATCGTCGGCGGCATCGGCTGGATTGGCGGGCGCGCCGTCACCGTCATCGGCCAGGAGAAGGGCGAGAACCTCAAGGAGCGCATCCGCCGCAACTTCGGATGCCCGCAGCCCGAAGGCTATCGCAAGGCGTTGCGCCTTATGCGCCAGGCCGAGAAGTTCCGCCGTCCTATCGTGTGCTTGGTGGACACTCAAGGAGCGTACTGCGGTACCGAGGCCGAGGAACGCGGACAGGGCAACGCGATTGCCGACAACCTGGTGGCTATGGCGGGCCTGAAGGTTCCCGTGGTCACCGTGCTTCTCGGCGAAGGCGGCTCGGGCGGCGCCTTGGCGCTCGCCGTTGCCAACCGGGTTGCCATGCAGGAGCACGCGGTGTATTCGGTTTTGTCGCCCGAAGGGTTCGCCTCCATCTTGTGGAAGGATAGGACGCGCGCCCCTGAGGCGGCAGCGGTCATGAAGATGAGTGCGCACGAGTCCTTGGAGATGGGCATCATCGACGCCGTGGTTCCCGAGGGTCCCGCGCCCGCGCATGAGAACCCTCTGATCGCCGAGAGCAACGTGCGCGACTATGTGCAGGCGGCTCTTGACGAGCTGTGCGGCATGAGCGAGCAGGAGCTGCTCTCCCAGCGTTACGATCGCTTCCGCAAGTTCTAGCCGTTGCGGCGCGAGCGCGCTGATGTGCATCAATGAAAGGGCCGAGCTTCGAGCTGCGGCCCGCTGCCGAACCGAAAGCGAAGGTTCGGAAGCGGGCGCGGCTTGAAGCCCGGCCCTTCTTTGCGTTGGGGGTGGATCACCCTTCCAGCAGATCCATCAGTTCGTCGGCGCTCAAGCTGGCAAGCGAGATGCCGCTCGAGCCGATCACCTGGTCGGCCAGCTTGCTCTTCTCCTCCTGCAGGTGCAGGATGCGCTCCTCGATGGTGCCCTTCGCGATGACTTTTTGCACGCTCACCACGCGTGTTTGCCCGATGCGGTGAGCGCGGTCGGTAGCCTGCTGCTGGGCCGCGGCGTTCCACCAGGGGTCGGCGTGGATGACCACGCTTGCACCCGTGAGGTTCAGGCCCGTGCCGCCCGCCTTGAGTGACACCAAGAACACGGGCACATCGTTGCCGTTGAACTCGTTCACCAGCTCCACGCGGTCTTTCTTGGGCGTTTGCCCCGTGATGGTGTAGAAGGCGATGCCCGCTTCGTCAAGGCGCTGGGAGATCAGGTTCAAGAAGCTGGTGAACTGGCTGAAGATGAGCGTCTTCTCGCCGCCTTCCATGGCGCTTGCCACCAGTTCCATGATGGTATCGAGCTTTGCTCCGTGGCCGCGGTAATCCTCGAACAACAGGCGTGGGTCACAGCACAGCTGGCGCAGTTGCATGAGTTCGGCAAGCACCTCCACGCTGGAAACGTGCTCGCCTGCATCACGTTTCGCCTGACGCTGCTTGCGTTCGCGGCGCTGACGGGTCAGCTCCTCGCGCAGGCGCTGCTCGTGAGCGTGATAGAGCTTCAGCTGCTGGCCCTCCATGGGGGCGTACACCACGCTTTCCAGCTTGTCGGGCAGGTCGGTGAGCACATCGGCTTTGCGGCGTCTGAGCAAAAACGGTCCCACGACGGCGCTCAGGCGGGTGGCCACGTCCTCTTCGCCGCCCACGATGGGCAGCTCGAAGCGTTCGCGGAAGCGCGCGTACGGCCCCAGAAGGCCCGGCATCAGGAAGTCGAAGATGCTCCACAGCTCCGACAGGCGGTTCTCCATAGGCGTGCCGGTAAGCGCGAACCTATGGCATGCCGATAGGCGCTTCACTGCGCGGGTGGTCAGCGTTGCGGGGTTTTTGATGTACTGGGCCTCGTCGAGGGCGCAGATGAACAGCTCTCGTCCGGCGTAATCGGCCGAATCGATGCGCGCCAGGTCGTAGGAGGTGATGAGCACATCGACCGGTGCAACACGGTGACCGGTTGCGTCGACGGGCTCTTCCGTTGCGGCAGCGTCGCGGCTTCGCAAGGCTGCTTCCCTTGTGCGGGCATCAACGTTGCGCGAAGCCGCTTCTGCGTCGGCAGGCGACCCGGGCGAATCGCCCTGCCGTCCGGAAACCAGGTTCGCATCATACGGCGCGAACGCGTGGCCGCGGATCACCTTGCGCTCGGCGGCGCTGCCCACCACGGCCGCCACGTTCAAACCAGGCGCGAAGCGCTCGAATTCGGCCATCCAGTTGTACACCAGCGAAGAGGGGCACACGATCAGGCTCGGCCCGACTTCGCGGGCTTGGTTGGCACGGGCCACCAGCAAGCTGATGAGCTGGACCGATTTACCTAGACCCATTTCGTCGGCAAGCACGCCGCCGAATCCAGCATCCAGGCGGGCAGACAGCCATCGCAGGCCTTCTTCCTGGTAAGGACGCAGCGTTGCGTTCAGCCCCTCGGGCACCTGGTATGCCCGCTCGTCGATCGCGCGGAAATCGCTCAGGTACTGCGTGAAGCTGCGATCGCGGTCAAGGTCGGCTTCCTCGTCAAGGTAGAACGCGCGGAACGATGGTAGCTCCACCGTTCCCGTGGCAAGCTCCTTTTGCGTGATGCCCAGGTCGGATGCCAGGCGGTCAAGTTGGGCGAGCTCGAAATCGGAAAGGTCCACGAACGCGCCGTCACGCAGGCGATGGTAGCGTTTCTTCTTTCGATAGCTTCCCAACATGGCCGCAAGCTCGTCGGGGCCGAGGTCGCCGGCATCGACGGTGAGGTTGATGAGGTTGCCCGAAAGCGACACGCCCATGCTCAGGCGCGGCTTACCATCTTTGATTAGGCGGTCGAACGCCGGCGTGGTATACACCTCGCCGGCTTCGCGCAACTGGCCCAGGCCGGTGAAGATAAGGTTGGCCACCGCTTCCTCGTTGCTCATGGGGATGCGAGTTTGGCCTGCTCCGAAGTAGCGTTCCACCAGCGCCTTCGCCTTGCCTTCGGCGTGTGTGTCGCGCAAAGGGGAGGGGCCTGAGGCGCTCTTTCCGTCCTTGTGATCGGCGGGCACGGTCCCGCACAGCGTGAAGCGGCGCGGCCCGTACGCGGCTTGGGCGCCGATGGTCACGTTCTTGCCGTTCTTGTCCAGGAAAAACGCAAGCGTGCATTCCACGGGGCGCCAGGCCGAAAGCTCGGCCGGGGCGCTGAGATGCAGGTTCTCCTCGATGACGGGCAGGGCCGCCGCGCAGAACAGGGGCATGTCGTCGTTTGCCACGAACAGGTTGCGCTCGTCGCTGTCGTAGACCGTGCGCAGGAAGTCGGAGCAGCGCGCGAACGCCGGCGAGCAGCGATGCACCGTGTCCCCGCCGCACCATATATACAGGCGCCCGGCTTGCTCGGCCATGCGGATATGCTCGCCGCGCTCGATGGTCCAGCCGCCGGCCTCGGCCGGCGACATGGCGAGAGAGATGTCCGGATCGCTATGCTCGATATGCACGCGCTGCACGGTGGGCGTTGCGTAGTCGGCGCCCGTGATACTGAACTCGGCGCCGTCGAGCAACCCGAACAGCTCTACGGCCTCGGCCTCGGAAAGCTGCAGGGCGCGGCCCACCGACGCGCTTTGACGGCGAAGCCATGACGGCGCATCGTCGGCGGCCTCGCGCATGGAGCAGGCCCGTTCGATGAACTGGGCTACCCCGCGCGAGCGCTGCTCGAACACGGCAGGGGAGTGCGTGAACACCAGTTTCTTGCCGTATGCGTGGCGGGCGCCGGAGCGCATGCGGGCGGCGAACTCTGAAAGCGATTTCAGCACGTAAGGCGTACCCGAAGGTCCGCTGATGCGAAACGAGGCGGACCATAGCCCGTAGCCGTACGACAGCTCAGCGTGCAGGACCACGCTTTCTGCGGGCGTGTCATCGGCCTGCAGCTCCTCGGTGCGCTTCATGAACTCCGTGATGCACGCGGAGGATTGCGCCGTGCGCTGCGCCTGGTAGCCCATGAATGTCTCGGGGCGCTGCGAGAACGCGAGCGCCAGGGCTACGCAGTGCTTGCACATGCCGGCATACTCGCGAAACGCAGGGCACGTGCATGAGTAATCCAGCACTTCATCGGCATCCTCGTCGAGGATCACCGAGGTGCGGTAGCGATCGTCCCAGCCGCTGCTCGAAGCTACGAACGCGCTGACCACCGATTCCTCGGCATCGTAGCGCACCTGCTTCGTGAGGATGTTCCTGTCCGATGACGCGATGGCGCGCCCTCGCGTGAACGAACGCTGGTTGCATTGGCTTGCTATGGCATTTTCGGTGATCATCGCTTGCGGCTTCCTTTGCTTGAACGCATTGTTCGCAAACGTATATTTTAGCGCAATCGCGCTAGGCGTTGTGGCAATCAGCGCGCTTAGCCTAAGCCTATCGGCCAGTGTTCGCGCCTCATGGGGAAGGGCGGCAACAGGCGCCGGCGTGTGACACGCGCGGAGTTCGCCGGGCTGCCGAACATCGAAGCTGATGCCGTGGTTGCAAAAAGGAGCCGGCGCGTGAGCAAGGACTCTTCGGGGCAAGGGAAGCTGCATGGCCGGGGAGCGGGGCTGTACAGGGTGGGAGAACCTTCTGCTCATGCCGTTTTGTGCGATAATCGGGAAAACGCCCGGGAAGCGCCGCTTACGGGGCGAACGACGGAAGGGGTCGTCAATGAAGCTTGGGAATATCGCGAAGGTGGCGGTAGCCGCCGCAGGCGTTGCCGCAGGTGCCGGCGCTGCCGTATATGGCTCGCGCGCGGCCACCATGGCCTCGATCAGGCAGATCGCGCCCGCCGATGGGCCGTATGGCCTCTATGCCATGGACGTGTCCTATCGCTATGACCTTGACCGCATCATCGAGCGCGGCCTCGGAAGCGATCAAGGTAACATGGACGCCATCCTTGCCGAGGCGTTCCCGCTCGTTCCTGTGCATATGCAGGCGCCGCAGTTTGGATGCAGCGCGTTCACGCTTGCGAGCGGTGAAGGCGTGCTCATGGGCCGCAACTACGATTTCAAGTTCGATACCTCCGCCATGCTCGTGCACAGCGCCCCTGCCGACGGTTATGAATCCATCGGCTTTTGCGCCCTCGACAACCTCGGCGTGGTCGATGCGCTGCAGGCGAAATCGCGTTTCGCATGCCTGGCTGCGCCGTTCGCCTGCCTGGACGGCGTGAACGAGAAGGGCGTTTCCTGCGCGGTGCTCACGCTCGACAGCAAGCCCACCTCTCGCATTGCCGGCAAGCCCGTCATCTCCACGCCGCTTGCTATTCGCTTGGTGCTCGATCGGGCCGCCACCACGCAGCAGGCCGTCGACCTGCTGCTTTCCTATGACATGTTCGCCACAAGCGGGCGTGATTACCATTTCTATATCACCGACGCGCAAGGCGATGGGCGCGTGGTCGAGTACGATTGCGACAGCCCCGAGCGCATGCCCGTCGTCACGCCGGTGCGCCAGGTCACCAACTTCTTCGTCATGCACCAAGACAAGGTTGCGCCGTTTCAGAAGAATGGGGCGTACGGCCATGGCCGCGAACGCTACGACGCCATCTCCGCGGTGCTCGATGGGGCTCCGGTTGGCCAGGATGCCCAGGTCATGGCGTGGAAGGCGCTGAGGACGGCTTCGCAGGCGCCCAACCCCGAGGATGTCACCAGCAACACGCAGTGGTCCATCGTGTTCGATAACGTGAACCTAACGGCGGATGTGGCGCTGCGTCGTCGCTGGAACGATGTCCATCATGCCGACATCCACGGCAGTATGGTGTGAGGTCCTGCTCCCAGGGCGGATAGGCTTGCGATGGAGGCGCGCAGTCAGCGTCGGTTTTTGATTTGATGGCGTAACCCGGCGCCAGCTCGCGCATGCTCATGGTGCAGCGCGCTTGGGTTGAGGAGGCGTGTCGCGGTCTGAGCGGATGTCGCCGGCTTACCGCGTTGCGAAGCGCGGCGCCAACTCGCGCGTTTTCTCGATGAGCTTGCGGTAGATGCGCTCGCGTATCCACGGTTCGCTTGATAGGGTCATGGCATCGTCGAGTTCAACCCACTTCACGCCGCTGTTCTCGTCGGCCTTGATGCGCACATGCTCGGCAGGCTCGGCAACCGCCAGGTACGTCACGTTCAGGTGCAGGTGCGAGCTGACGTATGCCCCACGTTTGACGTGGCCGTCCACGGTCAGCACCTCGCACGACAGCACGTCGCCCGGCCCGCACGGCACCAGGCGCGCGCCGTGAACGCCCGTTTCCTCCTCCAGCTCGCGCAGGGCGACCGCCGCAAGGTCGGTTTGCCCGTCCGCATGCCCGCCGATCCAGCTCCACGAATCGTATATATTGTGATACACCAGCAGCGTTTTCGTGAATGTGGGATCGACGGTCCAAATGGAGCATGCCATGTGGGCCACGGACGATCGATCGAACACCGCGGGGTCCGTTTCCAAGCGCGACAGGATAAGGTCGCGGTCGGCGGATTCCTGCTCGTTGGCGGGATGGAACGCTTGCAAATCCTCGAATATGCCCACGGCTGCTCCTTGTGATTGAAAAGGCCCGGGCATGCGGCCCGGGCCTGTGACTGCGTGTCGATTATAGCAAGGTGTGCGGGCTTGGCTTGCGCCGCAAGGCGTTGCGACCGCCGGCCCTTACATCTTAGTGATGATGGCTGCAGGCGTTTTCCAGCACCATGCGCGCGCAATCGCCCGCGAGGAACTTGTTCATCACGTCGCCGACCATGGGCGTTTCCTGCTCAAGATAGATGTCCACGCCGTATTGCGTGAAGCGCATGAACGGCGGCTGGCCCATGCCTGCGCAGATCATCGCATCGATGCCCAGGTTGTGCGCGAACTCGATGACGCCGCCGCAACCCACTTCGTCATGATCGACGTTTTTGACCGACTCGACGGCGGTGACCTGGCCGTCCTCGATGGTCACGAGCGTGAACCAGGGCGTATGGCCGAAGTGTCCGCTGCGGGTGCTCGTCAGGCCTTCGCCGGTTTCGCTGGGGATTGCAACTTTCATGGTATCGCCTTTCTACGACATATGCGTCGGGGCGGTTGCTCCGTTCGCCTCTCCTGTGGCTAACTCTAGCACAGCGGCGATCGGGTTCACGAAGTTTTTTGATACTCTCCAAGTAGCATATTGGTAGGAATAACCGGATAGCCCGCGCTATAATACCGGTATGGAGAAAACCCCGAACACATCGCCTGCTATCGCCGTGAGCGCCTGCCTGCTGGGCAGGCCGTGCCGCTACGACGGGTCCTCGAAGCCTGTCGACGCCGTGATGCGGCTTGGCCGTTGCTATAAGCTTGTTCCCATATGCCCTGAAGTTGCAGGGGGTCTTCCCGTGCCGCATCCGCCGTGCGAGATCGTCGCGGGGTCCCGTCCGGTGTGCGTGATGGATGCGAATGGCAGCGACGTTACGCAGGCCTTCCATCTTGGCGCAAGCCGCTGCCTGGAGCAGTTGCGCGATGCCGATTGCCGGGTGGCCGTGCTCAAATCGAAAAGCCCTTCGTGCGGAAGCGGGTCGGTGTACGACGGAAGCTTCTCGGGCACGCTCGTGCCGGGGTGGGGCGTTGCCGCGCAGCTGTTCTGCGATGCGGGCATCACGGTGCTCGATGAATCGCAGGTCCATAGGTTGAACGTGCCGCTTGGTCCTGCGCAGCCCTAAAGCAGCTGAGCTGCAAAGGTGCGCCCGGGCCTCCTTGTGCATGCCGTGGGGTGCCGTCTACCGCGCCGGCTTGTCCGTCGGCGGGGTGTATACTTCCCTAAACGAATAAGGCGGCGCTTTGCGCGCCGCATGAATATGAAAGGAATCGGTATGCTGGTCACCAACCTTGCCCATGCGAACGGAAACGACTACCTCAACCAGCGCTTTGCCAAGGCCTATGCGTTCCTCGCGCAGGACGGCCTGGATGCCCTGCCGCTCGGCCGCAGCGAGATCGACGGCGACGACGTGTTCGCCAACGTACAGGAATACGACACCGTCGCCGCTGCTGAAAAGCAGATGGAAGCACATCGCGGTTACTACGACGTGCAGTTCGTCGTGTCCGGCCAGGAGCTTTTGCAGTACGCTCAGCTCGACGGGCTGTCCGAGTGCCAACCGTTCGATGAGGAAAACGACTTCGGCCTGTACGAGACGCCCGAGGATTGCACGAACGTGGTCCTTCACGCCGGCGATCTGGCCGTTCTTGCGCCCGAGGATGCGCATAAGCCCGGCTGCACGCTTGGCTCCGCGCCTTGCCATGTGCGCAAGATCGTCGTGAAGGTCCGCGCGTAACAACCTCCTTCAATAAAGGAAGCACATGAACAAGCAAGATCGCAAATATCTCAAGCGCCTGCTCGAGACTCCTTCGCCCACGGGCTGCGAGCAACGCATCGCCGCCATGGTTCGTGAGCGTATGGAGGGCGTTGCCGACCAGGTCACCACAGACGTCATGGGATCGGTCCATGCTCGCCTTGCAGGCGAAGGGGCGGCGCCGTCGCTCATGCTGGCCGCCCATATGGACGAGATCGGCCTGATGGTGGTCAACGTCTCCGATGACGGGTTTTTGTCGGTGGCCGCTATCGGCGGCGTTGACGCCGCTATTCTGCCGGGGCTTCGCGTGGATGTGCACGCCTCTGGCGCCGAGTGTCCTTTGCGCGGCGTCGTCGGCCGCAAGCCCATCCACCTCATTTCGGCGGGTGAGCGCGACAAGGTCACGCCCTTGTCGGACCTCGTCATCGATCTGGGTCTTCCCGCCAAGAAGGTCAAGCGCCTGGTGAAGGTGGGCGACGTTATCACGTTCGGCGTGGGCTTCGAGCGCTTCGGGAAGAATATGGGCGTCTCGCGCGCTTTCGACGATAAATGCGGCGTGTGGGTCATCACGCGCGTGCTCGAGGAGCTGGCGGCTGTCGGCGGTTGCGCGGGTGATGTCACCTGTGCCTGCACGGTGCAGGAGGAGATCGGCACCCGTGGCGCCATCACCTCGGCGTTCGGCGTGCATCCCGATGTGGCGGTGGCCTTCGATGTCACGCACGCCACCGACTACCCGGGCATCAGCCACGCCAAGTTCGGCGATATCAAGTGCGGTGGCGGCCCGGTTATCGGTCGCGGGCCCAATGTCAACCCGCAGGTGTTCGAGCGCCTCGTCCAGGCCGCTAAGACCGCGGGCATCCCCTATCAGGTAGAGGCCCTGCCCGGTCATTCCGGCACCGATGCCTGGCCCATCCAGGTCAGCCGCTCCGGCATCCCCACGGGTTTGGTGTCTGTGCCGCTTCGCTATATGCATACGCCCACCGAGGTCATCTGTTTGGACGACCTTGATGCAACCGTGGCCCTGTTCGTGCAGTTCGCGCGCGATCTGGAGTCCGGCGGCTCGTTCGTGCCTATGGCGGGTTGCGGCTCGGCGTCGCTCGATGCCTGCTCCGCACGTACTACGCAGGGGGAGTAGCGTCATGAAAAAGCAAGCCCAAGACATCGCGCGCAACCGCAAGGCGCTGCACGATTACGAGGTTCTCGAAACCTACGAGGCCGGCATCGCCCTGACCGGTACTGAGGTGCGCTCGCTGCGCGACAACCATTGTCAGCTCACTGACTGCTTTGCGCTCATCCGCCACGGCGAGGTGTGGCTGCATGGCGTCCATATCCCCCCGTACGCCTTCGGCAACATCGCCAACCCCGATCCGGACCGCAAACGCAAGCTGCTGCTGCACAAAAACCAAATCCGCAAATTGGAGCAGCAGACCAAGGAAAAGGGCATGGCGCTTGTCCCGTTGAAGATGTACTTCAACAAAAGCTCGCTCGTTAAAGTCGAGCTGGCGGTGTGCCGCGGCAAGAAGAACTACGACAAGCGTGCCGCCATGGCCGAGCGCGACTCGAAGCGCGAGATCGAACGCGCGCTGAAGGAAAGGAGCCGTTGATGAGCGATCAGGAAGCGCTGGAGGCTGAAGAGCAAATTTCGGAGCATGCTGTGCAAGATGCTTCCCAAGCTGATGAGACGCCTGCCGCCGAAGAAGACCTCGAGGTGGTCGAGCTCGAGCTTTCCGATGACGATATCGTGCGCTACCTCGAAGATGAAGATGGCAACCGCATCGGCTTCGTCATCATGGAAGACGGCGAGGAGGCCGAGTATCTCTATGTCGAGGACGACGAGGACGAGGATGCTGACGGCGAGGTTGCTGACGATGGCAGCTTGGGCATCACGCGCGACGGCGTGCAGCAGGCAACCGATGATATGAACGCCATCTTCAAGGACGGCGTTAAGATGGCGGCGGAATTCAAGGGCGCGTTCGATGACATTAAAAGCGCATTGGACTTCAGCTCTCTTTTGAAGTAAGATTATCTATCCGTTCGGCGGCTTGCCGCCGTGCACTTTGACAAGGTGGACCGCAGCGTCCCGACTCGGCTGCAAAGCCGGCTTATCGGGGGCGACTGGTTTCGACATGGTATGTTTGAACTGAGGAGCAGGTCGTGGTCTCCTCGCCACGTTAAACAGGGGTACCGTCAAGTTAATTGGCAAGAACAACTCTCAGAGCGCTCCGGCGCTCGCCATGGCTGCCTAAACAGCGCCTGGCACGTCAACTCCGGGTTGTTCCCGGCTCGGACGCGACGTCATTTTAGGGGACTGCATCGAAGCACGTGGACGGTATGGCTTCGATAAAGATCGAACCGACTAGGAACCTCAACGTTTGCCAGTTGACCGACGGGTTCCGAATTCCGATAACGGGATAAGCTTGTAGAGCCTGAGGGATAATATAGTATGGACCGGAGTTCGATTCTCCGCGCCTCCACCAGCTTTTTCAGAACACTTGGCCTATAATCACAGGTCAGGTGTTCTTTTTTGTCTAAATAGATAGTGGACACATGTTGCACAAAAGCGCCGATTTCAGCCATCCTGTGCCAATGAGGGAATCGGCACCCCGATGGCCATAATTATCGCGTTGAAAATATCCACAAGGTATCGCTCCTTGGGCATTACGTTGCTACAATGAATCTATCTACACCCTATTCAGCGAGAGCATCATGAGCAACGAACAAAACGATAAAGTTTCGCGCGGGCGTCACGTCGCTCCAAACGATATCCCTTCCATTTATTCCGATAACGATAACCAGCCCGGCGGCTTCATCCCGCAGCAGGTGCATGGTCAGCAAACCAGGCAGGCTTATCCGCAGTATGCGCAAAACGCTCACCAGGGCTATGCGCCTTCCGGTATGCAAATACCTCCCACAGGCGTTTCCCGGCCCAAGAAACACGTTGGGAAGGTGCTCGGAATCGTCGCGGCCTGCTTGGTGGCTGTCCTTGTAGTCGCATATTGCGGCGTGGCGCTGTATTTCGGCAGTCACTTCATGCCCAACACGAAGATCGGCAATCTCGATGCATCGCTTATGTCGACGGCGGATGCCGAAAAGGCACTTGCCAATGAGGTGAACTCTTACAAGCTCACCATTACCGGCAACGGCTTCAATCTTACGGTCTCGGCTAAGGATGCCGGCGTCGATTTCGACGCAGCCGAAGCGGTTAAAGAGGCGTACTCCGCATACAACGAATGGCTGTGGCCCGTCGAGCTTACGCGCAGCCATGATGCCACCGGCGCCATGATCAGCTCTTATAATGATTCCGGCCTTGAACAAACCGTGTCCGCAGCAGTCGCTGCATTCAACGAATCCGCTACGCAGCCTCTCAATGCTACGGTTGCTTATGATTCTAAATCCGGTTCCTTTACCGTTTGCAAGGAAGTCGCCGGCACCGCCCTTGATGCGTCGAAGGTCATGGCCGCCGCCGATACCGCGCTCGCCGAGCTTGATCCCAAAGTCGTGCTCTCGTCCGAGCAGCTGTTGCAGCCTATGGTGTTTTCCACCGATCCTCGCCTGAAAACCGCCGCCGAGCAGGCTAACACCATGATCGGTGCCGATATCGTGCTGACCATGGGCAAGTCCACTGCTGCGGAAGTCGATGCCGATCTCATTTCGCAATGGGTCACCGTCGACGAAAACGTGCAGGCCGTTCTTGATGAGGAGGCCATGCGAGCATGGGTCGACAAGCTCGCCGCCGATTGCGACACCGTCGGCACCACGCGTACCTACACGCGCGCCGATGGCAAGACCATTACGGTTTCCGGCGGTGTGTACGGCTGGTCCATCGACTACGATGCGCTTATGGACTTGGTGGTCAACGGGGTCAAGGAGGGCCTTGTTGAAACCGTCGAGATTCCCAACGCTACTAGCGGCGATGCGTACAACGGCGTTGGCGGTCGCGACTGGGGCAACCGCTATATCGACATCGACCTTGCCGAGCAGCACGTCTATTTCTACGATGATTCCGGCGCGTTGGTCTGGGAGTCCGACTGCATCTCCGGCATCCCCGACGGTACGCACGATACTAGCGTTGGCGTGTATTGGATGAATGCGATGCAAAGTCCTGGCAAGCTCACCGGTTATGAGAACGGCCAGAAGATTTATGAATCAACCGTTCAGTACTGGATGCCCTTCGACGGTAACGCCATCGGCTTGCATGATGCCGATTGGCAGCCTGATTTCGGTGGAACCATGTACAAGGACGGTTACGGCAGCCATGGCTGCGTGAACTTGCCTCCGGCGAAAGCCAAGGAGCTGTACTCGCTTATCCACTCCGGCGACTGCGTGGTCAGCCACTGGTGATAGCTGCTCGACGGTGAATGTTCAGACGCCCTGCAAGCGATGCTTGCAGGGCGTCTTCTGTTCGCGATGGCTGATGCCCCGTTAGACGACGGTCAAATCAACGCATTCCACGGGCACGACGCGCTGCAGTTCGCTCAGTGGCGTTTGAATCTGGCATCCAATGCGGCCGCCCGAGAACATGATTCGGTCGTATAGCTCGGCCGTTTCATCGATGAAGGTGGGGAAGAGCTTCTTCATTCCCACGGGGCTGCAGCCGCCGTGGATGTATCCAGTTAGCCCTAACAGGTCGCGGGATTTCACCATTGCGATGGATTTCTCTCCGGCAGCGCGAGCCGCCTTCTTCAAATCAAGCTCGCAGGCAACGGGAATCATGAACACGAAATGCTGGCCAGATTTTCCCTGAGTGACCAACGTCTTGAACACGCAGTCCGGATCCTGTTCCAAAAGCGCCGCAACTTCCACTCCGGACAGCGCTTCGGGGCATTCGAAGAAGCGCGTGTCGAAATCGGCGTGCGCCGCCTCCATTTCACGTATAGCATTGGTTTTGCGGTCTTTTTCCTTCGACATGATCAGCTGCTCCCTTTTCTGGAACTTTTCGCCTGTCATGCAGGTTAGCAGATACTATGGCACCCGCCGCGCATTTCAGAAAGCGCCCGCAAGCATGCGCTATACTGAACGCATGGATATCATGCAAACATTCGATAACGCGCCTATCGGTGTGTTCGATTCAGGGTTCGGCGGGCTTACCGTAGCGCGCGAGATCGCGAAGGCGCTGCCCGAAGAATCTATCATCTACGTAGGCGATTCAGCGCGTTGCCCCTATGGTCCGCGCAGCCTTTCCGAGGTGGATGGATTCGTCCAACAAATCGGCTCATGGCTGGTGCAGCGCGGGGTCAAGCTCATCGTCATCGCGTGCAACACCGCTACTGCAGCGGGTTTGGCTCATGCCCAGCAAACGTTCCCCGTTCCCGTCATAGGCGTTGTGGAACCTGGTGCGCGCGCCGCTGCGCACGCAACGCGCAATAAGCGTGTCGGGGTCATCGCCACGAAGGCGACGGTGGAGTCCGATGCCTATACGAAGGCGATCCGCCATCTTGATGCGGGAATCACCGTGTTTTCCACCGCTACGCCGCGATTCGTCGAGATTGCCGAGCAGGGCATCCGCATGGCGGAGGGTCCTATCGAGAACTATACTTCGCTTGCATCGAAGGTCTATATCCGACCTCCGTTCCAGGCTATCGCCAAAGAGTATCTGGAACCGTTGCGGCGTTGCCAAATCGATACGCTCGTCCTTGGCTGCACACATTTTCCGTTGCTCAAGGCGCTGATCGGTGGTGTGGTGGGGCACGAAGTCACGCTAATTTCGTCGGCGAAGGAAGCGGCTCGCGATGTCACCGAGATCTTGGATCGTCATCACCAACGTGCTCAGGCGGGTCACAAAGCTGAGTACGAGTTCAATACCACTGGCGATGATGTCGCGGAGTTCCAAAGCTTCGGCAGCCGTGCATTCTGCATGCCTATCACCAACGTTTCGCATATCGAATTCTAAGAACAACGTTTGGTCTCGAAAGGAACCTTATGAAAACCGTGCTCATCGCCAGCAATAACGCTCACAAGGCCGTCGAAATCGCCGAAGCGCTTGATTTTCCCGGTTGGGAGTTTAAAACCCTCAAGCAGGCGGGCGTTCACTCCGATCCCGTCGAGGATGCCGAGACCTTTCTGGGCAACGCTCGTATCAAAGCCCAGGCGGCTCAGCAGACTAGCGGCGGGATGGCTGTGCTAGCAGACGATTCCGGCCTGGAAGTCGATGCGCTTGATGGCGCTCCCGGCGTGCATTCTGCGCGATATGCCGGCGAACCGTGCGACGATGCCGCAAACAACGCAAAGCTGCTCGATGCGCTTGCAGACGTCGAGGATGAGCGGCGCAGCGCACGTTTCGTGTGCCACCTGGTTTACCTTGATGAGCAGGGTAGGGAATTCGACGCCCGTGGAACGGTTGAGGGCCGTATAGCCTATGAGCCGCAGGGGAATAACGGGTTCGGCTACGACCCGTTATTCCTGCCCGAGGTATTTGACTTCAAACGCTCGCTCGGCCAGGCGCTTCCCGAAGAGAAGAACTCGATTTCCCATCGAGGCAACGCCCTTCGTGAACTTCGCGCGAAATTGTCTGAAAACGCGTAGAAAGTCTGCTATACTAGCTGGGCTGTTTGGATGTCGGGACGTGGCGCAGCCTGGTAGCGCGCCTGCTTTGGGAGCAGGATGTCGCAGGTTCGAATCCTGTCGTCCCGACCAGTCGCGGGTGTGGTTCAATGGTAGAACTGAAGCCTTCCAAGCTTCTAACGCGGGTTCGATTCCCGTCACCCGCTCCACTAAAACCCCAGGCCAGAGCTTATCGGTTCTGGCCTTTTTTGTTTGTGCGCCAAGCTGCGGGCCAAATCCGAAAGAAACTTCAAACCCTGCTGTGTCGGGAGCTGCGTTACCAGGTCCTGTCCCTCAGCCGCGCATCAGCCTTCAAGTGTGCGAACGATCCTCAAAAAGTGGTTGCGGATAGATCAGCGATCTTGCTGTGTGCGTGCAATCGCAGCTTTTCGTCGATGACGCTATCGTAGGAATAACGGGCTGAATCAGCCTTAAGGCGCGCATATTGTCCGAAAACCCGAATCGAAAGATGCGGATAGATCAGCGGTCTCGCCGAACGTAGCTGGTCTCTGCGTTATATCGTTGACGATATCGCAGTAACGGTGGGGTCTTGCAAGAGCACTTTGCGCGCAGGAAATTCGATGTGAAACAGCGTTTCCTTTTGGAAACCATGCAATGGAGCATCTGGTTTGTAAGGCATGGGGAAGTTGACCATCGTCGAAGCAGCGCGTGAGCGAGTCAAGATGCACTCAGCTTTCGACAACAAAAAAGCCGGAGGCGGCAAATCGCGCTCCGGCCAGAAAATCCTGGCGCGCCCAGCAGGACTCGAACCTGCAACCGTCGGATTAGAAGTCCGATGCTCTATCCGTTGAGCCATGGGCGCACAAAACGCCGTTATTATACCGCAAACCTGCAAAGACACGTAGGCTTGCGAGACGTCATGACTAAAACAATCTGCTTTACCACCAAAACGTCTGGATGAAAACAGCGAACAAGCGCCGAATCAAGGTAATAGGTGACTCGCATCAAGGCTTCGCCGAATTCTTGTAGAGCGTGTCGTATGATTTGCGGCGGGAAATAGATCGCGGGAGGAAGTCGGTCGTTCGGTTGTGTATCAACAACCTATAGCGTTTTCAGCTATGTATCGCCCTGAAACGCTACCAGCCATAGTGGTATAGAGTCTCTCTATCAATGGTTTTAAAGACCATAAGCGTCCGTGCATCGAAATTGCGCGATGCATTATTTCCTATATTTATGCATATCTAGGGTTTCGCAAGAAATCGTCTATGGGTCGACATGGCTTCAAGTAGGGTGCAGGAAAATTATGCAACTGCACAAGTAAACTATCGTGAACCAAAGTGAATGTGAAGGGGATGTGTAGAAACGTGATTGAAACAAAGCCGGAAATTTATCGTTTTCGCAGGTCATCCTGAAAATATCGTTTTGAGAAATTTTGGTAGTTGCTTTTCATTGTGAAGCGTGAGAAGTTTGTTTTGCAGTCGGAACGCGCGGTGCGCAACGGGCGTTCCGCTTCTAAGAAGTCCGAAAATGCATAAAAGGCATAAGGAGGGTTTTCATGGCAGGCGTAAACGTCAAGAGCGAAATCAAGCCCTTGAAGAAGGTTCTGTTGCATCGCCCTGGTAAAGAGCTGCTGAACCTCACGCCGAACACGCTCGAAGAGCTGCTGTTCGACGACATCCCGTTTCTGAAGGTTGCCCAGGCCGAGCATGATGCTTTTGCTCAGGCTCTTCGCGACAACGGCGTGGAGGTCGTGTATTTGGAGAACCTCATGGCCGAGGTGCTCGATGCTAATCCGGCTCTGCGTGAACAGTTCCTGAAGCAGTTCATCGAAGAGGCCGGTATCCGTACCGAGCGTTATCAGAAGATTCTCTTCGATTACCTGAACGACAACTACAAGACCAACATCGACTTGGTTCTGAAGTGCATGGAGGGCGTTAACCTCACCGAGCTGCACACCGACAAGTCCAACTCCTTGGTTGACCTGGTGTCCGAGTCTTCCAAGATGGTCATCGCCCCGATGCCGAACCTGTACTTCACTCGCGACCCGTTCGCGATGATCGGCAACGGCGTTTCCATCAACCGTATGTACGCTGTCACGCGTAACCGCGAGACCATCTTCGCTGAGTACATCTTCACGTATCATCCCGATTTCAAGGATGTGCCGCAGTACTACAGCCGTTACAGCGCATTCCATATCGAAGGCGGCGATATCCTCAACATCAACGAGCATACGCTGGCCATTGGTATCTCTCAGCGCACCGAGCCGGATGCCATCGACGAGATCGCCCACAACATCTTCAAGGACGAGACCTCGCCGGTTGACACTATCTTGGCGTTCAACATCCCGAACAACCGTGCAATGATGCACCTTGACACCGTGTTCACCCAGATTGATGTTGACAAGTTCACCATCCATCCCGGTATCATGGGCCCGCTGACCGTGTTCGAGATCACCCCCGAGGGCGAGGGCATCAAGGTTAAGGAGACCTCCGGTACGCTCGAGGAAGTTCTCGAGAAGTACGTGGGCATGCCTGTCACTCTTATTCCTTGCGCTGGTGGCGATCGTATCGCCGCAGAGCGTGAGCAGTGGAACGACGGCTCCAACACGCTGTGCATCGCTCCTGGTCGCGTGGTTGTTTACGAGCGCAATGATGTCACGAACGCGCTGCTGCGCAAGAACAACATCGATGCTATCGAGATCCCCTCGGCCGAGCTGTCCCGCGGCCGTGGCGGCCCCCGCTGCATGAGCATGCCGATCTGGCGCGAGGACTAGATTTCTCGTTGCGCAGAGCGCATAATCTCAGTATCCATGTAGGATACGAATCCTGAGGAATCAGGAACCCTTATTAGGTTTTTCCCGGAACGCATGTATATGCGTTCCGGTTGAAACAGCAGGCTGAAACTTGGCGCGGCCTGCATTTATAAGTTCTTGTTAACTTGCTATCGAAAGGAATTACCATGCCTGTAAGCCTGAGCGGTCGTCATTTCCTGCGTCTCCTGGACTTCTCCACCGAGGAGATCGAGTACCTGCTGAAGCTTTCCAAGAACTTCAAGGACATGAAGCGTGCCGGCGTGCCGCATCGCTACCTTGAGGGCAAGAACATCGTGCTGCTGTTCCAGAAGACCTCCACGCGTACCCGTTGCGCATTCGAGGTTGGCGCTATGGACCTGGGCATGGGCGTGACCTACCTGGATCCCAACAGCTCCCAGATGGGCAAGAAGGAGTCCATCGAGGACACCGCTCGCGTGCTCGGTCGCTTCTATGACGGCATTGAGTTCCGCGGCTTCGCTCAGACCGACGTCGAGGACCTGGCTGCCAACGCTGGCGTGCCGGTTTGGAATGGCCTGACCACCGAGTGGCATCCCACCCAGATGCTGGCTGACGTTCTCACCATGCAGGAGAACTTCAACTACGATCTGAAGGGCCGCACCGTCGTCTTCATGGCTGACGCCGCCAACAACGTTGCCCGTTCCATGATGGTCGTTTGCGCGAAGCTCGGCATGAACTTCGTCGCTTGCGCCCCCGAGACCAACTGGCCCGAGGCCGAGCTGGTCGAGGAGTGCCGTGCCATCGCCGCTGAGCATGGTGCCACCGTCAAGCTGACCGCTGACGTGAAGGAAGGCTGCACCGACGCCGACGTCATCTACGCTGACGTGTGGGTGTCCATGGGCGAGCCCGACGAGGTCTGGGGCGAGCGCATCAAGAACCTCGAGCCCTACCGCGTGACCAAGGAGGTCATGGGCTACGCTAAGAAGGACGCTATCTTCCTGCACTGCCTGCCCAGCTTCCATGACACCAACACCACCATCGGTGCCCAGAAGGCCGAGCAGTTCGGCATCACCGAGATGGAGGTTGCTGACGACGTCTTCGAGTCCAAGCAGTCCAAGGTCTTCGACGAGGCCGAGAACCGCATGCACACCATCAAGGCTGTCATGTACGCAACCCTGAGCTAAGTCTCTAGGTTCCGAACTAACCGTTGCGCCGCCCCCGTGGCGGCGCAACGAATTGCATCGAAATCCCTTGCCAACCTATGACGATATTTCGTCCCATTTCAATGGGTTGGCTTTTTTATTCCTAAAAAGGAGGCAATCATGCCCTACGCAAAAGGTGACGGTCCTTCCGTAGTCATCGCCCTCGGCGGCAACGCTCTCGGCAACAGCCCGCAGGAGCAGCTCGAGCTGGTGAAGAACACCGCAAAGCACATCGTCGACATGATCGCCGATGGCGTGAACGTCGTCGTCTCCCACGGCAACGGCCCCCAGGTCGGCATGATCAACAACGCTTTCGCCTACGCCGCCGCCAACGACGGCAAGACCCCTGAGATGCCTTTCCCCGAGGCCGGCGCTATGTCCCAGGGCTACATCGGCTATCAGCTGTCCCAGGCCATCCTGAACGACCTGAAGGCCCGCGGCATCGACCGCTCCGTCGCCAACGTCATCACCCAGACCGTCGTGAACCCCGAGGACCCGGCGTTCCAGAACCCCACCAAGCCCGTCGGCGCCTTCATGACCGAGGAAGAGGCCAAGGCCAAGGCCGCTGAGACCGGCTGGACCTTCAAGGAGGACGCCGGCCGCGGTTGGCGTCAGGTCGTCGCCTCCCCGAAGCCCGAGCGCATCGTTGAGTTTGACGCCGTGAAGGACCTCATGGACAACGGCTACATCGTCGTCTCCACGGGTGGCGGCGGCGTGCCGGTCTTCGAGACCGAGAACGGCTACGAGGGCGTTCCCGCCGTCATCGACAAGGACCGCTCCTCCGCCAAGCTGGCCGCCGACTTCGGCGCCGACATGCTGGTCATCCTGACTGCCGTCGAGAAGGTCTGCATCAACTTCAACAAGCCCGACCAGGAAGAGCTCTCCACGATGACCGTGGCCGAGGCCCGCGAGTACATCGCCCAGGGCCAGTTCGCCCCCGGCTCGATGCTGCCCAAGGTCGAGGCCTGCATCGAGTACGTCGAGGCCTTCCCGAAGGGCAAGGCCCTCATTACCTCCCTCGAGTGCGCCGCTGCCGGCCTCGAGGGCAAGACGGGCACCGTCATCGTTGCTTAATTCGATGACTGGCATTGTTTGCTGATCCTTCCCGTGATTGTGTTTGAACGATCATGGTGCAGCAAACGAGGAGAATGAACGATGATGATACTGATTTAGCGTGCGACTTGCGTTCTGATTAGAACATCGATCGTTTTCTGTCCGCTGGTTTCGTTCGTTTGCTCATCACGAACGAAAACCTAAACAATCGCTTACTCGCGACAGTGCGTGCGCATGCCCTGTCGCACCTCCTAAAGCCTTTGCCTTTGTTCAAGATTTGATCTTTGGGCAAGGCCCAAAAGCTCCCTCGCATATGCGGGGGAGCTTTTGGTTTTCGGTTTACCGTGTTGCCTGGCGACTGTATATCGGATTGTTGGGATAAGCATGGTAAGATGCAGAACTATGTATTCGGTGCTAGCTTAAGGAAGTTTTATCAACATGCAAATTCGCGAAGAACTGGAAAACCTCATTGCGGCTTCCATTGCCGCTGCTTGTGACGACGCAACGCTGGAGCTGGCTGAGCGTCCTGCTCCGGCACTTGAGCGTCCTCGCGACCTATCCAATGGCGATTGGGCTTCGACCGTTGCCATGCGTACGGCAAAGCTGGCCCACAAAAATCCGCGCGAGATTGCGCAGATCATCGTTGATCATCTGCCCGAAAACAACATGATTGCGTCTGTTGAGATCGCGGGTCCTGGTTTCATCAACATCAAGTTGACGCCTTCTGCGTTCCAGTCCGTTGCTGCTCGTGTGCGTGCAGAGCGTTTCGACTTCGGCAAGGGTACGTTGCCTGAAGGCACTCCTCATAACGTCAACCTTGAGTATGTGTCTGCCAATCCTACGGGTCCGATGCATGTCGGTCATGGCCGCTGGGCAACGCTCGGCGACGCCATTGCGCGCGTAATGCGTCATGCTGGTTATCAGGTATCCGAGGAGTATTACATTAACGACCATGGCGTTCAGATGGATGTCTTCGGCAATTCGGTTTCCGTTCGCTATATGCAGCTGCTTGGTCACGATGTCGAGATGCCCGAGAAGTGCTACGGCGGCGGCTATGTGAAGGATATCGCCCAGGGCATCATCGATCGCGATGGCAACAAGTGGGAGAACGTCAGCGACCAGGAACGCATGGAGGCGTTCCGCGAAATCGCCTATCAGGAGATGCTTGATCTTGCCCGCGAAACCCTCACCGGTTTTGGTACCACGTTCGATACCTGGTTTAGCGAGCGTAGTCTCTACGAGACCGACGAAAACGGCACGTCGCCCGTTTCCCGCTCTCTTGAGATTATGAACGAGAAGGGCTATCTGTACGACAAGGACGGCGCCACCTGGTTCCGCTCCACTGATTTTGGCGATGACAAGGACCGTGTTCTGCTTAAGGAAAACGGCGAGTACACGTACTTTATGTCCGATGTGGCCTATCACTACAACAAGATGCAGCGCGGGTTCGATCACCTGATCGACCTGTGGGGCGCAGATCACCACGGTTACATCCGCCGCTGCGAGGCAATGCTTGCCGCTTGGGGTTATCCGGGTGCGCTTGAGGTTGTGCTGGGTCAGCTGGTCAACCTGTTCCGCGATGGCGAAGCGGTGCGTATGTCCAAGCGTACGGGCGAGATGGTCACCTTTGCTGAGCTTATCGAAGAGGTTGGCGTGGACGCAACGCGTTTCCTGATGCTCTCGCGTTCCTCCGATCAGCCTATCGACTTTGATATCGAGGTTGCCAAGAAGAAGGACAACTCCAATCCGGTGTACTACGTGCAATACGCTCACGCTCGTATTTGCTCCGTGCTGCGTAAAGCTGCAGGTGAAGGTGCCGAGTCGCTGTCCGCCGATGAGCTGGCTGTAAAGGTCATTCCTGCCGATGTCGACCTTAGCGTGCTCACGCACGAGTCCGAGATCGCCCTTATGCGCAAGATGGATGACTTTGGCGAGCTTATCGCTCTGGCAGCACGCGACCGCGCTCCGTTCCGCTTGACGCATTATGCACAGGAGCTTGCCGGCTTGTTCCATCAGTTCTATACCAATTGCCATATCGTTGGCGAAGATCCCGCCATTCAGAACGCCCGTTTGGCTCTTGCCGATGCAACGCGTACGGTATTGGCTTTGACGCTCGATCTTATCGGTGTATCCGCTCCCGAGCGCATGTAGGCTTCTACTAAGCTCAACTGTTCAGTAAAATGGCCGCCCTTTTGGGCGGCCATTTTGTGGCTTATAGGACAAAATGTGTGTCTGATTTAGAGGCATCGGCGCAGGCTGATGCCTCTTTTTCGTTTGTTTAAATTC